>NZ_PJZH01000029.1 GCF_002858715.1 Chimaeribacter coloradensis | reverse complement strand
CATGATCACCAGCCCGGTTACGCTGGTCTCAATGTTGTAGTTGTCGGTCTGGATCAGCACGTAGCCCTGGTGGCCCGCCAGCAGCGGCCCGACGACGATGCCGGCAATCAGGATAAGGAACAGCACCAAAACACGAATCATGTTTTAGCCCTCCTGATTGGCGGAAGCCGGCGCTTGCGCCAGCAGGTTACGGACGCGCGTCTGCATCAGTTTTTCCAGCATCGGCTGGCTCTTCAGTTCCGCAGGCACATCCATCGAAATAGATTGCTGGCTCAGGTTATCCAGATCGTCCAGGAAGGCCTTGGTGGCCGGGTCATTGGCATCAAAGTAAGAGCGCACCCAGCCGGAGACCGTCTCCAGCGACTGTTTGTACACTTCGTTCTGATGGCGCGGCACCGCCTGGGCGGCCACTAACAGACGCGAGCGGATGTTTTCACGCAGGTAAACATCCTGATTTGGGGCCAGCAGCGGCTCGGCGCTGGTGTCACGGCGGCGGATGGTGATGAAGTCATCCATAAAGTTGTGCCAGCTTTTGGTCAGGTTCTGCCGCCACTCGGCCAGCGACGCAGACAGCTCGCTGCTGTCTTCGTCCATCGGCGAATCATCGGTGTTGTCATCGGCCAGGCGCAGGTTATCGACCTGATTGGAGAGCTGGTTCACTTTCAGAATGATGCCGTCGAAATCGACCTGCGACACCACCGACAGCGCGCTGACGTCTTCGGTAATTGCGCGGCGCGCCTCCAGCAGGCTCGGGTCATTCATGTCCGCCAGGCTGGCGTCAGCGCTTTTCAGCAGGGCTGCCGCGGTGGTGACGTCCTGATCGCTCCAGAGCTTGCGCCCGGCGAGTTTGACCAGAAAATCAGCCTGCGCCAGCAGCCAGGTTTTGGCATCACTGCCGGAAATGGTCGCGACCTTCTCCTGCAACTCATTCAGCTGGCGCGCCAGCGCCGCCTGTTGCTGACCGGCATTTTGCAGCGCACCGGCCTGCTGTTGCAGCAGTGTGCTCTGCTGCTGTTTATCCTGCTGCTGGCTCTGCTGCAATGCGGTTAACTGCGTGCGCAGGGCCTGGTTCTCTGCCAACTGCGCCCTGGCCTGCTGCTGCCCGTGGTAGTAAAGGCCGGCGCTCAGGGCGAGGGCCAGCGCAATGGCCACGGCACCCAGCACCAGCCCAGTGCGGTGCGCCTTGCGGGGTTCAGCATCTGGCTGGAGGGGTGTCTCCACCGCTGGCGTGATCTCATCTACCGGCGCGGATGGGGTTTTTTGTTCCGTCATGTTGGCACATCCCATAGTCAGGTTATTGTAGCGCGCGGATCAGCGCGTCATTATCGGCATTGTCAGCAACACGGACATCCTGCCAGCCAAGCCGGCGCGCCAGTGTTGCCAGGCGTTCACTTACCACTATCAGGTTGCAGCGCAGCAACCATGAAGTCCGATAGTAATCAGGAACTAAAGTATAGAGCTGTTGTAACATTTCACCGCTGGTGACCACCAGCCTGCTGACGCCCATCCGTTGCCAGTGGGCGCTCTGCTCACTGCCGTCATAGTGGATGGGGCTGCGCTGGTAGCATTCGCAATAGCTGACGTCGGCCCCGCGTTCCGCCAGGGTCTCAGCCAGCAGCTCCCGGCCGCCGTTGCCGCGCAGGATCAGCGCCTGTTTGCCGGTGACCTGTTGCAGGTCAGGCAGGCAGAGCAGGGTTTCGCTGGTTTCGCTGCCCGGTGGGTAGGTTACCGGCAGGCTGGTCAGGGTATGGAGTTTCAGGCCGGTGGTCCGGCCGATGGCATAATAGTGAAGGTGCGCGGGCCAGGCCGCCTTGCGGAGGGTCAGGGCGCGGTGGGCGTAATCCACCACATGCTGCGACAAAACAAACACCAGATCGCCCGGTGCCAGAGCGGCAAGGCGATCCGGCAGGGTGGCCACGTCCCGCCCCGGGGTGAACGCAATCAGCGGCGCGTGATACGCGGCCAGGCCAAGCTGGCGTAACCGGCTGACCAACTGTTCGCCTGACGGGGAAGGGCGGGTCACCAGAATGGTCATGCAGGCGGGTTCCCCTGGTAGACCTCGGCGAGGATCTCGCGCGCGCCGCGGGAGAGCAGCTCCTCGGCGAGGTCGATGCCCATCTGCTCAGCCTCTGCCGCGCTGCCGTAGCGCTCACCGCGTACAATTTCACTGCCGTCCGGTGCGCCGACCAGCGCCCGCAGCCAGAGGCGATCGCCCTCCAGCACCGCGTAACTGCCGATCGGCACCTGGCAGCCGCCTTCAAGGCGGGTGTTCATTGCGCGTTCAGCCCGCACGCGGATGTCCGTTTCCGTGTGGTTCAGCGGTGCCAGCAGGGCGCGGGTGACGCTGTCATCCAGGCGGCACTCAATGCCCACCGCCCCCTGGCCCACTGCCGGCAAACACTCTTCCGGTGAGATGGCATTGCGGATGCGGGACTCCAGCCCCAGGCGCTTCAGCCCGGCCACGGCCAGGATGATGGCGTCATACTCGCCCTTGTCGAGCTTGCTGAGCCGGGTGCCGACGTTGCCGCGCAGGTCACGGATCACCAGATCCGGGCGCATTTCACGCAGCTGGCACTGGCGGCGCAGGCTCGAGGTGCCGACCACGCTGCCCGGCGGCAGGTGCGCCAGGCTTTCAAAATTCGGGGAGACAAAGGCGTCACGCGGGTCATCACGCTCGCAGATGGTCACCAGCCCCAGCCCTTCGGGGAAATCGACCGGCACATCTTTCATCGAATGCACGGCGATGTCCGCCCGGTTCTCCAACAGCGCCAGCTCCAGCTCTTTGACGAACAGCCCTTTGCCGCCGACTTTGGCCAGCGGCGTATCAAGAATAATGTCGCCGCGTGTCACCATCGGCACCAGCTCGACGCGCAGGCCGGGGTGGGCTGCCTCCAGGCGGTGTTGCACGTAGTGGGCCTGCCACAGGGCCAGCGGACTTTGACGGGTGGCAATCCGGATAATTTTGTCTAACATGCTTGTTACCGTTTTACGATTTCGCCCACATCCTACCATCTACCGGGGAAAGCTGTCAGCGGAAGAAGCCCCGGCTTGCCGGGAAGAGGTCGGTCAGAACGGCGCGCCCAACAGGTTTTACATGACATGGCGGGTGGAGAAGAGTATACAAAGGGACCAGAATAAGTCTGGTGCTATACTTTCTTTACGGTCAATCAGCAAGGTGTTAAATTGATCACGTTTCCAGCAATTGCCTGTCAATTATTCGTCTAAAACAGAGACAGGTGTGGAAAACGGGGATTTTCAAAGACACTGGGATAAATCAGGCGAAACGTCTTGTACCTCTACATTGAGACACTCAAGCAGAGACTGGATGCGATCAACCAACTGCGTGTCGATCGCGCCCTGGCGGCCACCGGGCCGGTTTTCCAACAGGTCTACAGTCTGCTGCCGATCTTATTGCATTACCACCATCCTCTGATGCCCGGCTACCTTGAAGGCAGCGTTCCGTGCGGCATCTGCCTGTTCACGCCTGATGAAAAGCAATCTCGTTATCTTGCTGATATAGAAGAAAAAATCGGCAAACCCCTGGATAAGACCCCCCACGGCGAATTGCCGGTTACCGCCCTCTATACCATGGGCAGCACCTCCTCGATCGGCCAGAGCGACAGCTCAGACCTCGACATCTGGGTCTGCCACCAGTCCTGGCTTGACCCGGAAGAGCGCCAGCGCCTGCAACAGAAATGCAGCCTGCTGGAAGCCTGGGCCGCCGATCTGGGCGTTGAAGTCAGCTTCTTCTTAATTGATGAGAACCGCTTCCGCCACAACGAGAGCGGCAACCTGGGCGGCGAAGATTGCGGCTCCACCCAACATATTCTGCTGCTGGATGAGTTCTACCGCAGTGCGGTACGGCTGGCCGGCAAGCGCATCCTGTGGAACATGGTGCCGTGCGAGGAAGAGGGCAACTATGATGACTACGTCATGTCGCTCTATGCGCAGGGCGCGCTGACGCCCAATGAGTGGCTGGATCTCGGCGGCCTGAGCACGCTGTCGGCGGAGGAGTACTTTGGTGCCAGCCTGTGGCAGCTCTATAAAAGTATCGACTCGCCTTACAAAGCGGTGCTGAAAACCCTGCTGCTGGAGGCCTACTCCTGGGAGTACCCGGAGACCCAGCTGCTGGCGATGGACATCAAACGCCGCCTGCACGGCGGGGAGATCGTCTCCTTCGGGCTGGACGCCTACTGTATGATGCTCGACCGCGTGACCCGTTACCTGACGGCGATTGAGGATGAGACCCGCCTCGACCTGGTGCGCCGCTGCTTCTACCTGAAAGTGTGCGAAAAGCTGTCACAGGGGCGCGAGTGTGTGGGCTGGCGGCGTGAAATCCTGGTGCAGCTGGTGCAGGAGTGGGGCTGGAGCAGCGAGAAGCTGGCGATTCTGGACAACCGCAACAACTGGAAAATCGGCCGGGTGCGCGAGGCGCATAACGAACTGCTGGATGCGATGATGCAGAGTTACCGCAACCTGATCCGTTTCGCCCGCCGCAACAATCTAAGCGTCAGCGCCAGCCCGCAGGACATCGGCGTGCTGACCCGCAAACTCTACGCCGCTTTTGAGGCGCTGCCGGGGAAAGTGACGCTGGTCAACCCGCAGATTTCGCCGGACCTGTCAGAAAACGATCTGACCTTTATCCATGTGCCGGTGGGCCGGGCCAACCGTACCGGCTGGTACCTCTATAACCAGGCGCCGTCGATGGACTCCATCATCAGCCATCAGCCGCTGGAGTATAACCGCTACCTGAACAAGCTGGTGGCCTGGGCCTACTTCAACGGCCTGCTGACGCCGCGCACCCGGCTGCATATCAAAGGCGGCAGTCTGTGTGATATGGCCAAACTGCAGGAGCTGGTGGCGGATGTGTCGCACCACTTCCCGCTGCGCCTGCCGGCCCCGACGCCGAAAGCGCTCTACAGCCCGTGTGAAATCCGCCATCTGGCGATTATCGTCAATCTGGAGCATGACCCGACCGCAGCGTTCCGCAACCAGGTGGTGCATTTTGACTTCCGCAAGCTCGACGTGTTCAGCTTCGGCCAGCAGCAGCAGTGCCTGGTGGGCAGCATCGACCTGCTCTACCGCAACTCCTGGAATGAGGTGCGCACGCTGCATTTCAGCGGCGAACAGGCGGTGCTGGAAGCGCTGAAAACCATCCTCGGCAAAATGCACCAGGATGCCGCGCCGCCGGAGTCGGTCGAGGTCTTCTGCTACAGCCAGCATCTGCGCGGGCTGATCCGCACCCGCCTGCAACAGCTGGTTTCCGAGTGCATTGAGCTGCGCCTCTCCAGCACCCGGCAGGACCCGGGCCGCTTCAAGGCGGTGCGCGTCTCCGGCCAGACCTGGGGGCTGTTCTTTGAGCGCCTGAGCGTGTCGGTGCAGAAGCTGGAAAATGCCGTGGAGTTTTACGGTGCCATCTCCAACAACAAGCTGCACGGCCTGTCGGTGAAGATGGAGTCAGATCAGGTGCATCTGCCGGCGGTGGTGGACGGCTACGCCAGCGAGGGGATTATCCAGTTCTTCTTCGAGGACTCGCCGGACGACCGCGGCTTCAACATCTATATTCTGGATGAGTCGAACCGGGTAGAGGTGTTCCACCATTGTGAAGGCAGCAAAGAGGAGCTGGTCAAAGATGTGAGCCGCTTCTACTCCTCCTCCCATGACCGCTTCACCTACGGCTCCAGCTTTATCAACTTCAACCTGCCGCAGTTCTACCAGATCGTGGTACTGGACGGCCGCAAACAGGTGATCCCGTTCCGCAGCAAGGCGCTGTCGGCGCTGAACCTGGCGGTAAACAACGACGCGTTGCCGCAGTCGCTGAAGCAGTTTTACCAGTTGCATTAAGGGCTGCCGCGGGTGGAAAAAAGGGTCCGGCTTGCCGGGCCCTTTTTTATGGCGCGCCGGTAACGGCAATGCCGCGGGCCGGATGCAATTCCTATTGCTTTTCATGATCCACCTGCGATTATAGAGAGCTTGGACGCACGAAACACAGGCATCAATCGAATGAAAAAAGAATTACGCTGGGCGCTGGCGGCGGTGGCATTGCTGAGTCTTTCCGGCTGTGGCCTGAAAGGCCCGCTCTACTTCCCCCCGGCGGACAAGCCGAAGGTCTCTACCGCACCGTCTGACTCCGGTGACGTGCAGAAAAACCAACAATCCTCGTCCGGTACGCAGAGCACCTCATCGTCTGCCGGTATGTAACAGGGTGAACCACGGCAGGCGCGGCCTGCCCGGGCACCCGGCGTCCGGAATTCGCCGGCAGTAAGCGGAGTATGATATGCAGTTCTCCAAAATGCATGGGCTGGGCAACGACTTCATGGTTGTCGATGCCGTAACACAGAACGTCTATTTCTCACCCGAGCTGATCCGGCGGCTGGCCGACCGCCATACCGGCGTCGGTTTTGACCAGCTGTTGATCGTCGAACCGCCCTACGACCCGGAACTGGATTTTCATTACCGTATCTTCAATGCGGACGGCAGTGAAGTGGCCCAGTGCGGCAACGGCGCACGCTGTTTTGCCCGCTTTGTCCGCCTCAAAGGGCTGACCAACAAACGCGACATCCGCGTCAGTACCCAGACCGGCCGCATGGTGCTGAGCGTGACGGAAAATGATGATGTCTGCGTAAACATGGGTGAACCGAATTTCGAGCCGCAAGGGGTGCCGTTCCGCGCCGCCAAAGCGGAAAAAACCTACATCCTGCGCGCCGCGGAGAGGACGATCCTGTGCGGTGTGGTGTCGATGGGTAACCCGCACTGCGTGCTGCAGGTCGAGGATGTGCTCACCGCCGACGTGGAAACGCTGGGGCCGGTGCTGGAAAGCCACGACCGCTTCCCGGAGCGTGTGAACGTCGGGTTTATGCAGGTGGTGAGCCGTGATCACATCAAGCTGCGCGTGTTTGAGCGCGGAGCCGGGGAAACCCAGGCCTGCGGCAGCGGTGCCTGCGCGGCGGCGGCGGTCGGCATTCTGCAGGAGCTGCTCACCGAGAGCGTGCTGGTGGAGCTGCCGGGCGGCAACCTCAACATCCGCTGGAAAGGGCCGGGCCACCCGCTGTTCATGACCGGGCCGGCCACCCATGTTTATGATGGATTCATTCATTTATGAGTAATGTTGACGATCAGGCGGCCGCCGTCGCGGACCTTAACGACGAGCGGGTACTGCACTATCTGCTGGAACATCCTGATTTCTTTATCCGCAATGCGCGCCGCGTGGAGCAAATGCGCGTCCCGCATCCGGTGCGCGGCTCGGTGTCGCTGGTGGAGTGGCAGCTTGCGCGCCAGCGTAACCAGATCGGGCGGCTGGAAGAGGAGATCACGCTGCTGATGGAGCAGGCCACGGTGAACGAAAGCCTGTTCAACCGCCTGATCCAGCTCCAGGCCGATCTGGCCGGGGCGGAGAGCTTGCAGGATATGCTCGACCGCCTGCACCGCTGGGCGCGCAGCCTCGGGCTGGCCGGGGCGCATGTGCGCCTTTTCACCGAAAGCTGGAAGCTCGGCGCGCCGTCGCACTTTACCCACCTTGGCCTGCCGCGCATGACGTTCGAGTCGTTCCGCATTCCCCGCATGGGCGAGGATAACCACTTCCTCGGCAGCCTCACCGGCCCGGAGCTGCTGCTGCTGTTGCCGCAGGCGAAGCAGGTCGGTTCGGTGGCGCTTTCGCTGATGGGCAGGCAGGGCGAGCTGGGGATGCTGATCTTCAGCAGCCGTGACCCGCACCACTACCACAACGGCATGGGCACCGTGATGCTCGACCAGCTGGCGCGCATGTTGCCCGGCCTGCTGGCGCGCTGGGTGGAACGCGCATGACCGGTTCAGCGGGTGACGCCCTGTTCCCGGCGCTCAGTGAGCCGGTAGAACACTTTCTGCGTTTTTTGAAAAACGAACGGCAGCTCAGCCCGCTGACCATTAAAAATTACCAGCGTGAACTCACCCTGCTGGCGGCGATGGCCGCTAAAGCCGGGGTGCAGGCGTGGCCGCAGCTTGACCCGGCGCGGGTGCGATCACTCGCCGCCAACAGCAAACGCAGCGGCCTGAAAGCGGCCGGCCTGGCGTTAAGGATGTCCGCGTTGCGCAGCTTCCTGGACTGGATGGTCAGCCAGGGCGCGTTGCCGGCCAACCCGGCCAAGGGCATCTCCACGCCGCGCGCGCCGCGCCACCTGCCGAAAAACATGGATGTCGATGAGGTAGACAAGCTGCTCTCCATCGACGTCAACGACCCGCTGGCGGTGCGCGACCGGGCGATGCTGGAGATCATGTACGGGGCCGGGCTGCGTCTGGCGGAAACCGTGGGCATCGACTGCCGCCATGTTGACCGCGCAGGCGGCGAGGTGTGGGTGCTGGGCAAAGGCAGCAAAGAGCGCAAAGTGCCAATCGGCAGCACCGCCTTGCAGTGGCTGGAGAAGTGGCTGGCGCTGCGCGACCAGTTCGGCCCCTCGGATGATGCGCTGTTCCTGTCAAAACAGGGGAAACGTATCTCGGCGCGCAACGTGCAGAAACGCTTTGCCGAGTGGGGCATCAAGCAAGGGGTGAACAGCCATATCCACCCGCATAAACTGCGCCACTCTTTCGCCACGCATATGCTGGAGTCGAGCGGCGATCTGCGGGCGGTGCAGGAGCTGCTGGGCCACGCCAACCTCTCCACCACCCAGATCTATACCCACCTCGACTTCCAGCATCTGGCATCGGTGTATGATGCCGCGCACCCGCGAGCCAAACGAGGAAAATCCTGATGATTGTCTACCGCCCGTTACAGACCATCTCGGCCCTTACTTTCGATCTGGATGACACGCTGTATGACAACGCGCCGGTGATCCGCCGTACCGAGCTGGAGTCGATGAACTTCCTGCGCGGTTACCATCCGCTGCTGGCGGAGGTGGAGTCCGGCCACTTCCAGCAGTTGCGCGCCGAATTGCGCCGGCAGGAGCCGGAGATTTACCACGACGTCACCCAGTGGCGCTGGCGTGCGGTGCACCTCGGGTTGACCCGGCTGGGGCTGAGCGAGGCCCAGGCCTCACAGGGCGCAGACGAGGCGATGGCGCACTTTGCCGAATGGCGCAGCAAAATTGAGGTGCCGCAGGAGACGCACGACACCCTGGCGGCGCTGGCCGCCCGCTGGCCGCTGGTGGCGGTGACCAACGGCAACGCTGACCCGGCCGCTTTCGGGCTGAATGACTATTTCCAGTTCGTGCTGCGTTCAGGGCCGCATGGCCGCGCCAAGCCCTATGAGGACATGTACCACCTGGCGGCGCGCCAGCTCGCCCTGCCGCTGCATGAGATCCTGCATGTCGGTGATGACCTCACCACGGACGTGGCGGGATCGGTGCGCTGCGGGATGCAATCCTGCTGGATTAACCTGCGCGAAGGCAATCTGATGAAAATCCGCGACGCGCGCTTATTGCCCCATATTGAGATTTCGCGGTTGGCTTCGCTGACAGCATTGTTATAATCCTCTGCAATTCTGTATATATCCCCAGTGAAATGCCCGGCAACGTGTTGCCCGGCATTTTCTTCTTACCCAGACAGACGGTGCCTATGGACGTTTCTGACCTGCTCGACAGCCTGAATGATAAACAACGCGAAGCCGTGGCGGCGCCACGCAGCAACCTGTTGGTGTTGGCCGGCGCGGGCAGCGGCAAAACGCGGGTACTGGTGCACCGCATCGCCTGGCTGCTCTCGGTAGAGAACTGCTCGCCCTATTCGATCATGGCGGTGACCTTTACCAACAAAGCGGCGGCCGAAATGCGCCACCGCATCGAGCACCTGATCGGCACCAGCCAGGGCGGGATGTGGATCGGCACCTTCCACGGGCTGGCGCACCGCCTGCTGCGCGCCCACCACCTGGATGCGCGGCTGCCGCAGGATTTCCAGATCCTCGACAGCGAAGACCAGCTCCGCCTGCTCAAGCGCCTGATCAAGGCGATGAACCTGGATGAGAAGCAGTGGCCGGCGCGCCAGGCGATGTGGTACATCAACGGCAAAAAAGATGACGGCCTGCGCCCGCAACACATCGAGAGCTACGGCAACCCGGTGGAGCAGACCTGGCTGCGCGTCTATCAGGCGTATCAGGAGGCGTGTGACCGCGCCGGGCTGGTGGACTTCGCCGAGCTGCTGCTGCGCGCCCACGAGTTGTGGCTGAACAAACCGCACATCCTCAACCACTACCGCGAGCGCTTCACCAATATTCTGGTGGATGAGTTCCAGGACACCAACAGCATCCAGTACGCCTGGATCCGTCTGCTGGCCGGGGATCAGGCCAATGTGATGATCGTCGGCGACGATGACCAGTCGATCTATGGCTGGCGCGGCGCACAGGTAGAGAACATCCAGCGCTTCCTGAACGATTTCCCGAAAGCGGAGACCATCCGCCTGGAGCAGAACTATCGCTCCACCAGCAATATCCTGACCGCAGCCAACACCCTGATCGCCAACAACAACGGCCGGATGGGCAAAAACCTCTGGACGGAAGACGCCGAGGGCGAGCGTATCTCCATCTACTGCGCCTTTAACGAGCTGGACGAAGCGCGCTTTGTGGTGAACCGGATTAAAACCTGGCAGGAGACCGGCAACGCGCTGAATGACTGCGCCATTCTCTACCGCAGCAACGCCCAGTCGCGCGTGCTGGAAGAGGCGCTGTTACAGGCGTCGATGCCGTACCGCATCTATGGCGGGATGCGCTTCTTCGAACGCCAGGAGATCAAGGATTCGCTGGCCTACCTGCGCCTGATCGCCAACCGCAACGACGATGCCGCCTTTGAACGCGTGGTCAACACGCCGACCCGCGGCATCGGTGACCGCACCATCGACGTGGTGCGCCAGACGGCGCGTGAACGCCAGCTGACGCTCTGGCAGTCGACCCGCGCCCTGTTGCAGGAGAAGGCGCTGGCCGGGCGGGCGGCCTCGGCGCTGCAACGCTTCACCGAGCTGGTGGACGCGCTGGCCCATGACACCAGCGAAATGCCGCTGCATGTGCAGACTGACCGGGTCATCAAAGATTCCGGCCTCTGGATGATGTACGAGCAGGAGAAGGGCGAAAAGGGGCAGGCGCGCATCGAAAACCTGGAGGAGTTGGTCAACGCCACCCGCCAGTACAGCTATCAGGATGAAGATGAAGACCTGATGCCGTTGCAGGCGTTCCTCTCCCATGCTGCGCTGGAGGCGGGCGAAGGCCAGGCGGACGCCTATCAGGATGCCGCCCAGCTGATGACGCTGCACTCGGCGAAAGGGCTGGAGTTTAAACAGGTGTTTATCGTCGGCATGGAAGAGGGCATGTTCCCGAGCCAGATGGCGCTGGACGAAGGCGGGCGTCTGGAGGAGGAGCGGCGGCTGGCCTACGTGGGTGTGACGCGCGCGATGCAGAAACTCACCCTGACCTACGCGGAGACGCGCCGCCTCTACGGCAAAGAGGTGTTCCACCGGCCGTCGCGCTTTATCGCGGAGTTGCCGGAGAACTGTATTGAAGAGGTGCGGCTGCGCGCCAGCGTGTCGCGCCCGGTCAACACCCGCCGCATGGGCGCGCCGGTGGTGGCCAATGACAGCGGCTACAGCCTCGGCCAGCGTGTGCGCCACCCGAAATTTGGTGAAGGCACCATTATCAATCTCGAAGGCAGCGGCGACCACAGCCGGTTGCAGATCGCGTTTAACGGCGAAGGCATCAAGTGGCTGGTGGCCGCCTACGCCCGGCTCGAAACGGTCTGACCCGCTTCGCCGGAAGCCCGCCGCGGCGCGGCTTCCGGCCTGCACTTTCCCCTTCCCAATGCCGTGATCCTTTGTTGCACATTAACTGTCGGGCGGCGGTTGACAGTCTTTTTCGTCTCAGCGTAACATGCGCGCACTATTCTTAATGAGGATCTTCGCCTTGGACACACCCAGTAGATACTGGCTCAATAACCTGTTCATAAGGTACAACTTCTAAGGCTATCCTCCTTGCTGATAGCCTTCGTGGTTGTCAGCGACCCTCCTATTGCGTCGCCCCTGAGTCAGAGCCTATCGCGGTCTGAAACACATCCGTGTGACACACCCTTTCGGTGCCGGTGATCCATTGCGTTGCCTCTTTTTGTCGTCACAAGGGAGCCATCGCCTATGCTGAGCGCATTCAAATTAGATAACAGCCGCTTATCCCGCTTAGAGCTGGATGACGCGGACGACCTCACCACCTCGCTGTGGGTTGACCTGATCGAACCCGACGTGGATGAGCGTGAAAAAGTTCAGGCGGAACTGGGCCAGAGCCTGGCGACCCGCCCGGAACTGGACGACATCGAAGCCTCGGCGCGCTTCTTTGAAGATGAAGACGGCCTGCACATTCACTCCTTCTTCTATTACGAAGATGCGGAAGACCACGGCGGCAACTCCACCGTGGCCTTTACCATCCGCGACGGCCGCCTCTACACCCTGCGTGAGCGGGAGCTGCCGGCGTTCCGCCTCTACCGCATGCGCGCCCGCAACCAGATGCTGATTGACGGCAACGCCTACGAGCTGCTGCTGGATCTGTTTGAGACCAAAATCGAACAGCTGGCGGATGAGATTGAGAACATCTACAGCGATCTGGAAAAACTGAGCCGCGTGATCATGGAAGGGCACCAGGGCGACGAATATGACGCCGCGCTCTCGACGCTGGCGGAGCTGGAGGACGTCGGCTGGAAAGTGCGCCTCTGCCTGATGGACACCCAGCGCGCCCTCAACTTCCTGGTGCGTAAGGCGCGGCTGCCGAACGGCCAGCTGGAGCAGGCGCGTGAAGTGCTGCGCGACATCGAATCCCTGCTGCCGCACAACGAGTCGCTGTTCCAGAAGGTGAACTTCCTGATGCAGGCGGCGATGGGCTTTATCAACATCGAGCAGAACCGCATCATCAAGATCTTCTCGGTGGTCTCGGTGGTGTTCCTGCCGCCGACGCTGGTGGCCTCCAGCTACGGGATGAACTTCGAATTTATGCCGGAGCTGAAGTGGTCATTCGGTTACCCGGCGGCGATCGGCCTGATGATCCTGGCCGGGCTGGCACCCTACCTCTATTTCAAACGCAAAAACTGGCTGTAATGGCGTGTCGCTCCCCGGCCCTCGGGGAGCAACGTTCCTTTCTGTGATTTCCCGCACACTTCATCGCCTTTTCCCCCCGCTTCAGCGTACACTGGTCTCTTAATTGTTAACGAAATGTAGATATGGGCACCATGCAGATTAAAAGGATGTCACCCGGCGGCCAGTGGGCACTGCTGTTGTCGTTGTCACTGGTACTGGGCTTCGGCTTACAGTCGGTTCACCTGCCGGCGGCGCTGCTGCTCGGCCCGATGATCGTCGGCGTGGTCATGGGGCTGCTGGGGGCAACCATCCGCGTGCCGCCGCGCGGCTTTATTCTCTCGCAGGGGATTCTGGGCTGTATGATCGCCCAGAGCCTCTCACCCGGCATCCTCACGCCGCTGCTGAATGACTGGCCGATGGTGGTGGCGGTGCTGCTCGGCACCCTGCTGGCGAGCGGCCTTTCCGGCTGGCTGCTGGTGCGCTTCAGCGCGCTGCCGGGGCCGACCGGTGCCTGGGGGTCGTCACCCGGCGGGGCGTCCGCGATGGTGGCGATGGCCGGTGACTTCGGCGCGGATGTGCGGCTGGTGGCCTTTATGCAGTATCTGCGGGTACTGTTCGTCGCCACTGCCGCTGCGCTGGTGGCGCGCATCGGGCTGGGGGATGAGGCGGGCAGCCAGGCGGTGGCGCAGGTGTGGTTCCCGGCGCTGGACTGGCGCTTCCCCGGCACGCTGGCGGTCGCCCTGGTGGGTATCCTGCTCGCGCCGCGGCTGCGCATTCCCTCCGGGGCGCTGCTGGTGCCGGCAATCCTCGGCGCGGTGGTGCACTCCGGCGGCTGGATGACGCTGCAAATCCCGGAATGGTTGCTGGCAATCGCCTATGCGCTGATTGGCTGGACGGTGGGGCTGCGCTTCACGCGCGACATTGTGCTGCTGGCGCTGCGCACCCTGCCGCAGATGCTGGCGTCGATTTTCGGGCTGATGCTGGTGTGCGGGGTGATGGCCTGGGGGCTGACGCAGGTGCTGCCGGTGGATCTGATGACGGCGTATCTCGCCACCAGCCCTGGCGGGCTGGATACGGTGGCAATCATCGCCGCCGGCACCCGGGTGGATATGTCGTTTGTGATGGCGATGCAGACCCTGCGGCTGGTGACAATTCTGGCTACCGGCCCGGCGATGGCGCGCTTTATCTCGCGCCATGCCGGTCAGCCGCAGCCGCGTTAACGCGGTTTGCGCGTGCTGTAGAGGGCGTCCAGGGTGAACAGCAGCAGGCCTCCCCAGATGAAGGCGAAGGTCACCAGCTTGTCGCGGCCGATGGTTTCACCGAAGAAGGTCACTGCCAGCACAAACATCAGCGTCGGGCCGAGGTACTGGAAGAAGCCCAGCGTCGAGAGGCGCAACCGGGTAGCGGCCGCGGTGAAAAACAGCAGCGGGATGGTGGTGACAATCCCGGCCGCCACCAGCAGCAGGTTCAGCGTCATCGGGTTGGTGGTGAGGTGGCTGGTCGGCGTATCGGCAATAAAGAACAGGTAAACCACCGCCGCAGGCAGCAGCCACAGCGTCTCAATCAGCATCCCGGTCTGGGCGTCGATGCCGATCTTCTTACGCAGCAGCCCATACAGCGCGAAGCTGAAGGCCAGCCCCAGCGCAATCACCGGCAGGGAACCGAACTGCCAGAGCTGCACCAGCACGCCGCACACGGCCAGCGCCACCGCTACCCACTGCAAACGGCGGAATCGCTCTCCCAAAAACAGCATCCCAAGCAGCACATTCACCAGCGGGTTGATAAAGTAGCCGAGGCTGGCTTCCAGAATGTGGTGGTTATTCACCGCCCAGATAAACAGCAGCCAGTTACTGCCCACCAGCAGGGCGGTGACGGCCAGCAGCAGCAGTCGTTTCGGCTGGCGCAGGATCCCGCGCACCTTGCCCCAGTTGCGGCTGACGGAGAGCAGGATCAGCATAAAGAAGAATGACCAGACTACGCGGTGGGTCAGGATTTCGCCGGGCGGCACCTGCTGGATCAGTTTGAAATAGGCGGGGGCGATGCCCCAGATAAAATAGGCGGCCAGGGCAAAGAAAATGCCGTGCCGGGTCTGTTTCGCATCCATGTTGTTGGCCTGAAAGAAAAAAGAGGGGGTAGTGTACCGGCATCACCGGGCATTTTCCCGACACTTGTGTGCCGCACAGGGACGATTTAACCGACCAGGTAGGTCGCGGTCGCGCTGGCAATATGCAGCTCGGCGTCATTGTGCAGCTCTACCCGGGCCACGGCCACCTTATTGCCGGCGCGCAGCAGGGTGCCGGTGGCGGCGAAGTGCTCACCGCGCCCCGGCCGCAGGTAATCGACCCGCAGGTCGATGGTGCCCATTTTGGCCATCCGCTCATAGAGCATCTGTTCGGTCAGTTCGCTGTGGCGCAGCAGGGCGCTGCCGACGCACACCAGCCCGGCGGCCACGTCCAGCACGGAGGCGATCACCCCGCCGTGCAAAATCTGCTGGGCGGCATTGCCTACCAGCCGCGTCTGGTGGGTGAAAGTCAGCACCACCTGCTGTTCATCAAACGCGGCCAGCTCCAGGCCAAGTTCACGGTTAAAGGGCATGTCATACACAAAACGTGAGCCGATAAGGCGGCGGGCTGTATCCTGGGAGAGTGGCGTGGCGGTCATAGATCCTCTTGCTGAAAACGTAGGCGGAAAAAGGCGTTAATGTTAATGTAATGTGGATTCTATGCTTCTAATTTGTTGCTTTCCAGCCGCGTGCCGATAATTCGAAACACCACTAATCGCCAATCGCATTTGTGTGTAAAATGGCCTCCCTTCGGGGTGAGCCTATTTTTTTTAAGAATGATTGGAGGGGTTATGCGCAGTTATTGGGGGATCGGCATGGTGTTATTAGCAGCACCGGCACTGGTTCAGGCTGAAGAGGCCACCGTTAAAAAAATTCATGATTACCCCACAGTACGTGGCAGTGTGATTGCCAGTATGTTGCAGGACCATGATAACCCTTTTACCCTGTACCCTTACGAAACCAACTATCTGCTGTATACCTACTCAGATAAGATAAACACCAAGGCGATTGAGTCCTACGACTGGGCCGACAACACCAAAAAAGATGAGGTCGAGTTCCAGCTGAGCCTGGGCTTCCCGATCTGGCGCGGCATCGCCGGGGACAACTCCCTGCTGGCGGCCTCCTATACCCAGCACTCATTCTGGCAGCTCTCCAACCGCGGCGAATCGTCACCGTTCCGCGAAACCAACTATGAGCCGCAGGTGTTTGTGGGCTGGGCCACGGACTATACCTTCGCCGGCTGGACATTGCGCGAAGTGGAGACCGGCTTTAACCATGACTCCAACGGCCGTTCCGACCCGACCTCCCGCAGCTGGAACCGCCTCTACGCCCGGTTCATGGCGCAGCACGGCAACTGGCAGGTGGATCTCAAACCCTGGTATCGCCTGCCGGAGAGCGAGGCCAACGACGATAACCCGGACATCACCAAATACATGGGCTATTACCGCCTGAAAGTCGGGTACGCCTGGGGCGACAGCGTCTTCAGCGTCAACGGCCGCTATAACTGGAACACCGGCTACGGCGGCGCGGAAGCGGGGTGGAGCTATCCGATCACCCGCCATGTCCGCTTCTACACGAAGGTCTTCAGCGGCTACGGCGAATCGCTGATCGACTACAACTACAAGCAGACGCGCATTGGTGTCGGTGTCATGCTCAACGACATCATGTAACCGGCGCGTTTGCGCATCATCACCGGCGGGGCGGTTGCCCGCCGGTTCGTAAAAATTGGGGAAACGAGTGTCTACGGCGGCAGTAATCAATAAAGCGTTGCTGGCCGAGCAGGTGTTGCACGACACCTTCGGCTACCAGCAATTCCGTCCGGGTCAGCAAACCATCATTAACACCGCGCTTGAAGGGCGCGACTGTCTGGTGGTGATGCCCACCGGTGGCGGCAAATCCCTGTGTTACCAAATCCCTGCCCTGGTTATGGATGGCCTGACGCTGGTGGTCTCACCGCTGATCTCCCTGATGAAAGACCAGGTTGATCAGCTGCTGGCCAACGGTGTGGCGGCGGCGTGCCTCAACTCCAGCCAGACGCGCGAGCAGCAGCACGAGGTGTTGTCAGCCTGCCGCAACGGCCAGATCAAGATGCTCTACATCGCGCCGGAACGGCTGATGATGGACAACTTCCTCGACCAGCTGCCGCAGCTTAACCCGGCGTTGCTGGCGGTGGACGAAGCGCACTGTATCTCCCAGTGGGGCCACGACTTCCGCCCGGAGTACCGGGCGCTGGGGCAGCTGAAATCCCGCTTCCCAAATTTGCCGGTGATCGCCCTGACGGCCACCGCCGACGACGCCACGCGCAACGACATCGTGCGCGGGCTGGCGCTGCACGACCCGCTGATTGAGATCAGCAGCTTTGACCGGCCCAACATCCGCTACACGCTGGTGGAAAAGTACAAACCGCTCGACCAGCTCTGGCGCTTTGTGCAGGACCAGCGCGGCAAATGCGGCATTATTTACTGCGGCAGCCGGGCGAAGGTGGAAGACACCACCGCCCGGTTGCAGGCGCGCGGCCTGAGCGTCGGCGCGTACCACGCCGGGCTGGAGAGCGAGCGCCGCGCCCAGGTGCAGGACGCCTTCCAGCGTGATGATTTGCAGGTAGTGGTGGCGACCGTGGCGTTCGGCATGGGCATCAACAAGCCCAACGTGCGCTTCGTGGTGCATTTCGACATCCCGCGCACCATTGAGGCCTACTATCAGGAGACCGGGCGCGCCGGGCGTGACGGCCTGCCCGCCGAGGCGATCCTGCTCTACGACCCGGCCGACATGGCCTGGCTGCGCCGCTGCCTGGAGGAGAAACCCGCCGGGCCGCAACAGGATGTGGAGCGCCACAAGCTCAACGCGATGGGCGCATTTGCGGAAGCGCAGACCTGCCGCCGCCTGGTGTTGCTGAATTACTTTGGCGAAGGGCGGCAGACGCCGTGCGGCAACTGCGACATCTGCCTCGACCCGCCGAAACGCTACGACGGCCTGCTCGACGCGCAAAAAGCGCTCTCCGCCGTGGCGCGTGTCGGCCAGCGGTTCGGCATCGGCTATGTGGTGGAGGTGCTGCGCGGGGCGAATAACCTGCGCATCCGGGATAACGGCCACGATAAGCTGTCGGTGTATGGCCTCGGCCGTGACCAGACCACCGAGCACTGGGTCAGCGTCTTCCGCCAGCTGATCCACCTCGGGATGATCAGCCAGAACATCGCCATGCATTCGGCGCTGCAACTCACCGAGGCAGCCCGCCCGGTGCTGCGCGGTGACGCGCCGCTGCAACTGGCGGTGCCGCGCATCCAGGCGCCCAAAGCGCGCAGCGGCAGCAGCCCGAAAAGCTACGGCGGCAATTACGACCGCAAACTGTTCGCCAAATTGCGCAAATTGCGCAAGTCGATCGCCGACGAGGCGAACGTCCCGCCCTATGTGGTGTTTAACGACGCGACCCTGCTGGAGATGGCGGAACAGATGCCGACCTCGCCGGGCGAGCTGCTCAGCGTCAACGGCGTCGGCCAGCGCAAACTAGAGCGCTTCGGTACGCCGTTCCTCAGCATGATCCGTGATCATCTCGACAACGACGATGACTGATCCCCGCCGGTAAAAAGCCTCACCGTATGTGATGGCGGCGTTGCCCGCCATCACATACTATGTAGGCCTCTCTTCTCTTTTGTGAGCGTCCTGCTGATGTTAATCCTGTTTTTGACTGTTGCTCTGGTTCATCTGGTGGCATTAATCAGCCCCGGCCCTGACTTTTTCTTTGTCTCCCAGACGGCCGCCAGCCGTTCGCGCCGTGAGGCGATGATGGGCGTGGTGGGGATTTCACTGGGGATCGTGATCTGGGCGGGGGTAGCGCTGATGGGCCTGCACCTGCTGCTGGAAAAAATGGCCTGGCTGCACCAGGGGATCATGGTCGGCGGCGGCCTCTACCTGCTGTGGATGGGCTACCAATTGCTGCGCTCCGCGAAAGCCAAGGCCGCGCAAACGGCCTCCGCCACCGGTGAGACCCCGAAAGTGGAGCTGCCGGCGCGCGGCCGCACCTTTATGCGCGGCTTCCTGACTAACCTCTCCAACCCGAAAGCGGTGATCTACTTCGGCAGCGTCTTCTCGCTGTTTGTCGGGGATGACGTCGGCAGCGCTGAGCGCTGGGGCCTGTTCGTGATGATTGTGGCGGAAACCTTCGCCTGGTTCTCTATCGTCGCGGTGGTGTTCGCCCTGCCGGTGATGCGCCGCGGCTATCAGCGCCTGGCGAAGTGGATTGATGGCGTGGCGGGGGTGTTGTTTGCGGGGTTCGGGATTCACCTGATTATCTCCCGCTGACGTGCCGGCGATTAACGCAGAACAATAAAAAAGGGCAGCCTCGCGGCTGCCCTTTTGCGTCAGGGGTTTCTACACCCGCCGGGCGGTCGCCAGCAGGGCACCGACCAGCATAAACAGCGAGCCGAAAATGCGGTTGAGCAGGGTCATCTGTTTCGGCGCTTTCACCCAGTTGGCCAGGCGGCGGGCGAGGGTGGCGTAACCAACCATCACGATAATGTCCACCACCACGGTGGTGACCCCGAGGATCACATACTGCATCGCCTGCGGCTGGTGCGGCACGATAAACTGCGGGAACAACGCGGCCAGAAACACGATGCTTTTCGGGTTGGTCAGGTTCACCAGTACCGCGCGGCGGAACAGCTGGCGGCGCGGCATACTGCCCGCCAGCGCGTGCAGATCCACCGCCCCGGCGGCGCGCCACTGCTGGATGCCGAGCCAGATCAGGTAGGCCGCGCCCAGCCACTTCAGCAGCTCAAACGCCAGCAGCGATTGTGAAATCAGTGCCCCCAGCCCAATCCCCACCAGCACGATGTGCAGGCTTAAGCCGAGCTGCAACCCGGCGATAGAGGCCACCGCGCCGCGGTAACCGTGGCTGAGGCTGGTACTCATGGTATTAATGGCACCCGAACCGGGCGACAGGCTGAGAATAACGGTTGTCAGAAGGTAGGTTAACCACCAGTCCAAGGTCATGGGCAAAGCTCCCTGATTGCGCTGTTTTGTGCCACAATACGCTATTGTCAGGGGTTGCGCTACAGCCTGACATGGCGCGTATTTCGCGGTATTACCGGGCTACGGACAGACACGATGTCACACATTTACGAGAGCTGGCTTACACGGGAATTAGGCTTTGCCGCCTTTTCTACCGGGCCGCTGCTGGATTTCTGGCGCGGGCGGCAGGAAGGCGAGTTCATGGGCGTCAATAACGTGCCGATCCGCTATGTGCGGTTCTGCCATCCGGCGGGTGAGAAAGTGATTGTGGTGTCGCCGGGGCGCATCGAGAGCTACATGAAATACCCGGAAGTGGCTTACGATCTGTTCCACTGCGGCTATGACGTGATGATCCTCGACCACCGCGGCCAGGGCCGCTCCGGCCGGGTGCTGGAAGACAGCCACCGCGGCCATGTCCACCTGTTCGATGACTACGTGGATGACTTCGCCACCTTCTGCCGTGAGGTCGTGGCCCCGGCCGGTTACCGCCACCACTATGCGCTGGCGCACTCTATGGGCGGCGCGATTCTGGCGCTGTTCCTGGCGCGCCGCCGCGCCGCCGGCACCCCGCGCTTTTTTGAGGCCGCGGCCCTGTGCGCGCCGATGACCGGCATCTTCCTGCCGATGCCGGGCTGGATGGCGCGCCGCATCCTGAACTGGGCGGAGAGCAAACCGGCGCGGCGTGACTTCTACGCCATCGGCACCGGCCACTGGCAGCCGTTGCCCTTTCTGGTGAACCGCTTAACCCACAGCCGTGAACGTTACCGGCGCGCCGTGCGCTACTACGCGGATTACCCGGAGCTGCAGGTCGGCGGGCCGACCTACCACTGGGTGCGCGAAGGGGTGCAGGCCGGGGAGCAGATCCTGGCGCAGGCGAAACACATTGATACGCCGCTGCTGCTGTTACAGGCCAGTGAGGACCGGGTGGTGGATAACCGCTCGCAGTTGTTATTTTGTCAGGCGATGGCTAAAGCGGGGCGCCCGTGTGAAGGGGGCAAGCCGCTGGTCATTAAAGGCGCGCGCCATGAGATCCTGTTCGAACGGGACGACCAGCGCGCGGAGGCGCTCAACGCCATCATGCGCTTTTTTGCGCAACACCCTCAATCCGGCGGCGATGGCTGCCCTTAACTCCATCAGAGGTTAGAAGTATCGCTATGTACCATGTTGTCGCATCCGATTTAGACGGCACCCTGCTGTCGCCCGACCACACCCTGACGCCCTACGCCAAAGAGACGCTGAAACTGCTGACCCGTGAGGGCATCCATTTTGTGTTTGCCACCGGCCGCCACCATGTGGACGTCGGCCAGATCCGGGATAACCTGGAGATCAGCGCCTTTATGATCACCTCCAACGGCGCGCGCGTGCACAATACCGAAGGCGAGCTGATCTTCTCGCATAACCTCGACGGCGAGATCGCCCGCGATCTCTATGGGATCGTGCATGACAACCCGGCGATCCTCACCAACGTCTACCGCAATGATGACTGGTACATGAACCGCGACCGCCCGGACCAGGATGAGTTCTTCCAGGAATCCGTGTTCAACTACACGCTGTTTGAACCAGCGCTGCTGGAAACCGACGGCATCTGCAAAGTCTACTTTACCTGTGAAGACCACGACGAGCTGCTGCGCCTGGAAGAGACCATCAATACGCGCTGGGGCGACAGGGTCAACGTCAGCTTCTCTTTCCCGACCTGCCTGGAAGTGATGGCGGGCGGCGTCTCCAAAGGCCATGCGCTGGAGCAGGTCGCGGCGCTGCTGGGCTACTCGCTGGCGGACTGCATCGCCTTTGGTGACGGCATGAACGATTTCGAAATGCTCTCAATGGCGGGCAAAGGCTGCATCATGCGTGACGCGCACCAGCGCCTGAAAGATCGCCTGCCGCACCTGGAGCAGATTGGCTCAAACGTGGATGATGCAGTGCCGCACTACCTGCGCCGGATGTACCTGTCGGGCGGCTAAGCCCACAAAAAAGAAAAGCGAGGCCGGGGCCTCGCTTTTTTTAGGTCAACGGCTGGGTTACTTGAACTTCAGCGTGTTGATGATGCTTTCCGCCTGGGTCTGCGCCTGCTGCTGGTTATCTGCCGGCAGGGTGATTTGCAGAGTCAGCAGGTGGTTATCCACCTTCGCCAGCACCACGGAGGAGTAGGCTTTCTTACCGCTGGTGGCGATGACGCTGTCCAGCTGTTGTGCCGGCTGGCCGTCAACGGTGATGCTCTTATTGGTCACGACCTGCAGATCCGGGTCGCGTGAGCGCTGCTGATCTTCCAGGCGTGTCGCCAGCACATCCAGCCCGTCAGGGCTGTTGTCGCTCAGCAGCACAATAATCGCTTTCTGGCCGCTCTCATCAGCGTAGACGTGCATATTATTGGCCTGGGTGCCCAGCTTGCCGCTCTGGTCCGTCATGTCACCCGGCATGGTGAATGTGACGTTGCCGTTGAGCAGGTTCACCTGCTGGCCGGCCGCGGTCTGGGTGGTGGTCTGGTCGGCGTCCGGCGCAGCGTGGGTCTTCTCATCGCTGTTGCCGTCACAGGCCGCAAGGCCCGTAACCAGCAGGCCAATCCCGATATAGCTAACAAGTTTACGCATTAGGGCTTCCTTCTTGATCATGAATCCATGACTTTCGGCCCTTATCGCACCTTATTCAGTTCCGAAAAGCAAGTCAGACTTTTGCGCAAACTGCCCGGCAATCAATGCATCCGGTACTGCATCTGTTGGCTGCCGTCGCTGAGGCGCTTCAGCAGGCGGTTCAGCAGCAGGCCATACATCGGCAGGAAGAAGATCAGGCAGATAAGCACCTTGAAACTGTAGTCCACCAGCGCGATCTCCACCCAGTGCTGCGCCATGAACAGGTCGCTGCTCTTGTAAAAGGCGATGAAGAAGAAGGAGAGCGTGTCACTGATGTTGCCGAAAAACATCGAGGCGGCCGGGGCGACCCACCAGCGGTGCGTCTGGCGCAGGCGGTTGAACACATGCACATCCAGGATCTGGCCGAGCACATAGGCCATAAAGCTGGCGATGGCGATACGCGCCACAAACAGGTTGAACTGCGTGACGGCCTCCATCCCCTGCCAGTTACCCTGGTAGAACACCACCGAGACCAGGTAGGAGATCAGCAACGCCGGCACCATCACCGCCAGGATAATCCGCCGTGCCAGTGACGCGCCGAAGATGCGTACCGTCAGGTCAGTGGCCAGGAAGATAAACGGGAAGGTGAACGCGCCCCAGGTGGTGTGGAAGCCGAAAATGTCGATCGGCAACTGCACCAGATAGTTACTGGAGGTAATGATCAGGATGTGGAACAGGGAAAGCCAGACCAGCGCAGACATCCGCTGCTGCGGGGAAAAATGGTACATCGATGTCACCTTTTTAGTGATGGGGTGAGGGAACCCAGTAGTGCACCCGCCGCCCCAGAGCGGGCAGGCGCGCGATTCACCGCAGTATAGCGGCGCGGCGCGCATATTACCTGTTTGCGCAACTGATGCAAGTGGTTAAATGATGCGCAAACGTTCACGTGGCTTGCGCCAGATTTCAGCGGCGGTACACTGTGCCCCTTTCCGGCCGCGGCCTGCTGCCGCGCCCTGCCGGGTCATGCCCGGCCAGCTTTGAGTGAGAGAAACCATGACAGACTTATTTTCCCAGGCAGATAAAACGCTGGATGCGCTGGGTCTGCGTTGCCCGGAGCCGGTAATGATGGTGCGCAAAGCGGTGCGCCATATGGAAGAGGGGGAGACGTTGCTGATTATCGCGGACGATCCGGCCACCACGCGGGACATCCCCGGTTTCTGCCGTTTTATGGAACATACCCTGCTGGCCTCGGAAACGGACACCCTGCCGTACCGTTACCTGCTGCGCAAAGGCGTCGCCTGAAGGGAAGCGGGCCTGCGCCGGGGCGGCGCAGGCCTCTGGGTTACAGCACCATCGACCGGACAATCATAAAGTGCCCGCCGAAATAGCAGGCCGCGACCAGCGCATCCGCCGCGCGGAATTTTATGCGGTAGTGGTTTACCAGCCCCAGAATCACCGACAGCAGCAGCAGTGAAGAGCCGACCAGGATGGAGAAGGTGAAATCGGTGCTGCGCATGTAGTACTGCTCACCCGCCAGCCACACCATCAGCAGCGTCATCGCCACAAAGGTCACCACCGGCCAGCGCAGATCCTCCAGCCTGCTCCAGATTACCGCCAGCAGCACTGCCCCGATGATCACCAGCGTCAGCGGCAGCGGCCAGAACAGCGAAATGGTCATCTGGGTGGCGAAACTCAGCGTATAGAACAGGTGGGAGAGGAAAAACGCACCGAGTGCGTACATCACCCGCGATTTCGGCAACAGCATCAGCGCGTCACCGAGCAGGGTGGCGACCAGCCCCATGATAATCAGGTAGCCATACACCGACAGCACCGGGGTCTCCAGCGCCAGCAGCAGCAACAGCAGCAGGGTGACCGGCTTAAACAGCCAGCGCTGCCAGTCCGGGCCGCGATAACTGGCATCCACATATAGCCAGGCCGAAAAAACTACCGCAAGTAAAGGCCAACTCATTCTGTTTCCCTCTTAACGTTTATGTTTTTCATCATGACAGCCCTGCGGCTGCCTTTCCCTCTGTCTGATTCAGTGTAGGGGAAAGCGCCGGGGGCGGACAATCGGATTCCCGGTGCTTTACCGTCCGTTACACTGGCCGCCGCCACCGTGATATGTTAGCGAAAAGCGGGCGTTTTCCCGCTGACAGCAGGAGGGGAGAGTGATGAGCAATGAGCAACCGCTGTACCGGATTCAGTTCATGAATAACGGCAAGAATTATCAGCTCTATGTGCGGGAAGTGGTGCAGGGCGCGCTGTTCGGCTTTATAGAGATTGCGGACTTCGTGTTTGACAGCCACTCCACGGTGCTGGTGGACCCGTCCGCGGAGCGGCTGAAAAGCGAGTTTGCCGGGGTGACCCGCAGCTACATTCCGCTGCAGGCGGTGATCCGTATCGATGCCGTGACCGAGCGCGGCAGCGCGCGCATTTCAGAACTGGGCGATAACGTCGCGCCTTTTCCCCACCTGCCCGGCAGGAAACCGTGACGCCGCGCCCTGGGGCGGATTATTTCTTCTTCTTCAGGGCCGGTTGTTTCTTCTGCCACGCCAGCAGCTCAAACACCCCGAACAGGAAAATGCGGAACTGCTGCGCGCGGCTCAGCGCCGGGCCGTCTTTCGGCTGGGTCGACTTCAGCAGCGTCAACTGCAGGCCATGCATCAGCGCCATAAAGATCATCGCCACATTCAGGAAGATGTTCAGCGGCTTCGGGAACGGGTGAACCAGGTTCGCGAGCAGGAAAGCCCAGATGCAGAGCATCAAAACGCGGCCAATATTAATCAACATCAGGGGAGTTCTCCTCAGGTGCCGGCGGCGTCTCTGCACACGGGCGGATATAGAGCCGGTAGGCGACCTGCCCGGCGACTTTTTCACGGTGTAACTGCCAGCCCGCAGGCACGGCGGTGGCCGCGCTTTCGGCCTCTGCTTCAATATAGATCCAGGCATCCGGCGCCAGCCAGTTGCGCTGCTCCAGCAGCGTGACGGTGGCGTCCAGAATGCCTTTGCGGAACGGCGGGTCGAGGAACACCACATCGTACGGCGTGCCGGGCTGATCCAGCCAGTTCAGGGCGTTGGTGTTGACCACCTCGGCGCTCTCCGGGCGCAGCAGCGCCAGGTTTTTCTCCAGCTGCTGCGCCACCGGGCGCTCATACTCCAGCAGAGTGGCGTGCGCGGCGTAGCGGGAGAGCGCCTCCAGCCCCAGCGCGCCGCTGCCGGCAAAGCAGTCCAGGCAGCGTGCGCCGCGGATCACCGGGGCGAGCCAGTTGAACAGGGTTTCACGTACCCGGTCGGTGGTCGGGCGCAGGCCGGGGCTGTGCGGCACCGGGAGTTTCCGGCCACGCCACTGCCCGCCGATAATGCGGATTTGCCCGGCCGGGGCGGATTGCGGTTTTTTTGCCATATCTCGTTTCAATTTTCAGCGGCCGAACCGGCAGCACTCACATACAGTTTGGTGGGCTATTCTACCGGTGTGGCGTTTCAGGGCAAATGTTTCGCCATGCCCGTGAAAACAGCGGCTTTGCACCGGCTGAGGTGTATTGACGCTTACATAAAGTGATAGACTGCCGGGTTCATAACGTTTTAATGCCCTGACGCCCGGTCACTGGCGAGGAGTGAAGTCTAAAAATGGCAAAAGAGAAAAAACGCGGGTTTTTCTCCTGGTTTGGTCGTAACCGTCAGGAAGAGAAAACCGAACAGGAAGAGGTTGTCGTCTCACCGGAAGAGGCCACCGCACCGGAGGCACCCACCGCGGAGCCGCACGTTGAGCCGCCGGTCGCTGAGCCTGCCCCACCGCCGCGCGCTGACGCGCCGGCCCCTGCAACCGCCGAACCTGAACCGGTCGCTGAACCGGCAGAACCCGAGCCGGTGGCGGCTGCCGTGCCGGAGCAGCTGGCGCAGGAGATTGTTACCATCACTGAGCAGGTGGCTGACGAGCAGGCTACCGCCCACCAGCCGGTGGAGCAGACCAGCGCCGCCATCCCGGCGCTGGCAAACGACCGCGGCGAGACGCTGACGGAAGCGGCGCTGGAAGAGGACGCGGCCCCGCTGGATCTCGCGCCGATTGTGCCCGCCGAGGCGCTGCCGCAGGAGCAGGAACGCCCGACCAAAGAGGGCTTCTTCGCCCGCCTGAAACGCAGCCTGGTCAAAACCAAACAGAACCTCGGCTCCGGCTTTATCGGCCTGTTCCGCGGCAAGAAAATTGATGACGACCTGTTCGAGGAGCTGGAAGAGCAGCTGCTGATCGCCGACGTGGGCGTTGAGACCACCCGCCGCATCATCACCTCGCTGACCCAGCACGCCAGCCGCAAAGAGCTGAAAGATGCCGAGCAGCTCTACGGCAAACTGAAAGAGGAGATGGCGGAGATCCTGGCGAAAGTCGATGAGCCGCTGGACGTCACCACCCATACGCCGTTTGTGATCCTGATGGTCGGCGTCAACGGCGTCGGGAAAACCACCACCATCGGCAAGCTGGCGCGCCAGTTTGAGGCGCAGGGCAAATCCGTGATGCTGGCCGCCGGTGACACCTTCCGTGCCGCGGCGGTGGAGCAGCTCCAGGTCTGGGGCCAGCGCAACAACATCCCGGTGGTGGCACAGCACACCGGCGCGGATTCCGCATCAGTGATCTTTGACGCCCTCCAGGCGGCCAAAGCGCGCAAAATCGATGTGCTGATCGCCGACACCGCCGGCCGTCTGCAGAATAAATCGCACCTGATGGAAGAGCTGAAGAAGATTGTCCGCGTCATGAAAAAACTGGACGAGAACGCCCCCCATGAGGTTATGCTCACGCTGGATGCCAGTACCGGGCAGAATGCGGTCAGCCAGGCGAAATTGTTCAATGAGGCCGTGGGCCTGACCGGCATCACGCTGACAAAACTGGACGGCACGGCGAAGGGTGGGGTGATCTTCTCTATCGCTGACCAGTTCGGTATCCCGATCCGTTACATCGGCGTCGGGGAAAGCATTGAAGATTTGCGGCCGTTTAAGGCCGACGATTTTATTGAGGCACTTTTTGCCCGAGAGGATTAATACGGATGATTCGCTTTGAACAGGTCAGTAAAGCTTATCTCGGTGGCCGGCAAGCGTTGCAGGGGGTGGATTTCCACCTCCGTCCGGCGGAAATGGCGTTCCTCACCGGCCACTCCGGGGCCGGGAAGAGCACGCTGCTCAAGCTGATTTGCGGCATTGAGCGCCCCAGCGCCGGGCATATCTGGTTCGGCGGGCATGACATCAGCCGCCTGAAAAACAGCGAAGTGCCGTTCCTGCGCCGCCAGATTGGGATGATTTTCCAGGATCACCACCTGCTGATGGATCGCACCGTCTATGACAACGTGGCGATGCCGCTGGTGATCGCCGGGGCCAGCAGCGAGGACATCCGCCGCCGCGTCTCAGCCGCGCTGGACAAGGTCGGCCTGTTGGACAAAGCGAAAAACTTCCCGATCCAGCTCTCCGGGGGTGAACAGCAGCGCGTCGGCATCGCCCGTGCGGTGGTCAACAAACCGGCGGTACTGCTGGCGGATGAGCCGACCGGCAACCTTGACGAAGCACTCTCCGAAGGCATTCTGCGCCTGTTCGAAGAGTTCAACCGGGTGGGCGTCACCGTACTGATGGCCACCCACGACATGGGCCTGATCGCCCGTCGTGATTATCGCATTCTGACCCTGAGTCAGGGACGCATGGGCGGAGGGCACACGCATGGCCAGTAATCCGAAAACCACCCGCAACGCCGCACCGGCCAACACCGCCAAAAGCAAATCTCTGCGCGGCGGCTGGCATGAGCAGTGGCGTTACGCCTGGTCAAACGCCTTTTCCGATATGCTGCGCCAGCCGCTGGCGACGCTGCTGACCATCATGGTGATCGCCATCTCGCTGACGCTGCCGAGCGTCTGTTACCTGGTGTGGAAGAACGTCAGCACCGCGGCCCAGCAGTGGTATCCGACGCCGCAGCTCACGGTCTACCTCGACAAGGCGCTGGATGATGACGCGGCAGAGAACGTCATCAAGGCGCTGAGGGCCGAAGCCGGGGTGGAGAAGGTCAACTACCTCACCCGGGACGAGGCGATGGGCGAGTTCCGCAACTGGTCAGGCTTTGGCGGCGCGCTGGACATGCTGGAGGAGAACCCGCTGCCGGCGGTGGCGATTATCACGCCGAAGCTCAACTTCCAGAGCCAGGAGACGCTGAACACCCTGCGTGACCGGGTCTCCGCCGTGCAGGGCATCGACGAAGTGCGGATGGATGACAGCTGGTTCGCCCGGCTGGCGGCGCTGACCGGGCTGGTTGGCCAGGTGGCGGCGATGATCGGCATCCTGATGATCGTCGCGGTGTTCCTGGTGATCGGCAACAGCGTGCGGCTCAGCATCTTCAGCCGCCGTGACACCATCAATGTCATGAAGCTGATTGGCGCGACGGACGGCTTCATCCTGCGGCCGTTCCTGAACGGCGGCGCGATGCTCGGCCTGTTCGGGGCGCTGCTGTCGCTGGTGCTCTCCGAGGCGCTGGTGCTGCGGCTGGAGAGCGTGGTGCTGCATGTCGCCGCGGTGTTCGGCACCACCTTCACCCTGCATGGGCTGGCGTGGGACGAAAGCCTGCTGCTGTTGCTGATTGCCGCGATGATTGGCTGGATCGCCGCGTGGCTTGCTACCGTGCAACATTTACGGCGCTTTACACCACAGTAACGATTTTTTGATATACTCTTCCCCTGCTGCTCTGAGTGTGTACGCAGGGGAAGAGCCTCCACGCAGTCACCTTTCCGGCCTCTTCCTTTCGCACATTTTCCCTACCTAAAGTTGACGCCATCACGTAGGGTTGGCTGTCCGGTAAAGATTGTCTGGGAACTTGTGACGACGATCACGGTCAAAGAGTGAGCAATGTAAGGGCGGCTGCCCGTGGCTACGCAAACAGATGAAAAAAGCCCGGCGGTAAACGCAACCTGCATGAACGTTCTAATCAAGAGAGGGTTTGAATGACCAAAGAAATGCAAACTTTAGCCTTAATTCCCCAAGGTAGCCTGGAAGCCTATGTGCGGGCCGCCAATGCTTATCCGATGCTGACGGCAGAGGAAGAGCGGGAGCTGGCTGAACGGCTGCATTATCAGGGCGATCTGGACGCAGCTAAACAGCTTATCCTGTCTCACCTGCGCTTTGTCGCTCACGTAGCCCGTAACTATTCAGGCTATGGCCTGCCGCAGGCAGACCTTATCCAGGAAGGCAACATCGGCCTGATGAAAGCGGTACGCCGCTTCAACCCGGAAGTTGGGGTGCGTCTGGTCTCCTTCGCGGTGCACTGGATCAAAGCGGAAATTCACGAGTACGTGCTGCGTAACTGGCGCATCGTGAAAGTCGCGACCACCAAGGCTCAGCGCAAACTGTTCTTCAACCTGCGCAAAACCAAGCAGCGTCTGGGCTGGTTCAACCAGGATGAAGTGGAGCTGGTAGCGCGTGAACTCGGCGTGTCGAGCAAAGACGTGATGGAGATGGAATCCCGCATGTCGGCGCAGGATATGACCTTCGACCCGACGCCGGATGATGAAGGCCGTGACGGCCAGGCGATGGCCCCGATGCTCTACCTCCAGGATAAAAGCTCTGACTTTGCCGAAGGCATTGAAGAGGATAACTGGGAGAGCAACGCCGCCGACAAACTCAGCTATGCGCTGGAAGGGCTGGACGAGCGCAGCCAGGACATTATCCGCGCCCGCTGGCTGGACGATGACAACAAGTCCACGCTTCAGGAGCTGGCTGACAAGTACGGCGTTTCCGCTGAGCGCGTGCGCCAGCTGGAAAAAAATGCCATGAAGAAATTGCGACTGGCGATCGAGGCGTAACCGCCGCCCGTCACCGCACTGAATAAAAAAGCCCGGCTTGCCGGGCTTTTTTGTGCCTGTTATTTAACGATCTATCTGGCGGTCTGGCTATTTCTGCCAGCACCCCGCCACGTTCCGGAAACCGCACGCGGCCATAAACGCCTGTAATACCGCATCGCCGCCCGCCTCCTCCAGCCACCAGTGGTTCACCTCCGGCATCTGGCGCAGCGTCTCCTCCAGCAGGTAGCGCCCCACGCCGCGGCGGCGCGTTACCTCGCGCACCATCAGGTCATGCAGGCGGGCCGACGCCCCCTCCGGTTCCACTTTCACCGCCGCCAGCAGCCGTTGGTTAAAGCGCGCGGCGAACAGCGCGTTCCCCTCGTCCAGCCACTGTTGCCAGATGCCAGGCGTCTGGCCCGGCCAGATTTTGCCGAGGTCGAGAAGATCCTGCGCGGAGAAAGAGGTTAAACGCTCAATGGTCAGTTTCATGCTTTCTGTCCTGGGCGAAGCCGGTTATGAACTGAAAACCGCAAGGCCTGCCTGATAGGGCCGCTGCCTCCGCCGTGTAATGTTAAGTGTACGAAAACTGCGCACAATGTTTTTTCCGGCGCGCATTTTCAGAGTTATAGATCACCGGCTGCGGCAAAAGCCAGCATAAGCGACCATACTGATCTCAAGGTGCGCGAATTTACTCCGATTTTTATTCTGTTTACACCGCTTGTTCCTGAGGGGGCGAGTTGATTTGCAGAAGAATATTCCTGTTTAATGGCATGAAAAATAAAGTCTTATTATAAAAAAACGCCTGCGAGAAAACTAACCCGTTATTACCTATACAGAAAAAGGCATAAAGGATCGTTTTCCAGGCAATAACCACAACAATGACATCACAAACACACATGGGGTAGTTCGGATGAAAGTAACCAGAACAGGCAGGGCACTGCTGGCAGGGTGTATCGCCATGGCGATGGCGCAGGTTGCCGTGGCAAAAGAGATTAAAATCGCCATCGTCGGCGCGATGTCCGGCCCGGTCGCCCAGTATGGCGACATGGAGTTCACCGGCGCGCGCCAGGCGATTGCCGACATCAACGCCAAAGGGCTGCTGAAAGGCGATACCCTGGTCGGCGTGGAATATGACGACGCCTGCGACCCGAAACAGGCGGTGGCTGTCGCCAACAAAGTGATCAATGACGGCATCCGTTACGTCATCGGCCACCTCTGCTCCTCCTCCACCCAGCCGGCGTCTGATATTTATGAAGACGAAGGCATCATCATGATCACCCCGGCCGCCACCAACGCTGACCTGACCACCCGCGGCTACAAGATGATCATGCGCACCACCGGCCTGGACTCCGACCAGGGGCCGACGGCGGCGAAATACATTGTTGATACCATCAAACCGCAGCGCATCGCCGTGGTGCATGACAAACAGCAGTATGGCGAAGGGCTGGCGCGCTCGGTGCAGGATAGCCTGAAGAAAGCCGGTGCCAACGTGGTGCTGTTCGAAGGGATCACCGCCGGGGATAAAGACTTCTCCACGCTGGTGGCGCGCCTGAAGAAAGAGAACGTCGATTTCGTCTACTTCGGCGGTTACTACCCGGAGATGGGGCAGATGCTGCGCCAGGCCAAACAGGCGGGGCTGACCGCCAAATTCATGGGGCCGGAAGGGGTCGGCAACTCCTCCCTGTCGAACATCGCCGGGGCCGCTTCTGAAGGGATGCTGGTGACGCTGCCGAAGCGCTACGACCAGGTGCCGGCCAACCAGCCGATTGTTGACGCGCTGAAAGCCAAGAAACTTGACCCGACCGGCCCGTTCGTCTGGACGACCTACGCGGCGTTGCAGTCCCTGACCACCGGCATGGTGCGCAGCGGCAGCCAGGAGCCGGAAGATATCGTGAAGGATCTCAAAGCCAAACCGGTTGAGACGGTGATGGGCCCGCTGAGCTGGGATGAGAAGGGCGACCTGAAAGGGTTCGAATTCGGCATCTTCGAGTGGCATGCGGACGGTACGTCCACACCGGTTAAATAATCCCCCGTTATTGCTGGACGCCGACGGGTAAACACACAGGGAGGGGCGCGGAGAACCGCGCCTCTTCTGCCTTTATCACCCCGGGCCGGGCGTCCGCTCGCTAAGGTCAGAGTATGTCAGAGCAGTTTCTCTATTTTCTGCAGCAGATGTTCAACGGCGTCACGTTGGGCAGCACCTATGCACTCATCGCCATCGGTTACACCATGGTCTACGGCATCATCGGCATGATCAACTTCGCCCACGGCGAGGTTTATATGATCGGCAGTTATGTCTCCTTTATCGTGATCGCCGCCCTGATGATGATGGGCATCGACGCAGGCTGGCTGCTGATTGGCGCAGGCTTTATCGTGGCGATTGTCATCGCCAGCGCCTACGGCTGGAGCATTGAGCGCGTGGCCTACAAGCCGGTGCGCAGCTCAAAAAGGCTGATCGCGCTGATCTCCGCCATCGGCATGTCGATCTTCCTGCAAAACAGCGTCAGCCTGACGCAAGGCTCGCGCGATCTGGCGCTGCCGGCCATCGTCACCGGCAAATGGACGCTGGGCGAAAGCAACGGCTTTGCCGCCACCATCAGCACCATGCAGATCACCATCTGGGTGGTTACCTTCCTCGCCATGCTGGCCCTGACGCTGTTTATCCGCTATTCGCGGATGGGCCGCGCCTGCCGCGCCTGTGCGGAAGACCTGAAGATGGCCAGCCTGCTCGGCATCAGCACCGACCGGGTCATCTCCCTGACCTTCGTGATCGGCGCGGCGATGGCGGCAGTGGCAGGTGTGCTGCTCGGCCAGTTCTACGGCGTGATTAACCCCTACATCGGCTTTATGGCCGGGATGAAGGCCTTCACCGCCGCGGTACTGGGCGGCATCGGCAGTATTCCGGGCGCGATGATTGGCGGGCTGATCCTCGGCGTCGCCGAGGCACTCACCTCCGCCTACCTGAGCACCGAATACAAAGATGTGGTCTCCTTTGCGCTGCTGATTGTGGTGCTGCTGGTGATGCCGACCGGCATCCTTGGCCGCCCGGAGGTTGAGAAAGTATGAAACAACTCAATCTGGTCAACGCGCTGGTCTCGTCGCTGGTCTTACTGGTGCTGGCCTCGCTGCTGATGGGGGTGCAACTGAGCCTCGACGGCACCCGGCTGGTGGTGAACGGCGCATCCAGCGTGCGCTGGGAGTGGATCGGCATCGGCTGTGCGGTGGTCTTCTTCTTCCAGCTGTTCCGCCCGCTGCTGCAAAACACGCTTAAGCGCGGCAGTGCGCCTGCCTTTGTGCTGCCAAGTTTTGACGGCTCCACGCCGCGGCAGAAAGTGCTGGCACTGGTGCTGCTGGCGGCGGCGATCGCCTGGCCGTTCCTGGTGTCGCGCGGCACGGTGGACGTCGCCACTCTGACGCTGATCTACATCATGCTGGGGCTGGGCCTCAACGTGGTGGTCGGCCTCTCCGGGCTGCTGGTGCTGGGGTATGGCGGCTTTTACGCCATCGGCGCGTACACCTACGCGCTGCTCAACCACTACTACGGGCTGGGCTTCTGGGAGAGCCTGCCGTTGGCGGGGCTGATCAGCGCCGCGTTCGGCTTCCTGCTTGGCTTCCCGGTGCTGCGGCTGCGCGGGGATTACCTGGCGATTGTCACCCTCGGCTTCGGCGAGATCGTGCGCATCCTGCTGCTGAACAACACCGAGATCACCGGCGGGCCGAACGGCATCAGCCAGATCCCGAAACCGACGCTGTTCGGGCTGGAGTTCAGCCGCACGGCGCGTGACGGCGGCTGGGACACCTTCAGCAACTTCTTCGGCCTGCCTTACGACCCGAGCGACCGCATCATCTTCCTCTATATGGTGGCGCTGCTGCTGGTGGTACTGACGCTGTTCATCATCAACCGCCTGCTGCGGATGCCGCTGGGGCGCGCGTGGGAAGCGCTGCGTGAGGATGAGATCGCCTGCCGGTCGCTGGGCCTCAGCCCGACCCGCATCAAGCTGACCGCCTTTACCATCAGCGCCGCCTTTGCCGGGTTCGCCGGGACGCTGTTCGCGGCGCGCCAGGGCTTCGTCAGCCCCGAGTCCTTTACCTTTGCCGAATCCGCCTTTGTGCTGGCGATTGTGGTGCTCGGCGGCATGGGGTCGCAGTTCGCGGTGATTCTGGCGGCGATCCTGCTGGTGGTCTCCCGCGAGCTGATGCGCGACCTCAACGAATACAGCATGCTGGTACTGGGCGCGCTGATGGTGCTGATGATGATCTGGCGGCCGCAGGGGCTGCTGCCGATGAAGCGCCCGCAACTGAAAATGAAAGCGGCGGCCTTGCAACAGGCAGCCAATGCCGGTGATAAAGGAGAGCAGGCATGAGTACCCAACCTTTATTGCAGGTAGATGGCCTGATGATGCGCTTCGGCGGCCTGCTGGCGGTCAACAATGTGGCGCTGACGCTGAACCGGGGCGAGATTGTCTCGCTGATTGGGCCGAACGGCGCGGGCAAAACCACGGTGTTCAACTGCCTGACCGGCTTCTACAAGCCCACCGGCGGCAGCATCAGACTCCACGATCAGCACCTTGAGGGGCTGCCGGGGCAGAAGATCGCCCGCATGGGGGTGGTGCGCACCTTCCAGCATGTGCGGCTGTTCCGTGAGATGACGGTGATCGAAAACCTGCTGGTGGCGCAGCATCAGCACCTGAAAAGCGGCGTGCTGGCCGGGCTGTTCAAGACGCCGGGCTTCCGCCGCGCCGAGGCGGACGCCCAGGCACGGGCGGCGGTGTGGCTGGAGCGCGTCGGCCTGCTGGAGATGGCGAACCGCCAGGCGGGCAACCTCGCCTACGGCCAGCAGCGGCGGCTGGAGATCGCCCGCTGCATGGTGACGCGCCCTGAGTTGCTGATGCTGGATGAACCGGCCGCCGGGCTGAACCCGAAAGAGACTGATGAGCTGGACGAACTGATCGCCGAACTGCGCGGCCACCATAACGTGTCGGTGCTGCTGATCGAGCATGACATGAAACTGGTGATGGGCATTTCCGACCGTATTTACGTGGTCAACCAGGGCACGCCGCTGGCACACGGCACCCCGGCGGAAATCCGTAACAACCCGGACGTCATCCGGGCCTATCTGGGCGAGGAATAATTACTGTGTCATTAAATCCGATGTTGTCGTTAAATCAGGTTTCCGCCCATTATGGCAAGATTCAGGCGCTGCATGATGTCACGTTGCATATCGACAAAGGTGAGATCGTCACGCTTATCGGGGCGAACGGCGCGGGGAAAACCACGCTGCTCGGCACCCTGTGCGGCGAGCCGCGCGCCAGTTCCGGCCGGATCCGCTTCGAGGGCCGGGATATTACCGACTGGCAGACGGCGCAGATCATGCGCGGGGCGATCGCCATTGTGCCGGAAGGGCGGCGGGTCTTCTCCCGCATGACGGTGGAAGAGAACCTGGCGATGGGCGGTTTTTTTGCGGCGAAAGATCAGTTCCAGCAGCGGCTGGCGCGGGTTTATACCCTGTTCCCGCGGCTGAAAGAGCGCGAGGCGCAGCGCGCCGGCACCATGTCCGGCGGCGAGCAGCAGATGCTGGCCATCGGCCGCGCGCTGATGAGCCAGCCGAAACTGCTGCTGCTGGACGAGCCGTCGCTGGGACTGGCGCCCATCATCATCCAGCAGATTTTTGACACCATCCAGCAGTTGCGGGAAGAGGGCATGACCATCTTCCTGGTGGAACAGAACGCCAACCAGGCGCTGAAGCTGGCCGACCGCGGCTACGTGCTGGAAAACGGCCACGTGGTGCTGGAGGACAGCGGCGAAGCCCTGTTGGCAAACGAAGCGGTACGCAGCGCCTACCTGGGCGGCTGACCGGACGGGGGCGGCAACGCCCCTTTTTTCAGGCACCTATTTTTAGCGAATTAACCGATGAAAAAAGAGATGAACACTGAAGGATTACTGGCACAGCGTATGATCAGGCTGAAAAGTTCGGCCATCCGCGAGCTGCTTAAGCACAGTAAAATGGAGAACGTCATCTCGCTGGCCGGCGGTATTCCGTCGGATGCGCTGTTTGATTTTGAGGGGCTGAGCCAGGCGACCCAGCTTGCGATCACCGAGCAGCCAAAAAATGCGTTCCAGTATGGCCTTACCGAAGGCAGCCACACCCTGCGTGAGCGCATCACCGGCTTATGCGCCGAGCGCGGCATCGTGACCCGTCCGGAAGATATCGTGGTCACTGCCGGTTCCCAGCAGGCGCTGGATCTGGTGATGCGGGCGCTGGTCAACCCCGGCGACGTGTTTGTGGTGGAAAGCCCGACCTACCTGGCGGCGCTGCAAACCCTGGAGCTGGCCGAGGCGAAGCTGCTTACGGTGCGATCCGACCGCGACGGCATGATCGTTGACGATCTGGCCGAGCTGCTGAAAACCCAGATCATCAAGGGCGTCTACCTGGTGCCGACCTTCGGCAACCCGAGCGGCGTCTCCCTGAGCCGGGCGCGCCGCGAACAGCTGGTGACGCTGGCCGCCGAGCACCGTTTCCTGATCATTGAGGATGACCCCTACGGCGAGCTGCGTTTCACCGACGAACGCAACCCGACGCTGTTTGAGCTGGCGACCGCCCTGAACGGCCATACCGACAACGTCATCTACACCTCCACCTTCTCCAAAATCCTGGCACCGGGCCTGCGTCTGGGCTGGGTGATCATGCCGTCGTGGCTGCTGCACAAAGTCGCCAGCATCAAGCAGGCGGCGGATCTGCACGCCAGCTCGCTGTCGCAGGTGGTGGCGGAATATTACCTCGGGCTGGGGCGGTTACCGGCGCAGATCGAGACCATCCGCGCCGCCTATAAGCACAAGTGTGAAGTGCTGGCCTCGCTGCTGGAGCAGGAGCTGGGCGATCAGGTGACCTTCGAGATGCCGAAAGGCGGCATGTTCCTGTGGGCGAAATTCCGCCAGCCGCGCAACACCGCGGAGTGGTTGCAGGAGACGCTGAAACAGGGCGTGGTGTTTGTGCCGGGCGAATACTTCTTCGCTGCCGAGCCGGACCACTCCACCTTCCGCCTCTCCTTCGCTACCGCGACCGAACAGCAGATGCAGGAAGCCGTGGCCCGCCTGAAACGCGCTCTGTAATTGTTAACGGCGAAGCGTCTTTCCGGCGCTTCGTCCCATTTTTGCCATCTTCCCGTCACCCTCACTTCATTCACTTGTCATTTTATTGTCATTTAACGGTTATTTTTCTATCATTTTATCGTGTCATGTTAGCTCCCGGTTTCGAAAATGTGTTAATGCATGAGTGGCTTACCGCACCGTGCCGTACACCCCCCCTTTTCAGGAGACAGGCATGTTTATTTCCCCTACCTTTTCACCCCGGCTCAAAACCGCTGCGCTCTGTACGGCACTGGCACTGACCTTCAGCACAAACGCACTGGCCGTCACCACCATTCCGTTCTGGCACTCTATGGAAGGCGAACTGGGCGTGGAAGTGGATTCCCTCGCGGATCGCTTTAACCAGGCCCACCCGGACGTGAAAATCGTGCCGGTCTATAAAGGGAATTATGAGCAGAGCCTGGCGGCCGGGATTGCGGCGTACCGCTCCGGCAATGCGCCCGCCATCCTCCAGGTGTATGAGGTCGGCACTGCCACCATGATGGCCAGCAAAGCGATTAAACCGGTTTATCAGGTGTTCAGTGAAGCGGGCGTGCCGTTTGATGAGTCGGTGTTTGTGCCGACCGTTTCCGGTTACTACACCGACGCCAAAAGCGGCCATTTGCTCTCCCAGCCGTTTAACAGCTCCACGCCGGTGCTCTACTACAACAAAGATGCCTTTAAGAAAGCGGGGCTGGACCCGGAGCAGCCGCCGAAAACCTGGCAGGATCTGGCGGCCTACACCGCCAAACTGCGCGCGGCCGGCATGAAGTGCGGCTACGCCAGCGGCTGGCAGGGCTGGATTCAGATCGAGAACTTCAGCGCCTGGCACGGCCTGCCGGTTGCCAGCAAAAACAACGGTTTTGACGGCACCGACGCCGCGCTGGAATTCAACAAGCCGGAGCAGGTCAAGCACATCCAGATGCTGGCTGACCTCAGCAAAGCGGGCGGCTTCACCTATTTCGGCCGCAAAGATGAGTCCACCGCCAAGTTCTACAACGGGGACTGCGGCATCACCACCGCCTCTTCCGGCTCGCTGGCCGACATCCGCCACTATGCCAAATTCAACTACGGCGTCGGCATGATGCCGTATGACGCCGACGTCAAAGGCGCGCCGCAGAACGCCATTATCGGCGGGGCGAGCCTGTGGGTCATGAACGGCAAAGACGCGGCGACCTACAAAGGCGTGGCGCAGTTTATGCAGTTCCTGACCCAGCCGGAGATCGCCGCCGAGTGGCACCAGAAAACCGGCTACCTGCCCATCACCACTGCCGCTTACGAGCTGACCCGCCAGCAGGGCTTCTATGACAAGAACCCGGGCGCGGACACCGCCACCCGCCAGATGCTGAACAAGCCGCCGTTGCCGTTCACCCGCGGCCTGCGCCTGGGCAACATGCCGCAGATCCGCACCGTGGTGGATGAGGAGCTGGAGAGCGTCTGGACCGGCAAGAAAACCGCGCAACAGGCGCTGGATTCTGCCGTTAAGCGCGGTGACGTGCTGCTGCGCCGCTTCGAAGCCTCGACCAAATAACACAAGGCTACGTCACACAAGGAGAGCCTGATGTCCCTGTCGCGCCCCGGGTTCCGCAGTCGCTGGCTGCCCTATCTGCTGGTTTTGCCGCAACTGCTGATTACCGTGATCTTCTTTATCTGGCCGGCAGGGGAGGCGCTGTGGTACTCGGTGCAGCGCCTCGATCCGTTCGGCATCTCCAGCGAGTTTGTCGGGCTGGAGAACTTCAGCGCCCTGTGGCAGGACGACACCTACCTGGAATCCTTCTCCACCACGCTGATTTTCAGCGGGCTGGTGGCGGTGAGCGGGCTGGTGATCTCCCTGCTGCTGGCGGCGCTGGTTGACCGGGTAGTGCGGGCGCGCCGGATCTACCAGACGCTGTTTATCCTGCCTTACGCGGTCGCCCCGGCGGTGGCCGCGGTGCTCTGGATGTTCCTGTTCAACCCCGGCATGGGGCTGATCAGCCACTGGCTGGGGGAGATGGGCTACGACTGGAACCACGCCCAGTTCAGCGGGCAGGCGATGGCGCTGGTGGTGGTGGCCTCGGTCTGGAAACAGGTGAGCTATAACTTCCTGTTTTTCCTCGCGGCGTTGCAGTCTATCCCGCGTTCGCTGGTGGAAGCGGCGGCGATTGACGGCGCAGGGCCGGTCCGGCGCTTCTTCAACCTGGTGCTGCCGCTGATCTCGCCGGTGAGTTTCTTCCTGCTGGTGGTCAACCTGGTCTACGCCTTCTTCGACACCTTCCCGGTGATCGACGCGGCCACGGCCGGCGGGCCGGTGCAGGCGACCACCACCCTTATCTACAAAATTTACCGTGAGGGCTTTGCCGGGCTGGATCTGGCCAGTTCCGCCGCGCAATCGGTGGTGCTGATGCTGCTGGTGATTGGGCTGACGGTGCTCCAGTTCCGCTTTGTTGAGCGTAAGGTGCGCTACCAATGATCGAAAACCGTAGAGGGCTGGATATTTTCTGCCATGTGATGCTGCTGCTCGGCGTGCTGGTGGTGCTGTTCCCGCTCTATGTGGCCTTTGTGGCCGCCACGCTGGATAACCAGCAGGTGTTCCAGGTGCCGATGACGCTGCTGCCCGGCAGCCATTTATGGGAGAACATCAGCACCATCTGGACGCAGGGGGTCAGCCGCCACAGCGCGCCGTTCAGCCTGCTGCTGTTCAACAGCTTTGTGATGGCGATTGTGATCACTATTGGCAAGATCAGCGTGTCGATTATCTCGGCTTACGCCATTGTCTATTTCCGGTTCCCACTGCGCAGCCTCTTCTTCTGGATGATCTTCCTCACCCTGATGCTGCCGGTGGAGGTGCGGATCTTCCCCACGGTCGAGGTGATGGCCGGCCTGCACCTGATGGACAGCTACACCGGCCTGACGCTGCCGTTAATGGCCTCCGCCACCGCGACCTTCCTGTTCCGCCAGTTCTTTATGACACTGCCGGACGAGCTGCTGGAAGCGGCGCGCATTGATGGCGCGGGGCCGATGCGTTTCTTCTGGGATGTGGTACTGCCGCTGTCAAAGACCAATCTGGCTGCGCTGTTTGTTATCACCTTTATTTATGGCTGGAACCAATATCTGTGGCCGATCCTGATCACCAGCGATGTCTCGATGGGCACCGCCGTGGCCGGGATCAAAAGCATGATCTCCCTTGGCGATGGGGTAACCCAATGGAACCAGGTGATGGCGGCGATGCTGCTGACCCTGTTGCCGCCGCTGGTGGTGGTGCTGACGATGCAGCGTTGGTTTGTCCGTGGTCTGGTTGACAGTGAGAAGTGAGTTATGGCGAATCTGAAATTGCAGGCGGTCAGCAAGAGTTATGACGGCAAAACCCCGGTGATCCGCCAGATTGATCTGGACGTGGCCGACGGCGAATTTATTGTGATGGTCGGCCCCTCCGGCTGCGGCAAGTCCACGCTGCTGCGGATGGTGGCCGGGCTGGAGCGCACCAGCAGCGGCGACATCTACATCGGCGACCGGCGCGTCACCGAGCTGGAGCCAAAAGATCGCGGCATCGCGATGGTGTTCCAGAATTATGCGCTCTACCCGCACATGAGCGTGTTTGACAACATGGCCTACGGCCTGAAGATCCGCGGCTTCGGCAAGGCGCAGATCGCAGAAAGGGTCGGAGAGGCGGCGCGCATTCTGGAGCTTCAGCCGCTGCTGAAGCGCAAACCGCGTGAGCTTTCCGGCGGCCAGCGCCAGCGGGTAGCGATGGGGCGGGCGATTGTGCGTGAACCGGCGGTGTTTTTGTTTGATGAGCCGCTGTCGAACCTCGATGCCAAGCTGCGGGTGCAGATGCGGCTGGAGCTGCAACAACTGCACCGCCGCCTGCGCACCACCAGCCTCTACGTCACCCACGATCAGGTGGAAGCGATGACGCTGGCGCAGCGGGTGATTGTGATGAACAAAGGGGTGGCGGAGCAGATCGGCACGCCGTCGGAGATTTACCAGCGCCCGGCCAGCCGTTTTGTCGCCGGGTTTATGGGCTCCCCGGCGATGAATTTGCTGGACGGCGAAGTCGATGCCGAGGGCAGTGCGCTGCTGCTGGCGGACGGCACCGCCCTGCCGCTGCCGGAGGTGCGCCCCGCCTGGAGCCGCCGGGCGTTGACCGTGGGCATCCGGCCGGAGCATATTCAGCTGGCGGACGGCACCACCCGCGGCCTGCCGCTGAAAGTGGTGACCCTGGAGCGGCTGGGGGCGGATAACCTCGCCCACGGCCAGTGGGGCGGGCAGGGCGTGGTGGTGCGGCTCTCCCATGAGCACTGCCCGGCGGTGGGGTCTGAGCTTTCGCTGGTGCTGCCGCCGCAGGCGCTGCACATTTTTGACACGGCTGATGGATTACGGATGGAATAATGACAACAGACTGGCCTTACCCGCGCATTGTGGCGCACCGGGGCGGCGGCTCGCTGGCCCCGGAAAATACGCTGGCGGCGATTGAGACCGGGGTGCGCCTTGGCCACCGGATGATTGAGTTTGATGTGAAGCTGGCGCAGGACGGCCAGATCTTCCTGCTGCACGACGACACGCTGGACCGCACCAGCAACGGCTGGGGCGTGGCGGGTGACCTGCCGTGGGAGAAGCTGGTGACGCTGGATGCCGGGAACTGGTACAGCACCGCCTTTCGCGGCGAGAAGCTGCCGCTGCTCTCGGAAGTGGCAGACCGCTGCGCACAGCACGGGCTGATGGCGAACATTGAGATCAAGCCCACCACCGGCACAGAGGAGGAGACCGGCAAAGTGGTTGCCTCCGCCGCCCGCCTGCTGTGGGAGGGGCAACCGGTGCCGCCGCTGCTCTCCTCCTTCTCGGTGGAGGCGCTGGCCGCCGCCCAACAGGCGGTGCCGGAGCTGCCGCGCGGCCTGCTGCTGGATGAGTGGGACGAAGACTGGCAAACGCTGACCACCCAGCTCGCCTGTGTGTCGTTGCATATCAACCACCAGGCGCTGACGCAGGCGCGGGTGGAGGCGCTGAAAGCGGCCGGGCTGCGGATTCTGGTGTATACCGTGAACAGCCCGGAGCGTGCGCGCCTTTTGCTCAGTTGGGGCGTTGACTGTATCTGTACTGACCGGATAGATTTGATGGGCGCGGACTTTACGTAGCAGGCGAAGTAGTAGACGCCTAACGATACGCAGGCCGTGTTCACTCACTTCCCGGGGCCTGCGGTATCTGGCGTCGGCCGTTTATGCAAGGATTGTCATGCCTGCTTTTATGCTGTCGCTTTGGCATCAGATTTTGCTGTCGGTGCCGTTATTTGTCTTGATCGTGCTGGGATATGGGCTGGTTCGCTGGGGGAAATGGCCCGCCTCCATTACTGACGGCATGACCCGCCTGGTCTTCTCCGTCGCGCTGCCCGCCATGCTGTTCCGCATGATGTGTGATTTCACCAAACGCCCCGCCGTGGATGCCCGCCTGCTGATCGCCTTTTTCGGCAGTTGCCTGATTGTGTTCGTGCTGGGCCGGGTGCTGGCAAAGCACCTGTTCCGGCTCGACGGCATCTCCGGCTCGGTGTTTGCCCTCGGCGGCATCTTCTCCAATAACGTGATGCTGGGGCTGCCGATCGCCACCGTGATGCTGGGTGAGGCCGCCGTGCCCTCGGTGGCGCTGGTGCTGGTGTTCAACGGGCTGATCCTCTGGACGCTGGTCACCATCTCGATCGAGTGGGCGCGCAACGGCTCGCCGACGCTGGCGGGCTTCGCCAAAACCGCCCGCAGTGTGCTGACTAACCCGCTGATTATCGGCATTATCTCCGGCACTCTGTTCAGCCTGACACGCCTGCCGCTGCCCCGTTTTATCGACCAGCCGGTGTCGATGCTGGGGCAGAGCGCGGCACCGCTGTCGCTGGTGGTGCTGGGCATGGGGCTGGCGGAGTACCGGGTACGGGACGGCTGGAAGCTCAGCTCCGCCATCTGTGTGATGAAGCTGCTGGTGCAGCCGCTGGTGGTCTGGCTGCTGGCGGTGGCGCTGCATCTGCCGGCGATGGAGACCCGCGTGGTGGTGCTGCTCGGGTCGATGGCGGTGGGGGTAAACGTCTACCTGATGTCGCGCCAGTTCAACGTGCTGGCCGGGCCGGCGGCCGCCAGCCTGGTGATGTCCACGGCGCTGTCGGGCATCACCACGCCGCTGATCCTGACGATGCTGGGCGTCCGGATCTGACGCCCTTTACGCCCTATCGGTTGCCGGGCTGGTTCTGCTGGATGCGCTGCTGATTGGTCTGCATCTGGGTACGCAACTGCTGGTTCTGCTGCTGTGTGCTGGCGCGGCGATCCACCTCCAGCTGGCGTTGCTGGAGCTGCTGGTTAGTCTGCATCCGCTGCTGGGTGTTGCGCTGCGCCGGGTTGTTCAGCAGTTGCTGCTGGCGCTGCTGCGGCGACAGCGGTTTCAGGGTGTCCGCCACGGCGCTGCCGGTGATAAGGCCGGTGGCCAGGGCGCAGGCGATCAGGGTGATTTTCTTCATGGTGCTCCTCCGTTGCTGTTCGCGGGCGTGGTCTTCCTAAGCTTTCAGTGTATGCCATCCCGGCGGCCCTGTACCGGAACAAGGCCGTAAAGGTGCGTCTGTTTGTGTAAATAATAATCACCTGTAAACCATCTTCGATGATTTTTGCCTGCCCGCTTCCGTTACAATCCCCTTTTCCCTTTGATAGCGACAATCACCGTGTTTTTACTGATTATCACCACCATTTTGTGGGCGTTCTCCTTCAGCCTGATCGGCGAGTACCTGGCCGGGCAGGTGGACAGCGTCTTCTCCGTGCTGGTACGGCTGGTGCTGGCGGCGCTGGTGTTCCTGCCGTTCCTGCGCTGGCGCGGCCATAAAGCCTCGACGCTGCTGTTCTATATGGGCGTCGGCGCGATGCAGCTCGGCATCATGTACCTGATCAGCTTTCAGGCCTACCTCTACCTGACGGTGCCGGAATTCCTGCTGTTTACCGTCATGACCCCGCTCTACGTGACGCTGATTTATGACCTGATCAGCGGGCGCGGCGTGCGCCTGGGGTATGCCCTCAGCGCCCTGCTGGCGGTGGTGGGCGCGGCGATCATCCGTTACGACCACATCAGCGAGCACTTTGTGATCGGCCTGCTGCTGGTGCAGGCGGCGAACCTCTGCTTCGCCATCGGCCAGGTGGGGTACAAACGGCTGATGGAGACGCGGCCGATGCCGCAACACACGGCTTTCTCCTGGTTCTACATCGGCGCGGTGCTCTGTGCGATTGTGGCGTGGGCGCTGTTCGGCAACCCGCAGAAGCTGCCGACCACCTCGCTGCAGTGGGGCATCCTGATCTGGCTGGGGGTAGGGGCGTCCGCGCTGGGCTACTTTATGTGGAACGTCGGGGCGACGCAGGTGGATGCCGGAACGCTGGGGATTATGAATAATTTCCACGTCCCGGCCGGGCTGCTGGTCAATCTGGCGATCTGGCAGCAGCAGCCCCACTGGCCGAGCTTTATTCTGGGAGGTGCAGTGATAATGGCATCGCTGTGGGTACACCGGCGCTGGGTCGCGCCGCGTCCCGCACAAACGGCAGATGATCGCAGGCGTGCTGGCGCGCCGAACGAATAAAGGCGTCTGTCACCGGCTGGCGCTGCTCGCCTTCGCGCACCGCGGCATACAGCCGGCTCCATAATCCGCTCCCCAGCGTCTTGGTCACAATCAGTCCCTGGCGCTCAAAACTCTCCACCACCCAGTGCGGCAGCGCAGCAATCCCCATGCGCGCCGCCACCATCTGAATCAGCAGCAGGGTGTTATCCACGTTTTTCAACGCCGGGCTGACGCCTGCCGGTTGCAGGAAGTGACGCCAGATGTCGAGCCGCTGGCGCTGTACCGGGTAGATCATCAGCGTTTCGTCACTCAGGTCTTCCGGCAGGATCTGCGCTTTGGTGGCCAGCGGGTGATCCGGTGCCAATACCAGCCGCACTTCGAAATCAAACATCGGCGTGTAGTGCAGGCCGCTGTGCGGCAGGATGTCCGAAGTCAGCACCACGTCCAGCTCGCCCTGTTGCAGCGCCGGTTGCGGGTCAAAGGTCACGCCCGATTTGAAATCCATGATGACCTGCGGGAAGCGCTGGCGGAAGTTGTCCAGCGCCGGGGTCAGCCACTGGATGCAGCTGTGGCACTCAATGGCGATGCGCAGGGTGGCCTGCTGCGGCTCATGGCACGCCTGAAGCGCCTGCTGGATCTGCGGCAACACCTGTTCCGCCAGTTGCAGCAGGATGTCGCCCTGCGGCGTAAAGCGCAACGGCTGGCTCTTACGGACGAACAGCCGGAAGCCCAGCCGTTGCTCCAGGTCGCTGAACTGGTGTGACAGCGCCGACTGCGTCTGATGAAGCTGCGCGGCGGCGGCGGCCAGGGAGCCGGTGTTCCGCAACGCCTGCAGCGTCCGTAAGTGTTTAAGTTCGATCATGAGAGTCCTTCACAGTGACAGTGAACATTTTGCGCTTGTGGAATATACAGTACCTGCGGATTATGGATGTGTAAACATCTGGACGGCTAAATGAGGGCGTTAACCATGACAATTCTGAACCATACCCTGGGTTTTCCGCGCGTCGGCCTGCGCCGTGAGCTGAAAAAAGCCCAGGAACGTTACTGGGCAGGCAAGGCGACGCAGGAGGAACTGCAGGCGGTGGGCCGGGAATTGCGCGCCCGTCATTGGCAACAACAGCGCGATGCCGGGGTCGATCTGCTGCCGGTGGGCGACTTCGCCTGGTACGATCATGTGCTGACCACCAGCCTGCTGCTGGGCAATGTGCCGCCGCGCCACCAGGACGCCGGCGGCAATATCGATCTCGACACGCTGTTCCGCATCGCCCGTGGGCGCGCGCCGAACGGTGAACCGGCCGCCGCCGCGGAAATGACCAAATGGTTCAACACCAACTACCACTACATCGTGCCGGAGTTCCATCAGGGCCAGCGCTTTACCCTGGCCTGGACGCAACTGCTGGATGAAGTGGATGAAGCATTGGCGCTGGGCCACCCGGTCAAGCCGGTGCTGCTCGGCCCGGTCACCTACCTGTGGCTCGGTAAAGTGAAAGGTGAACCGTTCGACCGCCTCACCCTGCTGGATGAGATTTTGCCGGTTTACCAGCAGGTGCTGGCAGAGCTGGCCGGGCGCGGCATCGAATGGGTACAGATTGATGAACCGGCGCTGGTGCTGGAGCTGCCGCAGGCCTGGCGGGAGGCGTTCAAACCCGCCTATGCCACGCTCAGCGGCCGGGCTAAGCTGCTGCTGACTACCTATTTCGACAGCATCGGCCATCACCTCGACACTATCCGTGAACTGGATGTGCAGGGGCTGCACGTCGACCTGGTGGCGGGGAGTGATGAACTTACCGCGCTGGACAACGCGCTGCCCGCTGACTGGGTGCTCTCGCTGGGGGTGATCAACGGCCGCAACGTCTGGCGGGCTGACCTCGGCCGCTGGCTGAACCGCCTGCAACCGCTGGCCGGTGGGCAACGCACGCTGTGGCTCGGCAGCACCTGCTCCCTGCTGCACAGCCCGATTGATCTGGATGCCGAAACCCGGCTGGATGCCGAGGTAAAAAGCTGGTTCGCCTTCGCGCTGCAAAAATGCCGCGAGCTGGCGCTGCTGACCCGCGCCCTGAACCGGGGCGACCGGGCCGCGCTGGACGACGTGGAGGCCTACAGCGCGCCGATCCGCGCCCGCCGCGACTCCCGCCGCGTCCATAACGAGGCGGTCGCCAGGCGGCTGATGGCGGTCACCGCCCGGGACAGCGAGCGCCCGCACGCCTACCCGATCCGCGCCGAAAAGCAGCGCGCCAGATATCACCTGCCGCCCTGGCCAACCACCACCATCGGCTCCTTCCCGCAGACCACGGAGATCCGCGGCCTGCGTCTGGACTTCAGGCAGGGCCGCCTGGACGGCAACACCTACCGCACCGGCATCAGTGAGCACATCAGACAGGCGATCGCCGAGCAGGAGCGCCTGGGCCTCGACGTGCTGGTACATGGCGAAGCGGAGCGTAATGACATGGTGGAGTATTTCGGCGAACACCTCGACGGCTTCGCCTTCACCCAGAACGGCTGGGTGCAGAGCTACGGCTCCCGCTGCGTGAAACCGCCGGTGATTATCGGTGACATCAGCCGCCCGGAGGCGATCACCGTGGAGTGGGCGACCTATGCCCAGTCGCTGACCGGCAAACCGGTGAAAGGGATGCTGACCGGGCCGGTGACGATTCTCTGCTGGTCATTCCCGCGTGAGGATCTCTCCCGTGAGGCGATCGCCAGACAGATCGCGCTGGCGCTGCGTGACGAGGTGGCCGATCTGGAAAAAGCCGGTATCGGCATCATCCAGATTGATGAACCGGCCCTGCGCGAAGGGCTGCCGCTGCGCCAGTCTGACTGGCCGGCGTACCTCGCCTGGGCGGTAGAGGCTTTCAGGCTCAACGCCGCGGTGGCCGCCGATGAGACGCAGATCCATACCCATATGTGTTACTGCGAGTTCAACGACATCATGGACGCCATCGCCGCGCTGGATGCCGATGTGATCACCATCGAAACCTCCCGTTCCGACATGGAGCTGCTGGAGGCGTTCAACGCATTCGACTACCCGAACGAGATCGGCCCCGGCGTGTATGACATCCACTCGCCAAACGTGCCGAGCGTGGAGTGGATTGAAGCGCTGCTACGTAAAGCCGCACAGACCATCCCGGCGGAGCGCTTGTGGGTCAACCCGGATTGCGGCCTGAAAACCCGCGGCTGGCCGGAGACCCGCCAGTCTTTGGCGAACATGGTGAAAGCCGCCCGCCGCCTGCGCACCGAAGCGGTGTAAAGGCCGGACGCGGGTACCCTGCCGGAAAAGCAAAAGGGCGCATCTGCGCCCTTTTTTGATCGTGCCGGAGGTCAACGCCGCCCGGGTTTGTTATGGCTGTGCCCCGCCTGCGCCGGCCATGCCATGTTGCGCGAACCAGGCCAGCATCCGCTGCCAGCCGTCGTCGGCCGCTTCCTGATGGTAGCTTGGGCGGTAATCGGCATTGAACGCATGCCCGGCTTCCGGGTAGACCACGATTTCCGCCGTGGCATTGGCCGCGCGGATCGCCTGGCGCATGCTCTCGACCGTGTCCAGCGGGATGCCGCTGTCCTGCCCGCCATACAGCCCCAGCACCGGCGCGTTGAGATCCACGGCCACATCCACCGGGTGTTTCGGCTGGTTCAGGGACTTTTCGCCCACCAGTTTGCCGTACCAGGCCGCGGCCGCTTTCAGCTGCGGGTTGTGGGCCGCGTAGAGCCAGGCGATGCGCCCGCCCCAGCAGAACCCGGTGATCGCCAGCCGGTTGGCCTCGCCGCCGTGGCGGCTGGCCCAATGGGCGGTGTGGTCAAGGTCTGCCAGCACCTGCTGGTCGGGCACTTTGCTTACCAGCTGGCTGAACAGCTCATCAATGGTGGCGTACTGCTGCGGATCGCCCTGACGGAAATAGAGCTCCGGCGCAATCGCCAGGTAGCCCTCTTTGGCCAGCCTGCGGCAGAGATCGCGGATGTGTTCATGCACGCCGAAAATTTCCTGCACCACAATCACCACCGGCAGCGGGCCGGACGCGGCCGCCGGGCGCGCCAGATAGGCGGGCATATTCTCACCCTGCGTCGGGATGGTGGTTTCGCTGGTATGCAGATCGTGATCT
>NZ_PJZH01000028.1 GCF_002858715.1 Chimaeribacter coloradensis | reverse complement strand
ATAACGGCGATACCCTGCGCAGAGGCCTACGGCTTTCGTCCCCCGCTCATTCCGAAACCCAAAATGGCCGGCACCCTCCCCCCTTTACATATATTGACAAATAGTGCGATCCCGCCGCTATCCTCCCGCAAATTCAGGCTTTTCCCAAGCGTCAACTTGCAAACTACACAGTACCCTCTAGGGTGAAAGAGTCACTTTCTTTATGGATTGGTGCAGCGGTTTGCTGCCACAACAGATGAGACCTATGAACAGCGATAAAAATAACGCGTCAGAGGACGCCGCAGCGCAGGATGAGCAGGCGCGGAAACCGGAAGCCCAACAGCGGAATGGCAAGGACACCGGAAATGACAAAAAACCGGATAACCCCTCAGATAATAAAGAAGAAAAGGACGATCAGGACGACGGCGAAAGCAACCGTAAACGCCCCGGCAAAAAGCCGCTGATTATCCTGGGCGTGGTGGTCGCTGTGATGGTGATCGTCGCGCTGGTCTGGTGGTTTATGACCCGCAACCAGGTCACCACCGATGACGCCTTCACCGAAGGGGATGCCGTGACCATCGCGCCGAAAGTCTCCGGCTATGTCACCGATCTGGCGGTGGAAGATAACCAGCCGGTGAAAAAAGGCCAATTGCTGGTGAAAATCGACCCGCGTGACGCCGTCGCCGAACGGGACCGCGCGCAGGCGCAGCTCGGCATGGCGCAGGCCCAGCTTCACCAGGCACAGGTGCAGCTGGCGCTGGCCAAAGTACAGTACCCGGCGCAACTGGCGCAGGCCAAAGCGCAGCAGGCGCAGGCAGAAGCCAACCTCGTCAACGCGCAGGCGGACTACAAACGCCAGCGCGGCGTTGACCCGCGCGCCACTACCCAGCGCAATATCGACGCCGCCAATGCGCAGCTCCGCTCCGCCACCGCGGAGCTGGAAAATGCCAAAGCGCAGGTGCAGGTCGCGGCGCAGGTGCAGTTACAGATCCGGCAGGCACAAGCCAATGTGGAAGCCGCCCGCCAGCAGGTGGAGCAGGCCAACGCCCAGCTGGAGACCGCCAACCTGAACCTCTCCTATACCGAAGTGCGCGCGCCCTTTGACGGCTACGTCACCAAACGTAACGTCCAGCTCGGCACCCTGGTGCAGGCCGGGTCGTCGCTGTTCTCCCTGGTGTCGCGTGACATCTGGATCACCGCCAACTTCAAAGAGTCCCAGCTTGAGCACATGAACCCCGGCGACAAAGTCGTGGTCACCGTGGACGCCTACCCCGACATGGAGCTGCACGGCCATGTGGACAGTATCCAGCAGGGCTCCGGGTCGCGCTTCTCCGCCTTCCCGGCTGAAAATGCCACCGGCAACTATGTGAAGATCGTGCAGCGCGTGCCGGTGAAAATCGTCATCGACAGCGGGCTGGACCCTGACTTCCCGCTGCCGCTGGGCCTCTCCGTTGAGCCGAAGGTTACGGTGGAATGAGCGGCGAGCGTCAATGGAAACCCGCCAGTAACCCCTGGGCGGTCGCGCTGGTCGTGACGCTGGCGGTGTTCATGGAGATCCTGGACACCACCATCGTCAACGTGGCGCTGCCGCACGTCGCCGGTTCGCTCTCGTCCAGTTATGACGAGTCCACCTGGGTACTCACCTCCTACCTGGTGGCAAACGGCATCGTGCTGCCGCTGTCGGCGTTTTTCAGCCGCGCGCTGGGGCGAAAAAACTACTTCCTGATCTGCATCGGCATGTTCACGATCTGCTCGTTTCTGTGCGGCATCGCCACCGAACTCTGGCAGATGATCCTGTTCCGCATCCTGCAGGGCTTTTTCGGCGGCGGCTTGCAGCCGGTGCAGCAGTCGGTGTTGCTGGACTACTTCAAACCGGAAGATCGCGGCAAGGCGTTCGGCCTCTCGTCGATTGCGATTATCGTCGCGCCGGTGCTCGGCCCGATGCTGGGCGGCTGGATCACCGACCACTACAGCTGGCGCTGGGTCTTCCTGATCAACATCCCGGTGGGCGTGCTGACGGTGCTGGCGGTGATGCAGCTGCTGGAAGATCCGCCGTGGGAGAAACGGCTCGAGCCGGGCAAACTCAGCATCGACTACATCGGCATCGGGCTGATTGCGCTGGGGCTGGGCTGTTTGCAGGTGATGCTCGACCGGGGCGAGGATGATGACTGGTTCCAGTCCAGCTTTATCGTGCTGTTTGCGGTGCTGGCGCTGGTGGGGCTGGTGGGCGCGGTCTACTGGCTGTTCTACGCCCGCAAACCGGTGGTGGACCTGCACTGCCTGAAGGATCGCAACTTCGCCGTGGCCAGTTTCCTGATGGCCGGGATGGCGATGATCCTCTACGGCAGCTCGGTGCTGATGCCGCAACTGGCGCAGCAGCAGCTCGGCTACACCGCCACCCTCTCCGGGCTGGTGATGTCCCCCGGTGCGGTGCTGATTGTGCTGTCGATCCCGCTGGTGCTGAAGCTGATGCCGAAAGTGCAGACGCGGCTGATTATCGCCTTCGGCTTCCTGCTGCTGCTGTTGTCGTTTATCTACTCCAGCCAGCTGGTGCCGAACGTCGATTTTGAAACCATGGTGCTGATGCGCAGCGCGCAGTCCATCGGGCTGGGCTTCCTGTTCGTGCCGCTGACCACCATTGCGTTTGTGACACTGTCACCGAAACTGAACGCTGACGGCGCGGCGCTGTTCTCGATGTTCCGTAACGTGGCCGGGTCGATCGGGATTTCGCTCTCCACGGCGGCGATCACCGAGCGCTCCCAGGCCCACAGCGCGCACCTCTCCCCCCATATGACGCCGCTGGACGAGCAGTTCACCCAGGCGGTGCAGAGCATGGCGGCGGCGATCCGGGATTTCAGCCATGCCGTGGGTGACCCGGTGACGCTGGCCACAGCGCAGTTATACCAAGAGATGATCAGCCAGTCCCGCGTGCTGGCCTATAACGACGTGTTTATGCTGTGCGGGATAATGTCGCTGATCATGATTCCATTTTGTTTCTTGCTTTCGCCGATCAAGAGCGAAGGCAGTGCGGGAGGTCATTGACATGGCTGTCTCTTCCTTGATGCGTTTTTCGCGGGTGCCGTTGCGCCTGCGCCCCTGTTCCCCTGTAAAGCTGGCGGTGACGCTGGCGGTGCTGGCGCTGGCCGGTTGCGCCGTCGGGCCGGATTACCAGCCACCCCAGCCGCAGACGCCAAAGGCGTTTAACGATCTTTCATCCCACACCCAGGCGAAACCCGGCTCGGCGGCACTGGCCAGCGAGCCGGACCCGGCCTGGTGGCGCAGCTTTAACGACCCGCAGCTCGACAGCCTGATTGGCCGCGCGATCAACGGCAACCTGTCACTGCAACAGACGGTGCTGCGCATCGCCGGGGCGCGGGAACAGGTGACGCAGGCGCGCGGCGCTTATTTGCCGTCAGTGAATGCCACGGCCAGCGTCAACCGCCAGCAACTGGGGCTGAAAGGGATTCTGGAAGCGCATGATGTTCCGGGGCAGCTCGAGGCTGAAAGCCCGGAGGCGGCGGATGCCCTGGGCAGCGTAACCCGGCCGGTGACGCTGTTCCAGGGCGGGTTTGACGCCTCCTGGGAGCTGGACCTGTTCGGCAAAACCCGCCGCGCGGTAGAGGCCGCCAACGCCCAGACGCAGGCGACGCTGGAGCAACGCAACGATGCGCTGGTCTCGCTGGAGGCGGAAGTGGCGCGCACCTACCTGCAACTGCGTGGCGCGCAAAGCGTGCTGGACACCTTGCAGACGCAGATCGATGTTGCCCGCCAGACCACGGAGCTGACGCAGAGCCAGGCGAAAAACGGGCTGGCCCCGCAGCTCGATGTGGAGAATGCACAGGCGCAGCTCGGCTCACTCGAGGCGCAACTGCCGACCTATCAGGCGCAGGTGCGGCAGGCGATGAACGCGCTGGCGGTGCTGCTCGGCCAGCCGCCGGGCGCGCTGGATGCAGAATTGCGCGCGGTGCGGCCGCTGCCGCCGATCCCGGCGGCGGTGCCGGTGGGCGTTCCGGCGGAGCTGGCGCGGCGGCGGCCCGATGTGCGCCGGGCGGAGGCGAACCTGCACGCCGCCACCGCTGAGATTGGCGTATCGGTGGCGCAGATGTTCCCGAGCCTCTCCCTCACCGGGCAGGTCGGGATGCGCAACACCGACGTGGACTACCTCACCGACTGGAGCAGCCACTTCTACTCTTATGGGCCGCAGATTTCGCTGCCGATATTCCAGGGCGGGCGGCTGGTCTCCAATGTGCGGCTGTCACGCGCGCAGCAGGCCAGCGCAGTGCTGGACTACCGCCAGACGGTGCTGACTGCCCTGCAGGATGTGGAGAACGCGCTGGTGAGTTACCGCACCGATCAGGACCGGGTTGAGGGGCTGGAGCGCACCGCGGCGTCGCTGCAAAACGCCTACGATCTGGCGAGCGAAAGCTACCGCCAGGGCATCACCACCTTTATTAACGTGCTGGATGCGCAGCGCCAGCTGGCTCAGGCGCGGCAGCAGGCCACCGAGGCGCGGGTACAGACCAGCACCGATCTGGTGGCGCTGTATAAAGCGCTGGGCGGCGGCTGGCAGCCTTACCAGAATATCGCCTTGCCGAGTTATTCCGTATTTGGCCCGGCGCAGACCGTGCCCACCGCCCCCTGAATCCTCAGGCGCCCACCGGGCGCCTTTTTTATTTCCGGGCGTGATAGTTTCCTTATTTCTGCATTCCCTTCTCTTTCCGGTTACCTTTTTTCGCGCCTGCCCCACCCTTTCCCTTTTTTACCCGCTTGCTGCCGCGCACCCCATTAATCCTGTTTTTTATAGGGATAAATATAAAAGGGCGTGCATATTCCCTGCACTATTTTCAGAGGAAACTACTTTAGGAGGATAAATATAAACATATTTATTATCATACTGATAGATATAAAATCGCCCCTGTTTCCCCTCCCGGCACGATTTCACTTCCCGCCCGCGTGCTGAAAAATTCTTTCATCTTAATAAAAATCGCTTATGCTTCAGAGACCGGCTTATTTTTCACCTGCCGGCCTCGTGCAGGTGTGGCTTTACACCGAATTATAAAAAGGCAAGGCTCAAAGAGCCGCCAATAATCGTGCCTATTCACAGCAATGATCCGCCCCGTTATGTTTCATGATGGGGGTAATGTTTGGTCATCCCGGTTATGCACCGGGCTTTTAATTCGGGAAATATGATGGTCTCGGTAAAAAAAAGAGCAGGTCAGTCTGGTCACATCCGCTTCTCTTCACGCAGCATCTCTTCACGTCATGTATGGGTTCCGCTTTTTCTGCTCTCCCCCCTCAGCGCTCTGGCGGCCGGCAACTATTTTGACGCCCGCAACGATGCAATGGGCGGCACCGGCGTCGCCTCGTCAGTTTACGGCTCCGCCGTGCTGGCTAACCCGGCGCTGATGACCAAAGCCAACGGCAATGATGATGTCAGCGTGATTTTCCCGGCGGTGGGGGTGCAGCTGACCGATAAAGACAAAATCCTCAACAAGATCGATGACCTCTCCGACAGCGTGGACCGCTACCAGGACAACGTCACCAGCTACAGCGCCCTGCGCCGGGCTGCGGGCGACCTGGCCGGTGACCTGCGCGGCATCCAGGGCAGCCAGGCCTGGGGCAGCGCCGGTGCCGCGCTGGCGGTGACCCTGCCGAACGACCAGCTGCCGCTCGCCTTTGTGGTGAAGGCCTACGGCAGCGCCCACGTCACGGCAGACGTGACGCAGGGTGACATCGACTACCTGCAACAGATCGCCGACGGCGTGCGCTTCCCGCGCCCGGGCGATGAAGATAACCTGACCTCCACCGCCTATGGGCTGGCGGCGCTGGTCACCGATTACGGCGTGGCGATGGCGCATGAGTTCAGGGTCGGCGGCGTGCCGGTGTCTGTGGGCGTGACGCCGAAAATCCAGCACACCACGCTTTATAACTACGCCAGCTCCATCTATGACTACGACAAGTCCGACATTACCAACGGCGAGTATGAGAAATCCAATACCGGCTTCAACGTGGATGCCGGGGTAACGGCCGACCTCTCCGAGGCCTGGACGCTGGGCGTCAGCGCGCAGAACCTGGTGCCGCGTGACATCGACACCAAAGAGGTGAACGGCTACCGCGACACTTACCAGATCCGCCCGCTGGTGACCGGCGGCGCGGCCTGGCATAACGAACGCGTTACCGCCGCGGTGGACGTGGATATGACGCCGACCAAACGCTTCAAATCGGAAGAGGATACCCAGTACGCCGGGGTGGGTGCCGAATACCGCGCCCTCGACTGGCTGCAACTGCGCGCCGGTTACCGGGCGGACATGAAGTCCAATGACACCAACGTCTTTACCGGGGGGATTGGGTTGTCGCCGTATAAGCGGGTGCATTTGGATCTGACCGGGATGGTGGGGGAGGATAATACGTGGGGGGCAGTGGCACAGGTAGGGTTTACATTCTGATAATCTTTTGATTTTATGAGTGTAATTTAGCATAAGCAGGCTATTCACTGGGATCGGGGGTTGTTGCGTTGGCATACGCCCGGTCTCTTTCTGCGGCCCCGCTGCCGCCACCGCGCAAGGGGCGCGTAAGGTCACAACGGCTTGCGGGGGCGCTTTTTTTGGCTCGGGGATGGTTGCGTTGGCTCACGCCTGTGGGTTTTCTGCGGCTCCGCTGCCGCCACCGCGCAAGGGGCGCGTAGGCGCGCGCCCCTTGCATCCCCGCGCCTTGGTGCCCCGGCTGAATCATTGCACGCTCCCGCGTGTCCCCTCCTTACGCCTCCGGGCTGATCGGGCCGGTACAGACACGCTCCCAGCGTGGCTGTCCCTCTCGCGGGCGTCCTGCCCGCTCACCCGGCCCTGCGGCTCCACTCGGCAATGATTTTTACGCCCCCACCTCCTCTGCAAGCTTATGAGTATGTAAGGAAATGGTAGGGGGTGATTTCAGGGTGTCCTGCACGCTCATTCGTGCCCTGCGGCTCCATTCGGCAATGATTTTTACGCCCCCACCTCCTCTGCAAATCATCAGGTATGTAAGGAAATAGTAGGGGTGAATTCTGGGCTATTCTGCCTGTTCCCCCCGGCTTTGCGGTTCTGCTCGGCGATGATTTTTACGTCCTCACCCCCTCTGCAAATCATCAGGTATGTAAGGGAAAGTTGGGGGACTTCTGGGCTATCGGGCCTGCTCGCCCGGCTCTGCGGTTCTGCCCGGCGATGATGTTTACGCTTTTACCGCCCCTGCTAAGCTTTGGGCTTTCCAAAACAGTCAGTAAGACGTTGACCGTTTTGCGGCGTTTTGTTGCCAACGTCTCACCTCCTTTCCCTTCGCACGTTGTCCGCTGTTGGCGGCTTTTCCCTTCACAGACCCACACGTTTCTGGCGGGTTGGCCGTTTTTCATTACCGTTAAATTGATAAACCTGTCATACCAATATGGTGCAGATTGACATTTTTCTTTGCCGCGTTGTGAATTTAATCACACAATTTGTTTCAATATTGTAAAGATTTAGCCATTTTTTGTCTCACTAAACCGGTTTCTGCGCGGTAGACTCCGCAAAGTTATTATACCAATAGACCGGGATGCCGCGCCTGTCGTGCCCGCGGCTTACCCGGTTTGGACATACCCTGTGCCTGAGGCGCTTTTTACTTCACCAGAGAAGGTTTAGAAACATGAAGGACGTTGTTCCGACCCGCCAGGTATCGCGGCGGATGTTCATTGGCGGGGCGCTGGCGGCGCTGTCGGTGCCGTTGGTCAGCTCCCTGCTGACCGGGAATGCCCTGGCGGTGCCCTCGCCTGCGCTGATGCAGGCGAAAGCGGATTTCATCCGCCTCTCGCAACTGCTCACCGGCCACCCCACGCTGGATGCCGACATGGCTGAGCGCCTCTACCAGCATATGCTCACCCTCTACCCCGACTTCACCCGGCAGGTACAGGCGCTGGCACAGTTCGTTGAGGCAGAGCGCCTCAGCGCGGAAAACCTCCACGCGGCCATCACCCGGCAACAGCCGGCGCTGGCGGCACTGCCTGCGGCTATCCTCACCGCCTGGTACCTCGGCGTCGTCGGCACCGGCAAACAGGCTGTCTGCCTGGCCTACGAAAATGCCCTCATGAACCAGGCCGTGCGCGACCACCTCACCCCCCCGAGCTATGCCTACGGCGCCTACGGCACCTGGGCGACTAAACCCCAATAAGGCAACGTATGGCTGATAAACTCTCTGCGGATGTCGTGGTCATCGGATCCGGCATCTGCGGCTCGCTGGTGGCGCACCGGCTGGCGAAACAAGGCGTCTCGGTAATCATCCTCGAATCCGGCCCGCGGGTCGATCGCGGCACTATTACCGCGAACTTCCGCAACTCACCGCGCAAAAAAGATTTCATGTCCCCCTACCCGTTCTCGGCGTGGTCGCCCCACCCGATCTACAAACCTGAGGACAACGGCTACCTGGTGCAGGCCGGGCCGCACCCCTACCCGGCGGAGTATATCCGCATGGTCGGCGGCACCAGCTGGCACTGGGCCGCACAGGCCTGGCGGCTGCTCCCCAATGACTTCGACATCAAAACCCGTTACGGCGTCGGCCGCGACTGGCCTATCGCTTATGAAGACCTTGAGCCTTTCTATTATGAGGCGGAAGTCAAAATGGGCGTCTCCGGCGCACCCAACAACGGGTCGCCGCGATCCAAACCCTTCCCGATGCCGCCGGTGGCCGAATCCTACCTGCAACAGCGCTTCCGCGAGCGGCTGGCCCCGGAAGGGTATGAGGTGATCGTCAACACCACCGCGCGCAACAGCCGTAACTACGACGGCCGCCCGGCCTGCTGCGGCAATAACAACTGCATGCCGATCTGCCCGATTGACGCCCAGTACCACGGTGGCATCGCCGCCAACGCCGCCGAAGAGGCCGGGGCGACGCTGATAGCCAATGCGGTGGTCTACCGGCTCGAACATGATGACAAAGGCCGCATCGTGGCCGCCCACTACTACGATCCGGACAAACGCAGCACCCGCGTTACGGCGAAAAACTTTGTGCTGGCCGCCAACGGCATCGAAAGCCCGAAACTGCTGCTGCTCTCCGCCAGCGACAAATACCCCAACGGGCTGGCCAACAGCTCCGGCACCGTGGGCCGCCACCTGATGGACCACCCCAGCAACTCCCTGACCTTCTACACCGACGAACCGCTGTGGCCGGGGCGCGGGCCGATGAGCCCGGCATCAATCAACAGCCTGCGTGACGGCGACTTCCGCCGCGACCACGCGCCGTTCCGCATCGACATCTCCAACGCCTCGGCGGTGCAGTCGGTGACAGAGAGCCTGATCTCCGAAGGGGTGTACGGCATCGACCTGGACCGCCAGATCAACTACCGCGCCGCGCACCAGGTGAGCCTGAAAAACGTGATGGAACAGCTGCCGAACTATGACAACCGCATCATCCTCAGTGACCGCAAAGATGCCCTCGGCATCCCGACCCCGGCGGCGGTCTACCAGCTCGATGACTACATTGAGCGCGGGATGCAGCGGTCGCTGGAGGAGTACACCCGCATCGCCAAAATCATGGGCGGCACCGGCCTGCGCTTCAGCAAGCCCGGCGTTTACAGCAACAACCAGCACATCACCGGCACCCTGAGCATGGGCCACGACCCGCGTGACTCGGTGGTGGACAGCTTCGGCCGCAGCCACGACCACGAAAACCTGTTCATCGCCAGCACCGGCGTGATGCCGACCTCGGCCACGGTGAACTCCACCCTCACGGCCGTGGCGCTGGCGTTACGCACCGCTGACCACCTCGCCAGGACTGCCCTGTAAGGAGACAAGGATGACCCGACTTATTTCCCGCGCGCCGGTGCGCAGGCTGACGCGCCTGGCGCTGCTGCTGGGCGGCCTGCTGGCGGTGGGTTCTGCCGCGGCGGCCGCGGCAGACGCCCCGGAAGCGCTGATTAAACAGGGCGAATATGTGGCAACCGCCGGTGACTGCGTGGCCTGCCACTCTGCCGCAGGCGGCAAACCGTTCGCCGGCGGGCTGGCGATCGACACCCCGCTCGGCACGATTTTCTCCAGCAACATTACGCCGTCAAAAAGCCACGGCATCGGTGATTACAGCTACGCGCAGTTTGAGCGGGCGGTGCGCGGCGGCGTGCGCGCTGACGGTGCCCACCTCTACCCGGCGATGCCCTACACCGCCTATGCCGGGATCAGTGACGAGGATATGCACGCGCTCTATGCCTACTTTATGCAGGGCGTCGCGCCGGTGGATCAGGCGGCCCCCGCGACCGCACTGCCTTTCCCGTTTAATATCCGGCTCTCGATGGCCGCCTGGAACCTGCTGTTCCTCGACACCCGGCCCTACACCCCTGACGCCGCAGCCAGTGCCGAGGTGAACCGCGGAGCCTATCTGGCGGAGACCCTGACCCACTGCTCCACCTGCCATACCCCGCGCAACGCGCTGATGGCAGAGGAGAAAGGCAGCAACCTGGCGGGCAGCTCGCTGGGCACCTGGTTCGCGCCCAACATCACGTCGGATGCGCAGAGCGGCATCGGGGCGTGGCAGGTCGATGAGCTGGCCCACTACCTGAAAACCGGCTTTGCCCCCGGCAAAGCGCAGGCAGCGGGGCCGATGGCGGAGGCGATTGACCACAGCCTGAGCCACCTCAGCGACGCCGATCGCCATGCCATCGCCGTCTGGCTCAAGCAGACCCCGCCGGTGCATGAGGCACAGGACAGCCGCGCCGCCCACCAGTGGGGCGAGGCGGCGGCGAACGTCGATCAGTTGCGCGGCGCGGCACGCCCGGCCAACCCGGACGCGCTAAGCGGCCCGCAACTCTATGACGCCTACTGCGCCAGCTGCCACCAGCCCGATGGCCGCGGCACGCCGGACGGCGGCCTGCCGTCGCTGATGCATAACACCGCCCTGGGGCGCAACAACAGTGACAACCTGGTGATGGCGATCCTGCGCGGCGTACAGCGTGAACCGGCGGCGCAGGCGGTCAACATGCCCGCCTTTGCGCCGCTGCTCTCCGATACGCAGGTCGCGACCCTCAGCAACTACCTGCTGACGCAGTTCGGTAACCCGCAGCCGCAGGTTTCACCGGAGCGGGTCACGGCGTTGCGTGCCGGGGGCGCACCGTCGCCGCTGCTGGCGGTGGCGCGCTACGGCATGGCCGCCGGCGGCATCGTCGTGCTGCTGCTCCTGCTGTGGGGGTGGCGTCGCCGCCAACGCTGACCGCTTACCCGCGGGGCCTTTTCCGGCCCCGCTTTTTCGCCTGCCGGGAAAATTTTGCCTTCCGGCAAAAAATGATCCTAAACTCTTCTTATGGATAAAGAAAAAGAGCTTAAACGCAGTAAGCGCAATGCCCTGCTGCTGTTACTGGCGGCGGCAGCCGTCTTCCTCATCACCCTGTTCCTGCCGCGTAACCTCTGGGTTGACGGCATCAAAGCCGTGTCAGAGGCCGCAATGGTCGGCGCGCTGGCTGACTGGTTCGCGGTGGTGGCCCTGTTCCGCCGGGTGCCGTTGCCGCTGATCGGTGCCCATACCGCCGTCATCCCCCGCAATAAGGTCAAAATCGCCGATAACCTGGCGCTGTTTGTGCAGGAGAAATTCCTCGATGCCAACTCGCTGGTCGGGCTGATCCGTAAATATGACCCGGCGACCATGCTGGCGGACTGGCTCACTACCCCGGCCAACAGTGAGCGGATGGCGCGCTATCTGGTGCGGGTGCTGCGCGGCCTGTTTGAGATGACCGACGACGTGCGCATCCAGCGCTTTCTGCAGAAGGCGCTGTTTACCCTGATCGACAAAATTGACCTGACGGCCTCTGTGTCGACCCTGCTGGAGAGCATGACCAAAGAGGGGCGGCACCAGGAGCTGCTCGACAGCGCCGTAAGTCAGCTGATCCGCACCCTGCAACAGCCTTCCACCCGCGCCACCCTGTCACGCCAGATTGTGCGCTGGGTAAAACGTGAACACCCGATTAAAGAGAAGATCCTGCCCACCAGCTGGCTGGGGGAACATGGTGCCGACATGATCGCCGACGCCGTGGGCACTATTCTGGATGAGATCAGCGCAGACCGCGGCCACGCGCTGCGGATACGCTTCGATATGGCCGTTGAAGGCTTCATCGACCGGCTGAAACATGACCCGTCGATGGCGCTGAAAGCCGAAGAGATCAAAAACTACCTGAAACATGATGAAACCCTGAATACTTACGTCAAAGCGCTGTGGGGCGATCTGCGCGAGTGGATGCGTAACGATCTGGACAAGCCCGACTCCCTGTTGCAGCAGAAAATGCGCGACGCCGGGCGCTGGCTGGGTGAGACGCTGGCCCAGGATGCCACCCTGCGCGGCACGCTGAACCGCCAGCTTGAGCAGGCCGCCGGGCGCATGGCCCCGGATTTTGCCGCCTTCCTGACCAAACACATCAGCGACACGGTGAAAAGCTGGGATGAAACAGAGATGTCCCACCAGATTGAGCTGAACATCGGTAAAGACCTGCAATTTATCCGTATCAACGGCACGATTGTCGGGGCGTCTATCGGTTTGCTGCTCTACCTTTTCTCCCTGCTGCCGCTGGTGCTGCCGCGCCTGATGTCGTAACACGCGCAGAACAGGCACCGGATAAGGCGGCCGGGCGGCCGGACGGGATAATGGCGGTGCAGTGAAACGGGCGGCGGTACGCCGCCCGGTGAAAACGGCTTAACTCACCGTTTTGCTGAAGGCGTCTACCGCCAGAATCGCGTTCGCCACATCTTCCGCAGAGAGGTTCGGGTTGAGGTTGTGCAGCGTGTCGCCCTCCCCGCCTGCCAGCGCACCGACCTTGACCAGGTTCTCGAAACTCTCATTCTCCAGGTGCATCTCAGCCAGGGTGGTCGGCATGTTGATGGCGCGGTAGAAGCGCACATAACGGGCAATCTCCTCATCCGGGCGCTGCTCCAGCACCATCTGCGTCAGGGTGCCGTAGGCGACTTTCTCGCCGTGCGTCAGGTGGTGGATGTCACCCTGGATGGCGGTAAAACCATTATGGATGGCGTGCGCCCCGGCCAGCCCGGCATTCTCAAAGCCCAGCCCGGAGAGCAGCGTGTTGGCTTCCACCACCGCCTCCACCGCCGGGGTCACCAGCTTCTGCTCCACCGCTTTGTAGGCGCTGTAGCCGTAGGTCAGCAGCGTTTTCTCACAGGCTTCGGCAATCGCCATCCCGGCGATGGTCGGGTCGCCGTCCACCATCGATTTGCTGTGGGAGCGTTTCACCGCCTGCGCCTCGACATAGGTCGCCAGCCCGTCGGCAATGCCGGACGCGAACAGGCGCACCGGGGCCTGGGCGCACACGGCGGTGTCCACCAGCACCAGATCGGGGTTTTTGTCATAGAAGCGGTAGCTGTCAAACACCCCTTCGTCGGTATAAATCACCGACAGTGCGCTGCACGGCGCATCGGTGGAGGCCACGGTCGGCACAATCGCCACCGGCTGCTGCAGTTCGTCCGCCACCGCTTTGGCGGTGTCCAGGGTTTTGCCGCCGCCCAGCCCGACCACCACCGTGGTGCCGCCCTGTTTGGCGGCCCCGGCCAGCCGGGTGATCTCATTGCTGGAGGCCTCGCCGTTAAAGCGCTCAAACTGGAAGGCGACATTCGCCTCACGCAGCGTGGCCTCTACCCGCTTGCCAATAATGCCCCAGACGATATCATCGGCAATCAGCAGCGCATTGTTGCCGAGCGCAGGCAGGTACTGCCCCAGCGCATCAACCACACCGCTGCCCTGCACATATTTCCGTGGTGACGAGAAGACAAATTTACTCATAACTTTCACCTCTTGATGGAGTCGTTGGCGGCACTGACCAGGCAGGCCGGAAGGGAATTTTTTTATACCGGAATAACCGGCGGCGCGGGCCCGCCTTTATGTGAATTTAGCGTTAATAATTAACATTAAATTCACATAAACGGAAAAGTAACCGGGCTTATTTCCGCTGCCTGATCAAGCGTAGTGCATCATGCGCCTTAACGCCGCCCGGTGGCAGCAGAAAGCGCATGATTTGGAAAGGGAATCGCAAACTTTGCTGCAACCGGGTGATAACGGAAATAAGCGGTTTTATGTGAGAAAACGGACGGGAAATAAGGGGTAGCGCGCAATAAAAAAGCCTGCAAGAGCAGGCTTTTGGGAAGACGGGGCGCGCCGGAAATTAACGCATCTGGCGGTCGTCAATATATTTGCGTTTGTCCGCCGGCGGCGGGAAATATTGGTAGAGCCAGGTTTCGCTCAGCGTCGTCTCATGGGAGCGCAGGAACATGCGCATCTCTACCGGGTCAGCCTTGTCGCTGTCCGGGAACCAGTCAAACAGGATGCGGTAGCCGTTGATCGGCTCGACGTAGAGGATCTCGATGTTATTCACCCGGCCTGCGGAGACGTTGATCACCGGCTCAATGCCTTTATCCGCGTACGCTTTCAGCTCGCCGTTGACGAAGTCCACCGCGAAGCGGCGCGCCCAGACCGTGGGGTAGTTCTCCCCCGGCGCCCACCCTTCCGGGAAGGCACCCATGCCGGTACGCGTCGCCTTGATGTTCGCCAGCGGGCTTTTCACCGGTGCCTCAGAGGCCCAGTAGAGGCGGTAACTGTAACTGTGCGACTGCCCGGCGCGCAGCGGCTGCTCCGGCTGCCAGAAGCAGACGATGTTATCCAGCGTTTCGCCGGTGGTCGGGATCTCCATCAGGTTGATGGCCCCCCGGCCCCACTTGCCGATCGGCTCTACCCACAGGCTCGGGCGCTTGTTATACCAGCCGATGACATCCTGGTAATCATCAAAGTCATGGTTGGTCTGCAGCAGCCCGAAGCCCTGCGGGTTCTCATCCGCGTAGGCGTTGAATTGCAGGCGCTGCGGGTTGTTGAGCGGGCGGCAGATCCATTCGCCGTTGCCGCGCCACATCGCCAGCCGGTCGGAGTCGTGGATCTGCGGGTGGATGGTGTCACACATCCGGCGCTCGTTGGTGCCGCAGCTGAACATGGTGGTCATCGGCGCGATGCCGAGCTGTTTGATGTCCTTGCGCGCATGGAGGTGTTTCTCAATCTCCATCACCACCCGCTCTTTCTCACAGCGGATGATAAAGCGGTACGCGCCGGTGGCGCTGGGGCTGTCGAGCAGCGCATAGACGGTGAAGGTGGTCTCTTCCGGTTTCGGCGTCTCAAACCAGAAGGCGGTGAAATCCGGGAACTCTTCCGGCTGGTCGGAGAAGGTGTCAATCGCCAGGCCGCGGGCGGAGAGGCCGTACTGGTAGGTGTCATCCACCGCGCGGAAGTAGCTGGCCCCCAGGAACGAGACCACGTCACGGCGGGTCAGCTCCGGCGCTTTGTTGACCTTGAAACCGGCAAAGCCGAGGTTGTCCCGCCCTTCGAGCTGTTTGGTGTCGACGCCCGCGTCGTTGTAATTAAACAGCTCAGGGCGGAAGTGGATCTCACGCGCCTGCTGTTTCGCCGCGTCCACAGAGTAGACCCGCACCCGGCGCTTAAAGCCCATGCCGACGTGGAACAGCTCCACATCGAGCTGGCGCTCTGCGCCGTTGCCGTTCCACAGGGAGTGGCCGTGGTCATACTGGATTTTGTTGTAGGCCTGCGGGGTCAGCCCGGCCAGCGTCGGCGGCAGGGCAGCCGGTGCGCCGCCGTGGGGGGTGGCGGCCAGCTCGCGCGCCATGGTTTGCAGGGTGGAGAAGCTGAACGGGGTAACGTCGCCGTCGGCGACTTCCGCGGCGGCCGCAGAGCGGCTGAATAGGGATGACATGACCGGCGTACCGCAGTAGGCGGCGAACGCCAGTGACGCTTTGAGAAATGCTCTTCTTTCCATGCCTGAGGAAGTTCCTGTGCTGGGCAACGTGTCAGTCCGGGCGTCCTGGCCGCAACATTACATGCGGCAAAAAGGCCACGCCGGGGCTCGAAAATTTACGACATCAAGGGAGACGGAAAATTCATGGCGTGAATACGGCAATACCCAACAATCACAGCCTGTTACGCCCTGCCGGCGGCAACGGGAAACGCACGCCACGCCGCAGTGTATGCGGGCTGCGGGCGCGCCGCAATATGTTGCCGGTGCGTTGCGGAAAAGTTCGTCAGCGGTGGCGATTTAAGAACATTCTGTAGCTGCCGCCGCGCTTTTATGGTTGAAAAACAGGCAGAAAAAACGGCCTGACCGGCGCGGTGTTCCCGGTGTCTGCCGCCCCGATGCGGCTGCATCTTCCTCCCCTTGCCTGCCGCAACCGCCTTACTGCCTTGAAGGCTAAAAGTATGTTGTAACTACGTGCAGCGCACGCTTACCTTGCCGCCGCAGGTAACAGATGTTTTACACTCAGGCATTCTTTCACTTAACGAGAAGCCCTATGTCCTTTTTTCAACCGGTACTGCCTGAGCACGCCAGCCGCTTGCTGAACCACGGCCCGACTATCCTGATCACCAGCCGCAGCCGCGACGGGCAGCAACGCAATGTGATGGCCGCCGCCTGGTCAACGCCGGTGGAGTTCATTCCGGCGCGCATCGCCATCGTGGTGGACAAAAGCACCCTGAGCCGGGTGCTTATCGAAGAGAGCGGCGTGTTCGGCATCTGCGTGCCGACGGCCGCCTTTGTGGACACCGCCTACGCGGTCGGCAGCGTCTCCGGCCGTGAGCAGGATAAGTTTTCCCGTTACCAGATCGCGGCGCACGCCGGGGCGCACACCGGGGTGCCGCTGATCGAGGCCGGTTGCGCGGCGTGGCTGGAGTGCCGCCTGCTGCCCGAGGCCGGGTCACAGGAGAAGTACGACACCTGCTTCGGCGAAGTGCTGTCAGCGGCAGCGGATACGCGGATTTTCCACGACGGGCGCTGGCACTTCACCCCGGAGAACCGCGCGCTGCATTCGATCCACCACCTCGGCGGCGGCCAGTTTGTGCTGAGCGGCGAGACGGTACAGGCCACGCCGCAGTAAGGCAGCACGGGTTCTATACTTGGGAAACCTACGTTTGGAGAACAACCGATGCCCGAGTCCTTGACCCACACCTTCACGGAAGCGATATGGCAGCAGCTCGCGCCGCAGGTGCCCGCCGCCCCACTGCATCTCAGCGGCAGCGGGCGTTACCCGTCGCTGTTCCCGGTGAGTGAACTGGCGCAGGCCGTGTACGGGGCAGTGGGCCGGGCGCTGTCGGCGCTGCTGGCGGAGCGCCACGGCACCCTGGCCCCGGTGTACGTTGACCGGCGGCTCGCCTCGCTCTGGTTCGGCACCACCTTGCAGCCGCACGGCTGGGCGCTGCCCGCCGCCTGGGATGCGCTGGCGGGGGACTACCCCACGGCGGACGGCTGGATCCGCCTGCACACCAACGCCCCCCACCACCGCCGGGTGGTGGAGCAGCTGCTCGGCCCGGCCGCCGATCGCGCGGCACTCGCCCCGCGCGTGGCCCTCTGGCGCAAAGAGGAGCTGGAAACGGCGATTGTCGCGGCCGGGGGCTGCGCCGCCGGGATGCTGACAGAGGCAGAGTGGCAGCAGCACCCGCAGGGGCGCGAAGTGGCGCAGGCACCGCTGTTCCTGTGGCAGACGCAGGGCGCAGAGGCTGTGCGGCCGCAGTGGGCGCTTGCCCCGGCGCGGCCGTTACAGGGCATCCGGGTGCTGGATTTAACCCGGATCATCGCCGGGCCGGCCGCCACCCGCACCCTGGCGGGGTTCGGGGCGGAGGTGCTGCGCCTCGACCCGCCCGATTGGGAGGAGCCGTCGATGGCACCGGAGATCACCGCCGGGAAGCGCTGCGCGCGCCTCGACCTGCACGACCCGCAGGATCGCGCCACCTTTGAGCAGCTGCTGGCCGGGGCCGATGTGCTGGTACACGGCTACCGCGCCGGGGCGCTGGAGAAGCTGGGGTATGGCGAGGCGCAGCGGCAGGCGCTCAGCCCGGGGCTGGTGGATGTCTCTCTGAATGCCTATGGCTGGCATGGCCCGTGGCGTGAGCGGCGCGGCTTTGACAGCCTGGTGCAGATGAGTTGCGGCATTGCCGCCGCCGGCATGGCCGCCCTGCGCGCCGGTGCCCCGCGGCCGCTGCCGGTACAGGCGCTGGACCACGCCACCGGCGGCCTGATGGCGGCGGCGGTGTTGCAGGGGCTGGCCGAACGGCTGCGGCAGGGGCGCGGGTGCAGTGTGCGGCTCTCGCTGGCGCGTACCGCCCTGCTGCTGACCACCCACCGCGACCCGGCGTGGTTAACCGGGGAGGCGCTGCCGCCTGCCGCGCGGCATGACGGGGGGGCGTCGCTGGAGCTGACCGCCTGGGGCGTCGGTACCCGGCTGCGCGCCCCGCTGGCGCTCGACGGCACCGCGATGCTCTGGCGCACGCCCGCCGGGCCGCTGGGACAGCACCCGGCGCGCTGGCCCGCGCGTTAAGCCGGGCGGGCGTCGGGGCGGCAGCTGGTTTTGCGGTATTGCAGCGGCGTCTGGCCGATCAGCTTCTTAAAGCTGGTAATAAAGTAGGGGGTGTCGGCAAAGCCGCTTTTCTGCCCAATCTGCTCGATGGTGAGATCGGTGCCGCGCAGCAGCTCACAGGCGCATTTGACGCGCCGGGTCACCAGGTATTCCTGAATTGAACCGCCGGTCTCCTGGCTGAACACCCGCGAGGTGTAGCTGCGTGACAGCCCCACCGCCTGCGCCAGCCGCTCCAGCGAGAATTTGCAATCGTAATTCTCTTCGATCCAGCTCATCACTTTGGTGGCGGTGGTGTGCGGGAAGGTGTGGTGATGCACCCCCTGCTCCGGCATAAAGGCCATCAGTTGCAGTATCAGTACCACGATATCCTCCAGCTGGTGGGTGTTGTGGCGGCAGAGGGTGTTGAAATTCTCCAGCAGGAAATCGAGGTGGTCGCCGTGCTCGCTCAGGTCATAGATGCGCGCCAGGCTCTGGGTGTCGCACAGCTGGCGGAAGATTGCCCGCCGTTTCGGGAAGGGTTGCAGGGCGGTGTCCAGCACCACGTTTTCAATATGCAGGGTGGTGCGTTCATAGGGGTTGGACGGCCCCTGCTCCACATACACTTTGTGCAGCTTAAAGGGCGGGAAAATAAACATCCGGCCGGGGCGCAGGGTGTATTGCTGGTTGTCCACAATCACGATGCCGTAGCCGCGCATCACAAACAGGATTTCCAGGCACTGGTGCCAGTGGTAATAGTTGGCGCTGGTGGTACTCATGCGGTTAAAGGAGATAAAACGTTCATTCAATGCAATGCGTTCCAGAAAATCATTCTCTGCCATAAACAGGCTCCTGACTCGGGTTTTATTATTGTGGAGGACATTTTTCCCTTTATGGCAAAGACAACAAAATTAAATTTTTTAGCATTTTTTTATAATTTAAGCCGGGTTACGGCCAAATAATCAACTGACATTTCAAACTCACCGCTATTTTGTGAGCTGCCTAACAATTGCCGCCTTTTCCCTGCCTGTATTATCCGCTCAGCCGTTTACCGGCAGAAAAAATAAAGTGCTTTCAAGGTTAGCCTATTTTCTGCCCCAGCATTCCCGGCTCAAACGATTATTTCCATTAACCCGATCCGCCGGATCAGGAGGCCCTGATGCACCCTGAAGATGCCCCCGCTTTTCCTTTGCCTTATTCGGGCGAGCTGTCCACCCGGCCGCAGATGCAGGCGGCCCTGAATTCCCTGCTCGGGGCGGTGGCCCCCTATTGCCGCGCCGGGCAGAGCGGCATCCCGCTCGGGCAGTTCACCGCCCATTACGGCCCGGAAGTGGCGGAGATGGAGGCGCTGGCGCGGATGCTGTGGGGCCTGTTCCCCTTGCTGGCGGGCGACGGGCACAATGATCAGGTGCCGTTTTTTATTGAGGCGATCGCCCACGGCACTGACCCGGCGCACCCCGGCTACTGGGGTGAGGTGCAGGCGTTTGACCAGCGCTGTGTGGAGATGGCGGTATTCGGCGTGGGGCTGGCGCTGCTGCCCCAGCGCTGGCGGCAGTGGTTCAGTGAGGCGCAGCAGCAGGCGATCTACACCTGGCTGAACCAGAGCGCCACGGCAGAAATTCCGGACAACAACTGGCACTACTTCCCGATTCTGGTACAGGTGGGGTTCCACCGCGCCGGGCTGCCGGCAGACCGGGCGGCCATTGCGCACCATTTCGCCTGCATGGAGCACTACTACCTCGGCGACGGCTGGTATGCCGACGGGCCGGGCCGCCCGCGCGACTACTACATCTCGATGGGGTTCCACTTTTACGGCCTGCTCTACGCCACGCTGATGGCGGAAGAGGACCCGCAGCGTGCGCAGCAGTTGCGGGAGCGCGCCCTCGCCTTTGGGCAGGATTTTATCTACCAGTTTGCCGCTGACGGCTCCGCCATCCCCTTCGGCCGCAGCCTCACCTACCGTTTTGCCGAAGCGGCGTTCTGGAGCGCGGTGGCCTTCTCCGGCCTGCCGCTGTTTTCGCCCGGCGTGGTCAAGGGGCTGGTGCTGCGCCACCTGCACCACTGGCTGCAACAGCCGATCTTCGATCGCGACGGCGTGCTGAGCGTGGGTTACCACTACCCGAATCTGATCATGGCCGAGGACTATAACGCCCCCGGCTCCCCCTACTGGGCGCTGAAGCTGTTTCTGGTGCTGGCGCTGCCTGAAGAGGGCGAATTCTGGCAGGCCGACACGCTGCCGCTGCCGCCGCTGAACCGGCAACGCGCCCTGCCGCACGCCGGGCAACTGATCGTGCGGGATGCGCAGGATGACCACCTGTTCCTGCTCACCGCCGGGCAGCTTGAGCTGAATAACTTCGTCAATACCGGCCCGAAATACACCAAGTTCGCTTACTCCAACCGCTTCGGTTTCTGTGTGGAGCGCGGCCGCTACGGTTTGCCGCACGCCGCCGGGGATTCCATGCTGCTGCTGGCGGAACAGGATGAGTACTGGCGCGGGCGGCGCGACTGCCGCGAAGCTGACACGCGGGAGGAACTGATCTACAGCCGCTGGCTGCCGTGGCACGACGTGGACGTCCAGACCTGGCTGATCCCGGCCGGAGAGGGCCATGTGCGGCTGCACCGGATCGTCACTGCGCGCACCCTGAGCAGCGCCGAGGGCGGCTTCGCGGTGGAGGCCGACGCGCAGACCGCGGTCCGCATCACTGCACAGGGCCGCCGCTGTGACGCCGCGGCGCGCAACGGCACCAGCGTGATCCAGTGCCTGACCCCCACCGCGCCCCGGCAGGCGGAATGGGTGCGCACGCCGCCCAACAGTAACCTGATGTTTGCCGGAACGGCGGCGATCCCGGTGCTCAGGGGATTGCTGACGCCCGGTGAACACTGGCTCTGCTGCTGGGTGGCCGCCTCGCCGCAGGCCGCGATCGCCGGGGCGGCGGTGCCGCACGCCTCGCTCACGGAAGGGGCGCTGAAGCTGTGCTTCCCCTGCCATACGCAGACTGTCCGGCTCTGATGACCGTTTTGCCTGAGCGGCTGCCGGTGCGGCCGCAGCCCCCCTGACCCTACGCAGGAGAACCACCATGGATGCACCCTCAACCGGCTCCGCCCCGGCCGTGGCGAAAACCGCCTATTACAAGATGAGCAGTTTTATTTTCCTCTACTTCTTTACCTGGTCAGCGAGTTTCGGCCTTTACGCGCTGTGGCTCAGCCAGAAAGTGGGGCTGGACAGCGTTACCATCGGCACGGTGTTCGCCGTGAACGGCGTGTTCGCGGTGGTGATGAAGCCGGTCTACGGCTACATCATGGACAAGATCGGCATGAGCAAGCGCCTGCTTTATGTGGTGATCCTGATCTCCGCGCTGATGGCCCCCTTCTTCGCCGGGGTCTACCAGCCGCTGCTGCTGTCGCACCCGCTGGCGGGCATTCTGCTTGGGGCGCTCTACCTCAGCCTCGGCTGGTATGCCGGGGTGGCGGCGTCGGAATCTTACGCTGACCGCTTCAGCCGCCTCTATGGCCTGGAGTTCGGCCAGATCCGCATGTGGGGCTCGCTGGGCTGGGCGCTGGCTGCTGCGCTCTCCGGCGTGCTGTTCAACATCTCGCCGCTGTTCAACTTCTGCCTGAGCAGCGCCACCTCGCTCATCATGCTGGCGGTGCTGCTGAGCCTGAAGATCGGCGAGCAGGAGCTGAAGAACAATGCGGTGATCTCTGAGGAGAAGATTGTCTTTGCGGATGTGATTCTGCTGCTGAAAAACCGCAAATTCTGGATGTTCAGCCTCTATGTGGCGGGCGTCGCCTGGATGATGTTTATCGCCGAGCAGCAGTTCCCGCGCTATTTCGTCTCCTTCTTTGAGACGCAGCAGCAGGGCAACGCGATGTACGGCTACCTGAGTACCGTGCAGTCGGGGCTGGAGTTCCTGATGATGATGGCGCTGCCGTGGCTGGTGAACCATTTCGGGGCCAAGAAAGGCATGCTGTTCACCGGCGTGGTGGTCGGAGTGCGGCTGATCGCCTCCGGGCTGGTGCATGACCCGCTGCTGATTTCGCTGATCAAGCCGTTTTACGGGCTGGAGATTGCGCTGCTGCTGATCTCGGTCTTCAAGTACATCGCGGAGCACTTCCCGAAACGGGTCAACGCCACGATGTACCTGCTCGGCTACCAGGCGATGATCTATGTCGGGTCGATTGTGGTGGCCCCGCCTGCCGGTTACCTCTATGACCGCATCGGCTTTGACCGCACCTACCTGCTGATGGGCTCGGTGGCGCTGCTGTTTACCCTGATCTCCGCCTTTACGCTCTCCGCCTGCCGCGCTGCCCGCCCGGTGGTGCCGCCTGCGCCTGCGGCGGACCTGACCCGCCTGAAACCCTGACCGATCCCATTTATTGAAAAGGAGTATGTGATGAGCCACCCCGCTTTTTCCGCCCGGCCGCTGCCTGACCGCGCCGCCCTGGCCGCCCGGCTGGAGCAGGCCTGGGCCACGGTGCTGACCCGCATTGACGCCGGGATGGCCCTGTTCGGTGACCGCTTCCCGTCGGAGACCTGCGTCAACGGCCACTACCAGTTGCGCGACAACGTGGAGTGGACGCCCGCCTTCTGGAGCGGCCAGCTCTGGCTCGCCTGGCAGCACAACGGCAACCCCGCCTGCCGGGCGCTGGCGGAACGGCATGTGCTGGCGTTCGGGGAACGGATCGTGCGGCGGATCGACATCGCCACCCACGATCTCGGCTTCCTTTATACCCTCTCCTGCGTTTCGGCCTGGCAGCTTACCGGCAACCGTGCCGCGCGCGGCATCGCCCTGCTGGCCGCCGAGGCGCTGCTGGAGCGCTATAACCCGCAGGCCGGGATCATTCAGGCGTGGGGGGATCTTGACGATCCTGCCCAGCGCGGGCGGATGATCATTGACTGTAACCTGAACCTGCCGCTGCTCTACTGGGCCGGGGCGCAGACCGGCGACCCGCGCTTTACAGACGCCGCCCGCACCCACGCCCGGCAGGCGGCGCGTTACCTGGTGCGGCCGGACAGCTCTACCTATCACACCTTTTATATGGATACCGTGACCGGCGAGCCGCGTTTCGGCAATACCCACCAGGGCTACGCCGATGACTCCTGCTGGGCGCGCGGGCAGGCGTGGGGCATCCTCGGCTTTATGCTGAGCTGGCGTTATACCGGCGAGGCGGAGATGGTGGCGCTGGCGCAGCGGCTGGCGGACTACTTCCTGCAACGGCTGCCGGAGGATGGCGTCTGCCACTGGGACCTGGCGCTGCTCGGCACCGATGCCCTGCGCGACAGCTCCGCCGCGGCGATTGCGGTGTGCGGCCTGCTGGAGCTTTCCGCCGCCCTGCCCGCCGCCGGGCCTGACCGCGCGCGCTATGAAGCCGCCGCGCTGCGGATCATGGACTCCCTGACCCAGGGCTACCTCAGTGCGCCGCAGGAGCCGGGCACCGGGCTGCTGAAGCACTCGGTCTACCATCTGGCGGACAATAAAGGCGTGGATGAGTGCTGCAGCTGGGGGGACTACTTCTATATGGAAGCGCTGACGCGGCTGACCCGGGTGTGGCAGCCGTACTGGTAACACTTCGCCGGGGCGCCCCGCCCCGGCACACGCCTCAGGCCGGTTTCACCGGCATAAGATCCTGCAACCGGCGGCGCTGTTGGCCCGCCTCATCAAAATTCTCCGCCGCCAGCCATTGGGTAAACGCCTGCCGCACCGCCGGCCAGTCGTGGTCGAGCAGCGCGAACCAGTCGGTGTCGCGGTTGCGCCCTTTGATCACCACCGCCTGGTGGAAGCGCCCCTCATAGCGGAACCCATAACGCAACGCCGCGGCACGCGACGGCGCATTGAGGCTATCGCACTTCCATTCACAGCGGCGGTAGCCCAGCTCATCAAACAGGTAGCGCAACATCAGGAAAATGGCTTCCGTGCCGGTGCGCTGCCGCTGCATCCGCGGTGACCAGTTAATCCAGCCCAGCTCCGCCACGCCGTTGGCCGGGTCAACGCGCAGGAAAGCCGCGGTGCCGAGCGCCTCCCCGGTGGTTTTGTCTACCACGGCCATGTGCAGGTCATCCGCAGTGGCAAGCGACGTGATAAACAGCCGGAACTCATGCAGGTCGGCCGGGCGCTCCACCGCGAGGTAGGTCCAGCCCTCGGTGTGCGGCACGCTGTAGTAGGCGTCATACAGCGCCTGGGTATGGCGCGCTGCGGTTAATGGTTCAAGGCGGCAATAGTCACCGGGCAACATAATCTGCGCCGGGCGCGGCCGGGCGGCCCAGGCGGGGAGGTCTTCGCCGACCGGCTGGCCGAAATGATTAATGACAGGCATAGGTGTCATCCTTATAAGGTTCATTTGCCCCTGCCCGCTGATGAAACAATCTGGCGCGCGGGCATCACAGGCGAGAAAGATGATGTTTGATTTTTGTTAAGGAAATTCTAAGGTTACATAACAAATTTTGAGCAACCGGTTAACCATAGCACAGGCGAGATAAAATGAAATTGTGCAGCCGGATTTCATGAATTGTTCAGCAAAACAGATTATTCATCAGTCTAAAATGCTTTTACTTCACAAATCAGGATAAAAACCGTACGGCCTCGCTGTAAAATGCGTTACAAAAAGGACTTGCATACGTGATTTAAGTTTCAATTGTGTTGCTAATTTGTGTATTTACTGAGCTTTTTCAAACTACTTCTCATTTACACTTAACGCCTTCTTACATAAGTGACTGTTTTAATTTAAGAAAAATACGGGGGTGTTGAACAAAAAATAGACTTAAGACAAATTCTGATAATTGGTCATTTAGGCCGATATGATAGATGAATTATTTTAATCAATTACTCAAAGCCCGATTCATTGACTATGACCCCCTTTCCCCGGTGCCATGCCCGCCAATGGCGCTGACAGCCCTGCTATCCCTACCCGAAAGGAGGTAGTGCGCGCTTTTCCCGCCCCCAGAACCCGGTTTACCACCTGCCACTGACTTAAGGCAAATTTATAGTTGGTGTTGAATCAGCGGCTTAGTCCGAAATTATCATTGAACTGATGATAGGTTTGTTGGTAGAACATAGACCAACGTGATGTATCTGATCTATTTTCTCGTCTTCAGGATTTTTCTTACTGTAATTTCACGGTTAAAAACGGATTTAAATTGAGGGGTTCTCTTATGCCGACGATCATTATGGATTCATGCAGCTATACACGCCTGGGCCTGACCGATTACCTGACCAGTAATGGTGTCAGAAAAAAAACATATAAATGCGATTAACGACCTGGAAAGCCTTCAGGAACGGTGCAGCAAATTAAACCCTAACGTTGTGTTTATTAATGAAGATTGCTTTATTCATGAAACCAACGCCAAAGAACGTATTAAGCAGATCATCACGCAGCACCCGGACACCTTGTTCCTTATTTTTATGGCAATCACCAATATCCATTTTGAAGAGTATCTCTTTGTTCGCAAGAACGTGATTATCTCTTCAAAAGCGATTAAGCCACAAACCCTGAACGAGCTGCTGAAAGGCTACCTGGAGAAGAACTCCCACGTGGCTGAGCAGCGCCCAAAGATCGATGTGACGCCGGTAACGCTGAGCCAGACCGAGTCCAACATGCTGCGCATGTGGATGTCCGGCGAGGGTACCATCCAGATCTCCGACAAGATGCAGATCAAGGCGAAAACGGTCTCGTCACATAAAGGTAATATTAAGCGTAAAATTAAGACCCATAATAAACAGGTTATTTATCATGTGGTGCGCCTGACCGACACCCTGACCAGCGGAATTTATGTTAATACCCGCTAATCCGTATTATATCCTGAGGTCTTGATTCTGCGCTAAATAAGGTATTTTCATTTTTAATCACCACGGTAATTAAAAATGAGTACATCTCATAAAAACTTTTTTTGCGCATTTACCCCATCCGGGCTTTCCCTGATGGGGTTTTTTATTTCGTGCGGTTTATGCCGCCCCCCTGACGCCCCCCTTTTTTTATTTTCCTGCTTATTTATCGGGCTGAAATTTATGCCAGCACCGTTATTTTATTTCATGTGAAATTCACCGGTTTTATTTCACTTTTTTAAGATTTTAGGAATCCTCTTATGTCCCAGGCACAGCATTTTCCACTGGCCCGCAACGCCCATGAATACTGGGATCGGGGCCGTTTCCCCCGCCCTTTTGCGCTGCCGCGCAGAGAGATTACCCCGGTTAAAGCTTTGCCGCGGCCTGCCGATAACAGCCTCTCATGCTTTCTCTGTGCGGCACGCCTGCACAGGATTATTCTTATACAATTGCCATGAGTCACTATAATGAACACCTCTTCAAGCGCTGAAGGTTTCTTACCCACTGGGGTAATCGGAAATACCCGTCTGGTTACATTGTTTATTGTGATGTTAAGCAGCATCCTGCTGCTGTTCGCGGTCTCTATCGGGGCTTCCAGCTACTTCCTGAAAGAGAGCAACGATGCGCTGGTCGGGAATAACCAGGAGATCGCCACCCGCAAGGCGCTGACTGACAGCGCTAACCTGCTGAGCAGCGCGCGGCTGGTGCTGATTCAGGCCGCGTTTGCCTCACGTGTAAATGATACCGCGCTGTTCCAGGCGGACATCGATGCGGCTAAGAAGCTGATTGCCCAGTCCCAGTCGAGCTTTGACCGCTTTATCGCTAACAGCCGCCGCAGTGAGTCCGGCACCCAGTTCAATGCGGTGCTGAACCAGACTTACCACGCCTACCGCGATCAGGGCATTACGCCGATGATGGCGGCCACCGAAGCGGGCCGCTTTGAAGAGGTGCTGGCGCTGGAGTCCACCACGCTGAGCAAGCTGGAGAGCGCCTACCGCAAGCCGGTCTCTGAGTCCTCGGCGTCACGTACGGCGCAGGCCAATGAGATCAACGACCATGCGCGCGCCAATGCCAGCCTGGGCTACCTGATGATGGTGCTGGCCTTTGCCGCCGCCGTGGGCCTGGCGCTGCTGACCTATGTGGTGCTACGCCGCGCGGTGATCTCCCCGCTGCTGATGCTGGTGAACCGCATCCGCCAGATCGCCGCCGGTGATCTGACCCTGCCGGCGATGAACCCAGGCCGTAACGAGATTGGCGTGCTGGCCGGTAACCTTGACCTGATGCAGGAGGCGCTGGCGGTGACGGTGTCGGCGGTGCGCGAAGGGGCAGAGTCGATCCACCAGGGATCGGCAGAGATCGCCTCCGGCAACACCGATCTTTCCGCCCGGACTGAGCAGCAGGCGGCGTCACTGGAGCAGACCGCTGCCAGCATGGAGCAGCTCACCGCCACGGTGAAGCAGAACTCTGAAAACGCCCACCACGCCAGCCAGCTGGCTGCCAACGCCTCCAACAAGGCGCGCCAGGGCGGCACGCTGGTAGGTGACGTGGTCAGCACCATGGAGAGCATCTCCAAAAGCTCCGGCAAGATTGCCGAGATCACCACGGTCATCAACAGCATCGCTTTCCAGACCAACATCCTGGCGCTGAACGCGGCGGTTGAGGCGGCGCGTGCCGGTGAACAGGGGCGCGGCTTTGCCGTGGTGGCGAGTGAGGTGCGTAACCTGGCCCAGCGCAGTGCCGATGCGGCGAAAGAGATTGAGTCGCTGATTGAAGAATCGGTCACGCTGGTGGGTGAAGGGGCCGGCCTGGTGGCCAACGCCGGTGACACCATGCGCGAGATCGTCTCGGCGGTAACCAACGTCACCGACATCATGGGTGAGATCGCTTCCGCCTCCGATGAGCAGAGCCGCGGGATTTCACAGGTGAGCCTGGCGGTGTCTGAAATGGACAGCGTCACCCAGCAGAACGCCGCGCTGGTACAGCAGGCCTCTGCCGCCGCCGCCTCTCTGGAAGCGCAGGCCGCGCGCCTGACGCAATCTGTGGCGGTGTTCCGGCTGAACGGCCGCCAGCGCACGGCCGCCCCGGTGCGCCCGGCAAGCGCGGTGAAAACGCCCCGCCCTGTGCCGGCCCTGACGGCCAGCACGCCGGAAACCGGCAGCGTGCGTACCGGCCGGGTTAACGATACCGACTGGGAAACCTTCTGATCTGCACCTGCAGACGCAGGGTTCAGGCGTAAAAAAGGGCAGCCACGGCTGCCCTTATTCCTTTCAGCGACCGGCTATGCGTCGCGCGGCTCCACAAAGGTGCCGTCCAGGCTGTCCACTTCATTAAAGAACCAGATGCCGGTGGGGTAATCCTCCAGCTGCACCAGATACATAACCCCTTCGTTAAATTGTTCAACGGCCAGGATAACGCCCTCCCGGCGCGGGCCGCCGTCTGTTTTTACCGTGACCAGATCATTGACTTTCATGGCGTTGCCTCGCGTGTTCACTCAGAGTGAGATGCAGGCCCTCAGGCTACCACAGAGTGGCCGGGACTGTCTTTATCTGTATCTTTTCATAATTTTAACACTTCCCCGCGAGAATCTTGCGACAGCTTTCGCCTAGACTGGCTCTGTACTACCCCCCAAAGTAGTCGCTTCAAAAAACGATGTAACAAGGAACTTTGCCCGCTCACCGCGGGCTTTTTTTTTGCGCATTTTTTGCCTGCGCCCATAAAAAAACCCGCCGGAGCGGGTTGTGAGCGCAAAAGCGGGCGAACAGAAAACAAAAAACCCGCCGAGGCGGGTTGCTGTATTAAAAACAAAAAAACCCGCCGAGGCGGGTTTTTATAATCTCTGTTACAGTGCGGCGGCTTATTCAAGCCTGGTGCACGGCAGCAAGATTAGATAGCGGTAACGTTAGCCGCAGACGGACCTTTAGCACCGTTCTCGATGGAGAACTGTACGTTCTGGCCTTCAGCCAGGGTCTTGAAGCCGGTGTCCTGGATGGCAGAGAAGTGAACGAACACGTCTTTGCTGCCGTCAGCCGGAGTAATGAAGCCAAAGCCTTTAGACTCGTTGAACCACTTAACCTGACCTTTCATCATAGTCATGATAAATTCCTTAATATTAAAAATGTGACGCCGAAGGCGATATATAGCCGGCTTTCAGCCATTACTTATGAGGCACTCAAAAGGAAATTCGTCACAGAAGGGCTATCAACGATAACGCTTGGATTGAAACTTCTTTACTCAGGATGTCGTGCATAAATAGGTCTGTACCACAGGCCGAGATGCATTTACTCATAGCGGGGCAGTAATAGCAACTCTTTTTATGACATGCGGTGATGATTGCCGTGATTTCCATCACCCGCGCGCTGCCCTTCCCCCTGCCCCGCGCCGGACGGGGCGCGGCCCCGCCGGGTTTCCCGCCCGGTTACCCGGGGCGTTTTTCACGGTAAAATTTCGCCTACCGTGTGCCGCACGTAGGCGGTGATCTGCGCCAGATCGTCCGGCCCGGCGTGGTCGCCGCCGATTTGCCGCACTTTCTCATCCAGATGGGCGATGTCCTGCTCCACTTTATTGGCGATCTGCACCTGGACGATCTTGTCCACCGACGCGATCAGCGCCCGCAACACCGCCTTGATGGCGAAGGTTTCGCAGAAGGAGTCATACGTCTGGCCATTCACCGCAGGCGGACGCGGTTCCGGGCGGGGAGCAAGCGCTTTCAGATTTTCTACATGTTCAATAATACGATCGATATCGATAAGTAACTGATCTAACTCTTTTGCCACTTTTTTTCCTTCGCCCCCCGAAAACCGGGAAGAATACCACCCGCGCCACACCGGGAGAAGCCACCGCCCGGCAGCGCGCGCATTTATTTTTCGCTGCTCAGATCAAGGCTGCATGGCGCAGCTCATTTTTCAGGTAAGCGTAGTAGATAGGTGCCGCAATCACGCCCGGCAGCCCGAACGCGGACTCAAACACCAGCATCGCCAGCAGGATCTCCCAGGAGCGCGCGTTGATCCGGGTGCCGACAATCCGCGCATTCAGGAAATACTCCACCTTGTGGATGATGATCAGGTAGCTCAGCACCAGCAACGCCACCCAGAGCGACAGCGACAGCCCGACGATAAAGATCAGCGTGTTGGAAAGCAGGTTGCCGATCACCGGGATCAGCCCGAAGACAAATGTCGCCACCACCAAGGTTTTCGCCAGCGGCAGGTGAATGCCGAACAGCGGCAGCACGCCGAACAGGAACGCCGTGGAGAGCACGGTATTGATCAGCGAAATCTTGAACTGGGCGAACACAATGTTGCGGAACGCCGAGGCCAGCAGCTGCATCCGTTGCAGCAGCTCCGCTTTCAGCGGCGGGTAGGGCTGGGCGCTGTCATCGCGTTGCAGGGAGACAATCGCCCCCAGCACCATGCCGATCAGCATGGTAATAAACGTGTGGGCGGCGTTCTTGCCGATGTTCTGCAACATCACGATGTGCTCGCGCAGCCATTTCAGGAACTGGCGCTGCAACTCCTCAATATTGGTCGGCAGGTAGTGGGACATCACCGGCGACAGGCGGGACTGCGCATCCTCCAGCAGCGACGCCACCCGGGCATTGAACACCGCCGAGTTTTGCACATCGTCCATCAGGAAACTGATGATGCCGGTCACGGCCGCAATCAGGCCGCTGACCACCACGGTGCTGATCAGCGCCACCACCAGCCAGCGCGCCCGGTCACCGCTGATGATCTTCTGGAAATGGGGCGTCAGGGCGTTCACCAGTTCATACACCACAAAACCGGCGATGAAACACCCCAGCAGATGCAGCGGCAGCAGCAGTAACAAGCCGCCGAGCACCACCACCAGGCTTAACCAACGAATTTGATTCAACGACATGATCTGCATTGCAAAAGTCCTTATGCCCTACCCGCGTACGCTACGCGCCGGGCGCATCATACCATTTCAGGCAAACCTCCCGCAGCGCCCATTTACGCTTCCCTGCCCGTGAGCAGGATTCCGGGCCGCACCGAAGGCTTTGATAAGCCACAACGCAGATTTCACTTTATAAAATCGCCGGAAAAAAGTGAAAATTCACCAACCCTGTTAATAAATCATGGAGAGAAGAGGCAAGCCCACCGCCTTGCTGTCATTGCCTGTTCCCGGCAATCGCCTGTTATCCGGCGATTATTTCCTTTCAGCATTTCGTTTCAGCGGAGCTATTCTGCTTAACTGTTTTTAAACCGCACTGAAATAAAGATTAGTCTCGCTGATTAGTGGTAAACCGGTTACCGCCTGATTAAATAACCCGGGAGCCCCCCTGTGTCAGCCGGATTTAATCCGTAACAGGCTCAGGCGGCCGCCAAATACGGCACCGGTATCCAGATAAAGCTGGTTGAGAAATTTAAACGGCCGCTTTAACGGCGTGTGGCCAAAAATAAAGAGATCGGCCCCGGCAATACGGCTGCCGCGCCCTTCCAGCGCGCGGGTAATACGCTTGCGGCTCCAGACCACCTCTTCGCCATCGACCGGCTGATCATACAGGTAGTGGCCGGCGGGGTAATCGGCATGGGCCACCACAATCTTCTGCGGCAGGTTGGCGACCTCAATAATCAGCGGCAACGCGTCGCAGCGGTGGATTAATGCCTCGGCCCGGCTCCGCGCCTCCCCTTTCAGGCGGTAGAACCAGTCGCCGCCGTTGCGCTGCCAGTTAAACTCCACGCCGCTCAGCAGCGCCATCAGCGCCATCTGCTCATGGTTGCCCAGCACCATGCGGAACCAGGGCGCGTCCAGCAACCCCAGGCAGCTCAGGCTCTACGGGCCGCGGTCGATCACATCACCCACGGCGATCACCAGATCCTGCTGGGGGTCAAAGGCCCGCGCCTGCAGCTGCTGCTGCAACGCCTGGTAGCAGCCGTGCACGTCACCGGCGACAAAAATCTGCCGGTAACAGCTGCCGTCAATACGGTGATACATAGCGGATTGGCCCTCACTGCACAGGAAATCGTATACAGATAAGGAGTATAGCGGGAAGCGGGGCGGGAAGCAGAAACAGGAGAACGCCGCCGGCAGGGGTGCCGGCGGCGTGTGCGCGTCACGAGGAAAACGCATCCTAAGTCAAAAAATAAAAGTGCGTGGCGTCAGACAGGCCAATTTATTTTTTAAATCAGTGCTTAAAGACTGAATTGCTGTGGCAATATTATGCGCGTTTCAGGATTAGCCATGACTATGGCTGTGGCGGCGGCGAAGAGACATCATTCGCGGACGCACGATAAGTTTTTTCTTCTCTTTTTCGCCGCGGTACATTTTGAACGCGTAAACAGAGAACGAGAGTAATATAACGGCCAAAGCGAACCAGACAAGCATAAAGACCTCCACAATAAGAGCCTATTTAATTCAGTAATCCTAATTATTTCCTGCATACGAAATATCTTAGACACTCAAAACATCACACACCCGCCCCCCGGGTGCAATCCGTGAAATCTAAAACTACGGGTTATTTTATGACTTTTCACTTCTTACGCGCCCTTCAAAAACCCGGAGAAGTGAAATGCCGGGATTTCACTTCTTTTTGTCCTTGTATAACAACCACCTGCTTAACCCTCACTGAAAAAGGGGATTTTCCTGCTTTTTTACGCACGAGCGGGGCAAAAGCGGCGGATCGGGCTGGTTCTCCCCGCTTTTGCGGTTAACCAGGCTGGGAAAACCACTGGAAATTGCAACAGAGAGAGCATAAAACATCTACATAGCTAATAAATCCCGGCAATTTGCTTAACAAAACGGGGGGCACCGCGTTTTGATTCGCCTGTCAACCCCCTCTCCGGGGCGCGTCCTGCCGGTTACCCCAAGTGAAATCACTTTCAGAGTTATTTTCCGCTGTCTATAGGCGGCGGACGAAACATGAAAAGCGCAAAAAATCGCCGGACGAACAACCTGGTAACACATTTGTTTCCCGCTTTACTTTTGAATTCTATATTCGCCCCAATTAACAGGTTAACGTCATCTATCATTAACAGACATATGCAGTTAACCGGCGCTGACACGCCTGCCGCATCAACGTAATGCGAAACTGCGCCACCACTGGAGGTTTCTATGCAATCTGAAGAACAACAACTTATTGATGGCCTGTTTGATCGCCTCAAACAGGCTGAATCCCAGACCGGCGCGCGCGACCGTGCCGCCGAGCAGCGCATTCAGGCGCGCATCCGTGAGCAGCCCGCCGCACCTTACTATATGGCGCAATCCATCATCATTCAGGAAGCGGCCCTGAAACGCATGGACCAGCGCGTCAAGGCGCTGGAAGCGCAGGTGAACGCCCTGCAACAGCAGGCGGCCCAGCCGCAGCAGAGCAGCGGCGGGTTCCTCTCGAATCTGTTTGGCGGCGGCCACCGCTCCGCCCCTGCCCCGCAGCAGGCCCCGAACTACCAGGCGGCCCAGCAGAACCAGGCGGCATGGAATAATGCGCCGCAGCAGCAACCCTATGGCCAGGGTTATGGCCAGCCTGCGGCTGCGCCGTCACGCGCGGGGAGCTTTATCGGTGGGGCATTGCAGACGGCCGCCGGGGTGGCGGGCGGGGTGATGCTGGCGGATATGCTGACCGGGATGTTCCACCACTCCCAGCCGGAAGAGATTGTGAACATCATTAATAATGATGAGCCGATGCCGGTGAACACCGCGGAAGACCAGAGCATGTTCCAGGCGTTTGATGAGTCCAACAATCTGGATACCTTTAACGGCACGGACGATCGCTATGCCGGCAACGGTTTCCTCGACCAACAGAATGACACCTTTGGCGATGACGGCTTTGGTGATGATTTCAACAATGACGATGACTCGTTCCTGTAACCTGCCTGCCCTGACTACGTAATGCCTCTGGTGCCTGCGCTCAATGCGTGGGCACCTTCCTTCTCTTTGCTGTCCAGACTGTTCAGTTTCTGCTGATAGGCCCTGACTTTGCGCCGCTTGTTGAGCGCCTGTACGCCTGCCGTCACGCAGATGCTGCCGGAGAGCAGCATCGGCCCCAGCGGGTGCCCGGTCACGCTCATCAGCACAAAATAGAGCCCCGAGACGCCGGCCAGCCACAGGGCGCTGTGGCCCATCCGGTGTTTTTCATTCAGTTGCCGTCGCAGACGTTCTTTTTCACTGATGCCCATCGGTTTTTCCTTGTCACTGTGAATGCCGGACACCTGATATGGGGGCCGTTCCCCTGAAATTCAAGCGGTTGACGGCCATTCGCTGCGGGGTTACTTCTTTTCGGAATCGATAAACGGCGGGATTTTCCGGCTCTCCCAGGCGGAAAGGATAGCCTCCCGGATGCGGTCAGCGCCGACGAAACCGACAAAAATCCCGACGATCGGCATCCAGGAGGCGTGCAGCCCGCTGGAACGCATCGCCGCCACCACCGCCAGCGTGGTCAGCACGCAGACCAGGCCGCCCACCAGCAGCTGCGCGCCGCGCCGCCCTTCGGCCAGCCCTGACCAGCAGGAGACAATAAACGCGGAGAGGCCGGTAAAAAAACCAAGGGGATGGTTGGCCAGCCAGGCACCGGCCTGTAACAGGTGGGAAAACCAGTCGGGTTCAGGGAGCAACATAAGCACCTCCAGGCCTGCATGTACCGGCGGCACGGGTGCGCCTGCCCGCTCTCTGACGGCGCACCCTCCGGCCCGGTTACATCGGGACGATTTTATAGCCGTATTGGTTCAGCAGCGCCTCATACGACTCCGGTGTGATGATAATTTGATCGTCTGCAAGAGGTAACACCCAGATCACCTCCTCGCCATCGGTATAAAGCTCATACCGCCCCCCGGCCGCAATAAATTCACGTAAATTGTCGAATGTCATAGCCATCGTTCCGATTAATTGTTCATCCCCTGCGGGGGCCTGTCCATTTAATCCTTTCGCGCGAATTTATATCTAAGACCTGAATAGCTTATCCATCAAATCAGCGGCGCTTACTTCAGGGCCGGGCGCACCCTTTCCGGGCGGCCTGCCGTGACCGGCCGGCATCAATAAAATGCGATGCCGGTTTGCCTGCCTGGCGGATAACGCGCTAAAACGGGGGCGCGACGGGGGCCAACACGCCCGGCAAGGAGTATTTACCGCCTCCCGCTTCAGGCTCACAATACCGGTAACCGCTCGCCCACCGGGGGCGTGGCCGGGGTGCCCGGCGGCTCATTTTTCTCAGTGAGATCGCCTGTTTCGCCCCTCAGGCCGCGCATGATCAGCATAGCACCTAAGCTCAAGGCTTACAATTATCTCAACTAAAAGCTTATTTATAAGCATAAACCTTATGGTATACTCGATTGATGAAACCATTAAACCGTTGTGAACCGGCCCTGGCAGCGCGGCTGGATGAGTTGCTGAAGATGAAGGGTATCTCCAAAGCGGAGATGGCCCGCATTGCCGGGGTCAGCCCGCAGTCCGTGAATGGCTGGTACCGCCGCGGGCAGATCAGCAAAACCTCTGCCATGCGGCTCTGCAGCACGCTTGGCGTGCCGCTGCTCTGGCTATTGGGTGAAGAGGTTGAGCCCGCCTCGGGCCTGACCTCACGCCAGCAGCGGATGCTGGATCTCTTCGATCAACTGCCGGATCTGGAACAGGAGAATATGTTGCAGGTGTTTGAGCGGCGGCTGAAAGAGCTGGATGACCTCACCGAAAGCTACCTGCAGCGCCGAAAACGCCCTTTCTGACCCGCCTCTTTCCGGCGGCACCCGCTGTGTCGCCGCCCCTCTTTTATAAGCTTTAGGTTGACAAAAAATACACCCTGCGCTTAACTTTTTCTCAGTGTGATCTTTTACCTGACAGCGGCCCTGTAGCCGGAGGCGACCATGCGTGCAGTGACAGCAGAGAAGAAACCAGGCAGTAAAGCAGCCACCGCGGCCTATCTGGCGCTGGCGGCGGAGAATGCGGCGCTGAAAACCCGGCTCACGGCGGCGCGCAAGCTGGCCGGGTGCGGCCGGGTGATATTTGCCATTGAGGCGCTGGGGGGTGCCCTGCGGGATCTGCCGGTCACCAATGCGGTGATTGCGGATATCGAAGCGCGCGCCGCCGGGAAGCTGGTGGCACATCTGCGGCAGCAGGCGCAGCACGCCCGCCGCAAAGGCTACCTGGCGCAGGCGAATGCCCTGAACCATGCCGCCGCCATCAGCGCGCAGTATGCCGCCGGGTTGCAGCCGGAGAGTGTTTCAGGCGCAGGAAAACGCAAATAAAGAACAGATTATTATCGTCAGGTGAAACAAAAGGAGGAAAAAGGGAAACAAACAGCGAAAAAAGAGTCAGGCGGGAGGTTTATCACAGACAGGGAGCAGCGTAAGTGCTTGAATAGTGGCGGAGAGAGGGGGATTTGAACCCCCGGTAGAGTTACCCCTACTCCGGTTTTCGAGACCGGTCCGTTCAGCCGCTCCGGCATCTCTCCGTAATTGCGGTTGCCATCATGCCCTGTTTTGCGGCATTTTTACAGCACTAACCGGTGCCCGGACGTTCGAGTGATCACTTTGCGAGCAAGATGATGATTAAGTGGCCGTGGAAAGTAACTTCCCCCTCCCCTCCCCCGTTTGATCAGTGGCCGGAGGCGCTGGCGATCCCGCTGTTCGCCCCGTTTAATGACGACGAAAAAGCGCAGCTCACCCAGCTGGCCGCCCAGTTTTTACGGCAAAAGCGGCTGGTGCCGCTCGAAGGGCTGGCACTGACCCCGCTGATGCAGGCGCGGCTGGCGCTGCTGTTTGCGCTGCCGGTGATGTCACTCGGGCTGGCGTGGCTGAACGGCTTCCATGATGTGCTGATCTACCCGGCACCGTTTTTGGTGGAGGATGTCTGGGAAGATGAGGCCGGGCTGGTGCACAGCGGGCCGGTGACGCACGCCGGGCAGAGCTGGGAACAGGGGCCGGTGGTGCTGAACTGGCAGGATGTGCAGGACTCCTTTGACCTCTCCGGGTTTAACCTGGTGGTGCACGAGGTGGCGCATAAGCTGGATCTGCGCAACGGCGGCGTGGTCAACGGCGTGCCGCCGATCCCGCTGCGCAGCGTCGCCGGTTGGGAGCAGCAGTTGCACGCCGCGATGGACGCCATCCAGGAGGAGATCGATCTGGTGGGGGAAGAGGCGGCCAGCCTGGACGCCTACGCCGCCACTGACCCGGCAGAGTGCTTCGCCGTGCTCTCGGAATATTTCTTCAGTGCGCCGGAGCTGCTGGCCGGGCGTTTCCCGGCGCTCTACCCCCATTTTGCCGCTTTCTACCGGCAAGACCCGCTGGCGCGCCTGCAACGGCCGGTTGTTTAGTTGCTGAGCAGTCAGCAACGTTGTGTGATTTTGCCGTTGACAGGGTCGGGGTGTCTGGATATGATGCGCCCCGTTCACACGATTCCTCTGTAGTTCAGTCGGTAGAACGGCGGACTGTTAATCCGTATGTCACTGGTTCGAGTCCAGTCAGAGGAGCCAAATTCGAAAAGCCTGCTTTTAAAGCAGGCTTTTTTCGTTTCTGCCCGCCCTCATCGTCCTGCCCGGGCCGCGTCTGCGCCTCAACCCTGTGATTTATCACGCGCCGGGTAAATAAGGCGCAGGTTCTGACGGTATTTTCCCCGGGTTGTTCATAATGACAGCAAACGCACCGTTGCGCTTTTTTCTGCTTTGACAAGGCCGGGGCACCCCGTTATTATGCACCCCGTTCACACGATTCCTCTGTAGTTCAGTCGGTAGAACGGCGGACTGTTAATCCGTATGTCACTGGTTCGAGTCCAGTCAGAGGAGCCAAATTCGGAAAGCCTGCTTTTAAAGCAGGCTTTTTTCGTTTCTGCCTGTCCTGTTCTTTCATTCTTATCAAAAATAGCGGCTTGCCGGTTCCGGCTTTACACTGTTCCCTTTCTACCGTTAACGGGCTTCTCATGACTGCATTTCTCCCCCTTGCTGACCTCGGCCCGCGGCTGTGCATCCTTGGCCCGTCAAACAGCGGCAAATCGACCCTGGCGCACGCCATCGCCCATCAGCGCGGCTGCCCGGTGGTGCACCTTGACCAGCTCTATCACCTCCCCCATACCCGCTGGCAGCCCCGGCCGGAGGCGCAGTTTCTGGCGCTGCATCGTGCGGCAATCCAGGAGGAACGCTGGGTGATGGAGGGGAATTACACCCGCTGCCTGACGGAACGGCTGGAACGGGCGACCGGGGTGATCCTGCTGGATATCGCGTTACCGCAGATGCTGCTGCGTTATGTGCGCCGCACGCTGTTTGAACGTGAGCGGGTGGGCGGCATTGCGATGGGAAATCAACGGGATCGCATTACCCTTGAGATGCTGAAGTACCTGATTGTGACCACGCCGCAGAACAGGAAAAGGCACCGGCAATGCCTCGCTGGCTGCACGCTGCCGACCCTGTTTCTCTCTTCACCGGCGGAGGTCAACGCCTGCCGGCGAGCGTGGGCGCTGTAAAAAAATGCCGCACCGGGGCAGCCCGGCGCGGCATGGGTCAACGCACTGCTGTTACCTGTTTACGCATTTCCCCGCGTGGCAATGATGGCGTCGGCCACGTTGCGCGGCGCTTCGGCATAGTGGTCGAACTCCATGCTGTAGGAGGCGCGTCCCTGCGTCATGGATCGCAGCGTGGTGGCGTAGCTGAACATCTCCGAGAGCGGCACTTCTGCGCGGATCACCCGCGCGCCGTGCAGCTCATCCATGCCCTGCACCGTGCCGCGGCGTGACGAGAGGTAGCCCATTACCCCGCCCGCGTACTCTTCCGGCGTCTCCACCTCGACTTTCATTACCGGCTCCAGAATCACCGGGTCAGCCTGCCTGGCCGCCGCTTTAAAGCCGAAAATCGCCGCCATACGGAACGCCATCTCTGAGGAGTCCACCTCATGGTAGGAGCCGAAGGTCAGCGTGGCCTTGAGATCCACCACCGGGTAGCCCGCCAGAATGCCGTTGTTCAGCGCTTCGCGGATGCCCTTCTCCACCGACGGGATATAGTCGCGCGGCACCACGCCGCCTTTGGTGGCATCCTCAAAGCGGAAGCCGCTGCCGGGCGGCAGGGGTTCCAGCGTCAGCACCACATGGCCATACTGCCCCTTGCCGCCGGACTGACGCACAAACTTGCCTTCGACGTCGCGCACCGTTTTGCGGATGGTTTCGCGGTAGGTCACCTGCGGGCGGCCGATGTTGGCCTCCACGCCGAACTCACGCCGCATCCGGTCAACGATGATCTCCAGATGCAATTCGCCCATGCCGGAGATGATGCTCTGCCCGGACTGCTCATCGGTATGCAGGCGGAAAGAGGGATCCTCGGCCGCCAGCCGCTGCAGGGCGATGCCCATCTTCTCCTGGTCGCCCTGGGTTTTCGGCTCAATGGCGAGCGAAATCACCGGCTCCGGGAACTCCATCCGCTCCAGGGTGATCACCGCCTGCGGGTCGCAGAGCGTTTCCCCGGTGGTGGCCTCTTTCAGCCCGACGCAGGCGGCGATGTCCCCGGCGCGGATCTCATCCACCTCGTGCCGGTCATTGGCGTGCATCTGCACAATGCGGCCGATGCGCTCTTTCTTGCCTTTCACCGCGTTGAAGACGCTGTCCCCTTTGCGCAGCACACCGGAGTAGACCCGCACAAAGGTGAGCTGGCCGACGTAGGGGTCAGTCATCAGCTTGAAGGCCAGCGCGGAGAAGGGCTCCTCATCCGCTGCATGGCGCTCTGCCGGCTGGCCCCGCTCATCCACGCCCTGCACGGCCGGGACATCCACCGGCGACGGCATCAGCTCGATCACGGCGTCGAGCATCCGCTGTACCCCTTTGTTTTTGAAGGCGCTGCCGCACAGCATCGGCTGGATCTCCCCGGCGAGGGTACGCAGCCGCAGCCCGAGCGTGACCTCCTGCTCATCCAGGTCGCCCTGCTCCAGGTATTTATCCATCAGCGCTTCCGTGGCCTCCGCCGCAGCGGACACCATCTTCTCGCGCCATTCCCGGGCGGTGGGCAGGAGTTCCTCCGGCACCGGCGCATAGCGGAAGGTCATGCCCTGGGTGGCGTCGTCCCAGTAGATGGCACGCATTTTGTTCAGGTCTACCACGCCGCTGAACTGCTCCTCGCTGCCGATGGGGATCACAACCGGCACCGGGCTGGCCTTCAGGCGGTCAACCATCATCTGCACCACGCGGAAGAAGTCGGCCCCGGCGCGGTCCATTTTGTTGACGAACGCCAGCCGCGGCACATGGTATTTGTTGGCCTGCCGCCACACGGTTTCTGACTGCGGCTGCACGCCGCCTACCGCGTCATACACCATCACCGCGCCGTCCAGCACGCGCATGGAGCGCTCCACCTCGATGGTGAAGTCAACGTGCCCGGGCGTATCGATGATGTTGATGCGGTGCGGCTCCGCGCTGTTATCCATCCCCGGCCAGAAGCAGCTCACCGCCGCCGAGGTGATGGTAATGCCGCGCTCCTGCTCCTGCGCCATCCAGTCTGTGGTTGCCGCGCCATCGTGCACCTCCCCCAGCTTGTGGCTCATCCCGGTGTAGAACAGGATGCGCTCGGTAGTGGTGGTTTTACCGGCATCGATGTGCGCGGAGATGCCGATGTTGCGATAACGTTCGATGGGAAGGGTCCGGGGCATGATGCGTCCTTAGTCAGGATGACGTTTAACGGGCGGCACCATTGCCGCCCGCAGAACAACTGACCTCAGCATAATACAACTGTACGTGTATAGTCGAACTATTTGCGCTAAAATTAACCACACGTAAGAAACGAGGGGATTTGCTATAGTAGCGGCCCGGCGGCGCAGCCTGCCGCCGATCTCAACCTCAACAGGAAAACTATGATTGCCAACCACCCGGAAACGGATCAGATACGCCTGGAAAATGTGCTGCTGGCGTTGGGCAACCCGCTGCGGCTGGAGATTGTGCGGGCGCTGGCGCGCGAAGGTGAACAGGCATGCGGCGCGCTGCGGCGGGATGTGGCGAAATCCACCATGACCCACCACTGGCGGGTGTTGCGTGACAGCGGCGTCATCTGGCAGCGGCCGCAGGGGCGGGAGAACCTGATCTCCCTGCGCCGTGAGGATCTCGACGCCCGCTTCCCCGGCCTGCTGGATACCCTGCTGGCGGTGATGGACGGCCAGCCGGCCTGAGGCTAACGCGGGTTACGGGCCTTCAGCCAGCGCGTTTTCACCGGCTCCGGGGCCACTTCGCCCTGCTTCAGCCGCGGGTATTTCCACAGCCAGCGGCCGCTGACCATCCGCCAGTAGAAGAAGGCGCCGCGCACCATCCAGTCACAGAACATGCCGAGCCAGACCCCCACCACGCCGAGGCCGAGCACAATCCCCAGCGTGTAACCGGCCACCACGCGGCAGCCCCACATGCCGAGCATCGATACCCACATGGCGAAGCGCGCATCCCGCGCGCCCTTCAGCCCGGACGGCAGCACCCAGGAGGCGGCCCAGATCGGCATAAACAGCGCGTTCAGCCAGATCAGGTGTTTCACCACCTCTTTGACATCCTCCTCGCGGGTGTAGAACGAGGCGAACAGCCCGGCAAAGGGCGCGGTGCTCCAGGCGATCAGCGTCAGCCCAAACGTGGAGAGCCAGAACACATGGCGCAACTGCCGCTCCGCCTGCCCGACCTGCCCTTTGCCGAGCCGCTTGCCGACAATAATGGTGGAGGCGGAACCAAGGGCGTTGCCCGGCAGGTTAATCAGCGAGGCGATGGAGAAGGCGATAAAGTTACCGGCGATCACGTTGGTGCCCATGCCGGAGACGAACATCTGCGTCAGCAGTTTGCCGCTGTTAAACAGCACCGACTCAATGCTGGCGGGCAGGCCGATGCCCAGCACCTCCCACAGGATGTTCCACTTCAGCGGGGTAAAATAGCTGCGCAGGGAGATGTGCAGCGCCGGGTTAAAGCCGATCATCAGCACATAGATGATGGCGATCGCGCCGATATAGCGGGAGATGGTCAGCCCCAGCCCGGCCCCGACAAAGCCCATGCCGCCCCAGCCAAACAGGCCGTAGATCAGCAGGCTGCTGATGATGATGTTAAGGATGTTCATGCCGCCGTTGATCAACAGCGGGATCTTGGTGTTGCCCGCGCCGCGCAGCGCGCCGCTGCCGATCAGGGCGATCGCCGCTGCCGGGTAGCTCCAGACGGTGGTCTGCAAATAGGAGAGCGCCAGCACTTTCACTTCCGGGGTGGCCGCCCCGGCAATCACATCGATGATCTGCTCCCCGGCGAGGTGGATGCCGCCCGCCAGCAGCACAGAGACCAGGGTCATCAGCACCAGGGACTGGCGCGCCGCCGCCCGCGCCCGTTTGCGGTCACGCTTGCCGAGGCTGAAGGCCACCACCACCGTGGTGCCGAGATCCACCGCCGCGAAGAAGGAGAGGATCACCATGTTGAAGCTGTCCGCCAGCCCGACCCCGGCCATCGCCTCTTTGCCGAGCCAGCTGACCAGGAAGGTGCTGAGCACCCCCATCAGCAGGACGCAGGTGTTCTCCAGGAAAATAGGCACGGCCAGCGGCGTGATCTCACGCCAGAACAGCACCCGGTAACTTTTACGGTTGGTATACCAGCGTGTGCGGGCAACGCGCTGGCGCACGGCATTGATGACGTCCAAGATTGACCTGCGAGAAGGTGAGTGAAACCACATTTCAAATAATGATTTACAAACGCACTTCCTGCAAAGTCTTTTTTTTACTCATTTTTTATCCCGCTCTTTTTGCACCTTTACGCCACCGCCGCCATCCGCGCCTCGGGGGCGGACTCATGGATCAGCGACAACAGAATCGTTTTCACCGCCGCGGCGGCAGCGGAGAGCGGCAGGCTGTCGGAGAGGCAGAGGGAGAGCGGAACCTGCAACGCCGGGCTGGTAATGCGTGACACCCAGGCGCGCGCCGGGCCGGCCAGCGCCCGCGCCGCTGACTCCGGCAGAATGGTCGCGCCCAGCCCGCCCGCCACCGCGGCCGCCAGGGTCGGGATGGATTCGATCTCCCCCACCACGTTGGCCTGCAAACGGCGCAACGCCAGCGCTTCATCGATCAGGGTGCGCATCACGTGATAGCTGCGCGGCAGGAACAGGCTAAGTTTCGCTACTTCTGACAGCTCGACAAACGCGCCGGGGTTCGGCACCGCAGCGCTGCCCACCAGGCAGAGATCCTCTTTCATCAGCGGCGTGATGCTCAGGCCGCTGATGGCTTTGTTGCCGTAGAGCACCGCCATGTCGATCCGCCCGTTGACCAGCGCCTCATTCAACGCACTGCCGACGTTTTCATTCAGGGAGAGCATGATGCCGGGGTGCTGCCCGCGAACTGCCTGCAACAGCGGCAACGCCAGCTGGGCGGCCGCCGGGCCGGGGGCCAGCCCCACCGACACCGGCCCGCTGAGCGCCTGCCCAACGCCGGTCACCGCGTTATGCGCCTGTTCACACTGGCGCAGGATGGTCTGCGCATGGGCATAGAGGATATTCCCCGCCTCAGTGGGCGTGACGCCGCGCTTGGTGCGGATCAGCAGCTGCTGCCGCAGCTCGCCCTCCAGCGTCGCCAGTTGCTGGCTCAGCGCAGGCTGGGCAATGTGCAGGATCTCCGCCGCCTGGGTCAGACTGCCGATCTCGACGATTTTCACAAAGTATTTTAACCGTCTTAAATTCATCGCTGCCTCCAAATGCATCAGGAAAGGAATAACCTGAAGAGAGACAGCAAGAAACAGGCCAACCCGGTGGCCACGGGCCATAGGTTAGGCTAATCACCCGGAATCTAACGGGAAACCCGTTCTCCCCCGCTGCTCCGGCGTTCCCGGCTACCGGGCGAGGGTGCGCACCCTGCACCAGCATAATGCAAACTTATGGCACGCCCGCACAGCGGGTGGTTACGCCGCAGACAGATTGGCGAAGGTTGCAGCAAACAGTTCTGCAAACGAAAACCGGGCTTTGACAAGCCTCCGGCAGGCCGCTATTATCCGCCCCGTTCACACGATTCCTCTGTAGTTCAGTCGGTAGAACGGCGGACTGTTAATCCGTATGTCACTGGTTCGAGTCCAGTCAGAGGAGCCAGATTTAAAGAAGCCCGCGCAGGAAACTGTGCGGGCTTTTTGCTTTTCTCTTTTTTTGCCGCGTCCGGCACCCCACCCTTTATTTCCTCTTAATGCTTTATGCCCGCTGAATAATTAATCCGGCATTATTTCGCGGGAATTTGTGACTGCACGCTAATTTCCCTCTGGGCGGTTGACACATTATCGGTAAATAACACTTTACCCTGGCATCAGCAACGACACGATTTCCCATAAAAATTAAAAATTACGTTAAAAAACAAGCAAAACAGTCAGATAAATCAATAAGAATTATTCCGCTGTAATTCAATGGACGCCGCCGCACGCCTCAATTACAACTACAGGGGTGATCACCTGACGTATCTATTTCCTTCCCCTATTTATCATGAGGAATGCCTGATGGACAGTTGCAAAGATATTGCCACCCTTCGCACCATTGAACCCACCAAAGACGGGCAGTTTATTATGGTGATCAGTTATTATTCGGACTGGCTGACCAATGGCGGGAAACCCAGCGGCGGCGGCCCCTTTGTGGCGCTGATGAATGATAAAACCTCCCCCGATGATAACGGCGAATATATTGTCACCAAGGGCGGCCACCGCTGGCACCGGGTGGCCGAGCAGCTGTTGCCGGTGGATTTCGGCTGCACCCCCGGCGGCACCAAAGACTGCACCCAGCATATGCGCGCTTACCTGAAAGCCTCGGCCAATAAAACGGTGGTGTTCCAGAACGGGCCGTGGCGGGTCAGCGGCACGCTCGATTTCACCCTGGTTAAGCGGATCATGTCTGATGATTCCGGCCGCTTTAAGATCAACCCGAAAAACTTTGACGGCGATTACGCCCTCATCATGGGCGACCCTACCGACAAACCCAACAGCGGCCGCAGCAGCCGGCTGGTGATTGACGGTGACCTGGTGGTGGACTGCGACAGCCGCGACACCGAGCTGAACGGCGTTTACATCAAGGGGCAGTGGTTCGTCGGCGGCCATATCCGCGTCAGCGGCTTCAACGGCACCGGCATCAACATGGATTCGGTCTGGGATTCCACCTTCGAGCGGCTCAGCGTGGAGCGCTGCGGCAATGTGAAAAAGTGGGCGCTGGAGATCGGCTCCTCCGGTGACACCTTCAACGCCACCCATATCAACTCCATCCAGTGTGAGCAGGCCTACCACCGCGGCATTTTCATCAACAACAACGTCCGCAACATGTTTGACAACATCCACGCCGAGCGGCTGATCGTGCTCACCGAAGATGACGGCACCACCGGGCTGGCCTCCGGCCTGAAGTACCAGAACCACAGCATCATCATCGGCAACAGCACCATCAACCAGGTGTTTATGGACGCCGCGCTGGATGACTCCACCACCGGCCAGAAACCGGGCGTCACCACCAAATTGTCGGTGAATATCGGCACCGACCGGGCGGAGATCAGGAACTTCAACGCCTCCGGCGCGGTGTGCAGCACCAGCTATGGCACCAAGTCGGTCTTCAGCAGTTGCCGCTTCGGCAGCTGGTACATCGCCGCCCCGGCCTCCCACATGACGCTGGCGGAACCGGAAATTGATGACCTGCTGATGGTGGAGCGCGATGTCACCATCATCAACCCAACGGTGGAAAAGCTCGATTTCCGCTACAACGCGCAGAATGTCAAGATCATCAAGGGCGAGCTGAAAGACATCTCTCTGAGCAGCAATATCCTCGGCAACATCACCTTCTACGACACCAAGATCACCGGCAAGGTGAACGGCACCAAAGTGGCCAGCAACGGCTATATGCCGGTGACCTTCAACAACTGTATCTTCACCGGCACCTTTGCCGGGGCGTACCAGTCCACGGCGATCGTTAACGGCGGCCATATCGCCACCGCCGCGCTGGTCTCCGGGGCATCGGTGCAGTTTTACAACGTGACGTTCGACAGCTTCAGCTGCACCGGCAACATCAGCTTTATCAGCCGGGGCTGCCAGGCGAAAACCGTCTCCGGCTGGAAGAACCCCAACCACACCTTCCCGGTCTACCCGGCCGGCACGCTGAATGAGCGGATCGGCAAAGCGGGTTCCGGCAACGGCATCCTCTACGTCAACGCGGACGGCACCCCCAACGGCTGGAAAATGGTTGTCACCATGCCGTAACGGCTTCTCGCGGGGGCAACGGATGCCCCCTTCTTTCCCTCCCCTGCGGCATTCATAAAGTGTGACCCGGTTCACCCCCTGCCCGCCTCCGGCTTTACAGTTCCCCGCGCCGCAGGCAGTGTAACGCTCAATTGTGAGCGCATAACATTTTACTGCCGGAGCCTGTGATGAGTGCTGATTCTGCTGCTGTACCCCGCTGTTCCCTGGCCGATCTGCTGGCCGCCCGCGCCTGGGAATCCCCGGTGATCACCCACCTGAACCGGCTGCCGGCCCACCCGCCGTTTGCCAGCTGGCGTGACCCGCAGGAAGCCCGGGACGACGCCCCCTCGCCCAGCCGCCACAGCCTGAACGGCGACTGGGCGTTCAGCTATTTCCCGCGCCCGGAGGCGGTGCCGGAAAGCTGGCTGGAGGCCGACCTGCCGGAGGCCGGGGTGCTGGCGGTGCCGTCCAACTGGCAGCTGGCGGGCTTTGACGCGCCGATCTACACCAACGTGCAGTACCCGATCCCGGTTAACCCGCCCTATGTGCCGGCGGAGAACCCCACCGGCTGCTACTCGCACCGGGTACGGGTGCCGGAGGGCTGGCTGGCCGCCGGGCAGACGCGCATCATTTTCGACGGCGTCAACGCGGCGTTCTACCTCTGGTGCAACGGGCAGTTTGTCGGGTTCTCGCAGGACAGCCGCCTGCCCGCCGAATTTGACCTGACGCCGTTCCTGCATGAGGGCGAGAACCGGCTGGCGGTGATGGTGCTGCGCTGGTGTGCGGGCAGCTATCTGGAAGATCAGGACATGTGGCGTATGAGCGGCATCTTCCGCGATGTCACGCTGCTGCATAAACCCGCGGTACACCTCACCGATGTGCGCCTGAGCACGCCGCTGGCGGCCGGGTTCCACCAGGGGGAACTGGTGGCCGAGGTGCACGCCAATCTGACGCCGGAACAGCAGGCAGACTACCAGGTGGCGGTGTCACTGTGGGACGGCGACCAGCAGGTGGCGATGCTCTGCCGCCCCTTCGGCAGCGGCCCGGTGGACGAGCGCGGCCACTACCATGACCGCGTCACCCTGCGCCTGCCGGTGGCGCAGCCGCGGCTCTGGAGCGCGGAGACACCGCACCTCTACCGGGTGGTGGTGTCGCTCTGCCCGGTTTCCGGCGATCTGCTGGAGGCGGAAGCCTATGACGCCGGTTTCCGGCAGGTGGCGATTGAGAACGGGCTGCTGACGCTGAACGGCCAGCCGCTGCTGATCCGCGGCACCAACCGCCACGAGCACCACCCGGATCGCGGCCAGGTGATGGATGAGGCGACGATGATCCGGGACATCGTGCTGATGAAGCAGCACAACTTCAACGCGGTGCGCTGCTCCCACTACCCGAACGTGCCGCGCTGGTACCAGCTCTGCGACCGCTACGGGCTGTATGTGGTGGATGAGGCGAACATTGAGACCCACGGCATGCAGCCGATGAACCGCCTGTCCGACGACCCGCGCTGGTTTGCGGCGTTCAGCGAGCGCGTCACGCGCATGGTGCAGCGCGACCGCAACCACGCCTGCATTATCCTCTGGTCGCTGGGCAATGAGTCCGGCCACGGCAGCACCCATGATGCGCTCTACCGCTGGGTGAAATCCGCTGACCCGACCCGCCCGGTGCAGTATGAGGGCGGCGGGGCCAACAGCGCCGCCACTGACATCATCTGCCCGATGTATGCGCGCGTGGATGAAGACCAGCCCTTCCCGGCGGTGCCGAAATGGTCGCTGGCGAAGTGGATCGGACTGCCGGGCGAGACGCGCCCGCTGATCCTGTGCGAGTACGCCCACGCGATGGGCAACAGCTTCGGCGGTTTCGACCGCTACTGGCGCGCTTTCCGCCAGCACCCACGGCTACAGGGCGGCTTCGTCTGGGATTGGGCCGATCAGTCCCTGACCCGGCTCGACGACCACGGCACGCCGTGGCAGGCCTACGGCGGTGATTTTGGCGACACCCCCAACGATCGCCAGTTCTGCATGAACGGGCTGGTGTTCGCTGACCGCACCCCGCACCCGTCGCTGTTTGAGGCGCAGCGCGCGCAGCAGTTCTTCCAGTTCCGCCTGACCGGCACTGACCCGCTGGCGCTGGAGATCCGCAGCGAATATCTGTTCCGCCACAGCGACAACGAGCAGTTGCAGTGGCGGATTGAGCAGGCGGGCAACGTGCTGGCCGGGGGGGAATTGCCCCTTGACCTGCCGCCGGGCGGCGTACAGCAGGTGACGCTGGACGCCGCCTGGCCCGCTGACCGGGAGTGCTGGCTGAATGTCGCGGTTGTCCAGCCCGCCGCGACCGCCTGGTCAGAGGCCGGGCACCGCAGCGCCTGGGATCAGTGGCCGCTGCCGCAGACGCTGGCCCTGCCGCCCACCCCGCCCGCCGGGGCCTCACCGGTGTTGCAGATAAGCGATGAGCGTTATGAGGTGCGCCACGGCGACCAGTGCTGGCAGTTCGACCGCGTGCACGGCACGCTGCAACAGTGGACGCAACGTGGCGAAGCGGGCCTGCTCTCGCCGCTGACGGATGAATTCGTGCGTGCCCCGTTGGACAATGACATCGGCGTCAGCGAGGTGACGCGCATCGACCCGAACGCCTGGGCCGAGCGCTGGAAAGCGGCCGGGCTGTATGAGCTTGCAGCGCAGCTGCTGGCGTTCAGTGCCGCACCGGTGCCGCAGGGGGTGCAGCTCAGCAGCGATCACCTCTACCTGGCGAACGGCCTCGGCGTGCTGCGCAGCCGCAAAACCTGGCTGATTGACCTTCAGGGGCAGCTGCATATTGATGTCACCGTGGAGGTCGCAGGCAACGTGCCGCCGCCGCGCATCGGCCTGCGAACCCGGCTGGCGGCGGTGGCAGAACAGGCGGAATGGCTCGGCCTCGGCCCGCATGAAAACTACCCGGACAGGAAACTGGCGGCGCAGCACGGCCGCTGGCACCTGCCGCTGGCGGCGATGAGCACACCCTATGTCTTCCCGACGGAAAACGGCCTGCGCTGTGACACCCGGCAACTGGCGTACGGCAGCTGGCAGATCGACGGCCGCTTCCACTTCAGCCTGAGCCGCCACAGCCGCGAACAGCTGACCACCACCAGCCACCGCCACCTGCTGCGTGACGAGCCGGGCACCTGGCTGCATCTGGACGGCGCGCACATGGGCGTCGGCGGCGATGACTCCTGGAGCCCGAGTGTGCATGCCGATTTCCTGCTGAGTGCGCCGGTCTACCGTTACCAGCTGACCCTCAGCCGCCGTTAAACGCGGGCGGCGCACCGGTGTGCGCCGCCAAATCGCTAAAAATATCAACGACGTGGGCAAAATAGCGTCAAACGCACCACTTTTTGTGACAACCCTTTGACAGCGCCGCAGCAGGCCGCTATTATCCGCCCCGTTCACACGATTCCTCTGTAGTTCAGTCGGTAGAACGGCGGACTGTTAATCCGTA
>NZ_PJZH01000027.1 GCF_002858715.1 Chimaeribacter coloradensis | reverse complement strand
GGGCGCGCGCCTACGCGCCCCTTGCGCGGTGGCGGCAGCGGGGCCGCAGAAAGCGTGCGGGCGTATGCCAACGCAACATACCTCGATCCCCCTTTAACCCCAGCCACATAACCGCATGTAGCAACCGATACATGCTAAATTACGCCCGGCGTATGCCAATACGCCCACCCCCCAGGGTTCAAGGGGGCGGCCCCCCCCCTTCACAATCTCCCCATTCTCCGCATCGCCCGGTGCCACGACCCATTCCTCACCGCCCAGCGCAGCAGCCGCGCCAGGCGGCGGGTGCCGAAACGCACGGCGCGGCGGCGGGCCGGGGAGATCGGCAGCCGGAGCTGTGCCGCCGCCCAGCCCGGCAGCAGGTCGATGCCCGCCTGCATCATCAGCGCGCCGAACGGCGCGGCCAGGCGGCTGGGGGCCGGGGCGCTAAGCAGCACCCGCACCACCTCGGCGGTGCGGGCGTCATACCGCAATTGCGGGCGCATCTGCGCCAGATAAGCCTCTACCGCCGCCACGCTCTCCGGCAGCGGCCCGGCTCCCAGCGCATAGGCGACGCGCGCCGCCTCGCGGTAGTAGGCGTCCTGATCGGCTGGGGGAAGGTGCGGGTTCCGGTAACGCAGGTGGGATTGCAGAAAACTATAGGTCTCGGCCACATGCACCCAGACCAGCAGCGCCGGGTCGCTGGCCGTATAGGCCGTGCCGTGCGCGTCCTGCCCGCTGACCTGATCGTGAATCGCGCGCACCCGTTGGATCAGGCGCTCAGCATCGGCCGTCGCCCCGAAGGTGGTGCCGGAGATAAACTGACTGGTGCGGCGCAGGCGGCCGAGCATGTCGTCGCGGAAATTGGAGTGATCCCAGACGCCGGCCAGCGCCAGCGGATGCAGCATCTGCAACAGCAGCGCAGAGACGCCGCCGCAGAGCATTGAGGTAAAATCGCCGTGAATGCGCCAGGTTACAGAATCCGGGCCAAACAGCCCCGGGTCGCCGGGCGGGTGTTCCAGATCGATGCCGCCAAGCGACAGGCCGGTAATGCTCAGCACCTGCCGCTCAATCCGCTGGCGTAATGCCTCCATCACTAAGGCCTCAGGCAGCGGTAACGGGCTGCGCCTCAAAGGCGATCAGCTGCGGCCAGATTGCCATCACCACATCCACCAGCTGGTTCAGCTCGGCACGGCTGGCCCCATCACGCGCCTGCACCGACATCCCCTGCACCGTGCAGTTCAGGTATTTCGCCAGAATCCGGCTCGACACCTTAGGCGACAGCTCGCCGGTCTCTTTTTTGCTGTCCAGGAACTCGCTCAGCGTCTCCTCCTGCAAATGGTGGCGCGAGCGCAGCATCGAGGCGATCTCCTCAGACGCGGCAGACAGCGTGGCGGAAGTACAGACCATAAAGCAGCCGGAGGGGTTGTCGCAGTCAGTGAACAGCGCGGCGGCGGCGCGCAGGTACTCTTCAATCGCCTGGCGCAGCGGCACGTCGGACTGCATCAGCGCGCGGTTGCTGGTCTCCACAAACAGCGTGAGGTAGTGCTCAACCGCCGCGCGGAACAGCCCCTCTTTATTCCCGAATTCGGCATACAGCGTCGGTGCCTTGGCCCCGGTGGCTTCCACCAGATCGGCCAGCGACGTCGCTTCGTAACCATATTTCCAGAAGAGTTTCAGGGCCTTGTTCAGGGCGTCATCACGGTCAAACTGCTTGGGGCGTCCGCGGCATTTTTTGGCCAGTGCCATATTTTCAGTGCTCATACACGCTCCTCTTATCACTGCTGTGATTAGGTCAGAAAATATTTATTAATGATCATTATAAAAAACGGTGGCAGGTGTGTCGAGGAGTGTTTATAATTTTGTTATCGATCGTTAAACAATTGACGACTCCCACCCTGCCGGGCCACACAGACCGCCACCCCCGCCGATGATAACGGCGCTTCTGACGGCCGCAGACCGGCCACCACGGGACTCGTCCTGATGGGAACATTCACCATGAAAACCGTTACTCTGCTTATTGCGGCCCTGCTCTCGGCCGCCAGCCCTCTGGCAGCGCTGGCGAACCAACAGGTTATCACGATGCAGGTCGATAGCCAGAAAATTGGCTTCACCACCCAGACCCGCCAGGATCTCTCCGGCCTGAAACCGGCCGCCGCCCAGCGCACCACCCTGCGTGACCCGGTGGCGCGGCAGCTGATCGCCAGCTCCGGCGCAAACCACCTGTTTGATGACAGCACGCTCTACAATTAATTCCCTCTTCCCCGGGCGGCCGTGGCCGCCCGCTGCTTTTCCCGCCGATCGCACCGCCTGTTAAAGATTAATTAACGTTCATTAAAAAAATAGTTGCACAGTCCGGATGATCGGTCTAACATTTAGTTATCGATCGTTAATTAAATAACGGTCACCGGTTAACCCCAACTTGCTATAGGAAACGACATCATGAAAAACTTGAAAATTGCCCTCGCCGCCCTTGCCCTGACCACTGCCTCTTTCGGTGCTTTCGCCGCCCAGGAAGTCACCCAGGCCCCGGCTGATGCCCAGCACATCGGCACCGTCAGCGCCCGTTCAACTGACCTGAGCGGCCTGGAACGCCAGATTGCCAACAAAGCGCAGGAACAGGGTGCAAGTGCTTACCGCATCACCTCCGCGTCCGGCAGCACCAACCTGGTGTACGGTACCGCTGAGCTGTATAACTGATTCCGGCATAACGACTGATAATTAATAATAAAATCATTAACTTCGGATAGGAATAAGACCATGAAAAACCTGAAAACCGCCCTTGTCGCCCTGGCCCTGACCACCGCTTCTTTCGGTGCCTTTGCCGCCCAGCAGGTCGATCACGCCCCCGCCGGTGAACAGCCTGTCGGTACCGTGAGCGCCCGTTCACTGAACCTGAGTGACCTGGAAAGCCGTCTGGCCCAGAAAGCGGACGAACAGGGTGCGACCTCGTACCGCATTATCTCAGCCTCCGGCAACAACCATCTTTATGGTAACGCTGAGCTGTATAAATAAGCACAGGCAGTACGGTCGAAGAGGCGGCATGGGCCGCCTTTTTCTTGCCCGCGTTTCCCCGCATTGCCCTCTGCCCCGCCACCCTTTACTGTAGTGCTCCCGACTATCCTGACTGTCAGGAGATTTCATGGCTTTACACCGCATTATCCTTGACTGCGACCCCGGCGTAGATGACGCCGTCGCGATCCTGCTGGCCCTGGCCGCCCCGCAGGCGATCTCACTGGCCGGTATCACCACGGTGGCCGGCAATGTCTCCGCCAGCCTCACCGAATACAACGCCCGGCGCATCTGTACCCTGGCGAACCGCCACGACATCCCGGTCTTTGCCGGCTGCCCGCGGCCGATGCGTGACCCGCACGGCTACCACACGCAGGTGCACGGCCATGACGGCCTCGGCGGCGTGCCGATCCCGGAGCCGGGGTTTGCCGTGCAACGGCAGCACGCGGTGGATTTCATCATTGAGACGGTCAACGCCGAACCCGGCAACATCACCCTGTGCGCCATCGGCCCGCTGACCAACATTGCGCTGGCGCTGATCAAAGACCCCGGTATCGCCGGGAAAATCAAACAACTGGTGCTGATGGGCGGCGCGGCGTTCTGCCCGGGTAACGTCTCCCCGGCGGCAGAATTCAATTTCTACGTCGACCCCTGGGCGGCGCATGTGGTGCTGAGCGCCGGTATCCCGCAGGTGATGTTCGGGCTGGATGTGACGTCGCAGGCGCGGATGGACGCCGCCTGGCTCGACGCCCTGCACCAGCGCAGCGCCGCCGGGGCCGCGATGGCGGCGATGATGCGCAGCTACGGGGCCGCCGACCCCTGCCTGCACGACCCGTGCGTGATCGCCTGGCTGATCGACCCGACGCTGTTCAGCGGCATTGACGGCCACATCAGCATAATCACCGACGGCAGCACCGCCGGGCACGCCCTGGCCGCCGTGAAAACGCGCCACCTGGCAGGCCGCGCGCCCAATACCCACATCATGACCGGCGTCGACACCCCGCGCCTGCTGGCCCTGCTGGCAGAACACCTGGCTGTTTATTAAGCCGGTTTGCCCTGCCGGCAACCTTCACGGCATAAAAAAGCGGGGCATTGCGCCCCGCCGTTTATTCCCCTGGCACATCAATTCCGCTTAACGCACCGAGCTTTGCAACCGGTTATCCGCCTGGTGCCGTTCCAGCGCCAGCTCAATCAGCCGGGTGATGAGGTCGCGGTAGGCCAGGCCGCTGGCTTCCCAGAGTTTCGGGTACATGCTGATGTTGGTGAAGCCGGGCAGCGTGTTGATCTCGTTGATGATCACCTCGCCTGCGGCGGTGAGGAACACATCGACCCGCGCCATGCCGCTGCACTCCAGCACCTGGAACGCCTGCACGGCAATGCTGCGGATACGATCGTTGGCGCCCGGCGGCAGATCGGCCGGGATCGCCACTGTCGCGCCCTGCGCGTTGATGTATTTGGTGTCATAGGCGTAGAACTCATCCTGCAACACCACCTCGCCGCAGACGCTGGCTTGCGGGTGGTCGTTGCCGAGCACCGCGCACTCAATCTCCCGCCCGACGATGGCGGACTCCACCAGCACTTTATGGTCATAGCGGAACGCCAGCGCCAGCGCGGTTTCATACTCCTGCGCGCTGCGCACCTTGCTGACGCCCACCGACGAGCCTTGATTAGCCGGTTTGATAAACAGCGGCAGCCCCAGCTTTTCACTGACCTGGGCGAAACCGTGCCGGGCAGCGTTGCGGCGCGTCAGGGTGACAAAGGGCGCAACCGCCAGCCCGGCGTCGCGCAGCAGCCGTTTGGTGACGTCCTTGTCCATGCTCAGCGCCGAGCCGAGCACCCCCGCGCCGACAAACGGGATGTTCGCCATGCGCAACAGCCCCTGTAAGGAGCCGTCCTCGCCCAGCGTGCCGTGGACAATCGGGAAGATCACATCGAGCTGCGCCAGCGCCCGGGCGTCGCGGCTTTCGATCAGCTGGTGTTGCGGTTGGCCGGGGATCAGCGCCACGTTACGCTGTGACGGGTTGAGGGCAATGCGCGCCGGGTCGTCGGCGTGTTGCAGGTAATGGGCAGCGTCGCTGACATGCCACTGCCCCTGTTTGTCGATGCCGAGCAGCGTCACCTCAAACCGTGCTTTGTCCATCGCGTCCACGATGTTTTTGGCCGATTGCAATGACACCTCATGCTCAGCGGATTTGCCGCCGAAAATAACGCCTACCCGAATTTTTGCCACGCCGGTTCCTTACTGATCTCAGGGAGTGATTGACGCGAAATAATGGCGCGGCCGGAACTGAAAAGTAAAGCGGCCGCGCGGCTTAGTCGACGATAAACAGCGTCGCGCCGGTGGCGGTAAAGGACCGGTGCGCCTCGTGATCGTCTGCCACCTGGTAGCTCATGCCGGGCGTCAGCGTAAAGGTGCGGCCGTCCCCGAGGCGGCTCTCCAGCGTCCCCGCCAGGCAGAGCAGGATATGGCCCTTTTTGCACCAGTGGTCCGCCAGGTAACCGGGCGAATACTCCACCATGCGCACGCGTACCGGCTGCGCTTCGTCGCCGAAATGGCGGGTGCGCCACCAGGCGACGCCCTGCTCACCGGGGTGTTGGGTGGCCTCAACCTCTGACCAGTCAGTGATGCCGAACGGAATCGCGGACAGTTTCATCATCGCTCCTTGGGGATATGCAGGACAGCCAGCATACGGAAACGCCCGCGTCACTGACCAGCGGCCAAAAGTGAAAAGTTAAGTAAATCAGGCAAAAGGCGGAAACCGCGGATTTTCAGGCGGTCACGGCCGCGCGCTGCCGCATAACCCACTGCTCTGTTGCAAAAGATGTCTGCGGGCCAGAAACGCCCTGTTTTCAACTATGCTTAAAGACGTTTACCGCGTAACCCGCGGTGCCTTTTCGCGGCGCGTAAGGGGTTACCCCCGCGCGTTCGCCGTCACCAAGGAGCACGATATGGCTTATCAAACCGTTAACCCTTTCAACAATAAACTGATCAAAGAGTACCCGGCGCATGATGACCAGAAAGTGCAGCAGGCACTGGCCACCGCCCATGAGCTTTACAAATCGCAGTGGGCGCAGGGCGACATCAAACCGCGCCTGCAGGTGCTGCATACGCTGTCGGAACTTATCTCTGCGCGGGTGGAGGATCTGGCGAAAATCGCCAGCGAAGAGATGGGCAAGCTGATTGAGCAGAGCCGGGGCGAGGTGAAGCTCTGTGCTGCCATCGCCAAATATTACGCTGAGCACGCCGAAGAATTCCTGAAACCGACCCGCTACCCGACCGATCTGGGGGAAGCCTGGGTGGAAAATGCGCCGATCGGCGTGCTGGTGGCCGTCGAGCCGTGGAACTTCCCCTACTACCAGCTGATGCGCGTGCTGGCTCCCAACCTGGCGGCCGGGAACAGCATCCTGGTGAAACATGCCAGCATCGTGCCGCACTGTGCGGAAGTGTTCGAACAATTAGTTCGCGAAGCGGGCGCGCCGGAAGGGGCCTACACCAACCTGTTTATCTCTACCGATCAGGTCGGCAACCTGATTGATGATGACCGGGTGCAGGGCGTGGCGCTGACCGGCTCGGAAAAAGCGGGCAGCATCGTGGCGGCGCGCGCGGCGGGCAAGCTGAAGAAATCGACGCTGGAGCTGGGCGGCAATGACATCTTCGCGGTGCTGGATGACTGCGACCTCGACAAAGCCGTGAAAGCCGCTGCCTATGCACGCCTGAACAACTGCGGGCAGGTCTGTACCGGGGCGAAGCGCTTTATCGTGCATGAGAAAGTGGCTGACCGCTTCCTGCAGGGCTTCACCGAGCAGATGAAGGCCGCCAAGCTGGGCGACCCGCTTGACCCGGAGACCACCCTCGGCCCGCTCTCCTCTAAGCAGGCACTGGACGATCTCGAGAAACAGGTGAATGAGGCGGTAAAAGCCGGGGCGACGCTGCACCTCGGCGGCAAACGGCTGGAGAACAACCCCGGCAACTTCTACCTGCCGACCATCCTGACCCACGTCAAACGCGATAACCCGGCCTACTTCCAGGAGTTCTTCGGCCCGGTGGCGCAGGTCTACGTGGTGAAAGATGATGACGAGCTGGTCGCACTCGCCAACGACTCCAACTATGGCCTGGGCGGCGCGCTGTTCACGCAGGACATTGAGCGCGGCAAAAAGCTGGCGTCCCGCATTGAAACCGGCATGGTCTATATCAACTCGCTGACCGACACCGCGCCGGAGCTGCCGTTCGGCGGCGTCAAGCGCTCTGGCTATGGCCGCGAGCTGTCTGACCTCGGCATCAAAGAGTTTGTGAACCAGAAACTGGTGGTGGTGGCGAAGTCATAACGCCCCCTGCCCTCCCCGGCCGCCGCCCCGGCGGCCGGTTTTCCCTGCGGCTATCCCCATAAATCATCCGCATGCATTATCCGCCTCACTCCCCCGACGTTTTATTGACCATACCCCAGGTTAGGATTAGGTTTATTCATCAAGTGAATAATTTATCCGCACAGGGAGAGAGAGCATGAACCAGCCCGCCAGCGTCAACCGCGTGTTCCTGACGCGTTTACAGGAGATTGTCGGCAGCCAGAACCTGCTGACCGATGCGCGCAGCACCGAACGTTACCGCCACGGCTACCGCTCCGGCGGCGGCGATGCGCTGGCGGTGGTGTTCCCGCAGACGCTGTTGCAGCAGTGGCGCATCCTCCAGGCCTGCGTGGCCGCCAATAAGATTGTGATCATGCAGGCGGCCAACACCGGGCTGACGGAAGGCTCGACCCCCAGCGGCCACGATTACGACCGCGACATCGTGATCATCAGCACCCGCAAACTCGACAAGCTGCAACTGATCAACAATGCCGAACAGGTGATCGCCTTTCCCGGCAGCACCCTGCACCACCTGGAAAAGCTGCTCAAGCCGCACGGCCGCGAGCCGCACTCGGTGATCGGCTCCTCCTGCATCGGCGCGTCGGTGATGGGCGGCATCTGCAATAATTCCGGCGGCTCGCTGATTAAGCGCGGCCCCGCCTACACCGAGCTGGCGCTCTATGCGCAGGTCACCGCTGAGGGTAAGTTGCAACTGGTGAACCACCTCGGCATTGACCTCGGCGAGACGCCGGAAGAGATCCTGACGCGGCTGGAGAAAGGCAGCTACAGCCCCTATGAGATTGAGCAGACCCCGCGCGCCGCCTCCGACCATGAGTACGCGGAGCGGGTGCGGGACGTGGACGCCGACACCCCGTCGCGCTTCAATGCCGACCCGCGCCGCCTGCATGAGGCGAGCGGCTGCGCCGGCAAGCTGGCGGTGTTCGCCGTGCGGCTCGACACCTTCCCGATGGAGCCGCACCAGCAGGTGTTTTACATCGGCACCAATGACACCGCGGTGCTGACGGCGATCCGCCGCCACATCCTCAGCGAGTTTAAGGCGCTGCCGGTGGCCGGGGAGTATATGCACCGTGACTGTTTCAACATCGCCGAGATCTACGGCAAAGACACGTTCCTGTTGATCGACCGGCTCGGCACCGACCGGATGCCGGACCTGTTCCTGACCAAAGGCAAACTGGATGCGCGGCTCAACAGGGTGCCGCTGCTGCCGCCCAACATGAGCGACCGGGTCATGCAGTGCATGAGCCGTGTGCTGCCGGGCCATCTGCCGTCGCGCATCACTGACTACCGCGACCGCTACGCCCACCACCTGCTGCTGAAGATGTCCGGTGACGGCGTGGCGGAGGCGGAGGCTTTCCTGACCGCCTTTTTCCAGCAGGCGGAGGGGGATTTCTTCGCCTGTACTGAGGAGGAGGGGCGCAAGGCGTTCCTGCACCGCTTCGCCGCCGCCGGGGCCGCGGTGCGTTACCATGCGGTGCATCAGGACAAGGTCGAGGATATTCTGGCGCTGGATATCGCCCTGCGCCGCAATGAAACGGCGTGGTTTGAGTCACTGCCGCCGGAGATTGAATCGCAACTGGTGGCGAAACTCTACTATGGGCACTTTATGTGCCATGTGTTCCACCAGGATTACATCGTGAAAAAGGGCGCGGACGCGCACGCGATCAAAGCGCAGATGCTGGCCGGGCTGAACGCCCGCGGGGCGGAGTACCCGGCGGAGCACAATGTCGGCCACCTCTACCCGGCCAAGCCCGCGCTGAAGGCGTTCTACCAGCAAATCGACCCCACCAACAGCTTTAACCCCGGCATCGGCAAGACGCCGAAACAGAAACACTGGCAGGGGTGACCGTCAGAGGAAAAAGGCCCCGGCCGCCCCGGCGGTCAACAGCACCCCGGCGCACTGTACCCCTACCAGCAGCCTGAAACCGCGCCGCGCCGGGGCCATCGTCAGCATCGCCAGGTGCAGCAGCAGCGTGGTGAAATTGGTGACCGCCAGAATCCCCAGCGCCACGTAGCCGTTAAAATGGGCAAACGCCCCGTTCGGGGCAAACCAGACGGCATCCGCTGCCAGTAACACGCCAATCAGGGTGACCATCCACGACACCACGGTAAATAACGCTTTCAGCTGCATACAGTGACGGGCTGCGGCCCGTTCCTCTTTTTTCTGTTTGAGGGGGCCACTTTAACAAATGATGACAGGGGCTGCGCGTGAAACGGCGGCGCAGGCGGGAAAAGCGCATAAAAAACCCCACGTTGCCGGAACAGGCCGCGTGGGGTTGGCGGGGGCGGAGGCGTCAGAAGAAGTGCGAGCCGTAGCCCCACATCATCACGGCCAGCGCCAGCAGCAGTTCCAGCACCAGCACGCCGATGCCGAGGGTGGAGCCGAACACCAGCAGCCCCTGTTGCCGGTCGATGCCCAGGAACGCGGGCATCCCCACCGCCAGCAGGTAACCGCTGTAGGCCAGCGCCAGCGCGCCGACAAACAGGCAGAGCCACACCATCGGGTAGAGTGCAATCACCCCGCTCAGGAACATCGGCGTCGCCACGTAACCGGCGAACACAATGCAGTCATTGCGCGTCGGGTGGCTGGGGTAGTGGCTCGCCAGCAGGTGGATCACCTGCCCCATCGCGGCCACCGCACCCAGCATCAGCAGGTAGAACACCACCGCGATGGCGAGGGCGGTGGAGGGCAGGATGCGCAGGTATTCGCCGTCGCCGAAGCTCCAGCCGACCCGCGTGGTGCCGATAAAGGAACAGACCACCGGGATGGCGGCCATCAACAGCACATGGTGCATATAGAGGTGGGGAACCGACTCATGCTCACGCCGAATCTGCTGCATTTCCGGTTCAGGGTGGGCGAACAGCCCCCAGACATGATTGATCATAGCTACCTCCCAGTGTCCGCCTGTGGCCGCAACAGACGAACCGGCTGAGGCGCGCTCAGGTGGCCCTGAGTGTGCACGACCCTCTTCAGCTCAAGTATAGTGCTGTCCATTTTTTATGCAGTGGGGCTTGACCAGAAAGGCGGAGGTTGCGCAGGTGCGCCGGGAAAAAAGGGGAAGCGAAAACAGGGGAAATGCGGAAATAACACCGCGCAGCAGGCTGCGCGGCAGGGGGTCACGCGATCAGGGCCAGCGCCTTGTCCAGCACTTTGTCACCGCGCATGGTGCCGTAATCCATCATGTCGATCACATCCACCGGCTTGCCCAGCGGGGCCGCCGCTTCCTGCAACCGCTTGAGCTGGAACTTCACCTGCGGCCCCAGCAGGATGACATCCGCATCCTTGACGATCAGTTCAAAATCCGACACCGGCACCGCCTCAATGTCCACCTCAAGCTGGCGCTTTTCGGCTTCCTGACGCATCCGCTGAACCAGCATACTGGTCGACATCCCGGCGGCACAACACAGCACGATTTTTTTCATCAATCACCCCTTTTGTGTCCTTTCAGATTAGTGATCTCACCATAACCCAGTACGGGGTGAATACAAGGCGCATGCCGCCCTGTGGCCGGTTAAAACTTCAGGTTGCGATAAACGTCATGCTTTTCAGTCGGGTATGTAACGCAATTTTCGCGATTTCCGGCAGAAAGGGCAAAGCGGGCTATACTGAACATGCGCCGCCCAGCAAACCGGGGTGGCATGGAAGGCGAGGAGCAGCGCGCTGCCGTATTGGGATGAACAACGTCAGAACGTTGTATTTTGCAGATGAAGTCAGGAGAAAAGTATGAAAATTATTTTATGGATTATCGCGATTATCTTTATTGTTGGCCTGCTGACCCTTACCGGCGTGTTTAAAATGCTGTTCTGACCGGCCCCCTCTTCGCCCTGCCCGGCCCTGAGGCCGGACAGGGCGGCGTCCCCCCTGGCGGTTATTCGATCGCCTGCGCCACCGTCGGGTGGTCGAGCTGTTGATCCTTCTCCCTGCGGTAGTTCTTCGCCACCTGCGGCACCGGCGCGGCGCGCCCGGTCTCCATCCAGCTGCGCAGCCGGTTGGCATCCGCAAAGTGGGTATATTTCCCGAACGCATCCAGTACCACCAGCGTCACCGGCCGGTGGTTAATGGTGGTGCGCATCGCCAGGCAGTGGCCCGCCTGGTTGGTAAAACCGGTTTTGGTCAGCTGGATGTTCCAGCTGCCGTTGCTCAGCAGGTGGTTGGTGTTGCGGAACGGCAGGCTGTAACGCGGGTGCTCAAAGCTGACCTGCGCCTGCTCGGTGGTGCTGAGCTGGCTGATCAACGGATAGAGCCGGGTGGCCTGCAGCAGCTTGGTCAGGTCGCGGGCGGTGGAGACGTTCTGCACCGACAGCCCGGTCGGCTCCACATAACGGGTGTGGCTCATGCCCAGCGCGCGCGCCTTGGCGTTCATCGCGCGGATAAAGGCGTCATAGCCGCCCGGGTAGTGGTGCGCCAGCGTGGCGGCCGCCCGGTTCTCCGAGGACATCAGCGCCATCTGCAACATCAGGCGGCGGCTCGCCTCACTGCCGATTTTCACCCGCGAAAAGACGCCGCGCATCTCCGGCGTGTTGTGGATGTCCACGGCGATCACCTCATCCAGCGGCAGTTTGGCATCCAGCGTGACGATTGCGGTCATCAGCTTGGTGATGGAGGCGATCGGCACCACTTCATCGGGGTTGCGGGAGTAGATCACCTGGTGAGACTGCATATCCACCACCATGGCACTGCCGGAGGCGATCTCCAGCGGCGTGAGTTTACCGGCAATTGCCGCATTGCTGACGGCCGTGGAGGCCGGTGCTGCCACTGCGCCCACGCTGACCGCGAGCAGGCTTAAAACCAAAAAAGGGATTTTCACATGAAATACTCTGTCACTTGCCAGGATTATCGGACACTGCCCGCCAGATTGCCGGCGAATTATAAATTACGTGAATACCGTTAGCATCCGGATAATGCAGGACTATTTGTGACAAAGTGCAAGTGACAACAGGGGCCGGTTGCCCGGCCCCGCCTTTACCCCAGTCTGACCAGATGGTGCACCGCCAGCGGGCCGCCGGGGAACTGGAACAGCGCCCCGCCCGCCACCAGCCCGCCGAGATCCAGCCCCGCGAACCCCAGTTGCGCCATCAGCGCCGCCACCTGCTGTTTGGCATCGGCGTCATCCCCGGCATAAAACAGCACCCGCTGCCCGCCGTGGCTCTCCGGCGGCTCGCTCAACAGCGGCGCGCTGAGGTGGTTAAAGGCTTTCACCAGCCGTGCGCCCGGCAGCCTTTCCGCCACCACCTCGCTGGAGGTGCGCCCGCCCAGCGGCACGGCGCGGAACGAAGGTGCCTCAATGGCGTTGTTGGCATCAATCACGATGCGGTTCTGCCAGGGCGGCAGGTCAGCCAGCGCCTGCGGCAGCGCCGACCAGTTCACCGCCAGAAAGACGATGTCCGCCTGTGCCGCCTGTTCGCGGGTCACGGCCGTGAGCGCCGGGCCTGTCTCCTCCACCAGCGCCGCCAGCGTCTGCGGGCCGCGGCGGTTGGCGATCATCGCCGGGATGTTATGGCGTGCCAATGCACGGGCCAATGCACTGCCGATAGCGCCTGCACCAATAATGCCGATTGTCATGATCTGTTCCTCGTCGGTTAAGCCGGAATGGCCGGTATGTCGGTATGGCTTAAGCCTACGCTTCCGGTTCCCCGCTGATTAGCCCATAGTGATGACTATCATTTTCAACCGATGCTTGAAGGTCACCCGATGGAAACGCTGGCGAATATTGAATCTTTTGTGCGCAGTGCCGAGAGCGGCAGCTTTTCTGCCGCGGCGCGGCGGCTGGGGCTGACCCCGGCGGCGGTGAGCCGCAATGTGGCGATGCTGGAGCGCAACCTGGGGCAGCGGCTGTTTTTGCGCAGCACCCGCAAGCTGACGCTGACTGAGGCGGGCGAGCGTTTCCGGCTGGCGATTGGCGGCCACCTTGACGGCTTGCAGGCAGCGATTGCGGCGCAGACCACCCAGCAGGGCGAACCGGCGGGCGTGCTGAAAATCAGCATGTCGCTGGCGTTCGGCACCGACTACCTGCTGCCGCTGCTGCCGGCGTTTGTGGCGCGTTACCCGGCCATCCGCCCGGAGTGCCTGTGTGATAACCGCGCGGCCGACCTGATTGCTGAAGGGATTGATGTGGCCATCGGCGGCGGTTTCGCCCTGACGCCGGGCCGGGTGGCGCGCTCACTGGCCCCGGCGCACTGTATTGCGGTGGCCGCCCCGGCATTGCTGGCCGGGCGCGCCCTGCCCGCCACGCCGGACGATCTGGCGGACTTTGACGGCATCCTGCTGCGGTCGGCCAATACCGGCCGCCTGCACCGCTGGGCGCTGCGCAATGCGGCGGGCGAGGCGCAGGCCGCGATGCTGAATGAATCGCTGGTGGTCAACGATCCGCTGGCAATGCGCCAGGCGGCCTTGCAGGGGCTGGGCGTGGCGCTGATCACCCTGCCGGACGCCCTGCCCTGGCTGGCCTCCGGGGCGCTGGTGCGCCTGCTGCCGGACTGGTACGTCGACATCGGCACCATTTCGGTGTACTACGCCCACCGCACGCTGCTGCCGCCCAAGACGCGGGTGTTTGTGGATTATCTGGTGGAGGCCTTCCGCCAGCGCGGTTACGCCACCCGGTTTGATGCCCGGCAACCGCAGGCTATGCCGCCCCCTTAATCCCTTCTGTTTATCAGGTTAATCTGAAATCCCCCGCGGCGGGCAGGCGTCGCCGCGCCCCGGCCGGCGCGGCATGCGGCCCGGTTGTCACCGCCGCGCAGCCGTGCATGTTCTTCCCGGTCTGCCCGCTTCTCCCCCCTTTCGCCTACGCTTAACGGGCACCCGGCAGCCCGTTCCGGTGGCTGCCTCCTTTCCAAGGAGTTTTTATGGCAATGACAATGAAAGCCGCAGTTGTGCATGCATTCAACAAACCGCTCCAGATAGAAGAGGTGCCGGTGCCGTCCGTCGGCCCCGGGCAGATCCTGGTGAAAATTGCCGCCACCGGCGTCTGCCACACCGATCTCCATGCGGTTCAGGGCGACTGGCCGGTGAAGCCCAACCCGCCGTTTATTCCCGGCCATGAAGGGGTCGGCCATGTGGTCAGCGTCGGGGCGGGCGTCACCCACCTGAAAGAGGGCGACCGCGTCGGCGTGCCGTGGCTCTACTCCGCCTGCGGCCACTGCGAACACTGCCTCGGCGGCTGGGAAACCCTGTGCGAGAAGCAGCAGAATGCCGGCTACTCCGTCAACGGCAGCTTTGCCGAATACACGCTGGCGGATGCCAATTACGTCGGCATCCTGCCGGATAACGTCAGCTTTACCGAGATTGCGCCGATCCTCTGCGCCGGGGTGACGGTATTCAAGGGGCTGAAGATGACGGAGACCAAACCCGGCCAGTGGGTGGTGATCTCCGGCATCGGCGGGCTGGGGCACCTGGCGGTGCAGTACGCCAAAGCGATGGGCATGAACGTGGCGGCGGTAGACGTGGATGACAGCAAACTGGCGCTGGCGTCACGGCTGGGCGCGACGGTGACGGTGAACGCCCGCCAGCAAGACCCGGCCGCCTGCCTGAAAAAAGAGATCGGCGGCGCGCACGGCGCGCTGGTGACGGCGGTTTCCCCCATCGCCTTCCAGCAGGCGATCGGCATGACGCGCCGCGGCGGCACCATTGCGCTGAACGGGCTGCCGCCGGGCAACTTCGAGCTGTCGATTTTTGACATGGTGCTGGACGGCACCACAGTGCGCGGCTCCATCGTCGGTACCCGGCTCGATCTTCAGGAGGCGCTCAACTTTGCCGGGGAAGGCAAAGTGCACGCCACCATTGCCACCGAGCCGCTGGAGAATATCAATGACATTTTTGCCCGGATGCACGCCGGGAAGATTGAAGGCCGCATCGTGATTGATATGGCGCTATAACCCACGAAACGCGCCTGACGCTGCCCCGCCTATCCGCTACGATAAAGGGAAGACCTCTCTCAATCACGGATAAACAATGGGCATAGCGCGCAAGGTAGTGACAGGGATCGTTCTGGCGGCCGGCATGCACGGCGCCGCGGCCGCCGACCTCGCCTGTGTGGTGAAAAACCGCCAGGTCAATGAGAGCAACATCCAGATTTTGCTGGGCGGCAGTGCCAAAGGGGAGATCCGGCAGTTTGTCTCCGGCACGCTCGGCAAGGACGTCAACCAGCAGGTGCACCTCAGCGGCAATATTGACCGCTGCGGCCGCCTGGATGAGGCGGTGTTCAAGTACCAGAAAACCGAGAAAAACGTCCGGCTGGAGATGGTAAGCCAGACCCTGCGGATCGACCCGGGCTGGGTCACGGAGTATGAGGTCAGGGTATCGGTGCTGAAGGGCGGGCAGCCGCTGCTGGTCAACCGCAAGCGCGGCACCCAGTATTTTACCACCGGCAAGCGCGGCAACATCACCGCCTCAACCGATCGCTTCACCATCAACGATGAACCGGGGTTTACCACCGGCACCTACGACTACGATCCCCAATTGCGGCTGGTGCGCAGCGTGACGCGCGGCAGCGATGCGCTCAGCAACCAGGAGACCCGTTACCGCTACACGCCGCAGGGCGCGCTGTTCAGCGCCATCGCCGCCGACGGCGACCGCACCACCTACCGCTACGACCCGCAGGGCCGCGAGAGCGGATCGGTGACCTTCTCCTCCTCGCCGTTCGGCCAGACCAGCCGTGTGGAGCGCTGCCAGTCCTGGGATGAGACCGGCAACTGCACCCTGAGCGATACGTTTGAAACCGAGCTGCTGCCTTCCATGCGCCTGACGCGCAACCTCAGCACCGCCTACCAGTACCGCTACTGGGACGAGGCACCGGCTACTGACGATCAATCACCCGGGCAATAGCCCCCGATGAGGTCAGGGTGCGGATCTCCGTAAACAGCGCCGTGGCCTCGTCATACTCTTTGCGCAGGTAGCCGAGCCACTGTTTGATGCGCGCCACATGGTAGAGGCCGGTGTCGCCCTGCTTCTCCAGCCGCACATATTTTTGCAGCAGCCTGACCACCTCCGGCCACGGCATGCGCGGCTCGTTATACTTCACCACCCGGCTGAGGTTCGGCACGTTGAGCGCGCCGCGCCCCAGCATCACCGCGTCACAGCCGGTGGCCGCCATGCACGCCTGCGCGCTGGCGTGGTCCCAGATTTCGCCGTTGGCGATCACCGGGATGGTGAGGCGCTGCCGGATCTCGCCAATCGCCGCCCAGTTGATGCGCTCCGCTTTGTAGCCATCCTCTTTGGTGCGGCCGTGCACCGCCAGCTCGGTGGCCCCGGCCTGCTGCACCGCATCGGCAATCTCCAGGCTGCGGCTGCCGGAATCCCAGCCCAGCCGGATCTTCACCGTGACCGGCAGCGCCGCCGGCACCGCCTCGCGCATCGCTTTCGCGCCGCGGTAGATAAGCTCCGGGTCTTTCAGCAGCGTCGCCCCGCCGCCGCTGCCGTTCACCAGTTTCGACGGGCAGCCGCAGTTGAGATCCACGCCGTAGGAGCCGAGATCCACGGCACGCGCGGCGTTCTCCGCCAGCCACTGCGGGTGCTGCCCCAGCAGCTGCACCCGCACCAGGGTGCCGGAGGGGGTGCGGCTCTGGTGTTCCAGCTCCGGGCAGAGGCGCAGGAAGGATTTCGCCGGCAGCAGCTGGTCGACGACCCGCAGGAACTCCGTGATGCAGAGATCGTAATCGTTGACCTCGCTGAGCAGTTGCCGCACCAGTGAGTCGAGGACGCCCTCCATCGGGGCGAGTAATACACGCATTGCCGGATACCTCAGAAAAAGAGTGCGACATGATACGGGCGATGCCCTGTCCGGGGCAATCGCTGTGCGACGGTACAGGCCACAGGCAAAAAAAAAGCTGCCCGCAGGCAGCTTTTTCTCAGAACGCGGGGCAATCAGTCCGCTTTGCCGGCCGGGCGCGAGCGGCGCGGCTGGCTTGGGCGGCTCGGGCGGCGCTGGCCGTCACTGTGCTCCTGGCGCTGGCGCGGCTGGCCGTTGCGGCTTTCGCCGGTGCGCGGGGCACCGCTGCGCTGGCCGCCGCCGTTGCCGCGGCCACCACCCTGCCCACGGCCGCCACCCTGGCGGCCGTTGATGATCGGCTCCGCCTTGATGGTCGGGTCCGGGTCATAGCCCGGCAGGGCGATGCGCGGGATCTCTTTCTTCAGCAGGCGCTCGATGTCACGCAGCAGTTTATGCTCATCGATGCAGACCAGCGAGATCGCCTCACCGGTGGCTTCCGCGCGGCCGGTACGGCCGATGCGGTGGACGTAATCCTCCGGCACGTTCGGCAGCTCATAGTTCACCACGTGCGGCAGCTGGTCGATGTCCAGCCCGCGCGCCGCGATGTCGGTCGCCACCAGCACGCGGATGCGGCCGTCTTTGAAGTCTGCCAGCGCACGGGTACGCGCGCCCTGGCTCTTGTTGCCGTGGATCGCCGCAGCGGTGATGCCGTCTTTGTTCAGCTGCTCCGCCAGGTGGTTGGCGCCGTGCTTGGTGCGGGTAAACACCAGCACCTGCTGCCAGTCACCGGTGCCGATCATCTGCGACAGCAGTTCCCGTTTGCGCTTCTTGTCCACGAAGTGGACGCTCTGCGCCACCTGCTCAGAGGCGGTGTTGCGGCGGGCCACTTCCACCGACGCCGGGTTGTGCAGCAGCTTGTTCGCCAGCGCTTTGATCTCGTCAGAGAAGGTCGCGGAGAACAGCAGGTTCTGGCGTTTGGCCGGCAGTTTGGCCAGCACGCGGCGGATGTCGTGGATGAAGCCCATGTCGAGCATCCGGTCCGCTTCGTCCAGCACCAGGATTTCGATCTGGGAGAGATCCACCGCGTTCTGGTGTTCCAGGTCGAGCAGGCGGCCTGGGGTGGCGATCAGCACATCCACGCCACCGCGCAGTTTCATCATCTGCGGGTTGATGCTGACCCCGCCGAAGACCACCAGCGAGCGCAGGCGCAGGTGTTTGCTGTAGGCGTCGACGTTCTCGCCAATCTGCGCCGCCAGTTCACGGGTCGGCGTCAGGATCAGGGCGCGCACCGGGCGGCGGCCCTTGCTCTGGTGTGGGGTTTTGTTCAGCAGGTGCAGCAGCGGCAGGGTAAAACCGGCGGTTTTACCGGTACCGGTCTGGGCGCTGGCCATCAGGTCACGGCCTTCCAGTACGACCGGGATCGCCTGACGCTGAATAGGGGTAGGCTCACGATAACCCTGTTCTTCGACCGCACGCAGAATATCGGTATGTAAACCGAGAGAATCAAATGACATAAAGAGTAAAGCTCCAGATCTCCCGTTACCAACAAGGTTGGTGCAGTTTCCGGGGAGATATTCAGACGAGGCAAGATGAGGCATTACCACGAGGATTCGGCACAAACTGCGAGTGCGCCAGTTGCGCAAAGTGTAGCAGATAACCCCCGGGATACGTGAAATATTATGCGGCCGGTCACATTGTGATGAAAAAAACCGGGGCGCACGGGCGTTTTTCCGCAGGCTGGCACGGGGCTTTCCCACCTTTGACATAAAATCCCACGCTTTTTTGTTATTACCGCCACTGGCGCACCTGCTACTCTTCAGGCTTGTTTCCCCTGCAAAAAAGGGTATTCAGGAACCATGGAAACCTGGAAGGTTAATCTGTTCTCGGTGTGGCTCGGCTGCTTTTTCACGGGGCTGGCAATGAGCCAGATCCTGCCGTTCCTGCCGCTTTATATTGCGCAGCTCGGCGTGCAGGGCCATGCGTCACTGAGCCTCTGGTCGGGGCTGGTCTTCAGCGGCACCTTTATGGTGTCGGCGGTTGTCGCGCCGATGTGGGGCAGCCTGGCAGACCGCAAAGGGCGCAAGCTGATGCTGCTGCGCGCCTCCCTCGGCATGGCGGTGGTGATGCTGTTGCAGGGCTTCGCCACCAACGTCTGGCAGCTGTTTATCCTGCGCACCCTGATGGGGCTGACCTCCGGCTATATCCCGAACGCGATGGCGCTGGTGGCCTCGCAGGTGCCGCGGGACAAAAGCGGCTGGGCGCTCGGCACCCTCTCCACCGGCCAGATCTCCGGCGTGATTTTAGGCCCGCTGCTGGGCGGCTTTATGGCTGACCACGTCGGGCTGCGGGTGGTGTTCTTTATGACCGCCGGGATGCTGTTTATCAGCTTCCTGGTGACGCTGTTCCTGATCAAGGAGCGGGTGGTGGTGGTAAGCAAAGCGGACAAGCTCAGCGGCAAGGCGGTGTTCGCCTCCCTGCCCTACCCTATGCTTATCATCAGCCTGTTCTGCACCACCCTGACCATCCAGCTGGCGAACGGCTCTATCGGCCCGATCCTGGCGCTGTTTATCCAGGCGCTGACCCCGGCCAACGACAACATCGCCTTTATCAGCGGGGTGATCGCCGCGGTGCCGGGCGTCTCGGCGCTGCTGGCCGCGCCCCGGCTCGGGCGGCTGGGTGATCGCATCGGCACCGAGCGGGTGTTGCTGGCGGCGCTGCTGTTCGCCATGCTGCTGTTTTTCCTGATGTCCTGGGTCACCACGCCGGTGCAGCTGGCGGTGCTGCGCTTCCTGCTCGGCTTTGCCGACGGCGCGCTGCTGCCCGCGGTGCAGACGCTGCTGATGAAGCACAGCAGCGAGCAGGTCACCGGGCGGATCTTCGGCTACAACCAGTCATTTATGTACCTCGGCAACGTCGCCGGGCCGCTGATCGGCTCCGGCATCTCGGCGCTGGCGGGCTTCCGCTGGGTGTTTATCGCCACGGCCATCATTATCATCATCAACACCCTGCAACTCTGGCTGAACGTGAAACGGGTGCCGCGGCGGCGCTGACCCGCAGGCAGAAAAAAACCGGGCAATGCCCGGTTTTTTGTTTGCTGCACCCTGCTTAACGGCGGTTGCCGAAGATGCGCAGCAGCATCAGGAACAGGTTGATGAAGTCGAGGTAGAGCGTCAGCGCGCCGACGATGGAGTATTTGCGGAAGCCGTCGCGGTCAGCCGGGTCGAGCTGTTCGCCGATGTTTTTCAGCTTCTGGGTGTCGTAGGCGGTGAGGCCGACGAACACCAGCACCCCGATATAGGTCACGGCCCACATCAGCGCGGTGCTCTTCAGCCAGATGTTCACCACGGACGCCAGCACGATGCCGATCAGCGCCATAAACAGCATACTGCCCATGCCGCTCAGGTCACGCTTGGTGGTGTAGCCGAACAGGCTCATCGCCCCGAACATCCCGCCGGTCACCACAAAGGTGCTGGCGATAGAGGAGTAGGTGTAGAGCACAAAGATGCTCGACATGGTGAGGCCGGTCAGCACCGAATAGAGCATAAACAGCGCCGTGGCCACGGCCCCGCTCAGGCGGTTCACCAGCCCGGAGAGCACAAACACTACCGCCAGCTGGGCGATAATCAGCCCAAAGAAGGTGATCTGGCTGGAGAAGATCGCCTGCATCACCGCCGGGGTATTGGCGGCATACCAGGAGACGAACGCCGTCAGCAGCAGGCCGCAGGTCATCCAGCCGTAGACCTGGGCCATGTAGGTCTGGATGCCGGTGCCGGCACCCTGGATGATGGAGTTATTGGAACGCGGATATCTGTCCATGTGAAACCTTTTGCGTAAGTGACAGAAAAATCAGGCTGCAACCGGCAGCCCCCATAAAGGTATAGTTTAGCACAGCCGGGGCAACCGCCTGACAACGACCGCCCGGCTGCGGGCTACGCCCAGCGGCCGGCGGCCTGGTGGTCGCTGTCCCGGGCGTCGACCCAGCGCTCCCCTTCCGGCGTCGCTTCGCGCTTCCAGAACGGCGCGCGGGTTTTCAGGTAATCCATGATGAACTCCGCCGCGTCAAACGCCATGCCGCGGTGGGCGGCGGTGACACCGACAAACACAATCTCATCGCCGGGGTACATGGCACCGATGCGGTGGATAACGGAGATGCGTTGCAGCGCCCAGCGTTGGCGCGCCTCAGTGACGATCTCCGCCAGCGCTTTTTCCGTCATGCCGGGGTAGTGCTCCAGCGTCAGGGTGCTGACGTCACTGCCGAGGTTGTGGTTGCGCACTTTGCCGGTGAAGGTCACCACTGCGCCGTCGTCATCACAGGCGGCCAGCCACTGGTACTCATCACCGACGCTGAACTGTTCCGCGCCGACGCGGATGCGGGTGTTTTCCATCATCAGCCCCCGGTGACCGGCGGGAAGAAGGCGACTTCATCGCCCGCCTGTAACGGGTGGTCCATCGCCACCAGCGACTGGTTCACCGCCGCCAGCAGGTTGCCCGCCTCCAGCGCCAGCGCCCAGCGGTCACCGCGTGTGCACAGCGCCTGCCGCAGGGCATCGACGTCCTTAAACTCTGCCGGCAGCGTCAGGGACGGGGTGCCGACCAGCTCGCGCACCTGCGCGAAAAACAGAATCTCAATCATACGTCCGCCCTGAAGTCGCCGGATTTGCCGCCGCTTTTTGCCAGCAGGCGCACCGGGCCGATAACCATGTCTTTCTGCACCGCCTTGCACATGTCATAGATGGTCAGGGCGGCCACCGAGGCGGCCGTCAGCGCCTCCATCTCCACGCCGGTTTTGCCGCTCAGGCGGCAGCGCGACTCAATGCGCACCCGGTTATGTTCCGGTTGCGCCTCAAGCTGCACCTCGACCTTGGTCAGCAGCAGCGGGTGGCAGAGCGGGATCAGATCCCAGGTTTTTTTGGCGGCCTGAATCCCGGCGATGCGGGCCGTGGCGAAGACGTCGCCCTTGTGGTGGCTGCCGTCGATGATCATCGCCAGCGTGGCGGGCAGCATCTCAACAAAGGCTTCGGCGCGCGCTTCGCGCACGGTCTCCGCCTTGGCGGAGACATCCACCATGTGGGCCTCGCCGTCGGCATTGATGTGGGTCAGTTGGGACATAACACTCTCTTACTCGGTGGTATCCGGCGCGTCTGCCTGCGGCAGTGCTTTCAGATGCGGAATAAAGTTACAGGGGCCGTGGCGGGCATCCAGCTGCTCGGCGATGATGCGCTCCCAGGCGGTGCGGCAGGCGCGGGTAGAGCCGGGCATGGCGAAAATCACCGTCTGGTTGGCGATGCCGCCGATGGCGCGCGACTGGATGGTCGACGTGCCGATCTCCTCATAGGAGGCCATGCGGAACAGCTCGCCGAAGCCCTCGATTTCACGGTCAAACAGCGGCCGCAGCGCCTCGGGCGTGGTGTTGTGCGTTGAGAAGCCGGTGCCGCCGTTGATCAGAATCGCCTGCACATCCGGGTCGGCAATCCACGCCGAGACCACGGCGCGGATCTGGTAACGGTTATCTTTGACGATCCGGCTCACCACCACCTTGTGCCCCGCCTCGTGCGCCGCCTCGCGCAGGTAGTCACCGGAGGTGTCATCCGCGTCGGTGCGGGAGTCGGAGACGGTCAGCACCGCAAGCTGGGCGGGCACAAATTCACCGCGGGATTTGCTCATGGAAGCTCCTTGTCAGGCAGCGGATCAGCCGCCGATAAATGAAAGGTTCTGCGTGATGCCGGTGTTGCCCTCATGCAGGAAGTGGGTCTGCTTTTTACGGCGTAGCCCGCCCTGGATGCGGTCCAGCAGCGCCTCGTGGTCGCGGTCATCCGCCAGCAGGTCGCGCAGCGGCACGCCCTGCTCGCCAAACAGGCAGAGGTGCAGGTTGCCGATGGCGGAGACGCGCAGGCGGTTGCAGCTTTCACAGAAGTCTTTGGCATAGGGCATGATCAGGCCAATCTCACCCTGGTAGTCCGGGTGGCGGAACACCAGCGCCGGGCCGTCGCTGCGGCCGCGCAGCTGCAGCTGCCAGCCCTGCTGCATCAGCTGGCGCTGGATCACTTCACCGGAGACGTGGTGTTTGCGGAACAGGTCGCTGCCGTCGCCGGTTTCCATCAGCTCGATAAAGCGCAGCTGGATCGGCCGGTCTTTGATCCAGTTAAGGAACGCCGGTAACTGTTTGTGGTTGACGTCGCGCATCAGCACCGCGTTGACCTTGACCTTTTCGTACCCCGCCTCAAAGGCGGCGTCGATCCCTTCCATCACCTGGCGGAATTTGTCCTGCCCGGTAATGGCGTGGAACTGGCGGGCGTCGAGGCTGTCGACGCTGACGTTGATCGCCGTCAGCCCGGCGTCACGCCAGGCCGCGACGTCCCGCGCCATGCGGTAGCCGTTGGTGGTGGTCGCCAGCGTGCGGATTTGCGGGTTCTCGCGCACGGCAGCGATGATCTCGCAAAAGTCGCGGCGCAGGCTCGGCTCACCGCCGGTCAGGCGCACCTTTTCGGTGCCGAGTTCGGCAAACGCGCGGGTGACGCGGCGGATCTCATCCAGTGAAAGAAAGCTTTTTTTGGCATGGCCGGCTGATTTATAGCCATCCGGTAAGCAGTAAGTGCAACGGAAGTTACACACGTCAGTAATTGACAGGCGCAGGTAGTAAAACTTGCGCGCAAAAGCATCGGTAAGTTGGGGCACCAGTAACACCTTTCCAAATACGGGAGATGCAGGCATTTCTGCCTCGCACCCTGGTGGCATACGCCACGGCCAGGGCGCCATATCATTAGTCTGAAGCTTTTAAATGACTTAGGCGCAAAGGCTAGGATGTTGATCAAAAACCCACCGACTTCAGCGGGGGGTAAGACCTTGTTGAGAGGGAAATCTTAGCGCTAATTTGCCCACAGCGCCAATCTGCTTTTTCGCTATATATATTGATATATAACGCATTTTGGTACGCAACCGCTTGCTTCTTATCCAATGGTAACAGCCGGTAAAAAATTCAGGTAAAATCGCCGCCGTCACGCCGGGCCATCCCGCACGGCCCACGCTTTTCATACCCAAGGAGCAGTATGCGCAACAGAACATTGGCCGATCTGGACAGAGTGGTCGCCCTCGGCGGGGGCCACGGCCTGGGCCGGGTGATGTCCGCCCTCTCCTCGCTCGGCTCCCGGCTGACCGGCATTGTCACCACCACTGACAACGGCGGCTCCACCGGCCGCATCCGCCGCTCTGAGGGCGGCATCGCCTGGGGGGACATGCGCAACTGCCTGAACCAGCTGATCACCGAACCCAGCGTCGCCTCCGCGATGTTCGAGTACCGCTTCACCGGCAACGGCGAGCTGGCCGGGCACAACCTCGGCAACCTGATGCTGAAAGCGCTGGATAACCTCAGCGTGCGGCCGCTGGAGGCGATCAACCTGGTGCGCAGCCTGCTGAAGGTGGAAGCGCAGCTGATCCCGATGTCTGAACAGCCGGTGGATCTGGTGGCGCTCGACCACGAAGGCAACCACGTGTATGGCGAAGTGGACGTCGACCAGTTGCAGCACATGCCGCAACAGCTGATGCTGTCGCCGCCGGTGCCCGCCACCCAGGAGGCGATTGACGCCATCACCCACGCTGACATCATCCTGATCGGGCCGGGCAGCTTCCTCACCAGCCTGATGCCGCTGCTGCTGCTGGAGGAGCTGGCCACCGCGCTGCGCCGCAGCACTGCCCCGGTGATCTACGTCGGCAACCTCGGCCGGGAGCTGAGCGTGGCGGCCGCCTCGCTCTCCCTGGCGGACAAGCTGGCGCTGATGGAGCAGCGCATCGGCCGCAAGGCGATTCAGGCAATTGTTGCCGGGCCGCGCGTGGATACCCGCGGCATCACCGACCGGCTGATTGTCCAGCAGCCGCTGGAAGCGAGCGACATCCCCTACCGGCATGACCGCGAACTGCTGCGGCTGGCGCTGGACCGCGCCCTGCAACTGATGAAATAACCGCGCCCGCGTGAGACAAAAAAACCGCCTTCCGGCGGTTTTTTTAGGGCTGTTTCCAGGGGTTGCCGTGCTGGGTGTCGATATAAAGCTCTTCGACTTTCTGGCGCGCCCACGGGGTACGGCGCAGGAATTTCAGGCTGGATTTAATGCTGGGGTCACTCTTGAAGCAGTTGATGCTGATGCGCTGGGCCAGGCCCGGCCAGCCGTAGTGCGCCACCAGGGCGGTCAGCAGCTGCTCCAGCGTAATGCCGTGCAGCGGGTCTTTCGGGGTGTGGGAAGCCTTGTTTTGCGTCATCGCCGTGCGCCTCTGAAATCGGGGGCGCACACCTTAACAGGTTTGCGCGCCCCGGCAAACCATCAGGAGGCGGCGATAAACTGCTCGCGCAACTGATGGATCTCATCACGTACGCTGGCCGCTTCCTCAAACTCCAGATTCTGCGCATGGACGTACATTTTCGCCTCCAGCTCGCGGATTTTGCTGTCCAGCGCTTTGGGCGACAGCGCCTGATAGGTCGCTTTGGCCTCGGCCGCACGCTTGCTCTGCTTGGTGCGCGAGGTCGGCTGGCCCAGTTGCAGGATGTCGGCAATGCGTTTGTTCAGCCCCTGCGGCGTGATGCCGTGCTCTTCGTTGTACGCCTGCTGTTTGGCGCGGCGGCGCTCCGTCTCCTCAATGGCACGCGCCATGGAGTTGGTGATCTTGTCCCCGTAGAGGATCGCCTTGCCATTAAGGTTACGCGCCGCACGGCCGATGGTCTGGATCAGCGAGCGCTCAGAGCGCAGGAAGCCCTCTTTGTCCGCATCCAGAATCGCCACCAGCGACACCTCCGGCATGTCCAGCCCCTCACGCAACAGGTTGATGCCCACCAGCACATCGAACTCGCCCAGGCGCAGGTCGCGGATGATCTCCACGCGCTCCACGGTGTCGATGTCCGAGTGCAGGTAGCGCACCCGCTCGCCGTGCTCTTCCAGGTATTCGGTGAGGTCCTCGGCCATGCGTTTGGTCAGGGTGGTGACCAGCACACGCTCGTTGATCGCCACGCGCTTGCGGATCTCCGACAGCAGGTCATCCACCTGGGTGCCCACCGGGCGCACTTCGATCAACGGGTCGAGCAGGCCGGTCGGCCGCACCACCTGGTCGATCACCTCGCCGCCCGATTTCTCCAGCTCGTAGTTGCCCGGCGTGGCGGAGACGTAGATGGTCTGCGGGGCCAGCGCCTCAAACTCCTCAAAGCGCATCGGCCGGTTGTCCAGCGCGGACGGCAAACGGAAACCGTACTCCACCAGCGTCTCTTTACGCGCCCGGTCGCCGCGGTACATGCCGCCGATCTGCGGGATGGTAACGTGGGACTCGTCAATCACCAGCAGGCCGTCAGCCGGCAGGTAGTCAAACAGCGTCGGCGGCGCTTCGCCCGGCGCGCGGCCGGAGAGGTAGCGCGAATAGTTTTCGATGCCGGAGCAGTAGCCCAGCTCGTTCATCATCTCCAGGTCAAACTGGGTGCGCTGGGTAATACGCTGCTCCTCGAGCAGTTTATTGTTCTCCAGCAGCGACTTGCGGCGGTCAGCCAGCTCCACCTTGATCCCTTCCATCGCCTCCAGGATGCGCTCCCGCGGGGTGACGTAGTGGGTTTTCGGGTAGATGGTGAAGCGCTGCACATCCTGCTCCAGGTGGCCGGTGAGCGGGTCAAACAGCGACAGCCGCTCCACCTCCTCGTCAAACAGCTCCACCCGCAGCGCCAGATCGTCCGACTCCGCCGGGAAGATGTCGATCACCTCGCCGCGCACGCGGAAGGTGCCGCGCTGGAACGCCTGATCGTTACGGGCGTATTGCAGCTCCGCCAGCCGACGCAGGATCGAGCGCTGGTCGATGATCATGCCGCGCGTCAGGTGCAGCATCATTTTCAGGTAGGCGTCCGGGTCACCCAGGCCGTAGATGGCAGAGACCGAGGCCACCACCACCACGTCACGCCGCTCCAGCAGCGCCTTGGTGGCGGAGAGCCGCATCTGCTCGATATGCTCGTTCACCGCCGCATCTTTCTCGATGAAGGTGTCGGAGCTGGGCACATAGGCTTCCGGCTGGTAGTAGTCGTAGTAGGAGACGAAATACTCCACGGCGTTCTCCGGGAAGAACTCCTTCATCTCGCCGTACAGCTGGGCCGCCAGCGTCTTGTTGGGTGCCAGCACCATGGTCGGCCGGTTAAGGTCAGCGATGACGTTGGCCACGGTAAAGGTCTTGCCGGAGCCGGTCACCCCCAGCAGCGTCTGGTGCGCCAGCCCGTTCTCCAGCCCCTCTTCCAGGCGGCGGATCGCCTCGGGCTGATCCCCGGACGGCTTGAAATCGGAACGCAGTTTGAACACTTTACTCATTGATAGGCTACCTGTTGGAGAGACGCGGCCGGCTGCCGCGAAAAAACCTGACCCGGCCCGCGACGCGGAACGGGGTTACACGGCTACTAATTATGGAAGCCGGTGTAATTTTTGCCACCTCTATTCTACTGGATATAATTCCAGGTTCAAGCGCACTTTTTCGGCGCATCCGCTGCCCGCTTTCCGGCAGCGGCGGGATCTGCCCGGGTCAGGTGACGAAAAAATGATGGTTTTATCACAGGTTGACTTTTATCCCCAGAACGCGACGCAAATTAACCTGATGAGAAAAATGAGACAAGGCTGCAACAAAATCACCGCCCTCATTTTTACCTCACTTGTTTTTTAGTAATGTGTTGATAAAAAAGTGATTTTATAAAAAGAGGCGTTTCGCAGCGATCCGGGCCCAACCCGCGCCCCGCCTTGCTTGCGGAGAGTTTTCGCACACTCATACACAAGGTTATCCACAGGAATGGTGGATAACTCACACAGCGCCACGCGCGGCGGGAGTTGGCAAAAAGCACGCTTTGCCTCTGCATCAGGGGACAAATGGCTTTTTTTAGTTAATTTTATCCCGTTTCCACTGGCTATATATGCTGATAAAGACTAACGCTACCCCTTGCCAATCCCCGGAAGGCCGTTTTTATTGCCTGGGGCGGTGCCGGGCAGCGGGGCAGCGGTTAAGAGTGCACCAGCATCATCCCTGAGGCACCGGCAGGGTGCAGGCCCCCGCCCCGCTCCGCCATACTGATTAACCCCGCTTATCTTTTTTTCACCTTGTTTCCCGGTTTATCTGTTAACAAACATGTAACTTTCCCCTTTTCATTACGCGCCGTGAAGTTGGCCTGGGGATTGCTTATCAGTTAGTGATTATGGGGGGTTCACCCTGACCGGCAGACTATCCTTTTTCATAACGGGCAGCCGGGCGCAGGAACCCCTGCCCTTATGCCTTATCACACCCTGCATCATCGCGTATCGGGAGAGTGCCTGATGTTAAGCGTAAAATCAGTCAACCAGTTCTATGGACCGACCCATACCTTATGGGATGTTAATCTGGAGTTGCCGCGCGGCGAGTGTACCTGCCTGCTGGGCCGGGCGGGGGTCGGGAAAACCACGCTGGTGAACTGCATCATGGGGCACCTGCCGGTCAGGAGCGGCACCGTCATCTGGCAGACCGGTGACCAACCGCCGCAAAACCTGCTGCAACAGCCGGTGGAGAGCCGCGCCGCGCTCGGCATCAGCTATGTGCCGCAGGGGCGGCAGATCTTTTCGCAGTTAAGTGTGGATGAGAACCTGCACGTGGCGCTGCGGGCAGCGCAGCACCAGCGCCGCCAGATCCCGACGCTGGTGTTTGACCTGTTCCCGGCGCTGCATGACATGGGCAGCCGCCGCGCCGGGGAGCTGAGCACCTTCCAGCAGCAGCAGCTGGCGATCGCCCGCGCGCTGGTGCCGGAGCCGGAGCTGCTGATCCTGGATGAGCCGACCGAGGGCAGCGCGCCCGATATGGTGGCGGAGATGGGCAATATCATCCACCGGCTGAACCGTGACCTCGGGGTCACGGTGCTGCTGGTGGAGCATGAGTTGCCCTTTATCCGCCGCGTGGCTGACCGCTTCTGCCTGCTGGACCGCGGGCGTAATGTGGCGGCGGGGACGCTGGATCAGCTGGATGACCGGCTGATCAGCGACTACCTGATGTGAGGCGGGTGAGATCCAGCGCGGTGCCGGGCAGGTGGCTGAGGTCGTCCAGGTAGGGGATTTCACCCAGCATCGGCGCAGGCAGCAGGCGTTGCAGTGTCTCCAGGTACTCGGCGTGCCGCCGCCCCGGTGGCTGCACATCGTTGGCGACCCAGCCCGCCAGCGGCAGCCCGGCGGCCTGCACCGCGGCGGCGGTGAGCAGCGCATGGTTGATGCAGCCGAGCTTTACCCCGACAACCAGAATCACCGGCAGTTGCTCCTGCACCACCCAGTCGGCAAAGCTGAACGCCTCGCCCAGCGGGGTGAACCAGCCGCCCGCCCCTTCTACCAGCACCCACTCCGCCCGCGCCTCCAGCGCCCGCAGCCCGGCGGAGAGCACCGCCGGGTCGATCGGCCGCCCCTCATCCCGGCTGACGATGTGCGGCGAGGTCGGCTCCGCGAAGGTGTAAGGGTTCACTTCGTCATAACGCAGCGCCAGTGTGCTGTTCTGCTGTAACGCCAGCGCGTCACTGTTGCGCAGGCCGTCGGCGGTCTCCTCACTGCCGGAGGCCACCGGTTTGTAACCGGCCGTCTGGTAGCCGGCGCGTGCCGCCGCCTGCAACAGCGCGCTGCTGGCCACGGTTTTGCCGACTTCGGTGTCGGTGCCGGTCACAAAATAGCGTTTAATCACGGTAAATCACTCCATAAGCGACATGGTAACTCAGCGGGCACTGCCCGTTATGGCGCGGGAACACCTGTTCCAGCGTCTCCAGCCGTCGGCGGCCGGTCAGCCCCGGCGCACGCCCCTGATGCAGGTGGGTCGCGCCGATGCCCTTCAGCGAACGCATCAGCGCCCGCACATCCGCAAACTGCTCCCGCTCCCGGCTGAAGCCCAGCTCATGCCGGTAAGGCGCGCAGGCCGCGGCGATCTGCTCCGGGGTCAGGAAGCGGTTGACGTGCCCGACACCGTCGATCTGCTGCCACGTTTCGGCCAGCTCCGCCAGCGAGCCGTCCGCCAGCGTGGAGAACAGGATCACCCCGCCGGGGCGGGTGACGCGGGTCAGCTCTGCCAGCACCCGGGGCAGCGCGTCGCACCACTGCACCACCAGGCTGCTGAACACCACATCCACGGCGGAATCCGGCAGCGGCAGCGCTTCGATGTCGCCGGTCAGGTAGCGGTCGGCCGATGCCAGCGCCTCAGCCTTCTGCACCATGCCCGGCGCGAGATCCAGCGCCACCACCGGGTGCCCGGCGGCGCGCCAGCGGCGGCTGAAGTGGCCGGTGCCGCAACCGGCATCCAGCACCGTGGCCCCGGCCGGCACCGCCGCCAGCGCCATCAGCCGCTCACCGACCCGGCGCTGCAAGGCGGCCGCGCCCTCATAACTCTCTGCGGCGCGGCTGAATGCCGCCGCCACCGCCTGTTTGTCTACGGGTTCAGCCACATGCAGCATGAAGTGCCTCCAGAAGGGTATCGATATCGCCCGGTTGGTGGGCGGCGGTCAGGGTCAGGCGCAGCCGGGCGCTGCCGGGCGGCACCGTGGGCGGGCGGATGGCGCTGGCCCAGATGCCGCGCGCACGCAGCCCGGCGGCCAGATCCAGCGCCGCCTGGTTCTCCCCGACGATCAGCGGCTGGATGGCGGTAGCGGATGCCGCCAGCTGTAACGGCAGCCCCGCCACGCCTTCCCGGAAGCGGCGGATATGCTGCTGCAAGCGGTCGCGCAGGGCGTCGCCCTCTATCAGCGCCGTGAGCGCGGCGTCCAGCGCGCAGACCTGTGCCGCAGGCATCGCGGTGCTGTAGATCAGGTGCCGCGCCCGTTGCAGCAGGAATTCGGCGGTGGCGTCATCACACAGCACCGCCGCGCCGCTGACGCCGAACGCCTTGCCGAAGGTCAGCACCAGCAGATCGGGCCGCACCCCCTGCGCGCGGCAACTGCCCGCGCCCTGTTCCCCCACCACGCCGATGCCGTGGGCGTCATCCACCAGCAGCCAGGCGCGGTGCGCCTGCGCATCGGCCGCCAGCGCCTTCAGCGGTGCGGCGTCGCCGTCCATGCTGAAGACCCCTTCCGTGACCACCAGCGTCTCGCCGCTGACCGGTTTCGCCAGCAGGCGTGATAAGGCAGCGGCGTCGTTATGGGCAAAACGGCGCAGGCTGCAGGGGGCATGCAGCGCTGCCTCCAGCAGGGAGGCGTGGCTCAGCCGGTCGGCCAGCACCCGGTCTTCCGGCTGCAACAGCGCCGCCAGCAGCGCCTGGTTGGCGGCAAAGCCGGAGATAAACAGCAGCGCGCGCGGGTAGCCCTGCCAGTCCGCCAGCCGCTGCTCAAACCGCTGGTGTACCTCGCTGTAGCCGGTGACGTGGCCGGAGCCGCCGCTGCCGACGCCGTGCTCCGCCGCGCCGCGCTGCCATGCCGCCACCACCGCCGGGTGGCGGCTGAGGCCGAGGTAGTCGTTGCCGGAGAAGTTGAGGCAGGTCTGCCCTTCATGGACCAGTTGCCGCTGGTTGCCGCCGGAAAGCGGCACCCGGCGGCGGTAGGCGGCCGTGCGGTGCTGCTCAGTGAGCGCGGCCTCAATGCGTGATTGCCAGCCCATGATGCCTAGCGCGCTGCCGCGTTGTAGAACTGGTCATTGTCAGCGTTGAGCAGCTGCGCCGCCAGCGCCTGCTGCTGCTGGTTGTCGCCGTGCTCCACGCCGGTGGCCTGCGGGTTCAGCCCCAGTTTGCGGAACAGGATCAGGTCTTTGTCTTCTGCCGGGTTCGGCGTGGTCAGCAGTTTGCAGCCGTAGAAGATCGAGTTGGCCCCCGCCATAAAGCACATCGCCTGGGTCTGCTCGCTCATCTGCTCACGCCCGGCCGAGAGGCGCACGTAGGAGGTCGGCATCATGATGCGCGCCACCGCGATGGTGCGGATAAAGTCGAACGGGTCGACGTCTTCATTGTCCGCCAGCGGCGTGCCTTTGACCTTCACCAGCATGTTGATCGGCACGCTCTCCGGCGGGGTCGGCAGGTTGGCCAGCTGCATCAGCAGCCCGGCTCGGTCACGCACCGTTTCACCCAGCCCGACGATGCCGCCGGAACAGACTTTGATGCCCGCGCCGCGCACTTCGTCCAGCGTGTCCAGCCGCTCCTGATAGCTGCGGGTGGTGATGATGCTGCCGTAGAACTCCGGCGAGGTGTCGAGGTTGTGGTTGTAGAAGTCCAGCCCGGCGTGCGCCAGGCGCTGCGCCTGCTCGCTGTTCAGCGTGCCGAGGGTCATGCAGGTCTCCATGCCCATCGCCTTCACGCCCTGCACCATCTGCTCCAGATAAGGCATGTCACGGTCATGCGGGTTTTTCCACGCCGCGCCCATGCAGAAACGGGTCGACCCGGCCGCTTTCGCCTGCCGCGCCGATTCCAGCACCTGATCGACCTGCATCAGCCGCTCCGCCTCCAGCCCGGTTTTGTAGCGCGAGCTTTGCGGGCAGTATTTGCAGTCTTCCGGGCAGGCCCCGGTCTTGATCGACAGCAACGTGCTGACCTGCACCTGACGCGGGTCAAAGTGTTGGCGGTGGACGTGTTGTGCTTCGAACATCAGCTCTAAAAAAGGCTTCTCAAACAGCGCCTGGGTGGTTTCCGGCGTCCAGTGAATACGTTGTGCCACGGCGGCATCTCCTTATCGGTGTTGTGGGCACAGTGTAAATAACGGCGTGCACCTGTCAACCAAAAACAGATCACTTCAGTTTACGGTAAACCTTCTGTAGACTTTATGGTTTACCGTTTTTGCCGGACTTGCTGATGACCCACGACGATATTGCCTTCGACCAACGCCACATCTGGCACCCCTACACCTCCATGACCACCCCGCTCCCCTGCTACCCGGTAGTGGCCGCGCAGGGGGCGGAGCTGACGCTGGCGGACGGCCGCACGCTGGTGGACGGTATGTCCTCGTGGTGGGCAGCGATCCACGGTTATAACCACCCGGCGCTGAATGCGGCGGCCACCGCGCAACTGGGGCAGATGGCCCATGTGATGTTCGGCGGCATTACCCACCCGGCCGCGGTGGCGCTCTGCCGCCAGCTGGTGGCGATCACCCCGGAGGCGCTGGAGTGCGTGTTCCTGGCGGACTCCGGCTCGGTGGCGGTGGAAGTGGCGCTGAAGATGGCGATGCAGTACTGGCAGGCGCGCGGCGAAAAGCGCCAGCGCATCCTGACGCTGAAACGCGGCTACCACGGCGACACCTTCGGCGCGATGGCGGTGTGTGACCCGGAAAACTCGATGCACAGCCTCTACCAGGGCTACCTGCCGCACCACCTGTTTGCCGAGGCACCGCAGTGCGGCTTCCACGAAACGTGGGACGCCAAAGACATCGCCCCGTTTGAACAGCTGCTGACGCAGCACGCCACGGAGATCGCCGCGGTGATCCTGGAGCCGGTGGTGCAAGGCGCGGGCGGGATGCGCATCTACCACCCGGACTACCTGAAGGCGGTGCGGGCGCTGTGCGACCGGCACGGCATCCTGCTGATTGCCGATGAGATCGCCACCGGCTTCGGCCGCACCGGCAAGCTGTTCGCCTGTGAACACGCCGGGATCACGCCCGATATTCTCTGCCTCGGCAAGGCGCTGACCGGCGGCTATATGACGCTCTCGGCCACCCTCACCACCCGGCAGGTGGCGGAGACCATCAGCAACGGCGCGGCGGGCTGCTTTATGCATGGGCCGACCTTTATGGGCAACCCGCTGGCCTGCGCGGTGGCCACAGCCAGCCTGGCGCTGCTGGCGGAAAACCGCTGGCAGGCGCAGGTCGCGGCGATTGAAACCCAGCTCAACGCGGAGCTGATGCCGCTGGCCGCCCACCCGGCGGTGGCAGACGTGCGGGTGCTGGGGGCGATTGGCGTGGTAGAGCTGCATGACCCGGTGGAGATGGCCGGCCTGCAACGCCACTTTGTGGATCATGGGGTCTGGGTGCGGCCGTTCGGCAAACTGATCTACCTGATGCCGCCTTACATCATTACCCCGGCGCAGCTGACGCGCCTCACCGGTGCTATCGCTGCCGCACTGGGCTGACCAAACAGGGGAAGCGCGGCCGCTTCCCCTTTTTTTGCCCTGCGGATACCCGCCCCGCGCCGCTTCCGGCGCATCCCGCCGTTCCCCGCCGCTACCGCCGCATAAAATCCTAAGAACTCATGCCTATACTTAGGGATGGTATTCCTTTTTCCGCGAACAGGAGTGAGTGATGAGTCAAAGCAATAGCGTAAACCGCCGTCTGGTGCTGGCGTCCCGCCCGCAGGGTGCCCCCACTGCCGACAATTTCCGTCTGGAAGAGCAGCCGATCCCGGAGGCCGCCGAGGGCGACGTGCTGCTGCGCACGGTCTACCTCTCGCTTGACCCGTACATGCGCGGCCGCATGAGCGATGCCCCCTCCTACGCCGCACCGGTGCAGATCGGTGAGGTGATGACCGGCGGCGCGGTCTCCAAAGTGGTTACCTCCCGCCACCCCGATTTCCAGGAAGGCGACTGGGTGCTCGGCAGCACCGGCTGGCAGGACTACAGCGTGATGCCGGGTGACAAGGTGCAGAAGCTCGATGACCACATCGCCGAGCACCCGTCGCTGGCGCTGGGCGTGCTCGGCATGCCGGGCTTTACCGCCTACATGGGGCTGCTGGACATCGGCAACCCGCAGCCGGGTGAAACCGTGGTGGTGGCCGCGGCCACCGGCCCGGTCGGCTCGATGGTCGGGCAGATCGCCAAACTCAAGGGCTGCCGCGCCATCGGCATCGCCGGGGGCGAGGAGAAGTGCCGCTACGCCGTGGAGCAGTTCGGTTTTGATGCCTGCATTGACCACCGCGCGGACGACCTGGAGGCGCAACTGGCCGCGGCCTGCCCGGACGGCATCGACGTCTATTATGAGAATGTCGGCGGTAAGGTGTTTGATGCCGTGATGCCGCTGCTCAACAGCAAGGCGCGCATCCCGGTGTGCGGCGTGGTGGCGCAGTATAACGCCACCGGCCTGCCGGACGGCCCGGACCGCCTGCCGCAGCTGGCGGGGCTGATCCTGCGCAAGCGCCTGCGGATGCAGGGCTTTATCATTTTTGATGACTACGGCCATCGTTACCCGGAGTTCGCCGCCCAGATGGGTGAGTGGTTCAAGGCGGGCAAAATCAACTTCCGTGAGGATGTCACGGACGGGCTGGAGAACGCCCCGCAGGCGCTGATTGGCCTGCTGGAAGGCAAAAACTTCGGCAAAGTGGTGGTTCGCGTTGGGGATGACGACTGATTCCCCGCCCATCACCTTATGAAGAGGAGGACGTAATGAAGATTCTGATGGTTTTGACCTCGCACGATCAGCTGGGTGACACCGGCAAAAAAACCGGCTTCTGGCTGGAGGAGTTTGCCGCCCCCTATTACGAATTCATTGACGCGGGTGCGGAGGTGACCGTGGCCTCGCCCAAAGGCGGCCAGCCGCCGCTCGACCCGAAAAGTGACGAACCAGACGCCCAGACGGAGTACACCGAACGCTTCCGTCAGGATCAGGCGGCGCAGCAGGCGCTGGCGAACACGCAGCCGCTGGATGCGATCAACGCCAATGAGTATGACGCGGTGTTCTACCCCGGCGGCCACGGCCCGCTGTGGGATCTGGTGAATGACCGTAAGTCACTGATGATCATCAATACCCTCTACGCCGCGGGCAAACCGGTGGCGGCGGTGTGCCATGCGCCGATTGTGCTGCGCAACGCCGAAAAACCGGACGGCACCCCGCTGGTGCAGGACAAGCGCGTCACCGGCTTCAGCAACAGCGAAGAGGACGCGGTGGGCCTGACCAAAATCGTGCCCTATCTGGTGGAAGATGAGCTGAAACGCATGGGCGGCGAGTACAGCAAAGAGGCGGACTGGAAAAGTTACGTCATTGACGACGGCCACCTGGTGACCGGGCAGAACCCCGGCTCCTCAGCGGCCACCGCACAGATGTTATTGAAAAAGCTGGGCGTTTAGGGTAGAGATCCCTGCCTGGGGCGGCTGCGGCCGCCACGTTTTACCACCGAGATTCAGGGGAACACATGGCATTTACTTTACGCAGTAACGATCTGAAAGACGGCGACAAGATGCCGCAACAGCAGGTGTTTAACGGCATGGGCTACAGCGGGGAAAACCTGTCGCCGCACCTGGCGTGGGACGGCGTGCCGGAAGGCACCAAAAGTTTCGCCATCACCGTCTACGATCCGGACGCCCCGACCGGCTCCGGCTGGTGGCACTGGGGCGTCGCCAATATTCCGGCTGACGTGCGCGAACTCGCTACCGGTGCCGGTTCCGGCAAAGGCGGCCTGCCAGCGGGCGCGGTGCAGACCCGCACCGACTTCGGCAAAGCCGGTTACGGCGGCGCAGCCCCGCCGAAAACCGAGACCCACCGCTACCAGTTCACCGTACACGCCCTGGACGTTGACCACCTCGACGTGGACGACAACACCAGCGGCGCGATGCTCGGTTTCAACCTGCACCACCACAGCCTCGGCAACGCCAGCTTAACGGTGACGTTTAACTGAGTGCGCTGAAACGCAAAAAGCCGGCCCCAGGGGCCGGCTTTTTTATGCCGCAAAGGACACCTTACTCCACTGACGAATACTGCTTGTCGAGGTCGAGGATGGTGACCCACATCGGGCCCTGGCCGACGTCGTAGCGGGCCAGCGTGCTCAGTGCGCCGGTGGCCTGATCGATTTTCGCCACTTCAATCCCGGCAGATTTCTGCCCGGCGGTGATCACATACCGGCCGCTGTGGTCGATGTTGAAGCCGCGCGGCTGGGTTTCGGTCGGGTGGTGACCCGCCAGCGTCAGCACGCTGCCGTCTTCCGAGACCTGGAACAGGCTCAGCAGGCTGGCGGTGCGGTCGGTGGTGTAGAGGAAACGGCCGTCCGGCGTGATATGGATGTCCGCCGCCCAGCGGGTGTCGGCGAAATCATCCGGCATCGCGTTAAGGGACTGCACCTGGCGGTAGCCGCCCTGCCCGTCCTGCTGGTAGACGTCCACGCTGCTGTTCAGCTCGTTGACGCAATAAGCCACGCGGTGGTTCGGGTGGAACGCCATATGGCGCGGCCCGGCCCCTTCGGCGGCGGCGAGCGCCTCCGGCTGGTGCGGGGTGGCGGTGCCGTCCTGCGCCAGGTCGAACAGGCGGATGCGGTCCTCTTTCAGGCAGGGGATCAGCAGCAGCTGGTTGTCCGGCGAGATGTTGGCGGAGTGCGGTGCCTGCAGATTTTCCAGCGTCTGGGTGGCGGCCTGTACCACGCCATCCTGCCCGATCGGGCTGATGCTGACGCAGTTGCCGCTGTAGGAGGCGGCGAACAGGAAACGCCCCTGCAAATCGGTCTCCAGGTGGGTCGGGCCGCCCGGCAGCGGGGCCATACCGGCCTGCTCCAGTTTACCGTCATCGGCGATGCGGTAGCTCACCACCCCGAATGCCGGGCGCACGCCGACGTACAGGTAACGGTTGTCCGGGCGCAACACCATCGGCTGAACCTGGCCGGGGACGTCAACGGTCTGCAACAGGGTGAGCGTACCGTCACCGGCCAATTGCCAGGCGTGGATCTGCTGGCTGTCCGGGCTGGCGACATAGACGACTTGCTTCATGGTCTCTCCTTTTACAGCTGCCGCAACGGGCAGCATGGGTGGCGTAAGTCAATGTACGTTGTCAGTAATCCTTCTACCATAACCATTCAGCCCGCCGCCGCAAAGTACCGTGTGCGTTTTCCCCGTGCGCCGTTCACGTGTACTATCTTCTGAACAGGCTGACTTTTATTCACTTTCGATAAAGAGACCCGCTATGACCTATCGCGTAATTGCGCTCGATCTCGACGGCACGCTGCTTGACCGTCAGAAACGTATCCTCCCGGAATCCCTCAAGGCCATTCAGGCGGCCCGTGAACAGGGCGTGACCGTGCTGGTGGTCACCGGCCGCCACCATGTCGCCATCCACCCGTTTTATCAGGCGCTGAAGCTTGATACCCCGGCCATCTGCTGCAACGGCACCTACCTGTATGACTACCAGAACCGGAAGGTGCTGGCGTCCGACCCGCTGCGTGAGGATCTGGCGCAGGAGGTGATCACCATGCTCGATCACTCCAAAATCCACGGGATGCTCTACGTCGACAACGCGATGCTGTATGAGCGCCCGACTGACCACGTGCTGCGTTCGCTGGCGTGGGCGGAGACGCTGCCGGAAGCGCAGCGCCCGACGATTTTGCAGGTCAACAGCCTGCGTGAGGCCGCTAAAGAGGCGGACGCGATCTGGAAGTTTGCCACCACCCACCCCGACCTGAAAGCGCTGAAGGCCTTTACCATTGACGTGGAGGAGAAGCTGGGGCTGGCGTGTGAGTGGTCGTGGCACGATCAGGTGGATGTTGCCAAAGGCGGCAACAGCAAAGGCAAACGCCTGCAGGCGTGGGTCGAGGCGCAGGGCATGACCATGAAAGATGTGCTGGCGTTTGGTGACAACTACAACGACCTCTCGATGCTGGAGACCGCCGGGCTGGGCGTGGCGATGGGCAACGCCGATGATTACATCAAAGAGCGCGCCGCGCGGGTGATCGGCACCAATGAGGAGCCGGGCATCGCAGAGGTGATCACCAGAGAAATTTTGCAGTAACGCACGCCATGACCGGGCGGCCGTGGCGGCCGCCCGTTTTCCTAGCCTGAAATCGACACGCTTTTGATCTGGGCGTAGAGCCACATGCCCGGCTTGATCAGCAGCTCGTCCCGCGCCCAGGGGGAGATGCGCGCCCAGAGCACCTGATCGCCCACCGCGAGTTTCACTTCAACCTGATCGCCGACCTCCAGGCACTCCAGCACCTTGGCACGCAGGATGTTGCGGATGCTGCTGCCGGAGGGCGGTTGCAGCGCCAGCGAGACATCCGCCGCCTGGATGCGGATGCGCAGCGGCGACTCCACTGCCGCGTCGACCCGGTTGACCCACAGGTGCTGGTCGCCGAGGCTCAGGGCGCTCATCGCGTAGCGCGGGTGGTGCTCCAGCACCGTGACCGGCAGCACACTGCTCTGCTCCTCTTTCGGCAGCCACGGCCGCAGCGCGCTGCTGGCCCACACTTCCTCCAGCGGCCCCACGGCACGGACCTGCCCCTGATCCAGCATCAGCACGTTCTGCGCCAGCCGCAGCAGCTCGTCCATGCTGTGGGTGACGTAAAGAATCGGCAATTTAACATCCCGCGCCAGCCGCTCCAGGTAGGGCATCAGCTCGCGTTTGCGCGGCAGATCCAGCGAGGCCAGCGGCTCATCCATCAGCAGCATCTCCGGCCCGGTAAGCAATGCCCGGCCGATCGCTACCCGCTGCTTCTCACCGCCGGAGAGGGTGGCCGGGTAACGCGCCAGCAGCGGCTCAATGCCGAGCAGCGCCACCACGGCGTCAAACTGCCCGCGCTGGGCGGCCGGCATCCCGTAGGTCAGGTTGCCGCGCACCCGGTAGTGCGGGAACAGCCGCGCGTCCTGAAACACGTAGCCGATGCGGCGCTTTTCCGGCGGCAGCCACTGGTTGTTGGCGGTGTCCACCAGCGTGCGGCCGTTGAGGCGGATATGGCCGTTTTCCGGGCGCGTCAGGCCGCCGATCAGGTTAATCAGGGAGGTTTTCCCGGCACCGGAGAGGCCGAAGATCGCGGTGATGCCCTGCGCAGGCAGCGTGGCCTGCACCGACAGCGACAGATCGCCGAGTTGTTGGGTGACGTCGAGTTCCAGCATCAGGCCCCCAGCCGCCGTTGGCTCCAGCGCGCCAGCCACTCCGAGAGCAGCAGCGCCCCCAGTGACAGCACAATGGCGATGACGCAGAGCCGCGCCGCCGCCGCTTCCGCGCCGGGCGTCTCAATCAGGGTGTACATCGCCAGCGGCAGGGTGCGGGTCTCGCCGGGAATGTTGGAGACAAAGGTGATGGTCGCGCCGAATTCGCCCAGCGAGCGGGCGAAAGCCAGCACCGCGCCGACGATGATGCCCGGCAGCGACAGCGGCAGCGTCAGGGTGAAAAAGACCCGCCACGGGGACGCGCCCAGCGTGCGCGCCGCCTGCTCCAGCCGCAGGTCAATCGCCTCCAGCGCCAGCCGGATGGCGCGCACCATCAGCGGGAACGCAACCACCGCCGAGGCGAGTGCTGCCCCGCGCCAGCTGAAACTGAAGCTGATGCCGAAGGTCTCATAGAGCCAGCCGCCAATCAGCCCGCGCCGCCCCATGCCGATCAGCAGCAAATAGCCGATCACCACCGGCGGCAGCACCAGCGGCAGGTGGATCAGGCTGTCGAGCAGGGCTTTGCCGGGAAAGCGGCAGCGCACCAGCACCCAGGCCATCAGGATGCCGAACGGCAGGCTGCACAGCACCGCCACGCCCGCCACCTGGAGACTCAGCAGCACCGCCTGCCACTCATACGCGCTCATGATCATCAGTGTGACGTTGACCCCTCTTGTTTGGGGGTAAATCCGCTGGTTTTGGGGGTAAATCCGCTGGTTTTGGGGGTAAATCCATAGTGTTTGAATACTGCCGCGGCCTGCGGCCCTTTCAGGTAATCATAGAAGGCGCTGACGGCGGCGGTCTGGTGATCGTTGACGATGGCCATCGGGTACTCCACCGGCTTGTGGCTTTCCGCCGGGAAGGTCGCGGCCACTTTCACTTTGTCACTGACCACTGCATCGGAGCCGTAGACGATGCCGTACGGCGCTTCGCCACGCTCCACCAGCGCCATCGCCGCACGCACGTTATTGGCCCGCGCCAGTGCCGGCTCCAGCGCCGTCCAGGCCCCCAGTGACTGCAACGCCTCTTTGGCGTAAATCCCGGCCGGGACATGGTCCGGGTCGCCTACCGCCAGCCGTCCGCCTGCCAAAAGCGACGTCCAGTTGGTCTGCTTATCCAGCGTGACGTTCGCCGTGCCCGTTTTCGGGGCGATCAGCACCAGATCGTTGCCCAGCAGGGTATAACGGCTGGCCGGGATGATCTGCTGTTTCCCGGCGGCGTAGTCCATCCACTGCTGGTCCGCAGAGATGAAGAGGTCAGCCGGGGCGCCCTGCTCAATCTGCCGCGCCAGCACTGACGAAGAGGCGTAAGAGGAGACAATCTCCACCGGGTGGCTTTTCTGGTAATCCGTGGCGATGTCCTGCAACGCGTTGGTCAGCGAGGCGGCAGCGAACACGGTAATTTTCTCTGCCGCCTGCGCGTGGTGCGTCAGGGCAGCGAGCATTGTCAGGGCGAGCAGGCTTTTTTTGGTCAGCAAGGGCATCAGGGTCTCTCCGGTTTACGTTATATAGTCAAGAATATAACGTCATGACAAACCTTGTCATTCGGTTTATCGGCCGCGAAAAACAGAACCTGAGGCGGCAGCATAAAAAAACCCGGCACAGGGGCCGGGCGGGATCACTCGCGGTATCAGTGGCGGGCGTTGGCGTGGGCGTTGCCGTTGCGCGCCTCTTTCGGGTGGCCGATCTTCGAGAAGACGTTAAACACGGTGCCCAGCCCGTAGATCAGGCCGAGGATAATCGCCATCACTACCGGCACCATCACGATGGCAAACACCAGACTCTCTAACAATTCCAACATCATTGCCTCACTTAGCTGTGCATCAGGCGGCACCTGCCGCGCGCATTATGTTCCGATAATAGCAACGATTGCGCGCCGTGGCGTTAGCAATTCGCCAACCGGGCCGGTTTGCCTCACCGGCTGCAATCAGCGACAATCCTTTTTTCCTCTCCGCTGTGGGATGCCGACATGCACGCTGATATTTTGCTGACCCTGAAACTCGACCAACGGCTGTTCGCCGACCCGCGCCGCATCGCCCTGCTGAAGCAGGTGCAGGCCACCGGCTCCATCAGCCAGGGGGCGAAGCTGGCGGGCATCAGCTATAAAAGCGCCTGGGACGCGATCAACGAAATGAACCAGCTCGGCGAACAGACGCTGGTCGAGCGCGCCACCGGCGGCAAAGGGGGCGGCGGTGCCACGCTGACGCGCTACGGCCAGCGGCTGATCCAGCTCTATGAGCTGCTGACCCAGATCCAGCAGAAGGCGTTTGATGTCCTGAACGATGACGCCCTGCCGCTCGACAGCCTGCTGGCGGCCATTGCCCGTTTCTCCCTGCAAACCAGCGCCCGCAACCAGTTTTTCGCCACCGTGACCGACCGCGGCCACCAGCCGGTGCAACAACAGGTGCAACTGCTGCTGGCGGATGGGCAGACCCACCTCACCGCCGCGCTGACCGAGCAGAGTGCCGACCGCCTGCAGTTACAGCCGGGCAAAGAGGTGCTGGCGCTGATCAAAGCGCCGTGGGTGACGCTGGCCGCCGCCGGCACGCCGCCCCCGCCTGAGGGCAACCAGTTTGCATGCGTGGTCAGCACGATCCACCCCGGCAGTGAGAACAGCGAAGTGCTGCTGGCCTTCGCCGGCCACGAGACCTTGTGCGCCACGGTACCGAACCAGCAGGTCACCGCGCTGGCGCTGGCCCCCGGCATGGAGGTGGCGGCGCAGGTGCAGCCGGATCAGGTGATCGTCGCGACCCTCTGCTGATTGCCTTTTATTATCAGATAGTTGCATTTTCAGCGTTAACAGTTTGCAGATTTGTCAATTGACTTCACCGGGTGAGCCGCTTATCCCTAACCCAAACTGGTTGCACATTAAGGGATACCACCATGTCGTCATTGCAGATTGCGCAAGGCCTGTTCCGCCTCAGCGATACCCGCACCCTCCACCTGCCGGAACTGACCCTCAACGCCGGGGAGAGCTGGGCCTTTGTCGGGGCGAACGGCAGCGGCAAATCGGCGCTGGCCCGGGCGCTGGCCGGGGAGCTGACGCAACTGGGCGGCACACGCCGCAGTGATTTCACCCGCGTCGCTCGCCTCTCTTTTGAGCAGTTGCAGAAGCTGGTGAGTGACGAATGGCAGCGCAACAATACTGACCTGCTGAGCGCCGACGAAGATGACACCGGCCGCACCGCCGCCGAGATTATCCAGGAGAACCACCCTGACCCGGCGCGCTGCGCGGCGCTGGCCGCACAGTTCGGCATTACGCCGCTGCTCACCCGCCGCTTTAAATACCTCTCGACCGGCGAAACGCGTAAAACGCTGCTGTGCCAGGCGCTGATGGCCGCGCCTGACCTGCTGATCCTCGACGAGCCGTTTGACGGGCTGGATGTGCACTCCCGCGGCCAGCTCGCGACGCTGCTCGGCACCCTCTCCCAACAGGGGATTACGCTGGTGCTGGTGCTGAACCGCTTTGATGAGATCCCGCCGTTCATCGCGCAGGTCGGGGTACTGGCCGACTGCCACCTCACCACCACCGGCCACCGCGCGGAGGTGATGTCCCAGGCGCTGGTGGCGCAACTGGCGCACAGTGAACAGCTCACGGGCATGACGCTGCCGGAGACCGAAGAGCCACAGCGCCGCACCACCCTGCCGCCGGACCAGCCGCGCATTATCCTGCGCAACGGCGTGGTCTCCTATAACGACCGCCCGATCCTCAACGGCCTTGACTGGCAGGTCAACCCCGGCGAGCACTGGCAGATTGTCGGGCCGAACGGCGCGGGCAAATCCACGCTGCTGAGCCTGATCACCGGCGACCACCCGCAGGGCTACAGCAACGATTTGACGCTGTTCGGCCGCCGCCGCGGCAGCGGGGAAACCATCTGGGACATCAAAAAGCATATCGGTTACGTCAGCAGCAGCCTGCATCTGGAGTACCGCGTCAGCGCCAGCGTGCGCACGGTGATCCTCTCCGGTTTCTTCGACTCCATCGGCATCTATCAGGCGGCGTCTGACCGCCAGCAGCAGCTGACCCAGCAATGGCTGGCGCTGCTCGGGCTGGACGGCGCGGCCGCCGATGCGCCGTTCCACAGCCTCTCCTGGGGGCAGCAGCGGCTGGCGCTGATCGCCCGCGCGCTGGTGAAACACCCGGCGCTGCTGATCCTCGACGAGCCGTTACAGGGGCTGGACCCGCTGAACCGCCAGCTGGTGCGCCGCTGGATCGACGTGCTGATTGGCGAGGGCGAAACGCAACTGCTGTTTGTGTCGCACCACGCCGAGGATGCGCCGCTCTGCATCACCCACCGGCTCAGCTTTGTGCCGGAAGGCGACAGCTACCGCTACCCGGTTGAGCGCCTCTGAGCCTCCGGCCCCGCGCCGCGCGGGGCCGGCCGTGATTTTCCGCGTCAATTCAGTGGAAGCGGTTACACTTCTGGGCGGCCGCGGGTTTTTGGCCCGCCTGCTGCCTGTCATCGGTTTACCGCTCCGCGCCTTTTCAGCCAAACACCCGCTGCATTTTCCCTGCGCCTTATGCTAGGCTTTCCGGTGTAAGCGATTCCATTTTTTCAGCCTGGATCACCTTTTCTTAACACCGTTCATGCTATCTTTCGGCACGTTGTGCCACAGAAACGCGTGGCGATGTAAAGGCCAGGGGTGGAAGCGATTACACTTATGGCGCCGGCAGGCGGTGCTCCCTGTTGCTGTACCCTGTTTTGCCCCTGGGCCAGATGCCCTGACGGCGACCCTCAGGGCCGTTCGGATTAAGGAATGTTTACGTTATGTCGATTTTTAACCCGGTTGATCATCCGCATCGCCGTTACAACCCGCTGACCGATCAATGGATCCTGGTCTCCCCGCACCGTGCCAAACGTCCGTGGCAGGGCCAGCAGGAATCCCCGGCGCTGGAAACGTTACCCAGCCACGATCCTGACTGCTTCCTCTGCCCCGGCAACACCCGCGTCACCGGGGATGTGAACCCGGATTACACCCATACCTATGTCTTCACCAATGACTTCGCCGCACTGATGCCGGACACCCCGGCCGCGCCGGAGAGTGAAGACCCGCTGATGCGCTGCCAGGGTGCGCGCGGCACCAGCCGGGTGATCTGCTTCTCGCCGGACCACAGCAAAACCCTGCCGCAGCTTTCGCTGGCGGCGCTGGAAGCGGTGGTGAAAACCTGGCAGGAACAGAGTGCCGAGCTGGGCAAAACCTACCCCTGGGTGCAGGTGTTTGAGAACAAAGGCGCGGCGATGGGCTGCTCCAACCCGCACCCGCACGGCCAGGTGTGGGCCAACAGCTTCCTGCCGAACGAGGCGGAGCGTGAAGACCGGCTGCAACGTGACTACCTGCAACAGCACGGCTCGCCGATGCTGGTCGATTATGTGCAGCGCGAGCTGGCCGACGGCAGCCGCACGGTGGTCGAGACCGAACACTGGCTGGCGGTGGTGCCCTACTGGGCGGCGTGGCCGTTCGAAACCCTGCTGCTGCCGAAAGCCCCGGTATTGCGCCTGACCGGCCTCACGGACGACCAGCGCAGTGACCTGGCGCTGGCGCTGAAAAAACTCACCAGCCGCTATGACAACCTGTTCCAGTGCTCCTTCCCCTACTCTATGGGCTGGCACGGCGCGCCGTTCACCGACGGCGACCACACGCACTGGCAGTTGCACGCGCACTTCTATCCGCCGCTGCTGCGCTCTGCATCAGTGCGCAAATTTATGGTCGGGTACGAGATGCTGGCCGAAACCCAGCGCGACCTGACCGCTGAACAGGCCGCCGAGCGTCTGCGCGCCGTCAGTGACATCCATTACCGTGACGCGGAGTGATCCCATGAGCCTTATCACCACTACCCAACAGATTTTTGAGCAGGCGTTCGGTTACCCGGCCGCGCTGACCGTTAAAGCGCCGGGCCGCGTCAACCTGATCGGCGAGCACACCGACTATAACGACGGCTTTGTGCTGCCGTGCGCCATCGACTATGAAACGGTGATCAGCTGCGCGAAACGTGACGACCGCCAGGTCCGCGTGGTGGCCGTGGATTATGACAACCAGCAGGACAGCTTCTCCCTCGACGCGCCGATCCTGAGCAGCGATGAGCTGCCGTGGGCCAACTATGTGCGCGGGGTGGTGAAACACCTGCAGCAGCGCAGCCCCGGCTTCGGCGGTGCTGACCTGGTGATCAGCGGCAATGTGCCGCAGGGCGCGGGCCTCAGCTCCTCCGCCTCGCTGGAAGTGGCCGTGGGCCAGGCGATGCAGGCGCTCTATAACCTGCCGCTGGATGGCGTGGCGCTGGCGCTGAACGGCCAGGAAGCGGAGAACCAGTTTGTCGGCTGTAACTGCGGCATCATGGACCAGCTGATCTCGGCGCTCGGCAAACAGGATCATGCGCTGCTGATCGACTGCCGCTCGCTGGAAACCCGCGCCGTGCCGATGCCGGAAAACGTCTCGGTGGTGATCATCAACTCCAACGTCAAGCGCGGGCTGGTGGGCAGTGAGTACAACACCCGTCGCGAACAGTGCGAAGTGGCTGCCCGCTTCTTCGGCGTCAAGGCGCTGCGCGACGTCAACCCGGACATCTTCTTCCCGATCGCTGACGAGCTTGACCCGGTGGTCTCCCGCCGTGCGCGCCATGTGATCACCGAAAACAACCGCACGCTGGCGGCGGCTGATGCGCTGGCCGCGGGCGACCTGAAGAAAATGGGCCAGTTGATGGCCGAGTCCCACGCGTCGATGCGTGACGACTTCGAGATCACCGTGCCGCCGATCGACGCGCTGGTCGAGATGGTCAAAGGGGTGATTGGCGAGCGCGGCGGCGTGCGCATGACCGGCGGCGGCTTCGGCGGCTGTGTGGTGGCGCTGATGCCGACCGAACTGGTCGACGACGTCAAAGCCACAGTGGCGCGGGAGTACCAGGCCAAAACCGGGCTGAAAGAGACCTTCTACGTCTGCCGCGCGATGCAAGGGGCGGGCGTATGCTGAACCAGACCCCGGCACCGGACGGCCAGCCGTTCCGCCTGCATACCCTGCGCAATGCCCACGGCATGACTGCGACCTTTATGGACTGGGGGGCCACCTGGCTCTCCGCCGTGCTGCCGCTCGCCGACGGCACGGCACGCGAGCTGCTGCTGGGCTGTGAATCCACCGACCGCTACCCGGTGCAGGAGGCCTACCTCGGCGCGACCGTGGGGCGCTACGCCAACCGCATCGCCCATGCCCGGTTGCAGCATGACGGCAAGACCTTCCCGCTGGCCGCCAACCAGGGCCCGCACCAGTTGCACGGCGGGCCGGAAGGGTTCCATGCCCGCCGCTGGCACTGCCTGGAGGCGGATGAGAAACAGCTCCGCTACCAGATCCAGTCGCCTGACGGCGATCAGGGCTACCCCGGCAACCTCACGGCCACCGTCACCTACCGGCTCACCGATGACAACCGGCTGGAGATTGAGTACGCCGCCACGGTTGACCAGCCCTGCCCGGTCAACCTGACCAACCACGCCTATTTCAACCTGGACGGCGAAGGCACGGATGTGCGCCGCCACCGGCTGCAACTCTTTGCCGACCGTTTCCTGCCGGTGGACAGCGAAGGCATCCCGAGCGGTGATCTGACGGCGGTAGACGGCAGCGGCATGGATTTCCGCCAGCCCAAAACCCTGGCGCAGGATTTCCTGAAAGATCGCGACCAGCAGCGGGTAAAGGGCTACGACCACGCCTACCTGCTGCGCCGTTCCAGCGGCGCGCTGGACTGCCCGGCGGCGCACCTCTGGTCTTCCGATGACAAAGTGAAGCTGAGCGTGTTCACCACCGCCCCGGCGTTGCAGCTCTACAGCGGCAACTACCTGAGCGGCGTGCCGAACCGCAGCGGCGGCAGCTACAGCGCCTACCAGGGCGTGGCGCTGGAGAGCGAGTTCCTGCCCGACAGCCCGGCGCACCCGGAATGGCCGCAGCCGGACTGCTGGCTCGCCCCCGGCAAGCCCTACCGCGCGACCACCGTGTACCAGTTTTTCGCGCTGTAACCCCTGACCTGACGGGAGCCTGGCTCCCGTTTTTTTCGTGCCTTTTCAGCAACAAAATGTGAGAACCGGCACACTCCCCACGGAAATCCCGCCTCGCCTGCGCTCTGCCCTCTACGCTTAACGGTATGCCCTTTCCCGTCCAAGGAGTTCTTATGTGTAATGTGTTCCGTTGCTGTGCCGTTGCCCTGCTGTTTACCGGCAGTGCGCTGGCGGCCAGCCACTCATCCGCCGTGCCCTCATCCGTGCTGCGCGACCCTGAGCAGCAAAAAATGACCGATTGTGAACAGCAGGCCACGATGCAATCCCTCAAAGGGGAAGACAAGAAAAAATTCATGAGCCAGTGCCTGCCGGCGCAGGTCAACCCGGCGAAAGAACTCACGCCCCACCAGCTCAAAATGCAGGCCTGTAACCAGGACGCCGACAAGCAGGACATCACCGGCGATGCCCGCAAAACCTTTATGAGCAAGTGCCTGAAAAAGCACTGATGCCCCCTGAAAACACCGGGGTGCCCGCCTGCCTGCGGCACCCCTGCCCCGCGTTTCATTTTCTTTGTGCCCTGAATTTCGTTATGGTGTAGGTCAACAGATTGTCCCCGCCAATGGGTTGGTGGAAAAAGGCGCGGGCGACCGCGGCACAATCCGATTGTCGGCGTGATGGTCAGGCAATATAATGATAATTGTTATCATTAAAAATCAGGAAATTAAGGAGTTTAGCTATGGCTGTAACGAAGCTGGTGCTGGTGAGACATGGTGAAAGTGAGTGGAACAAAGAGAACCGCTTCACAGGCTGGAAAGATGTCGATCTTTCTGAAAAAGGCCGCACCGAAGCCAAGCAGGCAGGTCAGTTGCTGAAACAGGAAGGCTTCCATTTTGATTTTGCTTACACCTCGGTACTGAAACGTGCCATCCACACCCTGTGGAACATCCTGGATGAGCTGGACCAGCCGTGGCTGCCGGTGGAGAAATCCTGGAAACTGAACGAACGCCACTACGGTGCGTTGCAGGGCCTGGATAAAGCGGAAACCGCGCAGAAGTATGGCGACGAGCAGGTTAAACAGTGGCGCCGCGGCTTCGCTGTGACCCCGCCGGAACTGACCAAAGATGACGAGCGCTTCCCGGGCCACGACCCGCGTTACGCGAAACTGCGTGCCGAAGAGCTGCCGACCACCGAAAGCCTGGCGCTGACCATCGACCGCGTGATCCCGTACTGGACTGACGTGATCAAACCGCGTCTGGAAAGCGGTGAGCGCGTGATCATTGCGGCCCACGGTAACTCCCTGCGTGCGCTGGTGAAATACCTGGACAACATGAGCGAAGAGGAAATCCTCGAGCTGAACATCCCGACCGGCGTGCCGCTGGTGTATGAGTTCGACGAAAACTTCAAGCCGATCAAACACTACTACCTGGGCAATGCAGACGAAATCGCGGCGAAAGCGGCGGCCGTTGCCAACCAGGGTAAAGCGAAGTAATTTTTACCGCGCTGAACACAAAAACGGAGCCGAAAGGCTCCGTTTTTTTATGGGCGCGCGGGTCAGCCGCGGCGCGCCTGTACCGCTGCCGCCAGCCGGCGCAGCACGGTGTCGGTATCTTCCCAGCCGATGCAGGCGTCGGTCACGCTCTGGCCATAGACCAACGGTTCGCCGCTCTCCAGGCTCTGGTTGCCTTCGACCAGGTGGCTCTCAATCATCACGCCGATGATGCTCGCGTCGCCGCCGGCGATCTGCCCGCTGACGTCAGTTGCCACGTCCATCTGCTTTTTGAACTGCTTGCTGCTGTTGGCATGGCTGAAGTCAATCATGATACGCGGCGGCAGGCCCGCTTTCTCCAGCCCGGCTTTTACCTCGCTGACGTGTGCGGCGCTGTAGTTCGGCGTTTTACCGCCGCGCAGGATGATGTGGCAGTCGCTGTTACCGCTGGTGTTGACGATGGCGGAGTGGCCCCATTTGGTCACCGACAGGAAGCAGTGCGGCGCGCCGGCGGCGTTGATGGCGTCAATGGCGACTTTGATGGTGCCGTCAGTGCCGTTTTTGAAGCCTACCGGGCAGGAGAGGCCGGAGGCCAGCTCACGGTGTACCTGGGATTCGGTGGTGCGCGCGCCGATAGCGCCCCAGCTCATCAGGTCTGCCAGGTATTGCGGGGTGATCATGTCCAGGAATTCACCCGCGGCAGGCAGGCCGGTGTCGTTGATCTCCAGCAGCAGTTTGCGCGCCAGGCGCAGGCCGTCGTTAATCTGAAAACTGCCGTCCATTTGCGGGTCGTTGATCAGCCCTTTCCAGCCCACGGTGGTACGCGGTTTTTCGAAGTAAACGCGCATCACAATTTCCAGGGAGTCCTTCAGCTCTTCCCGTAGCGCCAGCAGGCGTGTGGCGTACTCTTTGGCCGCCACCGGGTCATGGATGGAGCAGGGGCCAATCACCACCAGCAGACGATCGTCGTTGCCTTTCAGGATCTTATGGATAGCGTTGCGCGCGTGTGACACCGTGGCGGCGGCGTTATCCGTGGCGGGAAACTTTTCTAACAGGGCAACCGGCGGCAGGAGTTCGTTGATCTCTTTAATGCGTAAATCGTCGTTTTGATAATTCATAGCTGATCCATTCGGTATTCAGGGGGGTGCACACGCGGCATATCCGGCTAAATTTATCGTCTCTGCCTTCAGCTGTAAACATAATTTAACACCCCGATTTTCTGAATCTCTGATTGATAACTGAAAATTATAATCTAGGCTTAAAGTATGCATGTAACACGGTAAACCCCGCAGGCTATGCACCTGCAACGCCTGTTTCTCCCGGCGCAACCGGCTAAACCCGCAGCCGGACGCTCACTGCCCGCAGTGAATCAGGATGTGAAAACGTATTTTCAGTGCCAAGGCGGCACATCAGCCCTTGTGGCTGCGCCTGATTGGGTGCAGAGCAGGTGGCCCGGCAGGCCGCCGTCTTTGAAAGTTTCACTCAATCAGACTCACAGCATCATAAAATGGAGAAAACGTTATGAAAAAACTCGCGTTGATTTTTCTGACCGCAACCATGGCTTTCGGTAGTGGCGCAGCGCTGGCGGCTGGTTCTTCTTCTGACAGCGGCTCCTCTTCTGATAATAACGGTCTGTCTAACCAGTCCGGCAGCCCAGGCGCCAAAGAGAATCTGCCGCCGGCCAGCGTAGACAACAACCAGATCAACACCGGCTCCACGGACACCAGCGGTAATACCAGCATCGACCAGGGCAGCAGCAACAAGCAGGGCACCGGCGACACCAGCACCGCCACCGGCAGCACCGATGCCAACGAAGCGCATAAAGACACCATCTGTAAAGATGGCCGCTGCCCGGATCAGACCCCAGGTTCTTCCGAAGCGGACGCCACGTCCAAATAACCGGCCGGGTTTGTCAGTGATACATCAAACGGGGGGCGTTGCCCCCTGTTTCTCTTTCCGCCTTCTGCTCCTCCCTTCCCGACTGCGCCCCTTGCAACCTGCCCTGCGTAGGTTATGCTATCAGTAACAGGTTAACCCCCTGATTTTTAGTGTTTTGTTATAACATGACACCCGCAGCCGGTCTTGCCAGGCTGTCACTTATTGATAGGAAATGTTATGTCTCACTCTCATCACTCTCATGCCGGCCCGCAATCGGGCAACAGCAAACGCCTGCTGTGGGCGTTTCTGGTGACGGCCGGGTTTATGGTCGCGGAGGTGATCGGCGGGCTGGTCTCCGGGTCACTGGCGTTGCTGGCGGATGCCGGCCATATGCTGACGGACTCGGCAGCGCTGCTGATGGCGCTGCTGGCCGTGCGGTTCGCCCAGCGCAAACCCAATGCGCGCCACACCTTCGGCTACCTGCGGCTGACCACCATGGCGGCCTTCGTCAATGCTGCCGCGCTGCTGGTGATTGTGCTGCTGATTCTCTGGGAGGCGATCCAGCGCTTTATGACGCCGCAGCCGGTGCTGGGCGGCACCATGATGGTGATTGCCGTGGCCGGGCTGATGGCGAACCTCATTTCGTTCTGGCTGCTGCACCGCGGCGAGGAGAAAGCCAATATCAATGTGCGGGCGGCGGCACTGCATGTGATGGGCGATCTGCTGGGGTCGGTGGGGGCGATTGCGGCGGCGCTGATTATCCTCTACACCGGCTGGACGCCGATCGACCCGATCCTCTCCGTGCTGGTCTCCTGCCTGGTGCTGCGCAGTGCCTGGGGCCTGATGAAAGAGAGCTTCCATGAGCTGCTGGAGGGGACGCCGCAGGAGGTGGATATTGCCGCCCTGAAACGTGAGCTGTGCAGCAACATTCCTGAAGTGCGCAATGTGCACCATGTGCACGTCTGGCAGATTGGCGAACAGCGGCTGATGACCCTGCATGTGCAGGTGATCCCGCCCCATGACCACGATGCGCTGCTGCACAGCATCCAGCACTACCTGCTGGACCACTGCAATATCGGCCACGCCACCGTTCAGATGGAGTACCAGCACTGCACCACGCCGGACTGCCTGATCAATGAGGCGGCCCCGCCCGCCCATGCACACGCCCACCACCATCACCACTGACAAAAAAAGCCACCTTCACGGTGGCTTTTTTCTGCGGGCGGTCAGGCGTTGCCTTTTACCGGCTTCTTCAGGGTGGCGGCAAACGCCAGCATCCGGTTCAGCGGCATCAGCGCCTGCTCACGCAGCGCCGGAGAAACATGAATCTCATGGGCTTCCCCGCCCTGCGCCAGTGCCTCAGAGAGCGCCTGCAGGCCGTTCATCGCCATCCAGGGGCAGTGGGCGCAACTGCGGCAGCTCGCCCCTTCCCCGGCGGTTGGCGCTTCGAACAGCTCCTTCTCCGGGCAGGCCTGCTGCATCTTGTAGAAAATGCCGCGGTCGGTGGCGACAATCAGCTTACGCTGCGGCAACCGTTGCGCCGCCTGGATCAGCTGGCTGGTGGAGCCCACGGCATCTGCCATCTCCACCACCGCCTGTGGGGACTCCGGGTGCACCAGGATGGCGGCGTCAGGGTGCAGCGCTTTCATCCGGCTCAGCGCCTGGGTTTTGAACTCATCGTGAACGATACAGGCCCCCTGCCAGCAGAGCACATCGGCACCGGTCTGCTTGCGGACATAATTGCCCAGGTGGCGGTCAGGTGCCCAGAGGATCTTCTGCCCCAGGCTGTCGAGGTGCTCAACCAGCTCCACGGCAATGCTGGAGGTGACCACCCAGTCGGCGCGTGCTTTCACCGCGGCGGAGGTGTTGGCGTAGACCACCACGGTGCGGTCAGGGTGCTGGTCGCAAAAGGCGGCAAAGGCTTCATCCGGGCAGCCGAGGTCCAGCGAGCACTCCGCCTGTAGCGTCGGCATCAACACCCGTTTTTCCGGGTTAAGGATTTTCGCCGTCTCGCCCATAAAGCGGACGCCGGCAACCAGCAACGTGGTGGCCGGGTGCTGGCTGCCGAAGCGCGCCATCTCCAGCGAATCTGCGACGCAGCCGCCGCTCGCTTCTGCCAGCGCCTGGATGTCCGGGTCGGTATAGTAGTGCGCCACCAACACCGCATTCTGCTGCTTCAGCTGGGCAGCAATGGTATCGCGGTACGCCTGCTTCTGCGCCGGGCTTAACGCCGCGGGCTTGGGTGGAAACGGATAGACATCAACATTCAGATCCAGCACGTCACTCATTTTGCTCTCTCAGTTCAGGCCGCACCGTGGCGACCCTTCGCCCGCGCGTGTTTTATATGCTAAACAAAATAGCGGATAAAAAACGCAATGTCGCTGAGAATCGCATCACAGGCGAGGAATTTGTTTAGGGCAGTGATTTCAGGGCATAACAGAAAAAACCGGAATGCTGAGGGTTGGGATTAGGCAGGGAAGCAGGAAGATAACAGGATAATGATGACTTTTACAGGATGTGAAGGCTTTGGAGTGATGGGTGGATCGTACAGAATTTTAACGCTTTAGGATGATGGTGGGTCGTGCAGGAATTTGACGCTTTAGGATGATGGTGGGTCGTGCAGGAATTTGACGCTTTGAGATGATGGTGGGTCGTGCAGGATTTTAACGCTTTGAGATGATGGTGGGTCGTGCAGGATTCGAACCTGCGACCAATTGATTAAAAGTCAACTGCTCTACCAACTGAGCTAACGACCCAT
>NZ_PJZH01000026.1 GCF_002858715.1 Chimaeribacter coloradensis | reverse complement strand
ACCACCTTCGGCGAGTCCGCCCCGGCTGACCAGCTGTTCACGATGTTCGGCTTCACCGTGGAAAACGTGGTAGAGAAAGCGAAAGCGCTGCTGGGCTAAGCCCGCCGCTGACGCCGGTTCACCGGTGTTCCTGAAAAGCGCCCTGCGGGGCGCTTTTTTTATGCCCGCCGTCAGCCGCCCGTTGTCCACAGCAGCGGCCAGCCATTCTGGCTGTAGCCGTCACAGTGCGGCTCTGAGCGGTACTCTGCCAGCCGGAACTGTTTGCCGTCATAAGCCCAGCGGCTGGACTCCCCGCAGTCACCGATGCCGCGCCCTTTGGCGTAGATCGAAAGCTGGCCGCGCGCCTCATCCATCTCGACGTTGATCAGCTCCGGCTCCATCAGCTGCGAGCCATTCAGTTTAAAGGGGGCCTGCAACGCCAGCTCCTCGGCTTTGAGCGGGGCATGGCGCGTCACCACGGACGCCAGTGAAAAGAGGTTATAGGCCCCCATGTCACAGTTCACCAGGATCAGCGCCTTGTCACTGCTGAGCGGCGTCAGGCTGATGTCACGCTCAGACTGCTCCAGCGTGCAGTCACCGGTATCAATATTGGTGGCGGCAAACTGGGTCAGCGCGGCTATTTCACGCTCGGTCAGCGATGGGGGCGGGGTAAAGGGCGGCAGCACCGGCGCAACCGGGGCCGCCGGTACGGTATCCGCCGTTTTGCTGCCCGGTGTCGCCCAGGCCGTGCGGGTCTCTACCCGCCCCTGTTGCGCATCCATTGCCAGTAGGGCCGCTTTCAGCCCCTTAAGGGAAACCGACTGCCGTGCCGGGGCTTTATCCTGGCCGGAGAGCGTGAGCACCGAGGCGTTACGGATATGGCTGATAAAGTCATCCACCACCAGCCTGTTGTCAGCCTGGGCGAGGTGCTCGCTGAGCTGCCATTCACGCGGGTTCAGGTGCAATGCTTTGCCGTCCAGCAGCAGGCGGGCAGCGATGGGGCGCGGGTCGGTGCCTTCAAACACCTCCGCGTGCTCATTGTCGAGGCGTACCGCGGCCCTGCCCTGCGGCCCCGCCTCCCGGCTGAGGTGCAGCACCAGCCCGTTATGCTCATTGATATTGCGCGCTTCGCAACGGTTCAGGTTGTCACAACTGAGTGTCCAGTCACTGTAATCCTGCTGCAGCGGGTCGGCCGCTGCCGTGCCTTGCCACAACGCCAGCAGCAGTAAAGAAGAGGTCGCTAGTCTTAACATCATTCGTCTCGGCTCCGGAAAAGGTCGCCCCGATAATAGCGTAACCCGTTGAAAAAATGCCTCCCTTTCCGCCGCATTTTACGTACCGTCACGCAAATTATCGCGGTATGCCCGCAACCTGCGGCAGAGAGTGGAACCCATCTCGCAGGCCGGCAATTTCCCGGCCTCAGGCCATTGCCGTTGTGGCCCGCAGCCCGCAAAATGCTGCCGGTAACCCACCGGGCTGATATGCTTTCAGGGACATAAAAACCTTGTGAACCGCGCCCGCCGGGAGAACAACGCGTGGCGAGAGGAAGCCAAAGATGACAAACAGGATGAGGAGTGCCCTGCGGCAAACTGCCACCGGGCTGTTATGCGCTGCAGCGATGCTGATGGCCCCGCCCCTGTCTGCGGAAGAGGGGCCGACGGTCTATACCGGCACCCTGGGCAGCCAGGCGATTGTGGCCGAGCTGGATTTCACCCAGCCGGATGAGGTCAGCGGGCGCTATTTTTACCAGAAATACCACCTTGATCTGCCGCTCAACGGCAGCCTGACCGAGGATGCCCTGCATATGAAAGAGGGGCTGGACAGCCTGGATGCCTCGCCCCACCCCACCATCACCCTGCACCATGCGGAACAGGGGTGGCAGGGGGAGTGGGTCGGTACCCAGGGCAAGGCGTTGCCGCTGCAACTGACGCCCGCCCAACCGGCCGCCGGACCGGGTGATGACCCCTATCTCGCGTCGCTGGCCGGTGACGACCCCTATGAGTACCTGCGTTTGCAGGGGCTGCGGCTGCAGCGCGGCAAGCAGCAGACGGTGATGGGCTACCCGCTTCAGTGGTGGAAGGAGCCGCAGTCCGGCATCAGTTTGTTTGAGATCGTGTCCGGCTACCCGCCGGCGCAGCTGGCCACGCTTAACCAGCAACTGCGCGCCCGCCTCTGGCAGGAGGTGGTGGACTATCACGGCTGCCAGCTGGGGGCCAGCCGCTTTGGTCAGGGTGAGTTTGACCAGACCGTCACGCCGGAATACCTCTCCGCCAATGTCATCAGCATCAGTATTTTCACCAGCTACGACTGTGGCGGCGCGCACCCGGATTTCGGTGACGCCCCGCTTAACCTGAATGCCCGCACCGGGGAGAAGCTGGCGCTGGAGGATGTGCTCTGGGTCGGCCAGGGCCGCCCGTTCCACTTTTTGTCTGAAGATGAGCAGAGTGACGATGATGACAGCGACACCCATAACAGCGTCACTTTTGACGTCTACTCCGCTTACCGGAGCAAGCAGTTCGCCCCCTGGCTGGTGAGCCGGTTCCGCGCCCTTTACCCGGAACAGATGACTGCCCCGGCCGAGGGCGATGAGGAGGGCTGCAACTATAGCGACCCGGAGGTGTGGAATTTCCCGGCCTGGTATTTCACCCCACAGGGCATTCTGTTCAGCCCCTCTTTTGCCCGGGTCGCGCGCGCCTGTGAGGCCGGGCTGAGCTGGCCGGTGCTGCCGTGGGCGGAGATCCTGCCGCACCCGGGCGGTGCCGGGCTGACACTGCCCTGATGCGCGTTGGTTTTGCTCTGATACGGTGTTGATGCAGTTCTATAGCAATGCGGCGCGCGAAGGATCGCACGCCGCATGATCAACAGCTCATCAGGGCGGCCGGCTCCGCGGCGCACCGGAATATGGCCGCCGCGGTTACCTGATGCCGTGCCCCGTCAGCAGCCGATGTCGCGCAGTTTTTTACCGGCCATCAGGTTCTTCTCGATCTTCTCCAGCGTGACGTTTTTGGTCTCCGGGATCAGGAATACCGTAATCACGATGAAGAGCACGTTCAGGCCGGTGTAGAGCCAGAAGGTGGCGGCCGCGCCGATGCTGTTCAGCAGCGTCAGGAACGTCGCGCCGATGATCATGTTGGACACCCAGTTGGTGGTGGTGGAACAGGTAATGCCGAAATCCCGGCTTTTCAGTGGCTGGATCTCCGAGCAGAGGATCCAGACCACCGGGGCAGCGCTCATCGCATACCCGGCGATGCACATCATGGTCATGCCGACGGAGAGATAGGAGATGCCGGTGGAATGACTGCCGTTTTCGATCAGTTGCAGGCAGATGCCCAGCACCAGTGTGCCGGCAGCGATCACCGAGAAACCGATCTTCAGCGCCGGCTTGCGCCCGGCCTTGTCGACCATGCCGATGGCGATAAAGGTCGCCAGCACGAAGGTCAGGCCGACCACCACGGTGGCCATCATCTGCTCATGGGTGCTGGTGAAACCGGCCAGGCTGAAAATTTTGGGGGCGTAATACATGATGATGTTCATGCCGGTGAACTGCTGCATCGCCTGCAATAACATGCCGAGGAATACCGCGCGGCGCACGTTGCGGTTGGTTTTGAACAGGCCCCAGCCGTTCTGTTTCAGTTTCAGGCTTTCGCGGATGTCATTAAGCTCCTGCCGCGCCTTTTCTGAGGTGTCGCGGAGCATGTTCAGCACCTGCTCCGCCTCCACATGCCGCCCTTTGGCCGCCAGCCAGCGCGGGCTGTTGGGCAGGAAAAACACCGCGACCATCAGGATCAGCGCCGGAATGCAGAGCACGCCCAGCATGGCGCGCCAGTTGCCGCTGTAGCTGAAGGCGGTATCAGAGAGGAACGCCACCAGGATGCCCAGGGTGACCATCAGCTGGTACATGGCAATCATTTTGCCGCGGATGTTTTCTGTCGCCATCTCAGAGAGGTAGAGCGGCGCTGTGTAGGAAGCGATACCGACGGCAAACCCCAGCAGTACACGGGAGATCAGCAGCACCTCGATGCTCTGCGCCATTGCTGACCCGGCTGACCCGGCCACAAACAGGATCGCCCCGGCCATCAGGCTGTATTTACGCCCCAGCCGGGAAGAGAGCCAGCCGTTGGCCAGCGCGCCAAAGGCCGCGCCCAGCATCATGGTACTGACGACCCACTCCTGCAGGCGGTTGCTCAGGGCAAAGTGGTCAGTGATAAAAGGCAGCGCCCCAGAGATGACGCCGATATCCAGCCCAAACAGCAGGCCGGCCATCGCCGCCGCAAACGAGACAAACAGATTCATCAGGCGGGTTTTCTTCGCCGCATCGGCGGCACCGGTTTCCGGTTTACCGGGATACTCATGGGTGGCAGACATAGGTTCTCCGTAACAAATCATCGGCACGCGCCGACAGCAGATTTACCGCATACGAGAACGTTACCCTACGAGGTGCACCCCCGGGGGCGTGAGGTCAGGACAGCTGTAAGTATTCACTTATCTGCTGTGCACCCCGGTTTTGTGATAAACCCATCACAAAAATATGACCAGAAACGCCGCAGATATGGAGAATAGCGTTACCGGCGCGGCAGAACGGCACCGGGCATCGGCGCTGCGCGGGAGGGGTAAAAACGGAAAGCATGGAAACGGAAAACACGGAAACGGGGCAGGCGAAGTGTGACGCGGCGACCGGGCAGGCTTACGGGTGAACGGGGCGGGCCGGACTGGTACGGCCTGGAATCACAGGCCGGGGGAACCGGCCTGTAAAGTGGATGCCCTGGGGGGAAAGATCACCCCGGCTTACGCTCAGGCCAGCAGCCCGGCCAGGCGCGCATGTTGCAGCAGCATGATGGTTTTGCCGTCTTTGATGCGGCCGTCGCGGATCATCTCCAGGGCCTCGGGATAAGGGATCTCCAGCACGTCGATGTCCTCATCCTCCACGCCGCCCCCGGCGTGGCTGCGCTGGGCGTCATCATATTCTGCGGCAAAGAAGTGGATAAGCTCCGTGACGCCGCCGGGAGACATATAAGCCTCAAACAGCTTCTGCACCTCGCCGACCACATAGCCGGTCTCTTCCACCGCCTCTTTGCGGATGCAGTCTTCCGGTGAGTCGTCATCCAGCAGCCCGGCACAGGCTTCCAGTAACATGCCGTCCTGATTGTTGTTGACGTACGTCGCCATGCGGAACTGGCGAATCAGCACCACGCTGTTTTTCGCCCGGTTATAGAGCAGGATGGTGGCCCCGTTACCGCGGTCATAGACCTCGCGTTTATGCTGCACCTTACTGCCATCCTTTTTTTCCAGCTCGTAGGTGTAATTACGCAGTACAAACCAGTTATCGGACAATATTTTGTTTTTCAGGATCTTAATTTTCGCTGCCATACCGCTCCCCGGTTTAGCGTCAATGAACGATGTTGTCCTCGCAGGACATGACGCCTCTGATGATAAGGCGCGCGCCGGGGATATGCCAGCCGCACCGCTCCCGGCTGAGCGGGGGCGCACCGGCAACCGGCAGGCGTGAATTAACCCTGCCGCGCGCGGTGTTTTTGATTAAGATGCCTTTATTCTCCCTTTACCTGGCTGAGGCACCGTGACCGTCAAACGCTCACTGACCCACTCACTCGCCCGTGTGCTGTGCGGCATTCTGCTGCTTTCCGGGCTGACCACCGGCATGGCGCTGCTGACCCTGTTCAGCAGCCTGCGTGATGCGGAAACCGTGAACATTGCCGGGGCGCTGCGCATGCAGAGTTACCGGCTGGCCTATGAACTCACCACCCAGGCGCCGCAACTGGAAACGCACCTGCGTGATTACCGCCGGTCGCTGGAGGCCCCGGCGCTGAGCCACCTCAACCGTTTTTACGTCCCGGCGGAGGTGGAGCAGAAGTATCAGGTGCTGCGCACCCACTGGGGCAGGATGGAGGCGGCCATTCAGGCCCGGCAGCCGGCGGTTTACCAGCGCCACCTTGAAAGTTATGTTGCTGAAATTAATGAGTTTGTACTGGCACTGCAACGCAATGCAGAGCGCAAACTGGCGATGGTCGCGGTGATCAGCCTGCTGGGGTTCTCGGCCATCATCATGCTGGTGGTCTTTTCCCTGCGCTTTATCCGCCGTCAGGTGGTGGCACCGCTGAACAAGCTGGTGGACGCCAGCCTGGCGATGCAACAGGGCACCTTCGCGTTTCCGCCGTTGCAGCACCAGTTGCCCAATGAGCTGGGGCTGCTGTCGGCCACCTTCCAGCAGATGTCCGGTGATTTGTCGCGCCTCTACCATTCACTGGAGCATAAGGTGCAGGAGAAAACCGCGCGGCTGACGCAGGCCAACCGCGCACTGGGGGTGCTGTTTGACTGCTCGCAGGCGCTGAGTGTCAGCCAGCTGGACCGGGCCTGCTTCCAGCGGGTGCTGGATATTGTGTGTAACAGTGAGAATTTGCAGTGCCTGCGCCTGACGGTGCTGGAAGGCGGCGGCAGCTGGCAGCTTGAGAGCGGCACGCCGCAGGCGTCGCTGGCCTGGCATACCCTGGCGATCGTGCAGGACAACCGGCCGGTGGGCCAGCTGGACTGGCAGAGCGCGGTGCCGATCCCCCACCCGCAGCTGATGGATAACGTGGCAAACATGCTGGGCCGCGGGGTCTTTTTCAACTATGCCCAGAAACAGCAGATGCAACTGCTGCTGATGGAGGAGCGTGCCACCATCGCCCGTGAGCTGCATGACTCGCTGGCACAGTCGCTCTCTTTCCTGCGTATCCAGCTGACGCTGCTCAAGCGCGCCCTGCCCGACGCCCCGCCCCCGGCGCAGAACATCGTCTCTGCGCTGGATCAGGGCATGGCTGACGCCTACCTGCAACTGCGCGAGCTGCTCAGCACCTTCCGCCTGACCATTCAGGAGGCGTCGCTGGAGGAGGCGCTGCGCCAGATGCTGATCCCGCTACAGGCACAGAGCACGGCAGCGATCCGGCTGGAGTGCGCCCTGCCTTCCCAGTCGCTGAGCGCCCAGCAGCAGGTGCATGCGCTGCAGATTGTGCGTGAGGCGGTGCTGAATGCCATCAAGCACGCCAACGCCACGATGATTGATATAAAATGTCATCCGTATGACGATGAGTTAAATATTATTACCGTTCACGATAATGGGACCGGCATGACCACCACGGAGGAGCCGGAAGGCCACTACGGCCTCACCATTATGCGGGAACGCGCCGTGAAACTGGGCGGAAACCTGGCCATCCAGCAGGCGGCGGAACGCGGCACCGAGGTGCGGTTGCTGTTTCCGCAGCGTTAATGATGCCGGCATTCTTTGCGTAAAGTGGGTGAAACCGGTGATTTCCCCCTATTGTTGATGATGGCGGGCAGCTTTTGCCCCCTCTCACCAGCAGTCAAGGCAGAGTTTGCGCCGGCATTCTGAAGAGATAAACGGCGTTACGCATGGAGAAAGGCTTTTATGGTGAATCAAACGCATACCGTCATGATCGTGGACGATCACCCGCTGATGCGGCGCGGTATCAAACAACTTCTGGAGCTGGACCCGGCTTTCAGCGTGGTCGCGGAGGCCAGCAGCGGCAGCGAGGCGCTGGCGCTGGCCGCGCGCACCGCGCCGGATGTGATCCTGCTGGATTTAAACATGCGCGGGCTTTCCGGGCTGGATACCCTGAAAGCGCTGCGCAGCGACGGCGTCACCGCGCGCATTGTGGTGCTGACGGTCTCTGACGCGCGCAGCGACGTCTATGCGCTGATTGATGCCGGCGCGGACGGTTACCTGCTCAAAGACAGCGAGCCGGAGGCACTGCTCAGCGCAATCCATGAGGCGGCCGGCGGCAGCGCCGTGTTCAGTGAAGGGGTGGCGGAGTACCTGGCGTCGCGCGGCGAGCAGGCTGACCCGTTCGCCGCCCTGACGGAGCGTGAGCGGGATGTGTTGCAGGAGGTGGCGCGCGGCATGTCCAATAAACAGGTGGCGGCCCAGCTGGCGATTTCCGAAGAGACCGTCAAAGTGCATATCCGCAATCTGCTGCGCAAACTGGATGTGCGCTCACGCGTGGCGGCCACGGTGCTTTACCTGGAGCATAAAAAGCAGTAGCCCGGCCGTTACTCAATGGCCGCCAGCAGCTGGTCATGGTGGCGGGCGATCCAGTCGCTGTCGAACGGGCCCCAGTCCGCCAGCTGGTAGTAGCCGTCATTATTCCGTACCCCTTGCTGGATGAACCTCAGGTCCACCCCCATGCCCGGCAAGGCTTTCAGCACATCCTGCAATGTCCGGCGCGGCCAGCCGGTCAGCGCCATCAGACGCGGCACATTCAGGCGCTCATGGTGGCTGATCAGCCAGCAGAGATAGAGGCGGCGGGCAAAAACAGAATTGAGCGGCATGTCGGACTCCTGTTGAACCATAAACATTGATTATGACACCTCCCTGTTATCTCTGCCGTTAACCGGCTCTCAGGCGTGCAGGGCAAAGGAAAGCATGGCCGGCGCGCAGCGGTCTGGCGCGCGCTGTAACGAAACATCTGAGCTTTTTTTACATTATCTTCTTATTTTCTCCACGATTTTGCCACCGGCGGCGCGTAAAGTGCAAAAGGGGCCGGGCAACGCTTCGCCCCCTGCCCCATCCGGCCCTCTCTTCCTTGGGCTGGGCGGCGCGGCGTCCCCAGCCTGTGTACTCATGAGGTTTTCAGCAGATGGCCAATTTCTTCATTGATCGCCCGATTTTTGCCTGGGTTTTGGCGATCATCCTCTCCCTCACCGGACTGCTGGCGATCTTTTCGCTGCCTGTGGAACAGTACCCCAATCTGGCCCCGCCCAATGTGCGCATCACTGCCACCTATCCCGGGGCCTCGGCGCAGACGCTGGAGAACACCGTCACCCAGGTGATCGAGCAGAGCATGACCGGGCTGGATAACCTGATGTATATGACCTCCGACAGCAGCAACACCGGCCAGGCGCGGGTGACGCTCTCTTTCGAGGCGGGGACGAACCCGAACGAGGCGATGCAGCAGGTGCAGAACCAGTTGCAGTCTGCCCTGCGGCGCTTGCCGCAGGATGTGCAGCAGCAGGGGGTCTCGGTGTCGAAAACCGGGGACACCAACCTGATGATGGTGGCGTTTGTCTCCACGGACGGCAGCATGGACAAGCAGGACATCGCCGATTATGTCGCCACCAACCTCCAGGACCCGCTGAGCCGGGTCAATGGCGTCGGCAGTATTGATGCCTACGGGTCGCAATATGCGATGCGCATCTGGCTCGACCCCAACAAACTGAACGATTACCAGCTCACCACCAGCGATGTGGTGGATGCCATCACCGCGCAGAACAGCCAAGTGGCGGTAGGCCAGCTCGGCGGGATGCCGTCGGTGGAGGCGCAGGCGCTAAACGCCACCATCAATGCGCAGTCGCAATTGCAGACGCCGGAGCAGTTCCGCGACATCACGCTGCGGGTCAACGCGGACGGCTCCGTGGTGCGGCTCGGCGACGTGGCGCAGGTGGAGCTGGGCGCGGAGAAGTATGATTTCCTCAGCCGCTACAACGGCATGTCTGCTTCGGGCATGGGCGTCAAGCTGGCGTCCGGTGCCAATGAGCTGGAAACGGACAAGCTGGTGCGTGCGCGGCTGGAGGAGCTTTCCCACTACTTCCCGCACGGGCTGGAGGCGAAAGTTGCTTATGAGACCACGCCGTTTGTGAAGGCCTCGATTGAGGATGTGGTGAAAACGCTGTTCGAAGCGGTGCTGCTGGTGTTTCTGGTGATGTACCTGTTTTTGCAGAATTTCCGCGCAACCCTGATCCCGACCATCGCCGTGCCGGTGGTGCTGCTCGGCACCTTTACCGTGCTCTCCCTGTGCGGCTTCAGCATCAATACCCTGACCATGTTTGCCATGGTGCTGGCGATCGGCCTGCTGGTGGATGACGCCATTGTGGTGGTGGAAAACGTGGAGCGGGTGATGAGCGAAGAGGGGCTGGACCCGCGCGCCGCTACCCGTAAATCGATGGGCCAGATTCAGGGCGCGCTGGTCGGGATTGCGCTGGTGCTGTCGGCGGTGTTTGTGCCGATGGCCTTTTTCGGCGGCACCACCGGGGCTATCTACCGCCAGTTCTCGCTGACCATTGTGTCGTCGATGGTGCTGTCGGTGCTGGTGGCGCTGATCCTCACCCCGGCGCTGTGCGCCACCCTGCTCAAACCGGTGACCGCAGGCCACCACCACGCGAAACGCGGCTTCTTCGGCTGGTTCAACCGTGCGTTTGACCGCAGCAGCCGGCGCTATGAGCGCGGGGTCGGCAGGGTGTTGCAGCGCAGCCTGCGCTTTATGCTGATCTATCTGCTGCTGATTGGCGGGCTGGCCTGGCTGTTTATCAAACTGCCCACCTCGTTCCTGCCGGTGGAGGATCGCGGGGTGTTCACGGTGCAGGTGCAATTGCCGGTGGGCGCGACCCAACAGCAGACGCTGAAAGTGGTGGAGAAGGTGGAGCGCTATTTCCTGACGCAGGAAAAAGCGGATGTGCTCTCCGTCTTCGCTACCGTCGGTGCCGGGCCGGGCGGCAACGGGCAGAACGTGGCGCGGCTGTTTGTGCGGCTGGTGGACTGGGATGCCCGCAGCGCCAACGGCTCAGCCGGGGAAATCATCGACCGCGCGACCGACGCCTTCCGGAAGATTAACGAGGCGCGGGTGATCGCCAGCAGCCCGCCCGCCATCAGCGGGCTGGGGAACTCCGCCGGGTTTGATATGGAGTTGCAGGACCACGCCGGGATGGGCCACACCGCCTTGATGAAAGCGCGCGACCAATTGCTGGAGCTGGCCGGCAAGCAGCCCGATCTGGCGCGGGTGCGGCATAACGGGCTGGACGACAGCCCGCAGTTGCAGATTGATATCGATCAGCACAAAGCGCAGGCGCTGGGCGTGTCGGTGGAGGATATTAACAGCACGCTGAAAACCGCCTGGGGTTCTACCTATGTGAATGATTTTGTTGACCGTGGTCGGGTGAAAAAAGTCTATGTGCAGTCGGCAGCCCGCTACCGGATGCTGCCGGAAGATATTTACCGCTGGTATGTGCGCAATAATGCGGGCGGCATGGTGCCCTTCTCCGCCTTTGCCACCACGCACTGGACCTATGGCTCGCCGCGGCTGGAGCGCTATAACGGCTATGCGGCGCTGGAGATTGTGGGGGAAGCGGCCGCGGGCGTCAGTACCGGCACGGCCATGGAGACCATGGAACGGCTGGTGCGCCAGCTGCCCAACGGTTTTGGCCTGGAGTGGACCGGCATGTCTTACCAGGAGCGGCTTTCCGGGTCACAGGCACCGGCGCTGTACGCCATTTCGCTGCTGGTGGTGTTCCTCTGCCTGGCGGCCCTGTATGAGAGCTGGTCTATCCCGTTCTCGGTGATGCTGGTGGTGCCGCTGGGGGTGATTGGCGCGGTCGCCGCGACCTGGCTGCGCGGGCTGGAAAATGATGTCTACTTCCAGGTGGGGCTGCTGACGATTATCGGTTTGTCGGCCAAGAATGCGATCCTGATCGTAGAGTTCGCCAACGAGCTGCACCAGCGCGGCCGTGACCTGACCGAGGCGACGCTGGAGGCATCCCGGATGCGGCTGCGCCCGATTCTGATGACCTCGCTGGCCTTTATTTTCGGCGTGTTGCCGATGGCGATAAGCCACGGTGCCGGTTCCGGCAGCCAGCACGCGGTGGGCACCGGCGTAATGGGCGGCATGATCACCGCGACCCTGCTGGCAATTTTCTTTGTGCCGCTGTTCTTTGTACTGGTGCGCCGCCGCTTCCCCGGCCGCAAAGCACACCCTGTTCCGCAGGATGCCGGGAACCGCTGACGGGGGCGGCCCGCCGGGCCGCGCTTTCCTGCAGCGACCATTAAAAAGGGGCCGTCTGTAACAGAGGGCCCCTTTTCAGATGTTATAAACAAGAGAGTGCTGTGCGTAATATCTTTTTAAAAAGTATCCTGGAGGGGAATTAAATTAAAACAGATGTAACGGCAGTCTTGTTATTAACCTCACCTACGCATTACTTACGTAACATCTCTTCGATGAAGTCTTTCCAGGTACTTACTTCTTGATCAACCATAACTACCTCACTGATGAATTGACGCAAGTGTACGCCACTTTTTTCACTTTAGGAATAGTCTTAAAGCACTATTTTTTATCCAGCCTATCTATCAGTGCAATTGCTTTTTCATCAACGTATTGAGCAGCACCTTTACCTATATCGGCCAGTTTCATTGTGTGATTAATTTATTTAAGTTGTGCATCTTACGGTATTAAGTACCAGAAGTGTTTACGTCGATTTTCTGGAACACGGCTTCTGGGCAACCGGGTTACCTCCCGTCACCAGCGGCTCTCCGGCTCTGCGGCGATGAGTAACTCTACCGGTTTCTGCCGTCAGGCTTTTGCCCTTTTCGCTATTTTTACATTCTGTCTATGATTTTATTGGTTATTGCCGTAAATAACGGGGCGACTGCTCTGTCACGGCGTAAAACCTGAAACAATTACGTAACAAAAAACCGGCAGCAGATAAGAAAACCGGCAGTAATAATAACCACAGAAATTATTATTACGTTATCTCGGCTATTTACTGACAGTGCGCGTGTTATTTAATAACAGATAATAATTTCTCACGATCATAATATTATTTTTATCGTTCTGTGACGCGCGGCCTTTTTTTCAGCCTGTGTAATTCCGTTGCATGGGTATGCCCTGCTACGCCATTTCAGGCATGACCTTTTCCCTGCCGCCGGCACGTAAAATGTTTTACTCTCCCTTTACCTGACGCGCTGACCTGATCGTCGCGTGCCTATACGGTTGATGACCGATAACCTGGAGCAGAAAACGATGGCAACACTGGACATTGTGACCGATGAAACCCGCTACCCGGTGGACTGGGCTGCGCTGGCGCGGCTGATTGAGCGTGGCGGTTTGAATGCGCGCGATGTTGATCAACTGCGGCAATCTTACCGTAACAGCGCCTTCTGCTACTGGGGCTACCTGGAGGGAAAACTGGTGGCGACCGCCCACGCTATCAGCGACTTTACCTACGCCTCCTACCTTTCCGATGTGGTGGTCGACCCCGACCTGCAAGGGCGCGGGTTGGGTGACCAGCTGATGCGCCGCATCTGCGAAGACTTACGCCCCTACGGCAAGCTGTTTATCTATGCGGTGCCGGATAAGATCGATTTCTATCGCCGTTATGATTTCCACCTGCTGCATACCGGTATGGTGACCGCCACCCCTGACCGGCTTCAGGCGATGCAGCAAAAAGGGTATATCGATTGACCCGCCCGGCCGGGGTGGCTGGATCGCCCCGCGCTTTTCCCGCATTATGGGGGGATGCCGGAACACGCCACGCGCCCGGCGTACCGTTCCTTTTTTGATCACGTGTTTATAGGTATTTTTTCATGGCAGAGTCCCCCACCGCCCCTGGCCTCACCCTTTATGGCATCAAAAATTGCGATACCGTTAAAAAAGCCCGCCGCTGGCTGGATGAGCAGCAGGTTGCCTACCGTTTTCATGATTATCGGGTTGATGGCCTGACGGCGGAGATGCTGGAGACCTTTATCGCCCAGCAAGGCTATGAGGCGCTGCTGAATACCCGCGGCACCACCTGGCGCAAGCTGAGTGAGGAGGCGCGTGGTGCCGTCACGGACGCCGCTTCCGCCCTGCAACTGATGCTGGCGCAACCGGCCATTATCAAGCGCCCATTGCTCACCGGCCCCGGCAACACCTCGCTGCTCGGTTTTGATGCCGGACGTTATCAGCACTTTATTTCACAGGGGAACTGAGATGACCTGTCCGGTAATTGATTTAGCGCAGCAACTGATTAAGCGCCCCTCCCTCAGCCCGGATGATGCCGGTTGTCAGGCGATCATGATCGCCCGCCTGAAAGCGCTGGGGTTTACCATCGAACCGATGAATTTCGGCGATACCCAGAACTTCTGGGCCTGGCGCGGGGAAGGAAAAACCCTGGCCTTTGCCGGCCATACCGACGTGGTGCCGGTGGGCGATGAGTCGCGCTGGATCAACCCGCCGTTTGAACCGGCGATCCGCGACGGGATGCTGTTTGGCCGGGGTGCCGCAGACATGAAAGGGTCGCTGGCGGCGATGGTGGTGGCGGCGGAGCGCTTTGTGGCCGCCAACCCGCACCACCGCGGGCGGCTGGCGTTTCTGATCACCTCTGACGAAGAGGCCAACGCCACCTACGGCACGGTCAAAGTGGTGGAAGCGCTGATGGCGCGCCAGGAGCGGCTGGACTACTGCCTGGTGGGCGAGCCTTCCAGTACCGAGCGCGTGGGTGACGTGGTAAAAAATGGCCGCCGTGGCTCGATGACGGCGAATCTGCATATTCATGGCGTGCAGGGGCATGTCGCCTACCCGCACCTGGCGGACAACCCGGTTCACCGGGCGTTGCCGGCACTGGCCGAACTGGCAGCCACGGAGTGGGATCAGGGCAATGATTTCTTCCCGCCGACCAGTATGCAGATTGCCAATGTGCAGGCGGGCACCGGCAGCAACAACGTGATCCCCGGTGAGTTCTTTGTGCAGTTCAATTTCCGCTTCAGCACGGAACTCACCGATGAACTGATCAAACAGCGGGTACAGGCGCTGCTGGAAAAACACCAGTTGCGCTACACCATTGAGTGGAAAATCTCCGGCCAGCCGTTCCTGACCGCACGCGGCGAACTGGTGGACGCGGTGGTCAAGGCCGTCAGGCACTACAGTGAGATCTCCCCGACGCTGGAAACCACCGGCGGCACCTCAGATGGGCGCTTTATTGCCCAGATGGGCGCACAGGTAGTGGAACTTGGCCCGGTCAATGCCACCATTCATAAAATCAATGAGTGCGTCAGCGCGGCAGACCTGCAATTGCTGAGCAGAATGTACCAGCGGATTATGGATCAGTTAATCGCATGATCACCGATGAGATGCTGACCGGCCGGAGCGATGCTCATCTGGTGCCGCTCTGCGGCCCGCACCGCCTTCAGCCGGAGGCGGCACAGGCTTTTGTAAGATTGCAACAGGCCGCGCGGGCCGCCGGGTTTGACCTGCAACCGGCCAGCACATTTCGTGACTTCGATCGGCAACGCGCCATCTGGAATGGCAAATTCCGCGGCGAGCGGCCACTATTGGATCATGCCTGTCAGCCGCTGGATGCCGCTGCGCTCACCGTGGCGCAGCGCTGCGAAGCAATTTTACGCTGGTCAGCCCTGCCCGGCACCAGCCGCCACCACTGGGGCACCGATCTGGACGTCTACGATCCCTCGCTGCTGCCGGCGGGGCAAAAACTGCAACTGGAGCCGTGGGAGTACCAACCAGGGGGCTATTTCGCCCCGCTAACCGCATGGCTGACGGAGCATATGGCCGCCTTTGGTTTCTACCGGCCCTTTGCGGAAGATCGCGGCGGGGTCGCCATTGAACCCTGGCACCTGAGTTACCGCCCGGCGGCACGCACGCTGGAAAGGTTACTGACGCCGGAAAAGATCATATCATCGTGGCAGGGGCAGGATGTGGCAGGCGCGGAGTGGCTGTCTGCCCATATCGATACGCTGTTTACGCGTTACGTAAGCATTAATCACGGAGGGTAACCATGCACTGGATAGCCGACTACTGGTGGATTTTTTTAGTGATTCTGGTGGGTATTATCCTGAATGGCATCAAAGAGTTACGCCGACTGGATCATAAACGCTTTTTAAACAACAAACCGGAATTGCCGCCCCACCGCGATAACAACGCGCAATGGGATGACGAAGAAGACTGGCCGAAGAAGAAGTAACGGCCGGTAAACACCCCGCGGGCAGCCCAGGCTGCCCGTTTTTTATGGCCGTTTTTCAGGGTGCGGTTTCACCCCCGCAGCCCCCGCCGGGCGGAGTCCATGAGGGCGCGGGTTAATAACGCTTTTGCTACAGACAAAAAATTGGCCCCGCAGAGGGGCCAATGTTATTCAACCAGGGATGCGCCGCAGCACATGCCCCTTACCAGCGGTATTTCACACCGAGGTTGGCTGCCCAGGGCTGGTCAACATCGCTGCCGCCCAGGTAGTTAGCATCCGCATAGATGCTGAAGTTTTTGCTCATTTCGAATTGTCCGCCAAGCCCTACGCGCACCGCTGAGCCATCTAAGCCGTTGTCGATGCGGTCGCCGTTGATGTTCGCGTCGTTGCTGCCGTCTTCGTATACATAGGCCAGTGAGGCATAAGGGGTAAAGGCCTGGCCGCCCGCGTATTCAAAGGTATACCCGATATCCGCACCCAGCTCATAACGCATGCTGTCATACGCCTGATCGCGGATGTTCATGCCGTTATTCAGGGTGTAATCATCATCACCCACAAACACACCGCTGATGCTGGCATACGGGGTCAGGTAGGCTTTCGGCTGGAAGGCCCAGTCGTAGCCCAGTTTCAGGCCAAAGCCCCAGGCATCGGTGGTGTTGTCACCGGAAGCACGCTGGCCGTTGCTCATGGTGCTGTCGAGATCGTTGCTGAAGTGGCTGTAGCTCAGGGAGCTGTCGATGAACACGCCGTTATTGAACATCAGGCTGCTGTAAAGACGGGCTGACTGGCTGTCAGAGTCCGCATCGGCATTGGACATGCTGAGGCTGGATTTCGCAAAGCTGGCAGACATCCCGACCAGCCATTCGCGTTCGCCACCGCCTTCGATCACTTTATCCAGGCCGACCATCACGCCGTTAACATCCTGGTCGTAATTTACAACGTCATTGCCCGCATCCAGGTTGCCGCCGAAGTAGTTAACCCACACCCCGCCCTTATCCTGATTGGCGGTGTGGCGGACGTTGTCCATGCGGTTTGCCAGCGTGTCTTGCTCGATGTGCCAGGTGTTGGCGTTGGAGGAAGGCAGGCTCAGGGCCGCATTCGCGGTTGAGGTCAGCCCTTTCTGGTCCAGCACCACGACGTCGCCGCGCTGTTCAGCCTGGTAACGGTAGGCACCCAGATCTGCCTCATTGGCATCGGTAAAGGTCGCATTGCCGCCATAGGTGCGGATCAGCTCTTTGTCTTTGTAGTCGGCAACGCTGCCGGCACCGGTGGCGTTATCAATCCGTACCTGGTAATTGCCGTTGGCCGTGCCGTTTACACTCAGGTGGCCGTCTGAATTGATGCCAATCACGCCGGCGTCGTACACATAATCGGCGGCGGTTTTGTCGCGGCCGTTATTCAGGTCAGCATTCAGCACAAATTCACGGCTGCCGACATCAAAGGCACCGTTATTGGTCAGCACCAGGTTCTGGGTCTCAACCTGACCGCGGCCCAGATCCAATTCAGCACCGTTGTCCACGGTCAGGGTGTTGGCGTAGAGGTAGGCGCTCTCTTCCACCAGTGACGCGCGGCTGCCTGAGTCCAGACGCAGATCGTCTGTGGCCACCTCACCGTGCGCGGCGATGTTCAGCAGGGAGCCGTTGGTCAGGGTGATGGTGTCCGCCAGGACAGAGGCCTCCTGCACAGTCACTTGCGAACGGTTGTTAACGCTGAGGTTATCCAGGTTGGAGGCTTTGGCCGCATCCCACTCGGAGCCGTTGTTCAGGGCAATATCAAACAGGCCGCTCTGATAGACGGCGTCACCGGTCAGGTGGCCGTAAGCTGAGTTGTACACCGAATCCGGCCAGCGGCTGTTGGTGTTGTGGTCATACAGGGCGGTGTCCACTTCTACACTGGAGAAGGCGGCACCGACCCATTTACTGCCGTTATCCAGCGTCAGGTGCAGCTCATCGGTGTTGTCCCAGCCGTCGGTGTCCAGCACGCCATCGCCGTTACTGTCGTGGCCGTCGATGTAATAGCCGTCATCGAAATGGCTGACGAAGGAGACGTCACCCACCATGGTCGAGTTGTTCAGCACCACGTTGGTTTTCATGGCGTTATCGGCGTCGGCGCTGGCGGTAACGGAGAGCGCCACATCGTCTGCCGCCGTGCTGTTGGCCGTATTGTAATCGCTGGGTTTGTCAGACTGGCCGTAGAAACCGTGATTATCCAGTTCGCTGTACGCGCCGGAGGTCAGCACCGAGTCATTGATCTGGACATTGTTATCGAAGGTTTCGCCGCTGTTACCGTTGGCATCAACCCACTCATAGCCCTGAGACAGGGCGATACCTGCCACATGCGAATTATTCTGAAGCGTAATATTGCTTTCCTGATCCAGGGTGATCGCTGTGCCCAGCGCATAGGTATCAACCTGATCAAAATCACGTACGTTATCTACGCCGGTCACATCATAAATATAGTGTTCGTAGGTGTCATTAATTGTGGTGTTATCCACAATCAGGTTCAGCGGATCAAGGTAATTCACCCGCGGCTCGGTGGTGCTGCAATCCCCCGTCATACAGGCGGAGGTAATCATGCCGTTTACCGTGGTATTGGAGAGCGTCAGGGTATTATTGGTGGTGGAGCCGTTATCCAGATAATAGGTGGAGATCACCCCATTGACGACGGCATTATTGATCGCCGGGTAGATATCACTGCCGGCGTAACCGGCTGCGCTGTTATCCCAGTCGGTGTAGCCCTGATAATGAACATGGCCTCCAATATCAACGCCATGCGTGAACGTGTTGAAGGTAGTGCCGGAAATATCCTGCGCCAGGGCGGCAGAGGAGGTTAACGCGAGCGTGCAGGCAAGCGTGATTTTTGATAAGGAGAACTTCTTATGGCGGACAGGCATTTGATAATCCCTCAATGCATGAATTTACACAGCTATTTATCAGCTTTTACGCTGATAAATAGAGACGTCCATTAATAAAATAATATGACGAACAGAGTCATTCGCAGGGACGATCATATTTTAAGGGTAGGATTTATTCAACCTTGCAGGGAACTTTCCCGTTAATTCTTAATTCATTGAGAATATCTAAGAACAATTTTAAGATAATAAGGAAATTCATTTAATTATTTAAATGCTAATTTAAGCAGACAATGGTGATATTTAATTAAATTAAGAAGGAATTAATTTAAGCGCGGTGTATTAACATATTAACCAAAATAAAATGACAACCGGAAAACAGACGATACGCGCGTTATGTCTCCGCATGGGCCGCCGCCCACGCTTGCCAGTGGCGGCAGGCAAGCGGGTCGAGGGCAGCCAGTGCCGCCGCCGTTTCCTGCCGGCAGCGCAGCAGCAGGGCTTTACGCCCCGGCAGGGCGAAGTGCGCACAGAGTGAAGCCACTGCCTGCCCCTGTTGCAGGTGCGCCCGGAGCACCGGCAACGGCAAGGCCGGAAGCAGCAACAGGCGTTGCAGCGCGCCCAGGCTCGCCTCCAGCGGACGATGGGCAAAGGCGAAACCGGCCAGCTCGCGCCAGTCCTCCTCATCAAGCGCCTGAGGGGTGCTGTTTTCCTGCGGCAACGGCAGCGCCACCCGTGCCGCCAGCCAGGGCCAGTCCCGGCTCAGGCGTTGTGCGGCCTGCCGGGCCAGGGCCTCACCGGCGGGGGAAACCGGTAAGAGCGCCATCGCGGCATAGCAGCCGCTGCTGGCTTCACGCTGGCTGCCGATGCGCGCCAGGCAGAAACCACACTGCTGCCAGAACGCCCACAACGGTTCGGTAAAGCCAAAACTCACCGAGAGGAAATCTATACCGTCGGCGCGCGCACGGGCGAGCGCCTCCTCTACCAATCGGCGGCCCAGCCCCTGCCGGCGCTGGCCGGGCGTGACGGCGATGCGGCTGATACGGCGGGAATGCAGCACCGGTGCCTGCCACTGACCGCCGTGGGCGGCCAGCGATTGCGCAATCAGGCTTCCGCGCGGGCGGCGGCGACCGGCCCACACCTCATGCGCCAGCGCCTCGCTCAGCCCGCCCTCCTCCACCAGCCAGAGTGCACCATACACCTGCTGTTGGTCGCGGTCGCAGGCGGCCAGCATCTGCTGGCCCGGTGCATCCAGCAGGCGGCGTAAATCCAGCGGCGAGGTACGGTAGTGGGCGGCGCTGAGCAGCCCGTAAAAGGCGGCCAACAGCGCGGGCTGGCCGGTCCACGCCGTCTGCGGCAGCGTGGTCAGGCGGTAGTGTGCCGCGGGCGCAGTGGCCGGAAGCGGAGAGTCGGACATCAACAAAGCCTCCTCCAGCAACGCTTCGAGCGGATCATGCTCTGCCCAGCGCACCGGCTGGGTAAGCCGCAGATCGTGCCAGCCCGGCAGATCGGCACAGAACTTCAGCAAAAAGCCGCGCCCGGTGCCTTCATAGCCCTGGACGGTGGTGGTCAGCAACACACGCGGGAAAAAGTGAATGAGCTGATGCAGCAGCGGTGCCGGGATGGCCGCCGCCTCATCTATCAGTAACCAGCCGTCCTGCGCCGGGGGCCGGTTCCGGCAGGCGGCCAGCAGCGCATCAGGGGCCATAAACGGCAGCGGGTCACCCGCCCACCGGCTCAGGGTCTCTGCCGCGTCACGGCTCGGTGCCGTCAGCAGGCAGCGGCCGGGCAGCGAGGCGGCCAGCATCCCGGCCAGCGCCGATTTGCCGCGCCCGCGGGTGGCGGTCACGACCCAGATGCCGCGATCGGCCTGTTGCAGTTGGGCCAGCAGCAGCCGCTGCCCGGCGGTCGGCTGACCGTCCGGTGGCTGCCAGGCCGGGCGCGTGGCCCAGCCGGGGAGAGTAAATGGGTGATGCTGCCGCCAGATCAACGTCTCGGCATCATTTTCCAGCAGGCCGCAAAGGCGGGTGACAAAATGGGGGGTGGCGATCGGCTGCGGCTGCTCGCTCCAGCGCAGGCTGTCGCTGTCCGGCTGGTGCGGCCAGCGATCCCACGGCGGCACCAGCAACAGCAGCCAGCTGCCGGCGGCCAGGCAGCCTGCCAGCGCGGCCAGCGCCTCCGCATCCAGCCCCTGGGTGGCGTCAAACACCGCATGTTGCCGCTCGCTGCCGAGCAGCGTTCTGGCGCGTGCCGGGGGCACCGCCTGCGGCCGCGCCGGGTCGGGCGACATCCACAGCACATCCTCACCCAGCGCAGCGGCAATCGCGTCAGCCTGCGACAGGCACCAGCCGCGTTCGCCGCTCAACACCAGCAGGCGGCGGATGCCGGCCTGCTGCATGTTGCGCTGCGCGCTGAGGATCGCTGTAATCATTCCCTGCCTGCCGTTGTAAATTATCGGGCGGCAAAGGTATCACACTCTTTGTAGTTCCCGCTGTCAAAACCGCGTTTGAACCAGCTATAGCGCTGCTCTGAGGTGCCGTGGGTGAAGCTGTCCGGCACGACCCGGCCCTGGCTCTGCTGTTGCAGGCGGTCATCGCCAATCGCCTGGGCAGCATTCAGCGCTTCTTGCAGGTCGCCTGGCTCCAGCACCTGCTGCTCCTGCATCACATGGCCCCAGACCCCGGCGAAGCAGTCTGCCTGCAACTCCAGTTTTACCGAGAGGCGGTTCACTTCCGTCTGGGACGCGCCCTGCTGCATCTCCCGCACCTTACGCTCAATGCCCAGCAGGTTCTGCACATGGTGGCCGACTTCGTGCGCCACCACATAGCCCTGGGCGAAATCGCCGTCGGCCCCGAGTTTGTCTTTCAGCTCCTGATAAAAGGAGAGATCCACATACACGGTGCTGTCTGCCGGGCAGTAGAACGGCCCCATCACTGACTGGCCGGTGCCGCACCCGGTACGGGTCGCGCCGCGGTACATCACCAGTTTCGGCTCGCGGTACTGCTTGCCCTCCTGCTGGAACAGGGTCTTCCAGGTATCTTCGGTAGAGGCGAGGATCACCGAGGTGAATTTCGCCAGCTCATCATCCCGCGGGCTGACCTGCTGCGTCTGGGTGACCGGCTGGCCGCCGCCCCCGCCGAGCAACGGCGTGAGGTCGATGCCGTAGTAACCGGCGACCAGCACCACCACCACGATGATGATGCCGCCCTTGCCGCCCATCGGCACCCGGAAGCCGCCCCCGCCGCCTGAACCGGCGCTGCGGCGATCTTCCACATTGTTACTTTCCCGTCTCCCTTGCCAACGCATAACCCTGCTCCCCGGGGTAGTGATACCCATTCTTGTTAATGATGATGTGACTGCTCTGTCAGTGATGACAGAGATAATTACGTTTCAGCTTAGCGTAAATTACGCCGGGTTGACGCCCGCAGACCCGGCGCTCCGCCGCAGAATGCACACGGGCGGCCGATGTGGCCGCCCGTGAGGAAAACAGGAACAGGGGTAATCGATTGCGCGATCAGTCCAGCTGAACGCCGATACGCTTCGCGACATCCTCATAAGCTTCAATCACGCCGCCCAGGCTCTGGCGGAAGCGGTCTTTGTCCATCTTGTTGAGGGTTGCTTTGTCCCACAGGCGGCTGCCGTCCGGGGAGAACTCATCGCCCAGCACCACTTCGCCGTTGAACAGGCCGAATTCCAGTTTAAAGTCCACCAGGATCAGCCCGGCATCATCAAACAGCTTGCTCAGCACCTCGTTGACCTGGTAGCTCAGCGCCTTCATGCGCGCCAGGTTCTCTTCATTCACCCAGCCGAAGGTTTTGCAGTAGGATTCGTTGACCATCGGGTCATGCATGGCGTCATTTTTCAGGAAGAGATCGAACAGCGGCGGGTTCAGCTCCAGCCCCTCTTCAATGCCGAGACGTTTCACCAGAGAACCGGCCGCGCGGTTACGGATCACGCACTCGACCGGCACCATCTCCAGCTTCTTCACCAGCACTTCATTGTCAGAGAGCAGGCGCTCCATCTGGGTCGGGATACCCGCCTCTTCCAGCCTGGTCATGATGAAGTGGTTGAACTTGTTGTTTACCATGCCTTTGCGGTCAAACTGCTCAATGCGTTCGCCATCGAGCGCTGATGTATCGTTACGGAATTCCAGCACCAGCAGATCCGGGTTTTCGGTGGTGTAGACGGTTTTCGCCTTTCCGCGATACAGCTCAGCTAACTTTTGCATCTTAACTTACTCCAGTGATATGACTCGTCGGGATAGAGGGTAACGTTTGCGTCGCGGTTGCGGCAACAAAAATCTGTACCGGTCGCCCTGCCGTACTGCCAATAAAAAAGGGGCCGAAGCCCCTCAAGATCAGTTTGCCGGTACCTTGTCGAAGGCGGCCTGGAACACCGCCACCAGCGCATCGTTTTCCGACTGCGTCAGCGGGTGCCCTTTCGAATCGATGAACTGCAGGCTGCTGCGGTTGTCGAGATCGCCAACCTGCAATTTATAGTCGCCGTTTTTCACGTTTTCCGGCGCTTTCACACCCAGCGCATCCCAGTCGCTGTCGCTCAGGGATTTATAGGTCACGGAGAGCGTGCCCTGCGGGCGGCTGCTGTCGGTCACGGTCATGCCGACGCGTTCCAGCGTTTTCGGCAGGCGGTTCCACACCTGGGTGTAAGGCGCACGCACCACCAGCACCGGCAGGCCGGTATCATCGCTGCCGCTGGTGACGTTAAAGCTGCTGGTGTCACGCCCGGCGCGGCTGTTTTCCAGGTCGGAGGAGATCTTGTCGAGACCGGCCACCAGGCTGTTCAGCATCTGGCCGTTGTAGCGCTGAATGTCAGACGGCGACGTCACCGCTTTACCCTGCTGCTGCAAGGCCAGGGTTTTCACGCTCAGGCCGAGCTGGTAATCCTTGGGTGCCACAGAGATCTGGTAACGGCCTTCGTACTGGAAGTCCTCATCCGCACGGTTCCACTTCACCCAGTCGGTGCTCAGCGTCTGGCCGGCATCATTGCGGGTGGCGATGGTGTAGCCGTTCTGCTCTGCCACTTTCACCACATTGGCCCACAGGTCGCGGTTTTGCGGGCTGTTTTCCAGCAGAATCATGACGCTGTCACCCGTGATCTGCGAGCGGGAACCGCTCAGCAGCGGCAGCGGCTGAACCGGCGGGCGGATGTCGAGCTGTTTACCCACGCCGCCCTTGAGCGTCACGGCCGGCACATCGTAGGTGCTGTCCTGCAACGGCAGAATCATCCCGGCGGGCGCTTTCAGTTCTTTCAGCGCGGCCGCATCAAGATAGGCCTCGTCGCCGCTTACCTGGCGCTTATAACGCTGATCGCTGGAACAGGCCGCGAGCAGCAGAACGAGGGACACCCCCGCAACTTTCGCTACACGCGACTTATGCAATGAATAAACCATTAAATCTCCCTAAGAGTTACAGCAAACCGGCATGTTTCAATGCCTGCTCCACCACCGGGCGGGCCGCATCAGACAACGGCGTCATTGGCAGACGCAGTGTGTCGGTTGCCATCAATCCCAATGCCTTGCAGGCCCATTTCACCGGAATTGGGTTCGCTTCTACAAATAAATCCTGATGCAACGGCATCAGGCGCTGGTTCAGGCGACGGGCCTCAGCAAAGTTGCCCTGCTGAGCCAGTGCGCAGAGTTGCGCCATCTCCCGGGCCGCCACGTTGGCCGTCACCGAAATCACGCCCTTGCCGCCCAGTTGCATAAAGTCCAGTCCGCTGGCGTCATCGCCGCTCAGCAGGGTGAACGCCTCATCATCAACCAGCACTTGGATCTGGCTGACACGGTTTAAGTTCCCGGTGGCCTCTTTAATTGCCACAATATTGTCAATTTTTGCCAGGCGCGCCACGGTTACCGGCAGCAGGTCACAACCGGTACGGGAGGGCACGTTGTACAGAATCTGCGGCAGCGCGGTGCTTTCCGCGATCGCTTTGAAGTGCTGGTAGAGCCCTTCCTGGGTAGGACGGTTGTAATACGGGGTCACGGTCAGGCAGCCGACCACACCGCTCTTTTCAAGGCGTTGCGTCAGTGAGATGGCTTCGGCGGTGGCATTGGCTCCGGTGCCGGCAATCACCGGGATGCGGCCGTCGGCCAGCTCCACGGTTTGCATCACCACGTCACCGTGTTCGTCGTGGCTCAGGGTGGTCGATTCGCCGGTCGTCCCGACGGAGACAATCGCCGAGGTTCCGCTGGCGACATGATAATCAATCAGTTTTTTCAGGCTCGCGCGATCGACAGCACCTTTGTCGTCCATCGGCGTAACCAGTGCAACAATACTTCCGGTAAACATTAGCCATCCCCTCCACAAACTGGTGACTCATGGTACGTTTGACCCTTCATTAAAAGCAAGCAAACAACCTGGTTACAAGCGCTTGGCAGGCGGTTTTTTTTATGTTTACCATGGGAACCCCATGGAGCATGACAGGAAGAGCAATTTTGCCGCAGTCACAACAACACTATCTGGTCATCACCGCGCTGGGCGCCGACCGCCCCGGCATTGTGAACACCATTACCCGTCACGTCAGCAGCTGCGGCTGCAACATTGAAGACAGCCGTCTTGCCATGCTCGGTGAGGAGTTCACCTTTATCATGCTGCTTTCCGGGAGCTGGAATGCCATCGCCCTGATTGAATCGACCCTGCCGCTGAAGGGGGCCGAACTGGAGCTGCTGATTGTGATGAAGCGCACGCACTCCCACGGGCGGCCGCCGATGCCGGTCACGGTCTGGGTCAAGGTGGAGGTGAAGGATTCACCGCATATTATTGAACGCTTTACCGATCTTTTCGACTCGCATCAGATGAACATTGCTGAACTGGCCTCCAAAACGCAGCCCGCGACCGGAGATAACCCGCCCCAGCTGTCGATCCAGATCACCGCGCACAGCCCTGCCGACACCGACGCATCCATTATTGAACCGGCCTTTTACCGGCTATGTACAGAATTGAATGCACAAGGCACTATTAGCGTGGTGAACTATCCACAGCATGATGAGAAAGATGGAGAGTAGTGATGAGCCCACTGAAAGCCGGTGATACAGCGCCGCAATTTAGTCTGCCCGATCAGGACGGCGAATTGGTCAATCTGGCCGACTTCCAGGGACAGCGCGTCCTGGTCTATTTCTACCCGAAAGCCATGACGCCCGGCTGCACCGTGCAGGCCTGCGGCCTGCGTGACAACATGGACGACCTGAAAAAAGCGGGGGTCGAGGTGTTGGGGGTCAGCACCGACAAACCGGAGAAACTCTCCCGGTTTGCGGAAAAAGAGTTGCTGAACTTCACCCTGCTTTCCGATGAGGACCACCAGGTAGCGCAGCAGTTCGGCGTCTGGGGTGAGAAATCCTTTATGGGGAAAACCTATGACGGCATCCACCGCATCAGCTTCCTGATCGGCCGTGACGGCAAGGTCGAGAAGGTGTTTGATGAGTTCAAAACCAGTAACCACCACGACATCGTGATGGATTACCTGAAGTCCTGCGCGTAACCCCGCGCCCCCGTATTGGTTGATAAAAAAGCGCGTCCGGCGCTTTTTTTATGCCTGCTGCTCCGGGTCATCGTACAGGGTGTCCGGCCAGGCGTGCACCACCGCCTTGACCAGCGTCGCCAGCGGGATGGCGAAAAAGATGCCCCAGAAGCCCCACAGGCCGCCGAAAATAATCACCGACAGGATGATCACCAGCGGGTGCAGGTTCACCGCCTCTGAGAAGAGGATCGGCACCAGCAGGTTGCCGTCCAGCCCCTGCACCACCAGATAGGCGGCGATCAGCGTCCAGAAATCGGCCCCCAGCCCCCACTGGAACAGCGCAATCACCACCACCGGGATGGTGGCGATCACCGCGCCGATGTAAGGGATCAGCACCGAGAACCCCACCAGCACCGCCAGCAGCAGCGAGTACTGCAAATCCATCATAAAGAAGACGATATAGGTGGCGATGCCCACCACCACCATCTCCAGCACCTTGCCGCGGATGTAGTTGGTGATCTGCTGGTTCATCTCCACCCACACCTGCCCGGCCAGCCCGCGGTTACGCGGCAGCACCCGCCGCACCGCGTTCAGCATCTGCTCTTTGTCCTTAAGCAGGAAAAATACCATCAGCGGCACCAGCACCAGGTAGATAGAGAGCGTGAGCAGCCCCACCAGCGAGGCGAGGGAGAATTTCACCACCGACCCGCCCACCAGCGTCAGGCGGGCGCGCATATCCTCGGCCATCATGTCGATGATGCCCGCGTCCACCAGCGCCGGGTAGCGTTTCGGCAGGTTTTGCGCATAGAGGTAGAAGTGGTTGAGCATCGCCGGCAGGTCAGTGGCCAGGTTGACCCCCTGCTGCCAGGTGGCCGGGGCGACAACAAACAGCGCCAGCATCACCACACCGGCAAACAGCGTCAGCACGATGCTGGCCGCCCAGGTGCGCGAACAGCCCAGCCGCTGGAGCCGCGCCGTGGGCCACTCCAGCAGGTAGGCGAGCACGATCGCCACCAGCAGCGGGGCCAGGATGCCGTGGAAAAAATAGAGGATACAGAAACCGGCCAGCAGGATAACCAGCAGCGCAATGGCCTCAGGGTCGGAGAACCGGCGGCGGTACCACTGCAATAACAACTCAAGCATTCAATACTCCAGAAGCCGGAGACCGCGGCAGACAAGGCGCTGCCCCACGTTCCGGCATATATCCCCGCGCAAATGTTCCATTGCACCAAGGGGATGGCTAAGATAAGAAAACGAAACGCGCGCAGGAACCCGCCGCGCCGCAGGGAGTCTACGCAACCGGGGGAGCGCCGGAAAGCCATACCCGCCTTTTTTACCGGACAAGCCGGCACGCGCCGCGCCGCCGGGCAGACAGGGCACCGGCGGCACAGCCTGCCCGGCCCCCCGCCCGCTTACCGTCAGGACTTTTACCAAGGGATCGCGCATCATGGCCTTATCATTCAGAAAACCGTTGGTTGCCGCGCTGATTGGCGCGCTGTCGCTCTCCGCCCTCCCCCCGGCCCTGGCCGCTGCGCCGCTGATGGCGGCAGACGCCACCCCGCTGGTGGATCAGTTACCGGACATCGGCACCACGGCGGGCGGCACCCTCAGCATCAACCAGGAGTTGCAGATGGGGGATTTCTATGTCCGCCAGCTGCGCGGCAGCGCGCCGTTAATTAACGACCCGCTGCTGGTTCAGTATATCAACCAGCTCGGAAACCGGCTGGTCTCCCACGCCTATTCCGTGCGGACGCCGTTCCATTTCTTCCTGGTCAACAATGACGAGATCAACGCCTTCGCCTTCTTTGGCGGCAATGTGGTACTGCACTCGGCGCTGTTCCGCTACACCGACAATGAAAGCCAGCTCGCCTCGGTGCTGGCGCACGAAATCTCCCACGTCACCCAGCGTCATCTGGCGCGCGCGATGGAAGACCAGCAACGCAGCGCCCCGCTGACCTGGGTTGGCGCGCTCGGCTCGATCCTGCTGGCGATGGCCAGCCCGCAGGCCGGGATGGCCGCGCTGACCGGCACGCTGGCCGGGGCGCAGCAGGGCATGATCAGCTTCACCCAGGCGAATGAGCAGGAGGCGGACCGCATCGGCATCCAGGTGCTGCAACGCGCGGGCTTTGACCCGGAAGCGATGCCGACCTTCCTGCAGAAGCTGGCGGACCAGTCGCGTTCCTCCTCCAGGCCGCCGGAGATGCTGCTCACCCACCCGCTGCCGGACAGCCGCCTCTCAGACACCCGCAACCGCGCCAACCAGATGGCGCACGTGGTGGCGCACTCCTCGCTGGACTTTATGCTCGCCAAAGTGCGGGTGCTGGGGATGTACGGCAGTGAGGAGGGCCGCCTGACCGAGGATGTCCTGCAACCGCTGGAACAGGGCAACGTGCGCGAGCAGACCGCCGCGCGCTATGGCCGGGCGATCCTGTTCTATCAGGCGAAAAAATATGGTGACGCGGCGGGGGTGCTGGCACCGCTGCTGGCGAAAGACCCGGCGAACGTCTGGTACCTCGACCTGCTGACCGACATTGACCTCGGCCGCGGGCAGGCGCCGCAGGCGATCGCCCGGCTGGAGAAGGCCAGTGCCGCGCGCGGCAACCCGGTCTTGCAGCTCAACCTGGCGAACGCCTATGCCGAGGGCGGCCGCCCGGCCGACGCCATCCGCATTCTTAATCGCTATACTTACGCTAACCCGGACGATCCGAACGGCTGGGACCTGCTGGCACAGGCGTCAGCGGCGAACAATCAGCGGGCGCAGGAGCTGTCGGCCAGGGCGGAAAGCCTGGCGCTGGTCGGCAGGCTCGATCAGGCGATTGAGGTGCTGAGCAACGCCAGCGCGCAAGCGAAACTCGGCAGCCTGGACCAGGCGCGCTATGACGCACGCATTGACCAGTTCCGCCAGATGCAGAAGCGCTTCCGCCAGTACCAGCGCAGCTGACCTTACGGCGACGCCCGTCGCCGGTTCATGCATTGACTTTAAGGAAGCACATAATGGAAACCGTGTCGATTTACCACAACCCGCGTTGCAGCAAAAGCCGTGAAACGCTGGCGCTGCTGGAAGAGAAAGGCGTAGAGCCGGAAGTGATTCTCTACCTGGAGACCCCGCCCTCGTTCAGCACCCTGCAAAGGCTGGTGCACCAGCTGGGGCTGGCCTCTGCCCGTGACATGATGCGCCGCAACGAGGAGATCTACAGCGAGCTGAAGCTGGATGATGCCGGGCTGAGTGAGGATGAGCTGATTCAGGCGATGGCGGATCACCCGCGGCTGATTGAGCGCCCGATTGTGGTGGCCAACGGCAAAGCGCGCATCGGGCGGCCGCCGGAGCAGGTGCTGGAGATCCTGTAGGCGGCGCTACAGGCTGAGGATCTCTTTCACGAACGGGATCGTGAGTTTGCGTTGCGCCGTAATCGAGGCGCGGTCGAGCTGGTCCAGCGTCATAAACAGCGTGCGCATCTCGCGATCCAGCCGTTTCAGCAGGAAGCGGCCCACATCTTCCGGCAGTTCAAAGCCGCGTAATTTGGCGCGCATTTGCAGCGCCTGCAGCTTCTCCTCATCCGACAGCGGCAGCAGCTTGTAGATCTGCCCCCAGTCCAGCCGTGAGGCGAGATCGGGCAGTTGCAGGTTAAGCTGGCGCGGCGGGCGGTCACCGCTGATAAACAGCCGCGTACGGCCGGTTTCCAGAATGCGGTTATAGAGGTTGAAGATCGCCATCTCCCACGCCTCATCCCCGGCGATGCACTCGATATTGTCGATGCAGACCAGCGCCAGCTGCTCCATGCCGTCCAGCACGTCCGGCACAAAATAGGCGCGCTTATCCAGCGGGACGTAGCCCACGGCTTCGCCTTTCTGGGAGAGTTCGGCACAGGCGGCATGCAGCAGGTGGCTGCGCCCCCCGCCGACGCGGGACCAGAAATAGATGTATGTCCCGTGTTCCTGATGCAGTGCGGTATGAATGGCAGCGAGCAGGGAGGGATTTTCCCCCGGGTAGAAACTGGCGAACGTTTCATCATCCGGAAGATAGAGTGGCAGTGAAAGCTGCGCCGGCGTGTTCAGAAGCACCTCAACCAAAACTGGCAGTAAAACCCGCGGAGTCTACCACAGAAACGGCCGCCAGGAGAACCGGCGGCCGCACGATGATCGATCCCAGCGGGCATGCGATCCTTCGCCTGCGCGTTAATGGCGCGGCGCGTCATCTTCCGGCTCAAGCACCTGCTCTTCCCCGCGGAAGCGCTCGATCAGCTTAAACAGCAGGCTGAGGAAGATGCCGACAATGGTCGCCAGCGCCATGCCCTTCAGCTCTGCCGCGCCGATGTGCACCTTCGCGCCGCTGACGCCGATGATCAAAATCACTGAGGTGAGGATCAGGTTCTGCGCCTTGTTGTAGTCCACTTTGGACTCAATCAGCACCCGGATGCCGGACGCGCCGATCACGCCGTACAGCAGCAGCGACACCCCGCCCATCACCGGCACCGGCACCGCCTGGATCGCCGCCGCCAGCTTGCCGACGCACGACAGCAGAATTGCCAGAATCGCCGCGCCGCCGATCACCCAGGTGCTGTAGACCTTGGTGATCGCCATCACGCCGATGTTCTCCCCGTAGGTGGTGTTCGGCGTGGAGCCGAAGAAACCGGAGATCATGGTGGAGAGGCCGTTGGCAAACATTGAACGGTGCAGGCCCGGGTCGCGCAGCAGATCTTTCTTCACGATGTTCGCCGTCACCACCAGGTGGCCGACATGCTCAGCGATCACCACCAGCGCAGCGGGCAGGATGGTCAGCATCGCCACCCACTCAAACCGCGGGGTGTAGAAGGTCGGCAGCGCGAACCAGTGAGCCTCGCGGATCGGGGCCGCATCCACCACGCCCATAAAGAAGGAGAGCGCATAGCCCACCAGCACGCCGATCAGGATCGGGATAATCGCCAGGAAGCCGCGGAACAGCACCGAGCCGAGCACCGTTACCGCCAGCGTCACCAGTGAGATGGTCACGGTTTTGCCGTCCACCGACGCACCGTCCGCCGGCAGCAGCCCGGCCATATTGGCCGCCACGCCCGCCAGCTCCAGCCCGATCACCGCGACAATCGCGCCCATCGCCGCCGGCGGAAAGATGACGTTAATCCAGCCGGTGCCGGCCTTTTTCACAATCAGCGCCACCAGGCAGAACAGCGCGCCGCAGAGGATAAAGCCGCCGAGCGCCACCTCATACCCCAGCGGCAACAGCAGCAGCACCGGGGAGATAAAGGCGAAGCTCGACCCCAGGTAGGCCGGGATCTTCCCTTTGCAGATAAACAGGTAAAGCAGTGTGCCGATGCCGTTAAACAGCAGCACCGTGGCCGGGTTGACTTTAAACAGGATCGGCACCAGCACGGTAGCGCCGAACATAGCAAACAAGTGCTGGAAACTTAACGGAATCGTTTGCAGCAGCGGTGGGCGCTCGCTCACCCCGATGGCGCGACGGGTCATCTCTCTATCCTCATACGGTGTTATTGATGGACGGCGTGGGAAAACAGTCAAAAAAAAGCCGACTTCTCAGCCGGCTTAAATGCTTATTTAGTACCAAATATTTTGTCGCCTGCATCGCCGAGGCCCGGCACGATGTAGCCTTTTTCATTCAGGTACTGGTCAATTGAGGCGGTGAACAGTTCGACGTCCGGGTGCGCTTTTTCCAGCGCCGCGATCCCTTCCGGGGCAGCAACCAGCACCAGCACTTTGATGCTGGTACAACCGGCTTTTTTCAGCAGGTCGATGGTGGCGATCATGGAACCGCCGGTTGCCAGCATCGGGTCAACCACCAGCGCCATGCGCTCTTCAATGTTGGACACCAGTTTCTGGAAGTACGGCACCGGCTCCAGCGTCTCTTCGTCACGGTACACACCGACCACGCTGATGCGCGCGCTCGGGACGTGCTCCAGGACGCCTTCCATCATGCCGAGGCCGGCACGCAGGATCGGCACCACAGTGATTTTTTTGCCTTTGATCTGGTCTACTTCAACCGGCCCGCACCAACCATCAATGGTCACCTTTTCGGTTTCCAGATCGGCGGTCGCTTCATAGGTCAGCAAACTCCCCACTTCAGAAGCCAGTTCGCGAAAGCGTTTGGTGCTGATGTCGTTTTCACGCATCAGGCCCAGCTTATGTTTTACCAGCGGGTGTTTTACCTCAACGATCTTCATAATTATTCTCCCCTACGATGGTTGACGGCCAAAAAAAAATCGCGAGATTATAACGCCTTTTTTTTATCGCGCCACCGCTAATCGCCTGATCAGGATCAACTGATTTTCGATAAACAGTATAGAAGGCAAAACCCCTTTCCCCCGCATAAGCCACTCGCAAACGTTTGCCTGGGCTGTTAGAATTGCCGCGCTCAATTTTAACCACCAACCGCAATCCGCCGTGGGGACCCAGCAGTGACCGATAAAACCTCTCTCAGCTATAAAGACGCAGGTGTGGATATTGATGCAGGAAATGCATTGGTAGACCGTATCAAAGGTGTAGTGAAGCAGACCCGCCGCCCGGAAGTGATGGGTGGGCTGGGCGGTTTCGGTGCCCTGTGTGCGCTGCCGCAAAAATACCGCGAGCCGGTTCTGGTATCCGGCACCGACGGCGTCGGCACCAAGCTGCGTCTGGCGATGGATCTGAAGCGCCATGACACCATCGGCATCGATCTGGTGGCGATGTGCGTCAACGACCTGGTGGTTCAGGGCGCGGAGCCGCTGTTCTTCCTGGACTACTACGCAACCGGCAAGCTGGACGTCGACACCGCCGCCAGCGTGATCACCGGCATCGCCGAAGGGTGCAAACAGGCCGGCTGTGCGCTGGTGGGCGGTGAAACCGCCGAGATGCCGGGGATGTACCACGGCGAGGATTACGACGTCGCCGGGTTCTGCGTCGGCGTGGTCGAGAAGTCTGAGATCATCGACGGCAGCAAAGTGCAGGACGGCGATGTGCTGGTGGCACTCGGTGCCAGCGGCCCGCACTCCAACGGCTACTCGCTGGTGCGCAAGATCCTGGAAGTCAGCAATACCGATGCCGCCACCGAGCAGCTCGGCGGCCAATCGCTGGCCGATCACCTGCTGGCCCCGACCAAAATCTACGTGAAGTCGATCCTGAGCCTGATTGAGCAGGTTGAGGTGCATGCCATCGCCCACCTGACCGGCGGCGGTTTCTGGGAGAACATCCCGCGCGTGCTGCCGGCCGGCACCCAGGCGGTGATTGACGAGGCGAGCTGGGAGTGGCCGGCGGTGTTCAGCTGGCTGCAACAGGCCGGTAACGTCAGCCGCCATGAGATGTACCGCACCTTTAACTGCGGCGTGGGCATGGTGATTGCCCTGCCGGCGGCCGTGGCGGATCAGGCGGTGGAGCTTCTGACCGCTTCCGGCGAGAAGGCGTGGAAAATCGGCCATATCAAGGCGTCTGATGCCGCGGAACAGGTGGTAATCGGCTGATGAAAAAGATCGTGGTGCTGGTATCCGGCCAGGGGAGCAATCTCCAGGCGCTGATCGATGCCTGCCGACAGGGAGGTCTCCACGCTTCTATCGCCGCCGTTTTCAGCAACAAAGCCGGGGCCTATGGGCTGGAACGCGCCCGCGACGCGGGCATTCCGGCACGCTCGCTGGACGCGCGTGACTTCGCTGACCGCGCGGCCTTTGACGCCGCGCTGGCGGAGCAGATTGACGCCTTCGCGCCCGACCTGATTGTGCTGGCGGGGTATATGCGCATCCTCAGCGCTGAGTTCGTCCGGCACTATGCCGGGCGGATGCTGAACATCCACCCCTCCCTGCTGCCGAAATACCCCGGCCTGCACACCCACCGCCTGGCGCTGGCCAACGGCGACGCCGAGCACGGAACGTCGGTGCATTTCGTCACTGAAGAACTGGATGGCGGCCCGGTGATCCTGCAAGCCAGGGTGCCGGTGTTTGACGGCGACAGCGAAGAGGATTTGCAGGCGCGTATTCAGGTGCAGGAGCACCAGATCTACCCGCTGGTGGCGCAGTGGTTTGTTACCGGCCGCCTGATCATGCAGGAGGGTGCCGCCTGGCTGGATGGCGGGCGGCTGCCGCCGGAGGGGTATGCGGCAGATTAGGCGGCGGCCGCCCTCGCAAGTGACTTCTTTTTAGATCGAGGTGTGTTGCGTTGGCATACGCTCGCTGTCTTTCTGCGGCCCCGCTGCCACTGGGTTAAGTGGTATGTTTCGGTTGTTTATATGCGCCTATCTGCCTGACTTTAAAACAGCTCGAGGTATGTTGCGTTGGCAAACGCCCGGCGTCTTTCTGCGGCCCCGCTGCCGCCACCGCGCAAGGGGCGCGTAAGCGCGCGCCCCTTGCATCCCCGCGCTTTTGGGTGATCCGGCAGAATTATTGGCCGCTCCCGCGGCTCCCCTCCAGCGTCCTCCGGGCTTTTCGGGCCGGGACAGACACGCTCCCGGCGTGACTGTCCCTTTCGCGGGCGTCCATGCCCGCTCACCCGGCCCTGCGTCCTCGTCGGCAATAATTTAATGCCCCCACCTCCTCTGCAAATCCTCGGCTATGTAAGGAAAGAGTAGATAAGATCTTTTTAATATTTGGAGAGAATGCAGACGCGGTATCACATAAAAATGCAGAGCCAAAAGATCACACAGTACGCCAAAAAAAACTTCTTCTACTATTTCGTCACATACCTTTTGGTTTGCAGAAATGGTGGGGGCGTAAAAATCATTGTCGAATGGAGCCGCAGGGTTACGTGAGCATACATCGCGCCCAAAAACCTCCCCTACTATTTCCTTACATACTTGCTGGTTTGCAGAAGTGGTGGGGGCGTAAAAATCATTGCCGAGTGGAGGCGCAGGGCCGGGCGAACGGGCAGGACGCCCGTGAGAGTCGCAGCCACGCCGGGAGCGTGTCTGCGGCGGCCCGATCAGCCCGGAGATGTAACGAGGGGACACGCGAGAGCGTGCAATGATTCAGCCAAACCACCGAAAGCGCGCGGGTGCAGGGCCGGCGCGCCGGCAGGCCCTGCTCGGTTGAGGCTCGGAAAGCCGGGCAGACAAATACACATAAACAACCGAAACCTGCCACCTAACTCATTAAAAGCTGTACCGCGTACATCAATTCCCCCGGGTGCAGGGCCACCCCTCTGCTACCCAAATCTCCCCGTAATATAATCCTCTGTCCGCCGCTGGCGCGGTGACGTAAACAGCCGGTCGGTGTCGCCATACTCCACCACCGCGCCCTGGTGGATAAACGCCGTGTAATCGGAGACGCGCGCCGCCTGCTGCATGTTGTGTGTCACCAGCACCACCGTAAACCGCTCCTTCAGCGCGCCGATCAGCTCCTCAATCGTCAGCGTCGAAATCGGGTCCAGCGCCGAGGTCGGCTCGTCCAGCAGCAACACTTCCGGCTCAATCGCGATCGCCCGCGCAATCACCAGCCGCTGCTGCTGGCCGCTGGAGAGCCGCAGCGCGTTCTCCTTCAGCCGGTCTTTCACCTCGTGCCACAGCGCCGCCGCGCGCAGGGCGGCTTCCACCGCCTCATCCAGCACCCGCCGGTCGCGGACGCCCTGCACCCGCAGGCCATACACCACATTCTCGTAAATCGACTTCGGGAACGGGTTCGGCCGCTGGAACACCATCCCGACCCGCCGCCGCAGCGCCGTCACGTCCACCCCACCGCCATACACCGACTGGCCGCCGAGGCGGATGTCGCCCTCAATCCGGCACGGCTCCAGCAGATCATTCATCCGGTTAAAACAGCGCAACAGCGTCGATTTCCCGCAGCCGGAGGGGCCGATCAGCGCCGTGACCCGGTGGCGCGGAATGCGCAGCGAAATATCATGCAGCGCCTGCTTGCCGCCGTACCACAGGTTCAGCGCCTGCACCTCCAGCGCGGTGTCGGCATCGCTGAGCCGTGACACATCCGGCAACGGCTCGCCGCCCAGTATCGATCTCATCACTCTCTCCTGCACAGGCCGGGCATCAGATGCCCAGCGAACGGAATTTCTCACGCAGTGAATGGCGCAGCCCCATCGCCGCCAGGTTCAGGCCGACGACCATCACCACCAGCAGCAGCGCCGTGGCGTAGACCAGCGGCTGGGCCGCCTCCACGTTCGGGCTTTGCAGCGCCATGTCGTAGATCTGGAAGCCCAGATGCATAAATTTACGGTCAAGGTGGAGGTAAGGGAAAATGCTGTCCACCGGCAACGCCGGGACGGACTTCACCACCCCCACCAGCATCAGCGGTGCCGTCTCCCCCGCTGCCCGGGCGATGGCCAGGATCATGCCGGTGAGCATCGCCGGCACCGCCATCGGCAGCACGATCCGCCAGAGCGTCTGCGCCTGTGTCGCTCCCAGCGCCAGCGAGCCCTGCCGCAACGCCACCGGAATGCGGGACAGCCCCTCCTCCGTGGCGACAATCACCACCGGCAGCGTCAGCAGCGCCAGCGTCAGCGCCGCCCACAGCACGCCGGGGGTACCGAAGGTCGGGTCGGGCAAGGCCTGCGGGAACAGTAATTGATCCAGCGAGCCGCCGATCACATAGACAAAAAAGCCCAGCCCGAACACGCCATACACAATCGACGGCACCCCCGCCAGGTTCACCACCGCAATCCGCAGCAGCCGCGTCAGCCAGTGCCTGCCTGCGTACTCATGCAGGTAGACGGCGGCGATCACCCCCAGCGGCATCACCATCACCGACATCAGCACCACCATCAGCACCGTGCCGAACAGCGCCGGGAAGATGCCGCCGGCGGTGTTGGAGGCGCGCGGGTTTTCGCTGAGGAAGGCCCAGCCCGCCCGCAGCGTATGCATAAACTTCTGCGGCAGGCTCATGGCGTTCGGGTACCAGGCGTTGTGCACCCCGCTCAGCGGCAGGGTGTGGATCTGCCCGGCGGCATCCCGCAGCAGCAGCGCGTCGCGCTGCCGCGCCTGGTTCAGCCCCTCCAGCTCGTGCGTCAGGCGGCTGAACTGATACTCCACCTCAATCCGCTCGGCGTGTAACCGGGAGACCGCACGCGGGGTGAGCTGCCCGTTCATCGCCAGCCGCCGCTCCTCCAGCCGCAGCGCCTCAAACCGGTGGTTAACGTGCGCCAGCGCATGGTGCTGTAAATGCTGGGCGCGGGCCGCCAGCGCCCGGTTCTCCGGGATGCGCCGCAACAGCTCCGCCGCCAGATTGCGCGCCACCAGCGGCTGGCCATTCTCCAGCATCCCCGCCAGGGTGCCGTAGGCCAGCCCGCTCTCTTCACGGTCCAGCACCAGCACCTCCGGCGGCGCGCGGCGCGACTGCACGTCGCTTTCGGCCAGCAGCACAAACTCCCGCGCACTCTCCGGCCCGGGGGCCAGATCGCGGTTACCCACTTTCACCAGCAGGCGCGTCAGGGCGGCGGGCGCGTCCGGCGGCAGCGGGACACCGGCTTCGCGCAGCTGCTGCTGCGGCACCGACGGCCGGGCGTACAGCTCACCCAGCAATTGGCTCTGCCCGGCCAGCGGGGCGCGCAGGGTAAACTGGTACACGGTCGCGGGCCAGAAGCTGCGCACCCCCTGCCCCGCCAGCAGCAGGATAATCCCGGCCAGCGCCAGCACGCTCACCGCCACGGCCGCTGCCGTCAGCCAAATCCACGGGGTACCCGCCCGCCGCCAGTGGGTCATGCCCCCTCCTGATTCTGGCTGTAGCGCGTCCGCAGCCGCTGGCGGATCAGCTCCGCCAGCGTGTTCAGCACAAAGGTAAAGAGGAACAGCACCAGCGCCGTCAGCATCAGCACCCGGTAGTGGCCGCTGTCTGCCACCGCTTCCGGCAGCTCAATGGCGATATTGGCTGCCAGCGCGCGCAGCCCCTGCAACAGGCTGCCATCCATGATCGGCGTGTTGCCGGTCGCCATCAGCACAATCATCGTCTCCCCCACGGCCCGGCCAAAGCCAATCATCAACGCGGAGAAGATCCCGGCCCCGGCGGCGGGCATGATCACCCGGCGCAGGGTCTGCCACGGCGTCGCCCCCAGCGCCAGCGAGCCCTGGCTCAGCAGCGGCGGCACGCTGAACAGCGCATCCTCCGCCAGGGTGAAGATCACCGGCACCAGCGCGAAGCCCATTGCCACCCCGACCACCAGCGTATTGCGCGGCTGGTAGCCCTCGCCGAACCACTGGGCCAGCGGCATCCCGAACAGCGTCTGCTCCAGCCAGGGGCTGAGGCGGCACACCAGCCAGACGCTCCCGGCCAGCAGCGGCAGCAGGAAGAAGACTTCGCGCCCGGCAGTGCGCCAGCGCAAACGCGCCGCCAGCGTCACCAGCGCCAGCAGCCACGGCAGCAGCAGCACGCCGAACAGGATATGTTGCAGCATCGGCGCCAGCCAGATACCGGCAATCAACCCGATCACCACCGTCGGCAGCGCGCCCATCACCTCCAGCGCCGGTTTCACCAGCCGCCGCAGGCGCGGGGTCATAAACCAGGCGGTATAGGCCGCGCCGCTCAGCGCCAGCGGCACCGCAAACAGCATCGCGCAGAGCGCCGCTTTCAGCGTCCCGGCAATCACCGGCATCAGGCTGAATTTAGGCTGGTAGCCCTCGGCAGCCGAGGTGCTCTGCCAGACGTAGGCCGGTTCCGGGTAGCCCTCATACCAGACTTTCTGCCACAGGCTGCGCAGGCTGATGTCCGGGTAGGGGTTGGTGATGCAGAAGGAGAGCCAGCCGGTGGCCGTCTCGGCCAGCAGCGCGTCTCCCTGCGGGGAGAAGGCGATACTGCGCACGTTGGGCAGGGGGCGGCTCAGCAGCGGGCCGGTCTGCACGGCGGCATTCAGCGTCAGCGTGTTGCGGGTGTCGAGGGTGGCGAAAACCCGGCGCATCGGCTCGGCGGCCAGCTGGGTCACGTTCTGTGGGGCGAAGTCGCGGATGCGCGTCAGCCGCGGCCCCTGCGGGCCGTTGACGTCAAACCACTGGCTGAGGCGGCCGCCGGCGTTCACCAGCAGGGAGCCGCCGCCGCTGAGCAGCGTGACCGACACCGGCCCGCGATCCGCCAGCACCACGCTCTGGCGCAGCCCAAGCGCGCCGTTGCGCAGGGTGTAGACCTGCAACAGCGGCCCGGTCTGGACAAACAGCAGGCGGCCGTTGGGGGTCAGGTTCAGGGAGTCGGGCATTGCCGCCAGCGGCAGGGTAAGATCGAGGCCGGACGGCAGCTCGCGCACCCGCAGGCGGCGGTCAGCAGTGACGGCCGCCACCCGCAGCGGCGCGCCCTCTCCCGCCACCAGCGACAACCGCACCAGCGGCCGGCCGTTGCCGTCAATCACCTGCGGCCCCTGCCCCTGCGGGAACGCCCAGTGGGGCGGCTGCCCGGCTACCGGCATCACCGGCTGCACCAGCGTCAGGCGGCCATCGGCGTGGCCGAGGCCATAGATCGGCAGCACACCGCCGGTGTGGGCCAGCGCGGTCACGGGCGGTGCCAGCGGCGTAGTCAGCGGCGTAACGGGAGAGGCCGCTGGTCTGGCTGCCGAAAGCGGAATAAAGGCCCCCTGCCCGCGCGCGTCCAGCCGGTAGCCCCAGTGGTGGTCCGGCAGCATCCCCAGCGCCAGCGCCGGCGGGTCGGTATTCACGCGCAGCGTGACCGGTTCACTCATGGAGGCCGGCCGGAACAGCGGCCAGATGCTGTAAAGCAGCCAGACAAAAATCAGCATCAGCGTGACCAGCACCAGCATACCGCAGCCGGTAACGCCGTAGCGGATCAGGCGGTCGTGCCTCGCGCGGCGACGGTCCGATGAAAGAGGTAGGTCACGTATCTGCACTGCCCATCCTGCATGAAAAAAGGAAAATAGCCCGGCATTACTGCGGCGCATTCCGCCCGCCAATGCCGCGTCTGACCGGGCATCTTATGCCAGTTTAATGATCAATGCATGACAATGTTAACCTCTGAGAATGGTTGGACTTTGTTGTCATTATTTCGCAATAATGTTGTGAGAGACTCGCCACCCATTACAGGGGATGGGTCTTTATGCACTGTGTTTCGCACGATGACTCCCCCCTGAAATTTGTATGCCGGAAAGGCACAGCCCGTTCAGTGGCCTACGGGAAAAGCTTCAGGCTCAATGAATGGAGTGACAATGGGACAAGAAAAGCTATACACAGAAAAAGAGCTGAGTTGGTTATCGTTCAACGAGCGGGTGTTGCAGGAAGCGGCGGACAAATCGAACCCGCTGATCGAACGGATGCGCTTTCTGGGCATCTACTCAAATAATCTTGATGAATTCTACAAAGTCCGTTTTGCTGAGCTGAAACGCCGCATTCTGATCAGTGAAGAACAGGGTTCAATGGGCGCCTCGCGCCACCTGCTGAAACGCATTCAGGCCAAAGTGCTGAAAACCGAGCAGGAGTTTGACAACCTTTATAATGACCTGCTGCTGGAGATGGCGCGCAACCAGATCTTCCTGATCAACGAACGCCAGCTCTCTGAAAACCAGCAGACCTGGCTGCGTCACTACTTCAAACACTTCCTGCGCCCCTATATCACGCCGATTCTGGTGGATCAGGACACCAACCTGGTGCAGTTCCTGAAGGATGACTACACCTACCTGGCGGTTGAGATTATCCGCGGCGAGCAGATTAACTACGCGCTGCTGGAGATCCCGTCTGACAAGGTGCCGCGCTTTGTGGATCTGCCGCCGGAAGCGCCGCGCCGCCGCAAGCCGATGATCCTGCTCGACAATATCCTGCGCAACTGCCTGGATGACATCTTCAAGGGCTTCTTCGATTATGACGCGCTCAACGCCTACTCCATGAAGATGACGCGTGACGCCGAATACGATCTGGTCACGGAGATGGAGTCGAGCCTGCTGGAGCTGATGTCCTCCAGCCTCAAACAGCGCCTGACGGCGGAGCCGGTGCGTTTTGTCTACCAGCGCGACATGCCGGACGAGATGGTGGAACTGCTGCGCGAAAAGCTCGGCATCTCCAACTATGACTCGGTCATCCCTGGCGGCCGCTACCACAACTTCAAAGATTTCATCGGTTTCCCGAACGTCGGCAAGGCCAATCTGGTCAACCGGCCGATGCCGCAGCTGCGCCACATCTGGTTTGACCGTTTCCGCAACGGCTTTGACGCCATCCGCGAACGTGACGTGCTGCTCTACTACCCCTACCACACCTTCGAGCATGTGCTGGAGCTGCTGCGCCAGGCGTCGTTTGACCCGAGCGTGCTGGCGATCAAGATCAACATCTACCGCGTGGCGAAAGACTCCCGCATCATCGAGTCGATGATCCATGCCGCGCACAACGGCAAGAAAGTCACGGTGGTGGTGGAGCTGCAGGCGCGCTTCGACGAAGAGGCCAACATCCACTGGGCCAAGCGGCTGACCGAGGCCGGGGTGCATGTGATCTTCTCCGCGCCGGGGCTGAAGATCCACGCCAAGCTGTTTTTGATCTCCCGCCTGGAGAATGACGAGATCGTCCGTTATGCGCACATCGGCACCGGGAACTTCAACGAAAAAACCGCCCGCCTCTATACGGACTACTCGCTGATCACCGCCGACGCCCGCATCACCAACGAAGTGCGCCGGGTGTTCAACTTTATTGAGAACCCTTACCGCCCGGTGACCTTCGACCACCTGATGGTGTCGCCGCAGAACTCGCGCCGGATGCTCTATGCACTGATCGATCAGGAGATCATCAACGTCCAGTCCGGCGGCAAGGGCGGCATTATTCTGAAAATTAACAACCTGGTGGATAAAGGATTAATCGACCGGCTTTACGCGGCGTCCGGGGTCGGGGTGAAGATCCGCCTGCTGGTGCGCGGCATGTGCTCCCTGGTGCCGGACCTGCCGGGCATCAGCGAAAACATCCAGGTAACCAGTATTGTCGACCGGTTCCTGGAGCACGATCGGGTCTATGTCTTTGAAAATAATGGCGACCATAAAGTGTTCCTCTCCTCTGCTGACTGGATGACGCGCAACATCGACTTCCGCATTGAAGTGGCGGTCGGGCTGCTCGATCCGCGCCTCAAACAGCGGGTGCTGGATATCCTCGACATCCTGCTCAATGACACCGTCAAAGCACGTTATATTGATAAAGAGCTGAGTAACCGGTATGTTCCGCGCGGCAACCGCCGTAAGGTAAGGGCGCAGACTGCCATTTACCATTATCTAAAGACTCTGGAACAACCAGACAAACAGGCCTGAGACTATGCCGTTACAACACATTCCTTCTGTCAAACCCCAGGAAATTGCCGCTGTCGATCTCGGCTCGAACAGCTTCCATATGGTGATCGCCCGGGTGGTCAACGGGGCGCTGCAAGTGCTCGGCCGCCTGAAGCAGCGGGTGCACCTGGCCGACGGGCTGGACAACCACAACGTCCTGAGCGAAGAGGCGATGCAGCGGGGCCTGGCCTGTCTGGCGCTGTTTGCTGAACGGCTCCAGGGTTTCTCACCGGACAATGTCACCATCGTCGGCACCCATACCCTGCGTGAGGCGGTGAATGCGGAAGAGTTCCTGAAGCGCGCCGCTGAGGTGATCCCCTACCCGATTGAGATCATCTCCGGGCAGGAGGAGGCGCGCCTGATCTTTATGGGCGTTGAGCATACCCAGCCGGAGAAGGGGCGCAAACTGGTGGTGGACATCGGCGGCGGCTCCACGGAGCTGGTGATCGGTGAGGATTTCGAGCCGCTGCTGGCCGAAAGCCGCCGGATGGGCTGTGTGAGTTTCGGCCAGATCTTCTTCCGGGATGGCGAGCTCAGCCCGGCCAGTTTCCGCCGCGCCCGCCTGGCGGCGGCGCAGAAGCTGGAGACGCTGGCGTGGCAGTACCGCATCCAGGGCTGGCAGTATGCGCTGGGGGCCTCCGGCTCCATCAAAGCCACCGTCGAGGTGCTGGTGGAGAGCGGCGAGAAGGATGGCCTGATCACCCCGGAGCGGCTGGAGTCGCTGGTGGCGCAGGTGCTGAAGTTTAAAAACGTCAAATCCCTGAGCCTGCCGGGCCTCTCTGAAGACCGCAAAACGGTGTTTGTGCCGGGGCTGGCGATTTTGTGCGGCGTGTTCGACGCGCTGGCGCTGAAATCGCTGCGCCTGTCAGACGGCGCGCTGCGTGAAGGGGTGCTGTATGAGATGGAGGGCCGCTTCCGCCATCAGGACATCCGTAGCCGCACCGCGCGCAGCCTGGCCGACCACTACAACATTGACCGTGAGCAGGCGCGCCGGGTGCTGGACACCAGCGTCCACCTCTACGGCCAGTGGCAGGCGCAGAACCCGAAGCTGGTGCACCCGCAACTGGAAGCGCTGCTGAAGTGGGCGGCGCTGCTGCATGAGGTGGGGCTGAGCATCAACCACACCGGGATGCACCGCCATTCGGCCTATATCCTGCAAAACACCAACCTGCCGGGCTTCAACCAGGAGCAGCAGATGCTGCTGGCGGCGCTGGTGCGGCTGCACCGCAAGGCGATCAAGCTCGAAGAGCTGCCGCGCCTGAACCTGTTCCGCAAAAAAGAGTACCTGCCGCTGATCCAGCTGCTGCGCCTGGGGGCGTTGCTGAACAACCAGCGCCAGTCCACCACCACGCCGGAGACCCTGCGGCTGGAGACGGACGATAACCACTGGACGCTGACCTTCCCGGCCGGTTACCTCTCGCAGAATATGCTGGTGCAGCTCGACATCGAGCGCGAGCAGGAGTACTGGAATGACGTCACCGGCTGGAAGCTGCACATTGCGGAGGAGCCGTCAGCCGGCGACGCCGCTGACGCAGTGGACGCGCCCGACGCCTGACCGGCCCGGCGGCAGCCTTCCCGGTTGCCGCCGTTCCCTCTTCCGCTTCAGGCGTCACCGCCGTTCCCTGGCCGCCTCCCCGATCCCTCCCCGCTTGACCCAGATCATGGCAGGCGCGGTTACCGCGCGGTTTTCAGCCGCCGTTTAGCCGCGATTTACCCGGCTCCCCTATCTTAAGGCACAAACGGCCGTCTGCTGCTTTTTCAGGCTGGACAGGCTTTTTGAAAAGCTTTTACACTTTCCATGCACATCCACCCATTACCGGGTGCCCGCTGCGGCCCCCTGCTCTGGAGAACCCTATGCGCCGGCGCACAAACGTCCGCATCACGAAGCTTATTCTGGCCATCAGCTTTATCATCCTGTTCGGGCGCATGATTTACGCCGGGATCGGGGCGGTGTCACACCATCAGGAGAAGCAGCGCCTCGCCCCTGACCAGACCTCCGCCCAGCCGGTGACCCCGCGCTGACCCGCAGCGCACCCCGCCGCCATGTTCTACCCTTGATCACAGCCCGGTGAGGGGATGCCGCGCCGCTGGCGCTTGATTGCACATAAAAGGGAACCCGATGTCTGCCGCTAATCACAACACGAAAAAACTTGCGGAAACGCGCAGCCGCATCCTGGCGCTGCTGCAAAACAATGATGAACTGGTAGAGGATCTGCTCGGGGAGCGTGAACCCGATGCGCCGCCCAGCGCGCCGGCGCTGCTCGACCAGACGGCTGAACTCCAGCTGCTGCTGCGCGGCCTGCACGCCGCCGACCTCGCCGACCTGCTGGAGGCGCTGCCGCGTGACGAACGCCTGGCGCTCTGGGGGCTGGTGGGCAACACCGTCCGCGGCCGGGTGCTGGTGGAAGCCAGTGAAACCGTGTGGGACAGCCTGATCGAAGAGATGAGTGACCGCGACCTGCTGCGGGCGATCGCGACGCTGGACATCGACGAACAGGTCTACCTGGCGGAATACCTGCCGCGTAACCTCACCGGGCGGGTGCTCACCGCCCTGGAGCCGGAGCAGCGCGCCCAGGTGCGGGAAGTGATGAAATTTGACCGCGACACCGTGGGCCGCATCATGGATTTCGAGCTGGTGACGGTGCGCCCCAGGGTGACGCTGGCCGCGGTGCAGCGCTACCTGCGTAAACGCGGGCGCGTGCCGGACTCCACCGACAAAGTGTTCGTCACTGACCGGCGCAATACCCTGCTCGGCGAGCTGCCGCTGACCGCCATCCTGCTGCACCCGCCGAAAATGACCGTGGCGGAGCTGATGGATCGTGACCCGACCACCTTCACGCCCGATGAGAAAGCGGAAGACGCCGCTGGGGCCTTTGAGCGCTATAACCTGATCACCGCGCCGGTGGTGGATGCGCGCGGCAAACTCATGGGGCGCCTGACGGTGGAGGAGATCCTCGATGTGGTCAATGAGGAGAGTGACAACAACCTGCGGCGCATGGGCGGCCTCAGCCAGGAGGAGGATCTCTTCTCGCCGGTGGGCAAAGCGGTGCGCAACCGCTGGGCATGGCTGGCGATCAACCTCTGTACCGCCTTTGTCGCCTCCCGGGTGATCGGCCTGTTTGAACACACCATTTCCCAACTGGTGGCGCTGGCCGCGCTGATGCCGATTGTCGCCGGGATCGGCGGTAATACCGGCAACCAGACCATCACCATGATTGTGCGCGCGCTGGCGCTGCACCAGCTCCAGAGCGGCAGCGTCTCTTTCCTGATGCTGCGCGAGCTGGGGGTCGCGCTGATCAACGGGCTGGTGTGGGGCGGGCTGATGGGCGTGGTCACCTGGCTGCTCTACCACGACTGGCAGATGGGCGCGGTGATGACGCTGGCGATGGTGCTGAACCTGCTGGTGGCGGCGCTGATGGGGGTCATTATCCCCACCGCGATGGTGCGCTTCGGCCGCGATCCGGCGGTCGGCTCCAGCGTGATGATCACCGCCATCACCGATACGGGCGGTTTTTTCATCTTCCTCGGCCTGGCGACCCTGTTCCTGCTGTAGCCCGCCGTTGGCCCATGCCGCGAAATACCCTCCTCATACCGGGCTGATGCCGCGATTGGCCCGCCTCTTCTGCGCTACACTAGGCACAACCAGGCCCGCAGCGTGGGAAAATTCACCACCCGGCTTTCCTGCGTTACTATTACATTGATAAGACATGCTACTGAGTCAGGCATCCGCGCGGAACCGGATGCCCGCCCCACGCACTGCGGCACCCGGCCCTGCTGCGCCCGGTGGCTCACCTAAAAAGGCCCTGATGTGGAAAGCAACCTTAACCTGGCAGCGGTACAACAGAGAAGCCCCGGCTGGCGCACGCTGGGCGGCCTGATCCTGCTGGTCTTTTTACTGGCGCTGTTCTGCCTGAAATTTACGCTGGTGGACGGGCTGATCGTCTCGTTGTGGCTGCCCACCGCGCTGATGATCGCCATGCTTTACCGCTTTTCACACCGCCACTGGCCGCTGCTGCTGATCGGGTCCGCCGCGGCGATGGCCGCCGCTAACCTGATCTGCGGGGTGCCGCCCGGCTTCTACCTGCCGCTGACGCTGGTCAACGTGGCGGAGTCGATGCTGGCCGCCACCCTGCTGCACCGGCTGTTACCGGCCATCGACCCGCTGGAGAATGTAGCGAGCTGGATTAAGTTTGTGCTGGCCGCCGTGGTGTTCACGCCGATGGTCAGCGCCTTCGTGATGCTGATCCCGCACCTGCACACCCCGGAGCTGCTGCCGAACCGTTTTCGCATCTGGTTTATCTCCGAGGCGCTCGGCATCCTGACCGTCACGCCGCTGGGGCTGCTGTTCCGCCCCGTTTCGTTGGCGCGCCTGCTCCACTCGCCGCGCCTGCCGGAGGTGCTGATGATGCTGGTGGGCACGCTGGGGGCGAGCTATCTGGCGCTGTTCTGGCTGCCCTACCCGTTCGCCTTTATCTCCATCCCGCTGCTCACCGCCTCTATCCGCCTGCAACGCCTGGAGGCGCTGCTGATCTTCTTCGCCCTGACGGTGATGGTGGCGCTGCTGATCGCCGGCGGGCAGCTCGCCCATATCCGCTACCCCGCCAACGCCTCCCCGCTGCTTAACTATCTGCCGCTGCTGCTGATTTTGCTGCCGGCCAACGCCATGACCATTGTGATGCATGGGCTGAGGGTCGAGCGCGCGCACATCGTGGAGAGTGAGAACCGCTTCCGCAACGCGATGGAGTACTCCGCCATCGGCATGGCGCTGGTGTCGCCGCAGGGGCACTGGCTCCAGGTCAACCATGCGCTCTGCACGCTGCTCGGCTACAGCGCCGAGTCGCTGAAGAAGATGACTTTCCAGGACATCACCTACCCCGACGATCTTGACCTCGATCTGCAACAGCTCCAGGCGCTGCTGGACGGCACCATCCAGAGCTACACCCTGGAGAAGCGCTACTGCCGCCAGGACGGCCAGATCGTCTGGGCGATGCTGGCGGTGTCGCTGGTGCGGGACGAGCGGCAGCGACCGCTCTACTTTATTTCACAGATCGAGGACATCAGCAGCCTGAAGCAGTCAGAGCAGGCCAACAGCCGGCTGGCTGAGGCGCTGCATGAGGAGAAAGAGCGGCTGCACATCACCCTCGACGCCATTAAAGAGGCGGTGATCTGCACCAACCGCGCCAAGGCGATCACCTTTATGAACCCGGTGGCCGAGCGGATGACCGGCTGGCGGGCGGAACAGGCGATGGGCCAGCACATCGATGAGGTGGTGCACCTGACGCGCGGCCTGGAAGGCGCACGCGTGGCCAACCTGCTGCCGTTTGACATCAACGAAGGGCTGAACAGCCCGATTGAGCAGGCGCTGGTGCTCCATAACAACAAAGGCGAGTCCTTTGAGGTGCAGCGCGCCGTTTCGCCGCTGCGGACGCTGGATCAGGAGCTGCTCGGCATGGTGCTGGTGTTGCAGGATGTCAGCAAATCCCGCGAGCTGATGCGCAAGCTGAGCTACAACGCCTCCCACGATGCCCTGACCGGCCTGCCGAACCGCACCAGCTTCGAGCGCGAACTGCATCAGGCGCTGATGCTCACCGCCAACGAGGGGCAGCAGCACGGGCTCGCGTTCCTGGATCTCGACCGCTTCAAGGCGGTGAACGATACCGCCGGCCACGCCGCCGGGGATGAGCTGCTGCGGCAAATCAGCCGGCTGATGCAGGAGTGCCTGCGCAACAGCGACCGGCTGGCGCGGCTCGGCGGCGATGAGTTCGCCATCCTGATGTTTGACTGCGCGCTGGAACCGGCGCGCGACCGGGTCAAAACCGTGGTGCAGAAGATCAACGACTTCCGTTTCACCTGGAATGAAAAGCTCTACCGCATCGGTGCCAGCGCCGGGGTGACGCAGATAGCCGACCCGCAGCTCACCGCCGGGGAGCTGATGTCCCAGGCGGACGTCGCCTGTTATGCCGCCAAACACAGCGGGCGCGGGCAGGTGGTGGTTTATCAGGCGCGCCAGACGCTGCTGATGGAGCAGGACAGCGTGCTGCTCTCCCCGGCACAGATCGCGCGCATCCTGGAAGAGAACCAGCTGACGCTCACGGCGCGCGCCGTGGCCCCGCCGAAAACCCCGCTGGCGACCTGCTTCTACCAGCTGGCGGTAGAAGTGGCGGCCGCCGAGGAGACCGGGGCCACCAATGAGGCGTTCCACGCCACGGTGGCGTTGCAGGGGCTGGAAGCGAATGTGGATGCCTGGCTGGTGCGCCGGGTACTGCTGGCCTATGGGCCGGAGATTGCCCGCAAAGGGATCACCGTGGCGCTGACGCTGAGCGAAAGCGGGCTGACCAGCCCGGCGCTGCATGCGGCACTGTTCAGCGCCCTGCGCCAGACGGTGATCCCGCCGTCGCTGCTGCTGTTCCGGCTCGATGAGAGCGTGCTGCTGCAACATCAGGCGGCGGCCGAACCCCTGCTGAAAACGCTGAAACAGCAGGGCTGCGGGGTGATCGTCGCCCATGTGGGCCACCAGCTGGCGGCGCTCAGCGAGCTGCCGTCGGGGCTGGCGGACTACCTGCAGCTCGACCCGCAATTTATCGCGCAGGTCCACTGCAACCAGATGGATGAGATCCTGGTGAATATTGTGCACGGCACCGCCCACCGGTTGCAGGCGCAGTCCATCGCCGGGCCGGCCGACCTGCCGGCCACCCACCAGAAACTGATTGAGCTGGGCATCGACCTGATTGAGGGCGAGGTGGTGTCGCCGCCGCAGTCGCTGGAAGCGATGCTCAGCAGCGGCTATTTTTCGATCCGCTGACGCCGGTGCCGGGCATTTCCCTCAGGCACTGCCCTCCGGCACCCAGTCGGCGGCGAGCCACAGGTGCAGCGTGGCGTAGGAGCGGAACGGCTGCCAGCGCGCCGCATAACGCGTAATCTGCCCCGGCGTCATGCCGGGAAAGCGCTGTTTGATCAGGTAGTCACTGGTGAGGAACACGTCCCGCGCCGCCCAGGCGCGCATCCCGATGTAGCTGGCCGTCCAGGGGCCGATGCCCGGCTGCGCCAGCAGTTGCCGCATCCCCTGCTCCGCGTCCGGCACCGCGTCCACCTCCAGCGCCCCGTCCGCCACCGCCTGTGACAGCGCAATCAGGCATGCGGAGCGCCGCGCCTGCACGCCGATCGACCGCAGGTCATCCACCGTCAGGCGGGCGACGGTTTCTGCTGCCGGGAACAGCACGCTGAGGCCATCGTGCGGCGTCTCCAGCCGGTCGCCCCAGCGTGCCGCCAGCCGCTCCGTCAGGGTCGCCGCCATCTTCACGCTCACCAGCTGGCCGAGCATCCCGCGTACTGTCTGCTCATACCCCTGCACCGACCCGGCCAGCCGCAGCCCCGGCCGGTCAGCGGCCAGTGGCCCCAGCACCGCGGCGATCGCCTGCGGGTCGGCATCCAGATCCCACTGCCGCCGCACCCGCCGCACCACCTCCTGCCGTTGCGGGTGCAGCGAGGGGGAGATGCGCAGCGCCAGCGCCGCCTCGCCCGGAACCGGGCTGATGTGGCAGCAGCCGGGCACGCCGTTAACCACCAGCGTGCGCCGGTAGTGGTGCGCGTCCCCTGATTCCACCCCGGCGATGGCGCGGGTGCGCAGGAAGCCGTTAACCAGCGCCCAGTCGTAGGGCGGGATATAAGGCAGCAGGGTTATCTCGGGGTGCCACAGGGCGGGGTCAGTCACAGGCGAACTCCTTTCAGCGCAAAACCTCAAGTTAAGCCGCCCCGGCCCGATCCTGTCAATTTCCCGGCGGCGATAAAAAAGGGCACCCGGAGGTGCCCTGTGCTGCGGTCAGCCATTACTCGAAGCTGTAGGCCAGCGTCAGGCCGCCGCCCCAGTTGCGGCCGGGGGCCGGCTCAAAGTAGCGGCCGTTGCCCTCGTTGACGATCACCGAGCCGACATAGTGCCGGTCAAACAGGTTATCCACGCGGCCGAACAGATCCAGCAGCCAGTTGCCGTGGCGGAACTTGTAGCCGGTGTTCAACCCCGTCACCGCATAAGAGGGGGCCTGTTCGCTGTTTTCGTCATTGGCCTGGATATCGCTCATGTAACGGATGTCGCCGCCCGCGTACCAGCCCTCCTCCGGCTCCCAGCCCAGCGAGGCGTACCCCATATTGCGGGCGATGCCCGGAAGGCGGTGCCCGGCGGTGCCGCTGCAGACGCCCTCGCTGCACTGGTCATCCCGGTAGGTGGCGTCCAGCAGCGTCCAGGCCAGGTTAAGCCGCCACGCCTCGCCGAACTGCTGGTCCAGCGCCAGCTCCACCCCGCGGCGGCGGGTTTTCCCGGCGTTGGTGTAGCTGGTGCGGCCGTTGCTGCTCTCCGCCACCACGATCTCATTACTGGTGCGGGTTTCAAACAGCGCCGTGGTGAACAGCCCGTTGCCGACGCGCAGTTTGCTGCCCAGTTCCACGCTATCGCTGGTGGCCGGTTGCAGGGCGAAGTTCAGCCCCGCCAGCCCGTTGCTGCGGTAGGAAAGCTCATTGATGGTCGGCGTCTCCACGCCGCGCCCGGCGGAGGCGTAGAGGTTCCAGCCGTCGTTTACCGCGTATTTCAGCGAGCCGACCGGCAGCCAGCGGTGGTAGTTGGCGTCACCGCTGTCATCGCCGTTGCCCGGCGTCACGTAGTGGTCGTTGGAGTCGAAGTTCACCGTGGTGTAGCGCACCCCGGCGTCCAGCGTCCATTTTGGCGTCAACTGCCAGGAGGTTTGCAGGTAGGGGTCGAGGTTCCACATCAGGTTACGCTCATTGCGGCGCAGGTTGCCCATGTTGCCCAGCTCGGTCACCCCGTTGTTCTGCGTGAAGTTCTCATAGCCTTTGCGCTGCTCGGTCATGGTCTCGTAGTCCAGCCCGGCGGTAAGGGTCACCGGCACCACCAGCTCGCCGCGGTGCGTCCAGCGGGTGTCGATGCCCTGGTAGTGGCGGGTCAGGTCGATCACCCCGCCCGGCTGCTGCGGGTTGGCCTGGGTCGCGACCGGGATCGACTGGTACTGGGTGGTTTCGCGCTCCCCGGCGTAGGCCATGATGCTCAGATCATCCTTTTCCCCCAGTTCACGCTGGTAGTGCAGCCCCGCCTGGGTCTGGGAGGTGGTTTTGCGGGTATTGAACTGCTCCGCGCGCGTCGCCTGGCGCGGGTTGTCGTGCCACTGGGCGCTGGTCAAACCGCCGGGGTCGTCGGCGTCGATGTCCACGCTGTTGAAGATCAGCGTCAGGGTGCTGACCTCATCGATGCGCACGCCGAGTTTGGCGTTGCCGAGGTTTTTCTGTGCGGCGCTGTGGTCGCGGTAGCCGTGGGTGGTGAAGCGGGTGGCGGAGACGGCGTAGTTAACGTCACCGGCCTGGGTACCGTCCCCGGCCGCGCCGGTGGCTTTCACGCCGTAGCGCCAGCTGCCGTAGCTGCCGTAATACATACCCGCCTCCAGCGTCGCGGGCTGGCTGCCGGTCACGGTCTCCACGTTGACCACGCCGCCGGAGGCGTTGCCGTAGAGCGCCGAATAGGGGCCGCGCAGCACCTCGACGCGGTCAACGGAGTTGAGGTCGATGTTGGAGGTGTAGCCCTGCCCGTCCGGCATGGTGGCGGGAATGCCGTCCACATAGATGCGCACGCCGCGTACGCCATACATGGAGCGCGCACCGAAGCCGCGCACCGAGAGCTGCAAATCCTGCGCATAGTTCTGCCGGTTCTGCACCTGCAGGCCGGGCACCGCCCCCAGGCTTTCAGAGAGGTTGATCTCCGGCTTCGCGCGCCGGAAATCCTCCCCGTTGACCACACTGACGGCGGCCGGGGTGTCGAGTTCAGAGAGGCCGGCGGGGGCCGGGGTGGCTGTCACCACCATGGTCTGTTCCGGGTTATCGGCGGCCTGTGCGCCGGGCAGCCACGGCAGCAGCGCCGGGATCATCAGCGAGCAGGCAGAACGTGCAGTACGGTTTTTTTTCATGAGGTATCGCGCCAAAAAGGAAAAATGAACCAAAAGGGAACATCCGCCGCGTAGCCTACTTCATCCCGGATAGCCTGTTAACCGGTGTTTATATAGCGTTAATCCGTTGTTGATAAAAGCGCACCAGTTAAGGCAGCCGTCACGCGGGCCGGGGCGGTATCAGGAGTATAGGAGTTGATGCTGATAAAACCGGATAATTTCACCGCAGCCGCCCCGTCACAGCGGGTTTGGCTTGCCCGGCGCGCCGCTCTCCGGTAAAGTCGCGCCCTTTTATTTGGCATGGGGGTAAGAGATGTTTATCGGTTTTGACTACGGCACGGCGAACTGTTCAGTGGCGGTAATGCGCGATGGCGACGCCGTGTTGCTGCCGCTGGAGAAGGAGACACCCTACCTGCCCTCCATGCTGGCGGCCCCGACCCGCGAGGCGGTCAGTGAGTGCTTACATCGTCACTGGCAGGTGCCGACCGGCAGCGACGAGAACCAGCAGCTTCTGCGCCGCGCCGTGAACCTGAACCGCGAAGAGGACATTCCGGTCAACGCGGACAGCGTGCAGTTCGGGCTGGCGGCGCTGGCGCACTACGCGGAAGACCCGGAAGAGGTCTACTTCGTGAAGTCGCCGAAGTCGTTCCTGGGGGCCAACGGCCTGAAGCCGCAGCAGATTGCGCTGTTTGAGGATCTGGTGTGCGCGATGATGTTCCACATCAAGCGCCAGGCGGAGAAGACACTGCAACAGCCGATCACCCAGACGGTGATTGGCCGCCCGGTCAACTTCCAGGGCACCGGCGGCGATGAGGCCAACGAACAGGCGCAGGGTATTCTGCACCGGGCGGCGGCGCGCGCCGGGTTCCGGGACATCGCCTTCCAGTTTGAGCCGGTGGCGGCGGGGCTGGATTTCGAGGCGACGCTGACGGAAGAGAAGACGGTGCTGGTGGTGGACATCGGCGGCGGGACCACCGACTGTTCGGTGCTGCTGATGGGGCCGGCCTGGCGCAACCAGGCCGATCGCCAGCAGAGCCTGCTGGGCCACAGCGGCTGCCGCGTGGGCGGTAACGATCTGGATATTATGCTCGCGTTCCGCCAGCTGATGCCGCTGTGCGGGCTGGGCAGTGAGACCACCAAAGGGCTGGGGATCCCGGCGCTGCCGTTCTGGAACGCGGTCGCGACCAACGATGTGCCGGCGCAGAGTGATTTTTACAGCGTGGCAAACGGCCGCCTGCTGCGTGACATGATCCGTGACGCCGCCGACCCGGCGCGCGTGCAGCGTTTGCTGAAGGTCTACCAGCAGCGCCTGAGCTACCGGCTGGTGCGCGCGGCGGAAGAGAGCAAGATCGCCCTCTCCCATGACGCGGAGATCCGCACCGCGCTGGACTTCGTGGAAGCCTCCCTGAGCGAGCGCATCACCCAGCAGCAGTTGGGCGAGGCGATCAGCCAGCCGCTGGCACGCATCCAGGAGCAGGTCACCGTGGCCCTGGAAGGCAGCGCCGTCACGCCGGACGTCATCTACCTCACCGGCGGCAGCGCCCGCTCCCCGCTGCTGCGCGCCGCGTTACAGGCCCAGCTCCCCGGCATCCCGTTGGTCGGCGGCAACGATTTTGGCTCCGTCACCGCGGGCCTCGCCCGTTGGGCTGAGGTGTTGTACCGGTAAAAGAAGATCCGCCCCTACTCTTTCCTTACATACTCACAAGTTTGCAGAGGCGGTGGGGGCGTAAAAATCATTGCCGAATGGAGCCGCAGGGCCGGGTGAGCGGGCAGGACGCCCGCGAAAGTCGCAGCCACGCCGGGAGCGTGTCTGCGGCGGCCCGATCAGCCCGGAGGCGAAATGAGGGTCACCCGCGGGAGCGGGCAATGATTCAGCCGGATCACCCAAGGCGCGGGGATGCAAGGGGCGCGCGCCT
>NZ_PJZH01000025.1 GCF_002858715.1 Chimaeribacter coloradensis | reverse complement strand
GCCGGACTCGCCGGACTCGCCGGACTCGCCGGACTCGCCGGACTCGCCGGACTCGCCGGACTCGCCGGACTCGCCGGACTCGCCGGGGTATCCGGCACCAGCTTCAGCGCCTGCCACTGCTGCCACTGGCGCTCGATAAACTGCACGCCCGGTGACGTCAGCACGCTTTCGCCAATCGCGGCCAGCATCGCATCGGCGTAAACCGGCTGCGGCGGCTGTTTCGCTTTGCACATCTTCACGCCGCGGAACGGATTACGCGGTGCAGGGGCCGGGGCCGGTTTCGGGGCTTTCGGCGGCGGCGCTGCCTGCGGGTGACCGGCAGAACCGGCAGACGACGGCTCGTTCAGCAGATCGCTGGGGCGCACCAGCACCACATCGCCCGGCAGGGCGGGCAACATCTGCTGCAACACGCGGATGGTGGAAGGGTGCGGGTGGCCGATGGCGATGGCGGAGCCGTTGCGCCGGGCGAGCTGTACCGCCCGCTCAAACTGGCGGCGGATCTCCGCCTCGTTTTGCACATCGTCCAGGAACACCCGCCGCTTAATCACTTTCACCGACGTCCCGGCGGCCGCGCGCGTCGCCTGGCTGTTGCCGATGGTCATGCTGTCGAGAAAGAACAGGTGGTAGCTGTTCAGCGCCTGCATCACATTCTGCATCGCCGGCAGGCTGGAGGTCATGGCGCTGCCCATATGGTTATTCATGCCCACGGCATAAGGCACATTTGCCACCGCCTGGCGGATAATCCGGCTCACTTCCACGCTGCTCATGTCGGGGTGCAGCGTGTCGCGCTCCAGCGGCTGTTTGCTCAGCGGGGCCATCGGCATATGGATCAGGATTTCACGCCCCTGGTTATGCGCTTTGACGGCCATCTCATGGGAGTGCGGGGCGTTGGGCAGGATCGCCACCGTGACCGGCAGCGGCATCTGCAAGACCTGGTTTTCATTGTGCAGCCGGTAGCCGACATCATCGATGACGATGGAGAGCTTCCCGGCCTGTGCGGAGAACGCCAGCAGCAGGGTACTGAGCGCTGCGGCGAGGTGGTGCGGTTTCTTCCATACTCGTTGTAACACGACTTATCTTCCCAACCACGGCTGTGGGTTAACGGCCTGTCCCTGGCGACGGATTTCAAAATAGAGTGAGGGCTGGCCCTGGCCCCCACTGGTACCGACCAGCGCAATCGGCTGCCCGGCTTTCACTTGCTGGCCGACGTTGACCAGCGCGCTCTGGTTATAGCCGTAAAGGCTCATGTCACCTTTACCGTGCTCCACCACCACCACCAGCCCGTAACCTTGCAGCCAGTCGGCCAGCAGGACGCGGCCGTCCGCTATCGCTTTGACTTCGCTGCCTTCTGCGGCGGTGATGACCATGCCTTTCCAGCGCAACTCCCCCTGCAACGGCTCGCCGAAGCGGTGGATCGTCCGGCCGTGTACCGGCCAGATCGCCTGGCCGCCCGGCCGCCCCAGCCCGCCGGTGCGGGACACCAGGGCGCGTTCGCTTTCAGTGGGTTTGTAACTCGAGCCGCGTTTTTTCGCCTGCTGCTCTTTGGCACGCACTTTTTCCGCCTCGCGGGCTTCCCGCTCGGCGCGGGCGCGGGCTTCACGCTCCGCTTTGGCGATCTGGTCGCGCAGGCGCACTTCGTTCTGCCGCAACTCCGCCAGCCGCGCCTGATCTTTCTCCAGCGAGGCCTCCAGGCTGGTCAGGGTTTTCTGGCGGCCTGCGCGCGCCTGTTCCAGCGTCTGCTGTTGCGCCTGTTGCTGGGCGAGCAGCTGCGCCTGCTGCTCCTGTTTCGCTTTCAGTGATTTACGCTCGGCGGCCAGATCGGTGCGGGTCTCGGCCAGTGTGTTGATGGTTTTCTGCCGCGCCTCGTTCAGGTAACTGAAGTAGGCCAGGATCCGCTCGCTGCGCTGGCTCTCTTCACTGCTCAAGATCAGTTGCAGGCCGCTGTGCTGCCCGACCCGGAAGGCGGCATCGAGCTGTTTCGCCAGAAGGGTTTGCTGGGCGGACTGCTGCTTCTGCAATTTCTGGATCGAGGTATTCAGCGCGCCAATCTCTTTCTCCAGCGAGGCCAGCACGCTTTGGGTGTCACGCAGTTGCCGGCTGGCCTGGGCGATGATCTTCTCCTGCGCTTTCAGCTGGTCGAGCAGGGCGCCGCGCTGCGCTTTCTGCAACTGGACGCTTTTCTCTTTTTCGGCGATATCCTGCTGCAGCGATTTCAACTGCTGCTTGTTGTCTTCGGCATGGGCCGTGGGCGAGCAGAGCAGGGCACCGGCCCACAGGGTCGCGGCCAGCAAACAGCCGGACGGGCGGGCTAACAGGGTAAAAGCATCAGGCGCACAGGGGGGCGTGCTCTGCGTCATGCAAAGGCGCGGGAAAACGGGCTGGCTGGAGCGGGGAGATTTACGCAAACTGTCGTCCATTGTGTGAAAACTGATTCGTCCTGGCAGGGCAAATCCCGTGGGTCATCGTAGCATTGATCACGCGCCTGATGCACAGCCAAAAGGCAGGCGCCTGCCGCAGGCCGCCCCTGTAGTATTTCGTTTTCCGCCAGAATTGCCACCGCTGAAGTGTTAAATTTTTTGCCGTTTCCGGCTGAGAGGAAAGGGAAAAGGGCCGGCAGGGCGCCGGCCACAGGGGGATCAGCCGACAGTTACCAGCGGCTTGCCGGTCATCTCCGGCGGCACCGGCAGGTTCATCAGGCGAAGCAGCGTCGGGGCGATGTCAGAGAGCGTACCGCCCTCAATAACGGCAGCCGGTTGGCCGACATAGATCAGCGGCACCGGCAGGCTGGTGTGGGCGGTGTGGGCCTGGCCGGTTTCCGGGTCACGCATCTGCTCGGCGTTGCCGTGGTCAGCGGTGATCAGCAACTGGCCGCCGATGGCTTTTACCGCGCCTACCACCTGCGCGATGCAGCCATCCAGCGTCTCCACCGCCTGCACCGCCGCCTCATACACGCCGGTATGGCCGACCATATCGCCGTTCGGGTAGTTGCAGATGATCAGGTCATAACGGCCGCTGCCGATGGCGGAAAGCAGTTTATCCGTCAGCTCCGGCGCGCTCATTTCCGGTTGCAAATCATAGGTCGCGACTTTCGGCGAGTTGACCAGAATGCGATCTTCCCCGGCAAACGGCGTCTCTACCCCGCCGTTAAAGAAGAAGGTGACGTGGGCATATTTTTCGGTTTCTGAGATGCGCAGCTGGGTTTTGCCCTGCTTCATCAGCCATTCACCCAGCGTATTGTCGAGCGGGGCGGGCGGGAAAGCGCAGGCTGCGGGGATGTCAGCAGCGTATTCCGTCAGCATCACGAAGCTGCTGAGCGCCACCTCTTTCTCCCGCACGAAGCCGTCAAAACCCGGCTCCACGAAGGCGCGGGTGATCTCGCGGGCGCGGTCTGCGCGGAAATTCATAAAGATCAGGGCGTCGCCCGGGGCCATCGCGGCGTCTGTTTCCCCTTCAGCGCGGATCACCGCCGGTTTCACGAATTCGTCGTTTTCACCGCGCGCGTAGGCGGCATCCAGCGCCTCTGCGGCCGTGTCCGCGCGGAACGCCCCGTTGGCACCGGTCAGCAGGTCATACGCCTGCTGTACGCGATCCCAGCGGTTGTCGCGGTCCATCGCGTAGTAGCGGCCCACCACCGAGGCGATGCGCCCGCAGCCCAGCGTGCGGAAGGCGTCAGCGGCACGTTCCAGCGAGGCGTGTGCGCTGCGCGGCGGGGTGTCACGGCCATCCAGAAAAGCGTGGAGATAGACCGTTTTCGCACCGCGCTGGGCCGCCAGCTCAATCATCGCCAGGATATGGTCTTCATGGCTGTGGACGCCCCCGGCCGAGAGCAGGCCCATGATGTGTACCGCTTTCCCGGCCTGCACGGCGTGGTCTACGGCGGCAGTCAGCACCGGGTTTTGGTAAAACGCCCCGTCCTGAATCGCCTTATCCAGCCGGGTCAGATCCTGGTAGACAATGCGCCCGGCACCCAGGTTAACGTGGCCGACTTCGGAGTTGCCCATCTGCCCGTCCGGCAGGCCGACGTCCAGCCCGGACGCGCCGATCAGCGCATGCGGGCAGTGCTGCCACAGGGCGTCCATCACCGGGGTGCGCGCGTTGAGAATGGCGTTGTCCGGGGCCGGCCCGCGGTGGCCGTAGCCGTCCAGAATCACCAGCACAGTAGGTTTCTTAATGCTCGACATGGCGTGTGTACTCCTGAAAAAGGAAAAGCGCAGGGCGTGGCGCGGAGGTGGCCGGCCCTGGGAAGCGGCGGATTTTATCCTAATGAAAAAACGGCATAGCGCAGGAAGATCAAAGATGCAGCGTAATAAGAGTTAACTTTTGCCGGGCAACAGTGCTAATTTTCGTGCTGCGCCGCAGTTTCTTCACTCATGCCGGCTTCCCGGCTGCATTTGAGGCACCGCGCAGGTATACTCTGAAGCCTTATTTTTATCCCCTAACTGACGGGAGTTGCTACACCCCATGCAAGACATTATGGAATTCGTTAGAGATCATCTCGTACTGAGCCTGGCCTGGGTTGCATTACTGATTGCAGTGATCGTAACGACCTTCAAGAGCCGTTTTTCCAAGGTTCGTGAAATTACCCGTGGTGAAGCCACACGCCTGATTAATAAAGAAGATGCCGTGGTGGTGGATACCCGCCCGCGTGATGATTTCCGCAAAGGCCATATCGCGAATTCAATGAACGTCGTTGCTGCTGATATTAAAAGCAACAATATCGGCGAGCTGGCGAAACACAAAGCGCAGCCGGTTATCGTGGTGTGTGCAAACGGCACCAGCGCCCGCGCCTCAGCAGAAGCGCTGAGCGCCGCCGGCTTTGAGCGCGTCTCTGTCCTGAAAGAGGGCATCGCGGGCTGGAGCGGCGAGAACCTGCCGCTGGCGCGCGGCAAATAATTCACTCTACCGGAAACCGGAGGCTAGTCATGGCTAAGATCGAGATGTACACCAAAGCGACCTGTCCTTTTTGCCATCGCGCAAAGGCGTTGCTGAATACGAAAGGTGCCGCGTTTTCCGAAATCGCGATTGATGCGCACCCGGAAAAGCGTGAAGAGATGATCACCCGCAGCGGGCGCACCACGGTTCCCCAGATTTTCATCGACGGCCGGCACATCGGCGGTTGTGACGATTTACATGCGCTGGAAGCGCGCGGCGGCCTGGACCCTCTGCTCTGAGGCTTCAGCCCGGTGCGCTTCGCCGCGGGTGCAACAATATGGATGTTTAACTAAAAGGTATGACTAACATGTCCGAGCAAAACAACACAGAAATGGGTTTCCAGATCCAACGTATCTACACCAAAGATATCTCTTTCGAAGCGCCGAATGCTCCGCAAGTTTTCCAGCAGGAGTGGCAGCCGGAAGTTAAACTGGATCTTGATACCGCGTCCAGCCAGCTGGCGGATGATGTGTATGAAGTAGTACTGCGTGTCACCGTGACCGCCTCCCTGGGTGAAGAGACGGCGTTCCTGTGCGAAGTGCAGCAGGGCGGCATCTTCTCCATCGCCGGTATCGAAGGCACCCAGCTGGCGCATTGCCTGGGCGCATACTGCCCGAACATCCTGTTCCCGTATGCGCGTGAGTGCATCACCAGCCTGGTTTCACGCGGTACGTTCCCGCAACTGAACCTGGCACCTGTGAACTTTGATGCGCTGTTCATGAACTATCTGCAACAGCAGTCTGAAGGCGAAGGTGCTGCCCCACATCAGGATGCCTGATGGATAGCGTCAATGCGTCAATGACAGTGATCGGTGCCGGCTCGTACGGCACCGCTCTGGCCATTACCCTCGCGCGTAATGGCCACAACGTGGTGTTGTGGGGCCACAACCCACAGCATATCAACGCCATGCAGCAGACCCGCTGCAACCAGGCGTTTCTGCCCGATGTGCCCTTCCCCGATTCCCTGACCCTGGAAACTGACCTCGCCCGTGCGCTGGCTGCCAGCCGTGATGTGCTGGTGGTGGTGCCGAGCCATGTGTTTGGTGACGTTTTGCGCCAGCTGAAGCCGCACTTGCGCGCGGATGCCAGGGTCGTCTGGGCGACGAAAGGGCTGGAAGCGGAAACCGGCCGTTTGTTGCAGGATGTGGCGCGTGAGGCGCTTGGCGACACCCTTCCGCTGGCGGTGCTCTCCGGCCCGACCTTTGCCAAAGAGCTGGCTGCCGGCTTGCCGACCGCCATCGCCCTCGCCTCTACCGACGCGCAGTTCACCGATGACCTGCAGGAGCTGCTGCACTGCGGCAAAAGTTTCCGCGTCTACAGCAACCCCGATTTCATCGGTGTGCAACTGGGTGGGGCGGTGAAGAACGTGATCGCCATTGGTGCCGGGATGTCAGACGGTATCGGGTTTGGTGCCAACGCCCGTACCGCGCTGATCACCCGCGGTCTGGCGGAGATGAGCCGCCTTGGCTCGGCGCTGGGCGCAGACCCCTCTACCTTTATGGGGATGGCGGGGCTGGGCGACCTGGTGCTGACCTGCACAGATAACCAATCCCGTAACCGGCGTTTCGGTATTATGCTGGGGCAGGGCAAGACGGTGCAGCAGGCCCAGGATGAGATCGGCCAGGTTGTGGAGGGCTACCGCAATACCAAAGAGGTATTGGCGCTGGCGCAACGCTACCAGGTTGAAATGCCGATCACTGAACAGATATATCAGGTGTTGTATTGCAATAAAGATGCACGGGAAGCCGCCACAACCTTGCTGGGTCGTACCCGGAAAGACGAAAAGCAGAGCGCCTGACCGGTAATTTTATCCAGCCACGCGGCTGCGGGTGCCGGTCGCGTGGCTTCTTTATGTAAGGCAGAGGGGAAAGCAATGTCGTCTGAAGAGTTAGAACAGGTCTGGAATTACATCAAATCAGAAGCGCGGGCGCTGGCTGATTGTGAACCCATGCTGGCCAGTTTCTTCCATGCAACATTGCTTAAACATGAAAACCTCAGCAGCGCGCTCAGCTATATTCTGGCCAATAAGCTGGGCAGCCCGGTCATGCCGGCGATGGCGATCCGCGAAGTGGTGGAAGAGGCTTACCGTTCCGACGTGCAGATGACCCTCTCCGCCGCGCGTGACATTCTGGCCGTGCGGCTGCGCGATCCGGCGGTGGATAAGTACTCCACGCCGCTGCTCTACCTGAAAGGGTTCCACGCGCTGCAGGCGTACCGCATCGGTAACTGGCTGTGGAAACAGGATCGCCGCGCACTGGCAGTCTACTTCCAGAACCAGATCTCCGTCTCCTTCGGCGTGGACATCCACCCGGCGGCCAGAATCGGCTGCGGCATCATGCTCGACCACGCCACCGGCATCGTGATCGGTGAAACGGCGGTGGTGGAAAATGATGTCTCGATCCTGCAATCCGTCACCCTGGGCGGCACCGGGAAAACCAGCGGCGACCGCCACCCGAAAATCCGTGAAGGGGTGATGATTGGCGCAGGGGCGAAAATCCTCGGCAATATTGAGATCGGGCGCGGCGCGAAAATCGGTGCCGGTTCGGTCGTGCTGCATTCGGTGCCGGCGCACACCACGGCTGCCGGTGTACCGGCGCGCATTGTCGGCCGCCCGGAGAGTGAGAAGCCGTCCCTGGATATGGACCAACACTTTAACGGTGATGGGTTTGTCTACGGCGACGGTATTTAACGTTGGCCTGATAAAGCCAACGGCCCGGCGCAGGACAAAAGCAAAAAAGCAGGCATGGCCTGCTTTTTTTTGTGGCTGCCGGTTCAGGACTTGATCAGCGCCCCGGCATAACCGAGCTGCCGCCACGCCTCATACACCACCACGGATACCGCATTCGACAAATTCATGCTGCGGCTGTTGGGCTGCATCGGGATCCGGATCTTTTGCTCCGCTGGCAGGGCATTCAGGATGTCGGCAGGCAGGCCGCGGCTCTCCGGCCCGAACAGCAGATAATCCCCGGCCTGATAGCTGACCGCGCTGTGGGCAGGGGTGCCTTTGGTGGTCAATGCAAACAGCCGGGCAGGCTGCTCCTGCGCCACGAACTGTGCGTAGTCAGCATGTTTCCGGATTGAGGCGAACTCATGATAGTCCAGCCCGGCGCGACGCAGGCGTTTGTCGTCCCAGGTAAAGCCCAGCGGCTCAATCAGGTGTAAATGAAAACCGGTGTTGGCACATAAGCGGATGATATTGCCGGTATTTGGTGGGATTTCAGGTTCAAACAAAACGATATTCAGCATACGCCCCCCAGAATTGAGGGGCGCAGAATACCAGAAACTTAACGCAGGTGCAGCGGCAGCCAGATGATCAGACGCAGGCCGCCCAGCGGGCTGTCATCGGCCCGCACCCAGCCCCGGTGCTGGGAAACGGCGGTTTCGACAATCGCCAGCCCCAGCCCGGTGCCGCCCGATTCACGGTCACGCGCCTCATCGGTGCGGTAGAAGGGGCGGAAAATCTGCTCCCGATCGGCCGGTGATACGCCGGGGCCATCGTCATCCACGGTGATGGTGATCCCTTCCTCATCACAGGCAAACGCCACGGCAATATGGTGGTGGGAATAACGCAGCGCATTGCGCACGATGTTCTCCAGCGCACTGTCCAGCGCCGACGGGTTACCAATCAGCGTCCACGGCCCTGGGGGGGAGGTGATTTCCAGTTTTTTCCCCACCTGTTCCGCTTCAAATTGCGCATTTTCCAGCACATCTGCCCACAGGGCATTGGCCTTCAGCGGCTCGCGCGCCAGCTCGTTTTTATGCTGACTGCGCGACAACACCAGCAGGTCGTTGATCATGCTGTCCAGCCGCTGGGCTTCCGTCTCAATGCGCTCCAGCTCTTTGCCTTCACCGTGGCGGCGGCGCATCAGCGCTGTTGCCAGTTGCAGGCGGGTCAGCGGAGTGCGCAGCTCGTGGGAGATGTCGGAAATCAGCCGCTGCTGGGCAGTCACCATTCTCTCCAGCGCGCTCACCATCTGGTTGAAGCTGGCCCCGGTCGCCAGGAACTCCTGTGGCCCGGCTTCCAGTTCCGGGTGCTGCTTCAGGTTGCCGCGTGCCACATCATCCGCGGCATTCTTCAGCTTACGCGCCGGTTTTGCCAGGCTCCACGCCAGCCATAACAGCAGCGGCGAGCTGATCAACATGGTGACGATCAGCAGCAGCAGCGGCCGGTCAAACATCAGGTTGATAAAGTCAGACTGCGGGCTGTTGGCCGGGCGGATCAGGTAGAGCTGGTAGTTGTCTTCACCATCACGTATGGAGAAGGGGCCAACCATCTCAACCCGGCCATACTTTTTCTTTTTCGGCCGGTCGGCATTGTCCGACTGGCCGATAAAGTTACGCACGATCTGCATCTCGTTGCGCTGTGCGCCGATGACCCGCCCCTCGCTGGTCACCAGCAGCAAACGCTGGCCCGGCGGGGCCCATTTGTCGATGGCGCGGAACAGCCGCCGCCACCACATCAGATCGTTGGCCGGGTCGCTGGCCAGCTCCGCTTCCACATGCTGTTCCAGCATCAGGCCCTGACGCTGTTCACTCTCCAGCAACGGGGTGAGCTGGCGCGAGTCCAGCTTGGGCACCATCAACACCAACATCAGCACCAGCGCCAGGGTAAACCAGAAAATGGCGAAGATACGTGCTGTTAAGCTGTTGATCATTTTGCAGATACCATCAGATAACCACGGCCGCGCAGGGTTTTGAACCACGGGTGGCCATCTTTGCGCTCAGGGAGTTTGCGGCGCAGGTTGGAGATATGCATATCGATGGCGCGGTCAAACGGGGTCAGCCGCTTGCCGAGTACTTCCTGGCTGAGATGCTCACGTGACACCACCTGGCCGAGGTGCTGCGCCAGCAGGTAGAGCAGCGTGAATTCCGTGCCGGTCAAATCCAGTACCTGATTTTCAAAGCTGGCTTCCTGCCGCCCCGGGTTCAGTTGCAGGCAGTCCACCTGCAGCGTCGGCGCGCCGCTTTCGCCGTTCTGCTGCTGCTCGCTCCAGTGGGAACGGCGCAGAATCGCGCGGATGCGGGCCACCAGCTCCCGATCGTTAAACGGCTTGGGCAGGTAGTCATCCGCGCCCAGCTCCAGGCCCAGCACCCGGTCCAGCTCGCTGCCGCGGGCCGTCAGCATAATCACCGGCGTCTGGTGGTGCTGACGCAGCTCCTTCAGGGTGTCGATACCATTTTTCTTCGGCATCATCACGTCCAGCAGCAGCAGGTCAATGCTGCTGTCGAGCTGTTCCAGTGCCTGTTCGCCGTCATGCGCCACCACGACGTCAAACCCTTCCATATCCAGCAATTCTTTTAAAAGCGAAGTGAGTTCGCGGTCGTCATCGACTAAAAGGATCTTATTCATCGTATTTACCTCTAGACGCAAAATACGTCATCAATTGTTGGCATTCCATGACTTTACGAAGTTTTACATGCACTGACGCATGTTTGCAGCCACCTCACTACACTGCTTCACATTGAATAACGAATCGTGAACGGCACCGGGAGTTTTTAGATGCAAAAGGTAACTGCGTTAGTGTTGGCCACCCTGCTGCCGCTCTCTGCGGGTATGGCACAGGCTGCTGAGACAACGACCAGTGACCCGGCCTGGCACCACCATGACCCTGTGCTGAAAAATGGTTACGTTAACAACGAATTAATGTTTGATGGCGTCAGCCTTACGGAAGAGCAACGCCAGCAGATGCGTGACCTGATGCACCAGGCACGGCGCGATCTGCCCCGTATCAATGTAGCTGAAATGGAAACCATGCATAGGCTGATCACGGCGAAGAACTTTGATCAGGCCGCTGTTGAAGCCCAGGCTGAAAAAATGGCGCAGGAGCAGGTAGCGCGCCAGGTTGAAATGGCCCGGGTACGCAACCTGATGTACAACCTGCTGACCGATGATCAAAAAGCCGTGCTGGCGCAGAAACACCAGCAACGCATGGATCAACTGCAGAGAATGCAGCAGGCGCAACAGCAAAACGCGCAGCGCATGAACGACTTGCAACCCACTTCTGCCCAGAAGCTGAGTACCAAAGAGCTGAGTACCAAAGAGTAGCACCCTGTTTTTCCTTGCCATAGACACCATCCCTGTCTTCCCCACCGTAAGGTGGGGTTTTTTTTGCCTGGTGCCGGTAAGGATCTGGCCGCCTGACTTATCACGGCAGCATTGCTGTTTTACCCTGTTTCTTCGCCCGGCCGGGTGCGCCGTTGCCTTTCATTCATCGGTTAAACGCGCAGGCACCTTCGCGTATCATCCATCTGATGGGGCTAGGAATAGTGCTATTCTTATAGCATCAATATGCCGCAGAAAAAGGTATGATAACGCGGCAGTGTGCGGGTTTCCGGTGCCGGTTCAGGCATGTGCGCACACTTCACCCCCCAGGACACCTGCCTGTGGTTGACGCAGGAACGGCAAGGACATTAAGAGAAGCAAGCCCGTTTTCACCAGGAAAAGTTTTTGGATGCCGATTATTGAACAGCCTTGCAACATGCGGTGGATTACCCCGCGATAGAGTGACCTGAATCAATTCAGCCTAGGCTTTTTGTTATACTATCGCTGACCCGAAGACCGGTTCATTTTCTATACTGCCCGGCGTCCGTATAATCGGCGGAATAAGATTTTTAAGAAATTGCATCTACAAGTTCAGAGGTAGTCATGATCAAAAAAATTGGTGTACTGACGAGTGGCGGCGACGCCCCAGGTATGAATGCTGCGATCCGTGGTGTTGTGCGTGCCGCATTGACCGAAGGGCTGGAAGTTTTCGGTGTCTATGACGGCTACCTCGGCTTGTACGAAGATCGCATGGAGAAGCTGGACCGCTACAGTGTCTCTGACATGATCAACCGGGGCGGTACCTTCCTCGGCTCTGCGCGTTTCCCGGAATTCCGTGATGAGGCAGTGCGCGCCAAAGCCATTGAGAACATGAAAAAGCGCGGCATTGATGCGCTGGTGGTCATCGGCGGTGACGGCTCCTACATGGGGGCCAAACGCCTGACCGAGATGGGCTTCCCCTGCATCGGCCTGCCGGGCACCATTGATAATGACGTCGCGGGCACCGACTACACCATTGGCTACTTCACCGCCCTGGAAACGGTCGTAGAAGCCATTGACCGCCTGCGTGATACCTCCTCTTCCCACCAGCGTATTTCAATTGTGGAAGTGATGGGCCGTTACTGTGGTGACCTGACTCTGGCGGCGGCGATTGCCGGTGGGTGTGAATTCATCGTCCTGCCGGAAGTGGAATTCAACCGTGACGATCTGGTTGAAGAGATCAAAGCCGGTATCGCCAAAGGGAAGAAACATGCCATTGTGGCGATCACCGAGCACATCTGTGACATCGACGAGCTGGCGCGCCACATTGAGAGCGAAACCAAGCGCGAAACCCGTGCCACTGTGCTGGGCCACATTCAGCGTGGCGGCGCGCCGGTCGCTTACGACCGCATTCTGGCCTCTCGCATGGGGGCGTACTCTATCGAGCTGTTGCTCCAGGGTTACGGCGGCCGTTGCGTGGGTATCCAGAACGAGAAGCTGGTTCACCATGACATTATCGATGCGATTGAAAACATGAAGCGGCCGTTTAAGTCGGACTGGCTGGACACCGCGAAAAAGCTCTACTGATTGACTTCCTTCAGAAACCTCCCGCCGGGAGGTTTTTTTTCGCCCTCCGGGGCTTATTCCAAAAAAACATAGTCGCTTTCTTTTTATTCTTTAATCCTTGCGGGCGTTTCTGGCAGGCTGAGAGCCGGATTACACACTTCGCAATGATTGAGACCAGGAGAACGTGACGATGCGTAAATGGGGAGTAGGGCTGGCACTGATGCTGGCAGCAACAGGCGCTCTGGCAAAAGATATCCAACTGCTTAACGTGTCTTACGACCCGACGCGGGAGTTCTACCAGGAGTACAATCAGGCGTTTACCAAATACTGGCAGCAAAAAACCGGCGACCATGTCACGGTGCGCCAGTCACACGGTGGCTCCGGCAAGCAGGCGACGTCCGTGATCAACGGCATTGATGCCGATGTCGTGACGCTCGCTCTGGCCTACGATGTGGACGCCATTGCCGAACGCGGCCGGATTGAGAAAGACTGGATCAAGCGCCTGCCGGATAACTCCGCGCCTTACACCTCAACCATCGTTTTCCTGGTGCGAAAAGGCAACCCTAAACAGATTCACGACTGGCCGGATCTGGTTAAGCCGGGTGTCTCCGTGATTACCCCGAACCCGAAAACTTCCGGCGGGGCGCGCTGGAACTACCTGGCAGCCTGGGGCTACGCCCTGCATCACAACAATAACGATCAGGCCAAAGCGCAGGAGTTTGTGAAAGCGCTGTATAAGAATGTGGAAGTGCTGGATTCCGGCGCACGCGGCGCGACCAATACCTTCGTGGAGCGCGGCATGGGTGACGTGCTGATCGCCTGGGAAAACGAAGCGCTGCTGGCAGTGAAAGAGCTGGGCAAAGACAAGTTTGATATTGTGACGCCGAGCGAATCTATTCTGGCGGAGCCGACTGTCTCGATGGTGGACCGCATTGTGGACCGCCGCAACACCCGCGAAGTGGCGGAAGGTTACCTGAAATATCTCTACAGCGCGGAAGGGCAGACAATTGCCGCCCAGAACTACTACCGCCCGCGTGACCCGGCAGTTGCTGCCAAATTTGCCGGCGAATTCCCGGCGCTGAAGCTGTTTACTGTGGATCAGGTGGCCGGCGGCTGGGCAGAAGCGCAGAAGGCACACTTCGCCACCGGCGCGATCTTTGATCAGATCACCCGCCGCTAAGCCTGGTTCAGGCAATAAAAAACCCCGCCTGGCGGGGTTTTTTTATGGCTTCGCGGCAGAAACTTATGCGCGTTTGGCGTCTGCTGCGGCTTTCACGATCACCGCGAACGCATCAGCTTTCAGAGAGGCACCGCCAACCAGCGCGCCGTCGATGTCCGGCTGGGTGAACAGCTCGGCAGCGTTACCGGCGTTTACGGAGCCGCCGTACTGGATGATCACTTTCTCAGCGACGTCAGCGTCCTGTTTGGCGATATGGTCACGGATGAACTTATGAACCGCCTGCGCCTGCGCCGGGGTTGCGGATTTGCCGGTACCGATGGCCCAGACCGGCTCATAGGCGATCACGGTATTGTCGAACGCTTTCGCGCCCAGGGTGTTCAGCACGGCATCCAGTTGTTTGGCGCACACGGCTTCTGTCTGGCCCGCTTCGTTTTCCGCTTCGGTTTCACCGATGCAGAGTACCGGGATCAGGCCGGCTTCTTTCAGCACGCCGAATTTCCTGGCAATGAACTCATCGCTCTCTTTATGGTAAGTGCGGCGTTCAGAGTGGCCGATGATGATGTATTGCGCGCCGATGTCTTTCAGCATCTCGGCAGAGGTTTCACCGGTAAATGCACCTGACAGGTTAACGCCGACGTCCTGGGCACCCAGCGCAATGCGGCTGCCTGCCAGCTGATGCTTCGCCTGGTCCAGATAGAGTGCCGGAGGGGCAATCGCGACGCCGCAACCGTCAACTGCGCTCAGTTCATTACGCAGACCGGCGATCAGCTCGTTAACCATATGGGTACTGCCATTAAGCTTCCAGTTACCCATTACTAAGGGATGACGCATGTTAAATCCTCCAAGCAGAGACACGAGATTCGACTAAAATGACTGCCTTACAGGCAATTTACCTGCCCACCAGTATAGAGATCATTACCGTAAAAGGCTTTGCTTTTCGTCATGGATGGCCGTGGCTTCACGGCTCTGAGAGCGCCAGTTTTACCGGCTCCACCGCGAACGTCAGCCCTTTCTCCCCGTTGTCAGAGACCACGTAGCGGATCGCCCCGACCTGATGCTGGTAGAACTGCGCCCCCTTGCCTGCCTCCAGCAGCTCCGCCACCCGGGCGGTGCTCTGCTCGACGTTCAGCGCCGGTTCAAACTCGCGCATCAGTGCCGCCATATAGCTGATGGCGGTGGCGCGCGCGGCTTTCTCCTCGTTGCCCTGAATCGGCAGGTAGGTCACCTGCATTGTCTTGATTTTGCCGGTGCCTTTCTCCAGCGCCGTGGACGCATAAAGGTTCTCATTGATTTTACTGGCGGCGCGCGTCAGCACGGCGTTTGGCTCCTTGTCCGGAATGGAGCGGAACTCGTTAATCGGCAGGTTTGGGTTCTGGCTGTTATAGGCCTCACGGAATTTCACCACCGTCATGTCGAACGTGGGGGCGCCATTTAACAGATAGGGGGCTTTGGGCATGTCGTTACTCAGCGCGCCATGCCCGGCGTCCGGCGGATCGGCCAGGGCACGTGGCAGGGCGCTGAAGGCCAGCAGGGCGGCCAGAATCGGGATCAGGGGTGTTTTCATCATGTCGTACAGGTCGCGGAATTTTATGCCCGATTAGAACGGCATTCCGGGGTAAAAGTCAAAAAAGGCGCGCGCCCCTGCCGCGGCTGCCGGGCGTGGGGTACACTGACGCCCTGTCCGGCTGAAGGAAATGAGCGATGACGTTGCAGGAGTGGGGGTTTTCTTTTCGTGGCCGTCTGGGGCGGCGGGATTTCTGGGTCTGGCTGGTGCTGTGGCTGCTCGTGATGGGCGCGGCGTTTCTCGCCGCTGACCGGCGCTGGGTAGAGATCCAGTCGGCAGCGTTTCTGATTGTGTTCCTGCTCTGGCCCACCTCGGCGGTGCTGGTCAAACGTCTGCATGACCGCAACCGGGCCGGTGGGTGGGCCTTCCTGCTGATTCTGGCGTGGGTGCTGGCAGCCGGGAACTGGCAGATGCTGCCTGCGCCGGCCTCCTGGACGCTGGGCCGCCTGCTGCCGACGGTGATCTTTGTGCTGATGCTGGTGGAGTGCGGCTTTATGCCGGGCTCGACCGGTAAAAACCGCTTTGGCCCCCCGGCCGACCCGGTGCGCTACCGGGTGTAGCCGCCCCGGCGGCTTACCAGTAGTGTTCGCTGGTGATGTGGCCCGGTTTGCGGCGCAGGTGTTTACGCATTTCCCGGCTCTCTTTCAGCACCTGCTGGGTATCACGCACCATTTGCGGGTTACCGCACAGCATCACGTGGCTGGTTTCCGCGTCCATTGTCAGGCCTACGGCCGCTTCCAGCTCACCGCGTTCAATCAGCGCCGGCACGCGCCCGGTCAGGGAGCCGGGCACGCTCTCGCGGCTGACCACCGTCTGGATCTTCAGCCTGCCGTTGAGGCGCTGCTGCAACTGCTGCATCAGCGGCAGGTAGCTGAGGTCGCGCGCATAGCGGGCAGCATGCACCAGCACGATGTGGTCAAACCGTTCCAGATCCTTTCCTTCCTGAAGAATGGAGAGGTAAGGGCCGATGGCGGTGCCGGTCGCCAGCATCCACAGGGTGCGGCATTCCGGCACCTCATCAAGCACAAAGAAACCGGCAGCCTCTTTGGTGACCATCAGCTCATCGCCGGGCTGTAGCGCATGCAGCTTCGGGCTGAGTTTGCCTTCCGGCACCGTCACCAGATAGAACTCCAGGTTCTCATCGCTGGGGGCATTCACATAGGAGTAGGCGCGCTGTACGCGTTCGCCGTCAATTTCCAGTGCCAGCTTGGCAAACTGCCCGGCCGTGAAGGCATCAATGGGTGCCTTGACCCGGATGCTGAAGAGGCCGTCTGTCCAGTGTTCCACCTGTGTGACTTTTCCTGTTACCCACTCCGCCATAGTCTCAGTGCTCCTGTTGGTTATCGGCTGGCCGCTCTTTGGCGCGCCACGCTCCTGTGGTACGCCCGGGGCATTGGCTTCCTGTACGGCATCTCCCTGCCGCATCCTGTGACCGATGGTAGGTGATCTTTCTGTGAACAATTATCGATTAAATGGTATTGCCCTGCCGGGCAGGCAGCAGGCGTACAGCGTGCTTTACGCGGCTGGAGCGGCGGCCTGCCAGAGGAGAGAAAACCATCTTGCTGCAAAATTTTAACAAGTACCGGCATTTTGGTAGCGTACGCGCACTTTCCCGGCCGCCGCTGTGGCGGCGTGTTATCTCTCTTTACCTTTCTGAAAAAATGAAAAAACTCGAAAACGTTCATCTGATGGCGATGCTGATTTTGCTGGTGGCCGTCGGCCAGATGGCGCAGACCCTCTATGTGCCGACGATTGCGCAGATCGCCCGTGACTTCGCGGTAACGCCCGGCGCGGTACAGCGGGTTATGGCGGCCTACCTGATGATGTATGGCCTCTCGCAACTGGTGTATGGCCCGGTATCAGACCGCGTTGGGCGGCGGCCGGTGATCTTTACCGGAATGCTGATTTTCCTGCTGGGCGCGGCCGGTGCGCTGCTGGCCCCCAGCCTGAACGCCCTGGTGGTGGCCGGGGCGGTACAGGGGATGGGCACCGGCGTCGCCGGGGTGATGGCGCGCACCATGCCGCGGGATCTCTATGCCGGCCATGCGCTGCGTCAGGCCAACAGCCTGCTGAATATGGGGATTCTGGTCAGCCCGCTGTTGGCCCCGATCATCGGCGGGACGCTGGCGGGCTGGTTTGGCTGGCGCGCCTGTTTTGCCTTTTTGCTGCTGTTGTGCAGCGGGGTGGCGCTGGCGATGTGCCGCGGGCTGCCGGAGACCCGCCCGGCGGCGCAAACCCCGCGCGCGCTGTTCAGCGGCTTTAAGCCGCTGCTGGCTGACGGCAATTTCAGCCGCTATCTGGTGATTCTGATGGGCGCGCTGGCAGGCATCGCGGTGTTTGAGGCGAGCTGCGGCGTGCTGATGGGTGGTGCGCTGGGGCTGAGCAGCCTGACGGTCAGCATCCTGTTTATTCTGCCGCTGCCGGCGGCCTTTTTCGGGGCCTGGTTTGCCGGTAAGGCGGGCGCGTCGTTCCACCAGCTGATGTGGTATGCGGTGCTGAGCTGCCTGCTGGCGGGGCTGATGATGTGGGTGCCGGGCTGGTTCGGCATCATGACGATCTGGACGCTGATTATCCCGGCGGCGCTGTTCTTCTTCGGCGCGGGGATGCTGTTCCCGCTGGCGACCACCGGCGCGATGGAGCCGTTCCCCTATCTGGCCGGTGCAGCCGGGGCGCTGGTCGGCGGGATGCAGAATATGGGGTCAGGGCTGGTGGCGTGGCTTTCGTCGATGCTGCCGCAAACCGGCCAGTTCAGCCTCGGGCTGCTGATGTTCGCGATGGCGGTACTGATGCTGCTCTGCTGGTGGCCGATGGCCGCGAGGCATCAGGAAGCGGGTGACGCCGCCTGATGCCGCGCCTTGCCCCCGGCGGGAAAAGGTTGCCGGGGGTGAGGGTTACAGAATGTAGGGGTGCAGCGCCGCGTCTTTGCGATCCAGGAAGTGCGTCGAGGTAATGCGGCGGATGGTGCGCGACTTGCCGCGAATCAGCAGGGTTTCGGTGGTGGCCATGTTCCCTTTGCGGCGGATGCCGTCCAGCAGATCGCCTTTGGTGATGCCGGTGGCGGAGAAGATCACGTTGTCGTTGCGCGCCATCTGCTCCAGCGTCAGCACCTGACCGGCCTCAATGCCCATCGCTTTGCAGCGGGCCAGCTCCTGCTCGCCGATGCGGCGGTTCTCTTCACTCTCCCCTTTGACTTCATGGCGCGGCAGCAACCGGGCCTGCATGTCACCGTCCAGCGCGCGGATCACCGCCGCAGAGATCACGCCCTCCGGCGCGCCGCCGATGCCGTACATCACATCCACTTCGCTTTCCGGCATACAGGTGAGGATCGAGGCAGCCACATCGCCGTCAGGAATGGCGAAGACTTTGACCCCGAGCTGTTGCAGCTGCTTCACGGTGGCGTCGTGGCGCGGCTTTGCCAGAATGATCACTGTCAGTTCCGCCAGCGGCTTGTTGAGCCGGGCGGCCACATTGCGCAGGTTTTCTTCCAGCGGCAGCGTCAGGTCGATGCTGCCGTGCGCGCCGGGGCCGACCACCAGCTTCTCCATGTACATGTCCGGTGCGTGCAGGAAGGTGCCGTGGTCACCCACGGCCAGCACCGCCAGCGCGTTGGACTGGCCCATCGCCGTCATGCGTGTGCCCTCAATCGGATCAACGGCGATGTCGACCGCATCTCCCCGGCCGGTGCCCACTTTCTCGCCGATATAGAGCATCGGCGCTTCATCAATTTCACCTTCGCCAATCACGATCCGGCCGTCGATCTCCACGTTATTCAGCATGATGCGCATGGCATGGACAGCCGCGCCGTCCGCGGCATTTTTATCGCCCCGGCCCAGCCACTTATAGCCGGCGAGTGCGGCGGCTTCGGTTACACGGGAGAACTCGATGGCTAATTCACGTTTCATGGCAAACCTGTCTGCGATATGGATGATGCGCAGGAGTGTAGCACAGGGGAAAGCGGGGCAGGGAACAGGGGAAAAGCAGGCTCCCCGGGGCGGGGAGCCTGAAGGGGAGGCTTATTCGTCGTGGTCTTCCCAGGCGCGGGCGCGGGCGACCGCTTTTTTCCAGCCGGCGTAGCGGTAGTTACGCTCGGTGGTTTCAATGCTTGGGCGGAATTCACGCTCAACCACCGACTTGGCGCGCACTTCGTCCAGGTCTTTCCAGAAGCCCACTGCCAGCCCGGCCAGGTAAGCCGCGCCGAGGGCCGTCACTTCACGGACTTCCGGGCGCTCCACGCGGGTGCCGAGAATGTCTGACTGGAACTGCATCAGGAAGTTGTTGGCGACGGCACCGCCATCCACGCGCAGTGTTTGCAGGCGGGTGCCCGCATCGTTTTGCATCGCTTCCAGCACGTCACGCGTCTGGTACGCCACAGACTCCAGCGTGGCGCGGATAATGTGGTTGGCGTTCGCGCCGCGCGTCAGGCCGAAAATTGCGCCGCGGGCATACGGGTCCCAGTAGGGGGCACCGAGGCCGGTAAAGGCCGGCACCATATATACGCCGTTGGAGTCTTTGACCTTCAGGGCGAAATATTCAGAGTCTGCCGCGTCGCTGATGAGCTTCATCTCGTCACGCAGCCACTGGATGGACGCGCCGCCGATAAACACCGCCCCTTCCAGCGCATAGTTCACTTCACCGCGCGGGCCGCAGGCGATGGTGGTCAGCAGGCCGTGTGTCGAGGTAACCGCTTCGGTACCGGTGTTCATCAGCATAAAGCAGCCGGTGCCGTAGGTGTTTTTCGCCATGCCGGGCTGCACGCAGAGCTGGCCATACAGCGCCGCCTGCTGGTCACCGGCGATCCCGGCAATCGGAATACGGGTGCCGCCCTTCCCGCCGATGTTGGTCTGGCCGTAGATCTCCGAGGAGGATTTCACTTCCGGCAGCATCTCACGCGGGATGTCGAGGATCTCCAGCATCCGCTGATCCCACTCCAGTTTGTGGATGTTGAACATCATGGTGCGTGAGGCGTTGGTGTAATCGGTGATGTGGACCCGGCCCTGCGTCATTTTCCAGACCAGCCAGGTATCCACGGTGCCGAACAGCAGCTCGCCGCGCTTCGCGCGCTCACGGGCACCCTCAACGTGGTCGAGGATCCATTTCACCTTGGTGCCGGAGAAATAGGGGTTAATGACCAGCCCGGTGGTGTGCTGGATGTACTCTTCCAGCCCCTCTTTTTTCAGTTTTTCGCAGTAGTCCGCGGTACGCGGGTCCTGCCAGACGATGGCGTTATAGATCGGCTTGCCGGACTCTTTATCCCAGACGATGGCGGTTTCACGCTGGTTGGTGATGCCGAGGGCGGCGATCTGATCAGAGCGGATGTCGGCATGGGCCAGCACTTCCACCAGGGTGGAGCTTTGCGAGGCCCAGATGTCCATCGGGTCATGCTCGACCCAGCCGGCTTTCGGGTAGATCTGGGTGAATTCACGCTGGGAAACCGCGACGATGTTGGCGTCATGGTCGAGCACTACGGCGCGTGAACTGGTCGTGCCCTGATCAAGCGCGACAATGTATTTCTTTTCTGGCGTCATCATAATCATCCTGCAAAAAGTTAACCGGGAACGCGTTATTGCTTACGCTTTGCGCTGTTTAGGCTGAGGGGCGGCTTCCTCTTCTGACACGCACACTTCGCACGGCAGATGGCGGCCAATCAGGGCGCGGTAGCCAAAGGCACCCAGCGACGCCCCCACCAGTGGGCCAAAGATGGGCACCAGGAAATAAGGGATGCTCAGCCCGCCGGTAAAGGCGACTTTGCCCCAGCCCGCCAGGAAGGCGAACAGTTTCGGGCCGAAGTCACGCGCCGGGTTCAGGGCAAAGCCGGTCAGCGGGCCCATGGAACCGCCGATCACCGCAATCAGCAGGCCAATCAGCAGCGGGGCCAGCGGGCCGCGCGGCACGCCGTTACCGTCGTCGGTCAGGGCCATAATCAGGCAGACCAGAATAGCGGTAATCACGGTTTCGACAATAAACGCCTGCAAAATCGAGATGTTCGGGTTAGGGTAGGTGGAGAAAATACCTGCCAGGTCAAGGCTTTCCACGCTGCCACGCACCATATTGTGACCCTGTTCATACACAAAGAACAGATTGTAATAGAGGCCGTAGACCAGGGCGGCGGCACAGAATGCCCCGGCCACCTGCGCCACGATATACGGCGCGACTTTACGGCCGTCAAAACAGGCAAACAACCAGAGTGCGATGGTGATCGCCGGGTTGAGGTGGGCACCGGAGATCGCGGCGGTCATGTAAACCGCCATCGCCACGCCCAGGCCCCAGATGACACTGATTTCCCACTGTCCGAAGCTGGCGCCTGCCAGCTTCATGGCCGCCACACAGCCGGCGCCGAAGAAGATAATCAGACCGGTTCCCAGGAATTCGGCGATACACTGGCCTTTCAGGGTAGTGCTGGTTAATTGGCTCATAGTGAAGTCCTACAGACGGTAAGGTTCATACGTTATTGTTAGTCGCTGTGATGTAACAGAGGTTAATTCACTTGAGTGCTCATTTGGGAAATGAGAACACAATGTGAATTTATCGTTAACGAGCAAAAACGAGAAATAGCGAACTTAAAATGTGTGTGGTGTGTCATAAAAATGAGCGAATACGCGTTATTTTCTCGCCATTTTACCCCAATCGCGCATCGGTAAACCGGTCTCCCTGCCGTTTCGCTTATGTCTGTTTGGCGTGACAGATGACAGGCCCCCTTTATAAGAGCAGGCTTCAGGCAACAAAATGGTGAACTCTGCCCCCCTTAACGCCGGGATGTGGCTAGACAGCGGCAGACAGGCTACATACAATCGCTTTTATTCAAGAAAACCGGTTTTATTCAGGAGAGCCGGTTTTATTCAAGCGGCGCGCCGGACTGATTCAGCCGCAGCGTTTCGAAAAGGGCGCTTGTTTTTCAAAACTAAGCCGTTTTGCTGCCTCTGCCTCCCTCGGAGCGGACGACACAACAAGATCTACGCCTTACGCACATAAGAGGAATTAAGAATGTCATTTGAAGTTTTTGAGAGATTAGAAGCGAAAGTTCAGCAGGCGATCGACACCATCACCCTGTTGCAAATGGAAATTGAAGAACTGAAAGAGAAGAACAACACGCTCTCTCAGGAAGTTCAGAATGCCGGCAGCCACCACGAAATGCTGGTGCGTGAGAATGAGCACCTGAAGCAAGAGCAGCATGTCTGGCAGGATCGTCTGCGTGCGCTGCTGGGAAAAATGGAAGAGGTCTGATCCCCTCGCACCCGGCGCACGCCGCAAGGGTGTAAAGTCAGAACGAAAAAGGCACTCCGCGGAGTGCCTTTTTGTTTGCCCGGCATCGGTTCCCGGCAACGGGCTTATTCGATGTCCAGCGGATCTTCCGACAGGATAATCCCGGTGTTGTCCGCATAGAGGTGGTCGCCGGAGAAGAAAGTGACGCCGCCGAAATTGACGCGGATATCACTTTCACCAATGCCTTCGCCGTTGGCCCCGGCCGGGATGGCGGCCATCGCCTGGATGCCGATGTCCAGCTCGGCCAGATCGTCCACCTGACGCACCGCGCCATACACCACCAGCCCTTCCCACTCATTTTGCGTGGCAAGGCGCGCCAGCTCAGCATTGATTAACGCCCGGCGCACCGACCCCCCGCCATCAACCAGCAGCACGCGGCCGCGGCCGTTCTCTTCCAGCAGGTCATACAGCAGACCGTTATCTTCGAAACATTTCACGGTGGTGATCTGCCCGCCAAAAGAGGTACGCCCGCCAAAATTGGAGAACAGAGGCTCAACGACGTTCACCTCTTCGTGATAAATATCGCATAGTTCGGAAGTATCGTATTTCATAGGAGTTACGTCTGGTTGATGCAGGAATATCCAGTATATGCCTTTCTGGCGGATGTTGGCAAAATCATCAATTGTTAACTTTGCCTTCAGCCAGAATGAATTAACTGATACTCAGGATCACGCCGAGCGCAAACAGCAGGTTGGTCAGCAGCGCCGCCTTGACCATCTGCTCCAGCATCGGGCGCATCGCCGCCGCCTGTTGCTCCCGCACCACAAACCGGCCGTGACGCCACAACAGCGGCACCGCCAGTACAAACAGCCCGCCCCACGGGCTGTGCAGGTAGAGCAACGCAAACAGGGCGAAGCAGAGCACCGCCCCCACCAGCAACAGGGCGTGGTAATAGCGCCCTTTGCGCGCGCCGAGCCGCACCGCCAGGGTGTTCTTCCCATTGGCGCTGTCGCTGTCGATGTCCCGCAGGTTATTGATGTTGAGCACCGCCGCCGCCAGCAGGCCGCAGGCGGTGGCAGGCAGGAACACCACGCCGTCGAGCCGGTGGGTTTGCAGGTAATAGGTGCCGGCCACGCTGATCCAGCCGAAGAATATCAAAACCGACAGATCGCCCAGCCCGCGGTAGCCATAAGGCTTCGACCCCACGGTGTAGGTGATGGCGGCGGCGATCGACAGCAGGCCGAGCAGCCCAAAGCCCAGCACATCCTGTGGGGTGTCGCAGGCCACGGCAATAAGGCCGACACCGGAAACCAGCGTCAGCACGACCGAAACGATCAGGGCGCGTTTCATCTGGGCGGCGGTGATGACACCTTTCTGCATCCCGCGCAGCGGGCCGAGGCGGTCGGGCGTGTCACTGCCTTTCAGCGCGTCGCCATAGTCATTGGCCAGGTTGGAGAGAATTTGCAGCAGGCCGGCGGTCAGCAGCGCCAGCAAGGCAATGGCCGGGTGGAAACTGTGGTGCCAGGCGGCGACCGCAGAACCGGCCATAATGGAGGCGAAAGCCAGCGGCAGGGTACGCGGCCGCAGGCTTTCCAGCCAGGCGCGGCCTGGGGAGAGATAACATTGTTCGCTCATGATTCGCTTTTGTCCGGGGGGAATCCATCTAAAAAAACAGGGAGGCCGAAGCCTCCCTGCAAATAGTAGGGGATTATGGACGCGAATTACAGAATAAAACGGCTCAAATCCTCATCGGCCACCAGCTGATCCAGGTGGTTCCCAACATACTCCGCATCGATGGAGAAGGTTTCACCGCTTTTTTCGCTCGCATCGTAGGAGATATCTTCCATCAGACGCTCAAGCACGGTGTGCAGGCGGCGCGCACCGATGTTTTCGGTGGTTTCGTTCACCTGCCAGGCGGCTTCGGCAATACGGCGGATACCGTCTTCGGTAAAGGCGACGGTGACGCCTTCGGTCGCCATCAGCGCTTTGTACTGCTCGGTCAGCGAGGCGCTCGGCTCGGTGAGGATGCGTTCGAAGTCGCTGGTGGAGAGCGCCTGAAGCTCCACACGGATCGGCAGGCGGCCCTGCAGTTCCGGGATCAGGTCAGCGGGGCTGGCGGTCTGGAACGCGCCGGAGGCGATGAACAGGATGTGGTCAGTCTTCACCATGCCGTGCTTGGTCGAGACGGTACAGCCTTCTACCAGCGGCAGCAGGTCACGCTGGACGCCCTCGCGGGAGACATCCGGGCCGGAGCCCTGGCCGCCGCGCTTACAGATTTTGTCGATCTCGTCGATAAACACGATGCCGTGCTGCTCAACCGCTTCAATCGCCTGCTCTTTCAGCTCTTCCGGGTTGACCAGCTTCGCCGCTTCCTCTTCGACCAACAGCTTGAACGCCTCTTTGATCTTGATTTTGCGCGGTTTCTGCTTCTGGCCGGCCAGGTTCTGGAACATGGACTGGAGCTGGTTGGTCATCTCTTCCATGCCCGGAGGGGCCATGATCTCCACGCCCATCGGCGCGGCAGCCAGATCAATTTCGATCTCTTTGTCGTCGAGCTGGCCTTCACGCAGTTTCTTGCGGAATGCCTGGCGGGCCGCGGACGGCTCCTGGTGCTCATCCGGCACGCCCCAGTTGTTTTTCGCCGGCGGCACCAGCACATCCAGGATGCGCTCTTCGGCCAGCTCTTCAGCACGGTGGCGGTTTTTGTCGATCGATTGCAGGCGCACCATCTTCACGGCGGCGTCAGTCAGGTCGCGGATAATGGAATCCACTTCCTTACCGACATAGCCCACTTCGGTGAACTTGGTGGCTTCGACTTTGATGAACGGCGCATTGGCCAGTTTCGCCAGGCGACGGGCGATTTCGGTTTTACCGACACCGGTTGGGCCGATCATCAGAATGTTTTTCGGGGTCACTTCATGGCGCAGCGCTTCGTCGAGCTGCATCCGGCGCCAGCGGTTACGCAGGGCGATGGCAACGGCACGCTTCGCTTTGTCCTGGCCGATGATGTAGCTGTCCAGCTCGCTGACAATCTCGCGTGGGGTCATTTCAGACCGTTGGGTCATAGTAGACATAGTATTCGGTCCTTACGCTTTGGAAGGCAATTCTTCAATAGTATGGAACTGGTTGGTATAGATGCAGATGTCACCTGCGATACCCAGCGCTTTTTCCACGATGTCACGGGCACCCAGCTCGGTATTTTCCAGCAGGGCGCGGGCCGCTGATTGGGCGTAAGGGCCGCCGGAACCAATGGCAATCAAATCATTTTCCGGCTGGATCACGTCACCGTTACCGGTGATGATCAGCGAGGCATTCTCGTCCGCCACGGCCAGCAGGGCCTCCAGGCGGCGCAGCATCCGGTCGGTACGCCAGTCTTTCGCCAGCTCTACGGCCGCCTTCACCAGATGGCCCTGGTGCATCTCCAGCTTGCGCTCAAACAGTTCAAACAGGGTAAACGCATCGGCGGTGCCGCCGGCAAAACCGGCAATCACTTTGTCATTGTACAGACGGCGTACTTTGCGCACGTTGCCCTTCATGACGGTGTTTCCCAGGGTTGCCTGGCCATCGCCACCAATTACGACCTGGCCATTACGGCGCACACTTACAATTGTTGTCACGAGCAAACCCTCGTTGCAGTCAGAAAAGGCCCGGACCGGGGCACGACACCGGTCCGGGGCATATTGAGAATAGAGATGGGGGAGGTTTGTGGCTTTTCAACCCCCGGCTGCAAGGGGAATGCAGCCGGACATACCGACGCCGCGCAGGCGTTGTAAAGACTTGTCCGCCGCGGCGCGGGTGCTGTAAGGCCCGAGCACCACGCGGTTCCAGCCGCCGTTGGCGGTGATGCGGCTCTCAATGCCCTCAAACGCCAGCTGTGCGCGCACAGACTCCGCCTGGTCACCGGTGCGGAAGGAGCCGCACTGCACCATCCAGCGCTGGGCCTTCTCTTTTTCTTTCTCTTTCGGCTTCTCTGCCTTGGGCTGCACGGCCGTGACCGGTGCCGGCTGCTGCGCCTGGGTCTGGGCGCGCGGCACGGCTTTCGGCGGCTGCGGCTGTACCGGCTGCTGGCGCGGCAGGCTGTTGGTCACCGGCATCCGCGACGTGGACGTAGTGTGCGTGCTCTGCGCCGGGTCGTTATACGGCACCTCAGAGAGCTGGGTCGGCTGCTGGCGCATGTCGGCCTGCATCTGCTCCAGCAACTGGCGCTGCTCCGGCGTCAGCTCCGTCTGTGATTTCACCTCGCCACCCGCGGTCGGTTCTGTCGGGGACTGCACGCCAATCTGCCGGTTCTCCAGCTCTTTGATGTAGCGCCAGCGCTCCTCCGGCTTCGGCGGCAACCCGTTGCCCGGGTGGGCGGTGTGTGCCGGCAGCAGCGGGGCCTCCTCCTCGGACTTATTGTGCGTGATGAAATAGAGGCCACCGACGAAGGTCACCAGAACCGCGACGGCCAGTGCCACCATCGTTTTGGAGATACCCGGAGAACTGCTTTTTTTCTTCCGGCCGGGGGCTTTCCGCCGCGCTCCTGCGCGCCCACGGCTTACATAGTCTCTCTGTGCCACTATCGTTTCGCTGTGTCGTGATGAAGAATGAAGTCGGTCATGTTACTGAACCCTAAAAAGTTTGACTAGCGCTTAGGCGCTGCGGTGCTGCCGCGGACCACCAATTCACTGTCGAGCAGACGTGAGCCGCTTTGTACCGCATGACCCTGCAACTGTTCAAGCAATAGCAGCATCGCCTGGCGGCCGAGCTGGAAACGCGGCTGGGCCACGGTAGTCATCGGCGGGTCGCTGTACTGGCAGAGTTTGATGTCATCGAAGCCCACCAGAGAGACATCATAAGGGACGCGCAGGCCCATCTTTTTTGCCTGGGAGAGCGCGCCCATCGCCATGATGTCGTTGTGGCAGAAGATCGCCGTCGGCGGTTTCGGCAGGGTCATCAGCGCCGAGAGCGCCTGCGCGCCCGATTCGTAGCTGAAGTCCCCGCGCACAATATAGTGGCTCTCCACCGGCAGGTTATTGCGGCGCAGCGCCTGAACATAGCCCTGGAGCCGGTAGTGGCACAGCGGCATCTTTTCCGGCCCGGCGATGCAGGCGATGCGCTGGTGGCCCAGCCGGTGCAGGTAGTGTACCGCCTCAAACGCCGCCGTCAGGTTATCGATATGTACCGTCGGCAGCTCCAGCTCCGGCGCGAACTCATTGGCCATCACCATCGGCGGCAGGTTGCGCTGCTCCTCTTTACCGGCATCGAACGGCAGGTTGGAGCCGAGCAGCAACATGCCGTCAATCTGCTTGGTGATAATCAGGTTGATGAAGGTGCGCTCCTCCTGCTGCTGCTGGGCGCAGTCGCCAATCAGCACCAGGTAGCCGTTTTCCGCGGCGGTGCGCTCAATGCCCTGGATCACGTCGGCAAAGAACGGGTCACTGATGTCCGGGACAATCACCAGAATCGTGCGGGATTCACTGCGTTTGATGTTGCGGGAGAGGGCATGGGGGGAGTAGCCGACAGCCAGTACCGCCTGCTCGACTTTTTGCCGGGTCGGGGCGGAGACTTTTTCCGGGTTCATGAGGGCGCGCGATACGGTGGCGGTAGATACCCCGGCCATCTCGGCAACATCCTTCATGGTCGCCATCGGTATTTCTTTCTTTAATTCCAACGCGTCTCTCCTTGCACAGGCGGCAGGCCGGTGCCACTACCTGGAAAATCATGATGCTGAGCCAATGACGGCAGGCAACGTGTCATTTGTGGTACATGCCTGGTTCCCTGAGGCTGACAGCGTATCTGTTTTGGGTGCATACCTAACCACATTCTAAACAGTTTGTGGTTAGGATTTGTTACCTAATTTGCATGAAAAGTGTGAGCAGTGAAGAGTTTTTCGATGTGTTACGCCACTTCCCTGCTGTGCGGTGCACTCTCCTTGCCCGCGCACGGCGTTTTTCAGGCCGTTGGCCTCAGCCGTCGATCGGGTCTACGTCCACCGTCCACTTGATCTTGCGTGACAGCGGCAGGGCAGCAATCAGCGGCTGGGAGTCCGCCATCAGGCGCTGGAGCAGACGGCGCGTGGGGTGCTGCAACAGTAATTGCCAGCGGAAACGGCCGCCGCGTTTGGGTTGCAGCGCCGGCACCGGGCCGAGTATCCAGAGCGACTCCTCGCGCAGCGGGCTGGCCTCAAACAGGGTGCGCAGCTGCTGGAGGAACTGGGCCGCGAGCTGGTTATCCTGATCTTCGGCGCGGATCAGAATATGGCTGGTGAAAGGCGGCAGGAACACACTTTTGCGCTCCGCCAGCGTCTGGCGGGCGAAGGCGTCGTACCCTTCGCGCAGCAAAATCTGCAACAGCGGGTGCTCCGGGTGGTGCGTCTGCAAAATTACTTCGCCCTGCTTGCCCGCGCGCCCGGCCCGGCCGGAAACCTGGGTGTAGAGCTGGGCAAAACGCTCTGCCGAGTGAAAATCGCCGGAGAAGAGCGCGCCGTCCACATCCAGCAGCGACACTAGCGTGACGTCCGGGAAGTGGTGGCCTTTCGCCAGCATCTGTGTGCCGATCAGGATGCGCGCGCCGCCGCGGTGGACATCGGCCAGGTGCTGCTCCAGCGACCCTTTGCGGCTGGTGGTGTCGCGGTCGATGCGGGTGATGGGCGTCTCCGGGAACAGCGGGGCCAGTTCGTGTTCCAGCTGTTCGGTGCCGACGCCCACCGGCATCAGCTGCGTGGAGCCGCACTGCGGGCACTGGTAGGGCACGCGCCGCTGGCTGTCGCAGTGGTGGCAGCGCAACTGGCGCAGGTGCTGGTGCAGGGTGTAGTAGTGGTCGCAGCGCTGGCATTCGGCAATCCAGCCGCACTCGTGGCAAAGCAGGGCCGGGGCGTAACCGCGCCGGTTGAGGAACAGCATCACCTGGTTGCCGGCCGCCAGGTGTTCACGCATTCTTTTTAACAGCGGCTGGGAGAGGCCCGCTTTCAGCGGTAGCCCTTTTAAATCCAGCAGGTGCTGGGCGGCCGGGCGGGCGTTACCGGCGCGCCGCGCCAGGGTGAGCTGGCGGTATTTGCCGGTCTGCACATTATGCAGCGTCTCCAGCGCTGGGGTCGCTGAGCCCATGACGATCGGCACATCTTCCGCATGGGCGCGGTAAACCGCCAGATCGCGCGCGTGGTAGCGCCAGCCCTCCTGCTGTTTATAGGAGCTGTCGTGCTCCTCATCGATAATGATCACGCCGAGCCGCGCAAAGGGGGTAAACAGCGAGGAGCGGGTGCCGATGACGATCGCCGCCTCGCCGTTGCGCGCCCGCAGCCACACGGTAAGCCGCTCGCTGTCATTCAGCCCGGAGTGCAGCACCTCCACCGGCGCGTTGAAACGCTCGCGGAAGCGGGCGATGGTCTGCGGCGTCAGCCCGATCTCCGGCACCATCACCAGCGCCTGTTTACCGGCGGCGAGAATATTCTCCAGCACGCTGAGGTAGACTTCGGTTTTGCCGGAACCGGTGACGCCCGCCAGCAGCCAGGGGGCGAAGTGGTCATCCTCACTGCGGATCGCGCCGACGGCGGTGGCCTGCTCGGTGTTGAGCCGCAGCCGTTCGCCCAGCACCTCAAAGCCCGGCCGCCAGTCCGTTACCTCTGCTGCCTGCGCGCGCAGGTCAGCCAGCCCTTTGGCACGCAGCGCCTGGAGCGCCGGTTCGGTCAGCTCAAGGCCCGCCACCGCGTCGCGCCAGACCGGCCCCTGCAACAGCGCCGACAGCGCCTGCTGCTGTTTGCGCGCCCGTTTCAGGCTCTCCGGCGGCGTTACCCGCCCCTGCTCCGTGGCGAACCACTGCCAGCGCGGCGGCAGCTCTGCCGCCTTTCCCTGGCGCAGCAGCACCGGCAGCGCGTGGAACAGCACCTCGCCCAGCGGGAAGTGGTAGTAGCCGGCGGCCCAGTGCAGCATTTTCCAGAGCAGCGGGCTGAACAGGCTCTGGCTGTCGAGCACCTCCGCCACCGGCTTGAGCTGGTCATGCGGCAGGTCGCTCTGTTCACTGACGCCCGCCACCACACCCACCACCTGACGCTTGCCGAACGGCACGCTGACGCGCGCACCGGGCACCACCGGCGGCAGGCCGTCGGGCAGCAGATAGTCAAAAGTTCGGTTAAGGGGCACGGGCAGGGCGGTGTGAACGACAGGCATCAGGGGTCCGGGCTGTTAAAAAATGTCGGAATAGTGTACACTGTGTGCCTCAAAATGTGTGGATGCGTTTGCATCGGCCAGTGGGTTTCTGTATGATTCGCCGCCTTTGATACATTTTGATGTTATCAAAACCTAACTTTATCCACTACGCGTGGTGTCTGGCAAAACAGGGCTGGATAGCGACGCGGCCTTAACTGAGGTTTTCCCATGAAACAAGGTATCCACCCAAAATACGATTTCGTTACCATCACCTGCACTTGCGGTAACGTGATCAAAACCCGTTCCACTATGGGTCACGACCTGAACCTGGACGTGTGCAGCGCATGCCACCCGTTCTACACTGGTAAGCAACGTGACGTGGCTACCGGTGGTCGTGTTGACCGCTTCAACAAGCGTTTCAGCGTACCGGGCGCTAAGAAGTAATTACTGCCCGCACGACGAAAAAGGCGCCTTTGGGCGCCTTTTTGCATTTCTGGTCTGCTGCACGGCGGGCCACCGCCCACCGCCCTGCTTAATATTCCCAGGTATCGGGATCCACACCCAGTTCACGCATCATTACTTTCGCTTCTTCCGGGATCTCATCACTGCGCTCTTTGCGCAGGTCAGCATCATTCGGCAGCGGCTGGCCGGTAAAGGCATGAAGGAACGCCTCACACAACAGCTCGCTGTTGGTGGCGTGGCGCAGGTTGTTCACCTGGCGGCGCGTCCGTTCATCCGTCAGAATTTTAAGCACTTTCAGCGGAATGGATACCGTGATTTTTTTGACCTGCTCGCTTTTTTTACCGTGTTCAGCGTATGGGCTGACATATTCGCCGTTCCACTCAGCCATGGGACACCTTAAATTTGTCGGAAAAATATAAAATTCTAAAAACCGGCTGATTATGCCCGATCTTCACTGTTCTCACTAAACCAATCTTGATAAAAATCTCCGATACCGGAGCGATGTCACTGACATACTTTTGCAACCGGCCGACAGTATTCCCTTCACCCGCGCAACGGGTATGCAACCTGCCTGACATGTTACTCACATTTGAAAACGCTATAATTTTAGCGGTTATTGCCCGCCTGCTCAATCTATACGCAAAGAAGTTTAGATGTCCAGATGTATTGACGTCTATTATCGATGCGATTAATCTTTAGGCCCTAACCCCCAGCATCCCGTCAGGGAGAGACCACATGACGCATAAGCAAGCAACCATCGCCGTACGCAGCGGCCTGAATGATGATGAGCAGTACGGCTGCGTTGTTCCCCCCATCCACCTGTCCAGCACCTATAACTTCACCGATTTCAACGAACCGCGCGCCCATGACTATTCGCGCCGCGGCAACCCGTCACGTGATGTGGTGCAACGCGCCCTGGCAGAGCTGGAGGGCGGGGCCGGGGCGGTGATGACCAGCAGCGGCATGTCAGCGATTCACCTGGTCTGTACCGTGTTCCTGAAACCCGGCGATCTGCTGGTGGCCCCGCACGACTGTTACGGCGGCAGCTACCGCCTGTTCGACAGCATGAGCAAACGCGGCGCGTACCGCGTGCGCTTTGTCGACCAGGGGGATGCCGCGGCGCTGGCGCAGGCGCTGGAAGAGAAGCCGAAGCTGGTGCTGATTGAAACCCCAAGCAACCCGCTGCTGCGGGTGGTGGACATCGCCGCCATCTGCGAGGCGTCGCGGGCGGCCGGGGCGGTGACGGTGGTAGACAACACCTTCCTCAGCCCGGCGCTGCAGCAGCCGCTGGCGCTGGGGGCCGATCTGGTGGTGCACTCCTGTACCAAATACCTGAACGGCCACTCTGACGTGGTGGCCGGCACGGTGATCGCCAAAGACCCGGCGCTGGCGACGGAGCTGGCCTGGTGGGCCAATAACATCGGCGTGACCGGCGCGGCCTTTGACAGCTACCTGCTGCTGCGCGGCCTGCGCACCCTGTCGCCGCGCATCAAACAACAGCAGAGCAACGCGCTGGCGATTGTTGACTATTTAGCCCGGCAGCCGCTGGTAAAAACGCTGTATCATCCCTCCCTGCCGGAGAATGCCGGCCATGAGATCGCCTGCCGCCAGCAAACCGGTTTTGGCGCGATGCTGAGCTTCGAGCTGGATGGTGATGAGCCAACCCTGCGCCGCTTCCTGAAAGCGCTGAAGCTCTTCACGCTGGCGGAGTCGCTGGGCGGGGTAGAGAGCCTGATTTCCCATACCGCCACCATGACCCACGCGGGCATGGCACCCGAAGCGCGTAAAGCTGCCGGTATTTCCGACAGCCTGTTACGGGTCTCTGTGGGGCTGGAAGACAGCGAAGATTTGATTGCCGATCTGGAACAGGCGTTCCAGGCGGCGGCAACGAGGTAAGCATGAATGCAATTGCGGTAGCAGCGCCGGCGGGGAGCCGGCAGTTGCATAAATTCGGTGGCAGCAGTCTGGCCGATGTGAAGTGTTATCTGCGCGTCGCCGGGATCATGGCGGAGTACGGCAAGCCGGGGGACATGATGGTGGTGTCGGCGGCGGGCAGCACCACCAACCAGCTGATCAGCTGGCTGAAGCTGAGCCAGAGCGACCGGCTGTCGGCGCATCAGGTGCAGCAGACGCTGCGCCGTTACCAGAGCGACCTGATCGCCGGGCTGTTGCCGCCGGAGCTGGCCGAACCGCTGATTACCCAATTCGTACACGATCTGGAACGCCTGGCGGTGCTGCTCGACGCCCCGCTCACCGACGCGGTTTACGCCGAAGTGGTGGGCCACGGCGAGATCTGGTCTGCGCGCCTGATGGCCGCCGTACTGAACAAACTCGATTACCAGGCCGCCTGGCTCGACGCGCGCGATTTCCTGCGTGCCGAGCGCGCTGCCCAGCCGCAGGTGGACGAAGGCCGCTCTTACCCGCTGCTGCAGCAACTGCTGGCACAGCACCCGCACAAATACCTGGTGGTCACCGGCTTTATCTGCCGCAACGACGCCGGGGAAACGGTGCTGCTCGGCCGTAACGGCAGTGACTACTCCGCCACCCAGATCGGCGCGCTGGCCGGTGTCAGCCGCGTCACCATCTGGAGCGACGTGGCCGGGGTCTACAGCGCTGACCCGCGCAAAGTCAAAGATGCCTGCCTGCTGCCGCTGCTGCGGCTGGATGAGGCCAGCGAGCTGGCCCGCCTGGCCGCGCCGGTGCTGCACGCCCGCACATTGCAGCCGGTCTCCGGCAGCGACATCGACCTGCAGTTGCGTTGCAGCTACCAGCCGGAACAGGGCTCCACGCGCATTGAGCGGGTGCTGGCTTCCGGCACCGGGGCGAAAATCGTCACCAGCCACGACGACATCTGCCTGATTGAATTCACCATTCCGCCGCAGCACGATTTCGTGCTGGCACAGAAAGAGGTGGACCGCGTGCTCAAGCGCGCGCAGATCCGCCCGCTGGCCACCGGCGTTCACCCTGACCGCAACCTGCTGCAACTCTGCTATACCGCCGAAGTTGCCGACAGTGCCCTGCGGGCGCTGGAAGATGCCGGGCTGCCCGGCCAGCTTCACCTGCGGGAGAAGCTGGCGCTGGTGGCACTGGTCGGGGCCGGGGTGTGCAAAAACCCGCTGCACAGCCACCGCTTCTACCAGGAGCTGAAGGATCAGCCGGTTGAGTTCATCTGGCAGGCGGAAGACGGCATCAGCCTGGTGGCGGTGCTGCGCGTCGGCCCCACGGAGCACCTGATCCAGGGCCTGCACCAGACGCTGTTCCGCGCTGAAAAACGCATCGGCCTGATGCTGTTCGGCAAAGGGAACATCGGCTCGCGCTGGCTGGAGCTGTTCGCCCGCGAGCAGAAAAACCTCTCTGCGCGCAGCGGGTTTGAATTTGTGCTGGCCGGGGTGGTGGACAGCCGCCGCAGCCTGCTGAGCTATGACGGGCTGGACGCCAGCCGGGCGCTGGCCTTCTTTGAGGACGAAGCGCGCGAGCAGGATGAGGAGTCTTTGTTCCTCTGGATGCGCGCCCACCCGTTTGACGATCTGGTGGTGCTGGACGTGACCGCCAGTGAAAACCTGGCTGAGCAGTATCTGGATTTCGCCAGCTACGGCTTCCATGTGATCAGCGCCAACAAGCTGGCCGGGGCCTCCGCCGGTGACAACTACCGCCAGATCCGTGACGCCTTCGCCAAAACCGGCAGCCACTGGCTCTATAACGCCACTGTCGGCGCAGGCCTGCCGGTTAACCACACGGTGCGTGACCTGCGGGACAGCGGTGACACCATTCTGGCGATCAGCGGCATCTTCTCCGGCACGCTCTCCTGGCTGTTCCTGCAATTTGACGGCACGGTGCCGTTCACTGAGCTGGTGGATCAGGCGTGGCAACAGGGGCTGACCGAGCCTGACCCGCGCGTGGATCTGGCGGGCCAGGATGTGATGCGCAAGCTGGTGATCCTGGCGCGTGAGGCGGGCTACGACATCGAGCCGAATCAGGTGCGGGTGGAGTCGCTGGTGCCGGCCCACTGCGCGCAGGGCAGTGTGGATCAGTTCTTCGAAGATGGGGAAGCGCTGAACGAGCAGATGGTGCAGCGCCTGGAAGCCGCCAATGAGATGGGGCTGGTGCTGCGCTATGTGGCGCGTTTCGACGCCAACGGCAAGGCACGCGTTGGGGTAGAAGCGGTGCGCCCGGAGCACCCGCTGGCCGCGCTGCTGCCGTGTGATAACGTCTTCGCGATTGAGAGCCGCTGGTACCGCGATAACCCGCTGGTGATCCGCGGGCCGGGTGCCGGCCGCGACGTGACCGCCGGGGCGATCCAGTCTGATTTAAACCGCCTCGCCCGCCTTCTCTAAGCCTTTCAATGCCTTCTGCCGCCCCGGCAGAAGGCGTCTCTTACCCGCCCCTTTTTCCTGCTTGAATTTTCCTCTGAGTGCGTGAAGATTACTCACCGTAGGCAAATAATTTTCTGTTGACTCTTTAACCAATCTCCGTCATTTTCTATCTAAACGTTTAGACGTCTAGACGCTTAACAAACTAAGCAAATGGGATGTGCCCATAAAAACGTCTTCATAAAAACAATGCTGTGACTGATGAGGTAGGGTATGAGTTTTTTCCACGCAAACCAGCGGGATGCGCTGAACCAGAGTCTGGCCGAACTGCATGGCCAGTTTCATGTCTCCTTTGAGTTCTTTCCGCCGCGCACCAGCGAAATGGAAAATACCCTCTGGAGCTCGATTGACCGCCTCAGCAGCCTGAAACCGAAATTTGTCTCGGTGACGTACGGTGCCAACTCCGGCGAGCGTGACCGCACCCACAGCATCATTAAAGGCATCAAAGAGCGCACCGGGCTGGAAGCCGCGCCGCACCTGACCTGCATCGACGCCACGCGGGACGAACTGCGCCGGATCGCCCAGGATTACTGGCACAGCGGCATCCGCCATATTGTCGCCCTGCGCGGTGACCTGCCGCCCAACAGCGGCAAACCGGAGATGTACGCCACCGATCTGGTCGCGCTGCTGAAAGAGGTGGGTGACTTCGATATTTCCGTCGCGGCCTATCCGGAAGTGCACCCGGAGGCCAAAAGCGCGCAGGCTGACCTGATCAACCTGAAGCGCAAAGTCGATGCCGGGGCCAGCCGTGCCATCACCCAGTTCTTCTTTGATGTGGAGAGCTACCTGCGCTTCCGCGACCGCTGCGTCAGCGCCGGGATTGATGTGGAAATCGTGCCGGGCATTTTGCCGGTCTCTAACTTCAGACAGTTGCAGCGCTTCGCCGCCCTGACCAACGTGCGGGTGCCGCAGTGGATGACCAGCATGTTCGAAGGGCTGGATGATGACGCCGAAACGCGCAAACTGGTCGGGGCAAATATCGCGATGGATATGGTGAAGATCCTGAGCCGTGAAGGGGTGAAGGATTTCCACTTCTATACCCTGAACCGCGCGGAGATGAGCTACGCCATCTGCCATACGCTGGGCATCCGCCCTGGCGTGGTGGCCCCGGCCCACGCCTGATCCCTTTTCCTGTCAGGCCGCTGAAGCGGCCTTTTTTATGCCTTTCCCGCGCTAAAACGATCGCCATAAAAAAGGGCACCCGCGGGTGCCCTTGTGCGTTGGTTTTGCCGGTTAACCGGTGTTGCGCATCCCGGCGGCGACGCCGGCGATGGTGACCATCAGCGCCTGTTCTACCTGCGGGTCTGCCTCGGTTTGCTGGCGTGAGCGGTGCAGCAACTCGGCCTGCAACACGTTCAGCGGGTCGGTGTAGACGTTACGCAGGGCGATGGACTCCGCGATCCACGGCAGGTCGGCCATCAGGTGATCGTCATTGGCAATCCGCAGCACCACGTTGATGTCGCTGGCGAGCTGATCGCGCAGCTGTTTGCCCAGCGGCCACAGCGTTTTGTCCACCAGCCGCTGGTCGTAATACTCGGCCAGCCAGAGATCCGCCTTGGCGTAGACCATCTCCAGCATCCCGATGCGGGTAGAGAAGAACGGCCAGTCACGGCACATGGTCTCCAGCTCGTCCTGGTTCCCTTCCTCCACCGCTTTTTGCAGCGCAGCACCGGCACCCAGCCAGGCCGGCAGCATCAGGCGGTTCTGTGTCCAGGCGAAGATCCACGGGATGGCACGCAGGGACTCCACACCGCCATTGGGGCGGCGTTTGGCCGGGCGGGAGCCCAGCGGCAGCTTGCCCAGCTCCAGCTCCGGCGTCGCCGCGCGGAAGTAGGGCACGAAGTCCGGGTTTTCGCGCACGTAGCCACGGTACATGGTGCAGGAGACGTCCGAGAGCAGGTCCATGATGCGGCGCCACTCCGGTTTCGGTTCCGGCGGCGGCAGCAGGTTCGCCTCAAGGATTGCGCCGGTGTAGAGCGCCAGGCTGCTGATGGTGACTTCCGGCAGGCCGAACTTGAAGCGGATCATCTCGCCCTGTTCGGTGACGCGCAGGCCGCCTTTCAGGCTGCCCGGCGGCTGGGAGAGCAGCGCTGCATGGGCCGGTGCGCCGCCGCGGCCGATGGAGCCGCCGCGCCCGTGGAACAGCGTCAGCGCCACGCCGGACTTCTCGCAGGTTTTGATCAGCGCGTCCTGCGCGCGGTACTGCGCCCAGGAGGCGGCCATCACGCCCGCATCTTTCGCGGAGTCGGAATAGCCGATCATCACCATCTGCTTGCCCTGGATATAGCCGCGATACCAGTCGATGTTCAGCAGCTGGGTCATCACTGAGTCGGCGTTGTTGAGGTCATCCAGCGTTTCAAACAGCGGGGCGACCGGCATCGGGAACGGGCAGCCCGCCTCTTTCAGCAGCAGATGCACCGCCAGCACGTCAGACGGCGTGCGCGCCATTGAGATCACATAGGCGGCGATGGAGCCTTCCGGCGCTTCTGCGGCCACTTTGCAGGTGTCGAGCACCTCGCGGGTTTCGTCGCTCGGTTCCCAGCTGCGCGGTACCAGCGGGCGCTTGGAGTTAAGTTCGCGGATCAGGAACGCCTGCTTGTCAGACTCTGACCAGCTTTCGTAGTCGCCCAGCCCCAGATAGCGGGTGATCTCGGCGATCGCTTCGGTGTGGCGGCTGCTCTCCTGGCGGAGATCGATGCGCACCAGCGGCACGCCGAAACAGCGGATGCGGCGCAGCGTATCGAGCAGTTGGCCATTGGCGATGATGCCCATGCCGCACGCCTGTAAGGATTCATAGCAGGCGTAGAGCGGCTCCCAGAGCTGGTCATTCTGCACCAGCAGGTCGTCCGGGCGCACGGCGTGCTCGCCTTTCAGCTTCGCTTCCAGCCAGGCCTGGGTTTTGGTCAGCTGGCTGCGCACACCCTTGATGATTTCACGGTATGGCTCCAGCACCTCGTCGCCCCCGGCGCGGGCGCGCAGTTCCGGCGTACATTCGGACATCGACAGCTCGGAGACCAGCACCGCGATGTCGCGCAGGAACAGGTCAGTGGCTTTCCAGCGGCTCAGCAGCAGGGCGCGGCGGGTGATCTCGGCGGTGACGTTCGGGTTGCCGTCACGGTCGCCGCCCATCCAGGAGGTAAAGCGGATCGGCGTGGCGTCCACCGGCAGGCGGTAATCGATGGCGTTTTCCAGCTGCTCATTCAGCTCACGCAGGAAAGCGGGCACCCCTTCCCACAGGCTGTTTTCCACCACGGCAAAGCCCCATTTGGCTTCATCAATCGGTGACGGGCGGTGTTTACGGATCTCGTCCGTGTGCCAGGACTGGGCGATCAATTGGCGCAGGCGGCGCATGATTTTATTGCGTTCGTAGTCGGCGAGGTCGTTATGGTCGAGCTGGCTGAGGCAGGTATTCACCTCCACCATTTTATGAATCAGGGTGCGGCGGGTGATTTCCGTCGGGTGGGCGGTCAGTACCAGTTCAATCGAGAGATTATCCACCGAGTCCCGCAGCTGGACGTCCGTCACCTTGTTCTCTTTCAGGCGGGCGATCAGGTGCGCCAGCGCTTCCGGGTTGCTGGCCGCTTCGCCGTTCGGCGAGATGCTGTGGTACTGCTCGGCGGTGTTGGTCAGGTTGAGAAACTGGCTGAACGCCCGGGCAACCGGCAGTAGCTCCTCATTTGACAGGTTTTGCAGTGTGGAAAGCAGTTGCTGGCGATCCGCCTCATTTCCGGCGCGGGAGGATTTCGATAATTTACGGATAGTTTCCACACGATCCAAAATGTGCTCACCCAGTGTCTCTTTGATGGTCTCACCGAGCAGCTTGCCGAGCATACTGACATTACTACGCATTGCAGAATATTGTTCGTTCATAGACCCTGACCTGTTTCTCTTGTGATTTTATGTTTTGTAAATAACTTTCACCCGAAAGGCATGGTTGCCCTGTTAATGCATCGTCTTCCCGGCCTCACGGCCCGTCACTCTATATGTACCGCAAAAACGGTGATTTTCTTACTGCTAAAACGCCGTAACCGCTGAAATTTAATTACAGGGCGTGGTGTATCAGCCCCGCTAATTGCGGGCGCGCATGGTCTTCCGCGCCCGGTCAGACGTCAGGCGTGGCAGAAGTGGTGCACTACCTGGGTAATCAGCGCCCGCGTCGGCTGGATAAAGGCGGTATCGAGGTATTCGTCCGGCTGGTGCGCCTGCTCAATAGAGCCGGGGCCGAGCACCAGCGTCGGGCAGAGCTGCTGAATAAACGGCGCTTCCGTACAGTAGTTCACAATCTCGGTTTTGGTGCCGAGCAGCTTCTCCACCACCTGCACCAGGCGGTGATCCGCCGGGCATTCATAGCCGGGCACCGGCGGGTGCAGCTCCGTCACGGTCACGCGCCCCGGCCAGCGTTTGCTGACCGGCTCCAGCGCCAGGTTCAGCATCTCATTCAGGTCAGAGAGCGTCAGCCCCGGCAGCGGGCGGATGTCCATATGCAGCTCACAGCAGGCGCAGATGCGGTTGGAGGCATCGCCGCCGTGGATAGCGCCAAAGTTCATGGTCGGGTAGGGGATGACGAAGCCGTCATGGTGGAAACGCTCTTTCAGCGAGTTGCGCAGCCCCATCAACTGGGTGATCGACTCGTGCATCAGCTCAATCGCATTCACGCCGCGTGACGGATCGCTGGAGTGGCCCGACTGCCCCTCGATGCGGATGGCGTTCGACATATGCCCTTTGTGCGCCCGCACCGGCTTCAGCGAGGTCGGTTCGCCGATGATGGCGCAGTCCGGCCGCAGGGTGGTGGAGCGGGCAAAATAGCTGGCCCCGGCCATCGACGTCTCTTCATCCGCCGTCGCCAGAATATAGAGCGGCTTATTCAGTTTTGTGGCATCGATGTCACGCAGCGCATCGAGGATAAAAGCGAAGAACCCTTTCATGTCTGCGGTGCCCAGCCCATAGAGGCGGTTCTCATGCTCCGTCAGCGTAAACGGGTCGCGCGTCCAGCGGCCGTCATCAAAGGGGACGGTGTCCGTATGCCCGGCCAGCAACAGGCCGCCGCTGCCGCTGCCGATACTGGCCAACATATTGAATTTATTGCGGGTATCCGGCACCGGCTGGATCTCAACCTCGAAGCCGAGATCGCGGAACCAGCCGGCGAGCAGAGTGATTAATCCTTCATTACTCTGGTCGAGCGCGCTGTCGGTGGCACTGATGGAAGGCGTGGCGATCAGCGCCCGGTATAGCTCAATAAAAGGAGGTAATTTCATCTTCACTGTTGACAGCCCTTAGTTAGGATAGTATCAATATTCATGCATTTATTTTGAATAAAAATACAGTAAGGCAGAGCAGAAGGAAACCGGTAACGGCCCTGGTTGAAAAACGAACTGCTCAGCCCGGTGGGTGAACGGCGATGCACGCTGATAAGCCCGGTACCTGTCACGCCTGACGTGCGCGTCAGTCATCCACTAAGAAGGTGAGCGGAACCCATGTTGAACACGCTGATCGTTGGCGCCAGCGGCTATGCCGGTGCAGAACTTGCGACCTACCTGAATCGTCACCCGCATATGAACATAACCGGTTTGATGGTTTCAGCGCAAAGTGCAGATGCAGGAAAGCGGCTCGCCGAGCTGCATCCCCAGCTGAAAGGGATTATCGATCTGCCGGTGCTGCCGCTGGACAACGTGGCAGAGGCCGCCAAAGGCGTTGATGTGGTGTTCCTCGCAACGGCCCATGCCGTCAGCCACGATCTGGCCCCGCAGTTTCTGGCAGCCGGTTGCGTGGTGTTTGACCTCTCCGGCGCGTTCCGGGTGCGTGACGCCGCCTTCTACACCGATTTCTACGGCTTTGAGCACCAGCACCCGGAATGGCTGGAAAAAGCGGTCTACGGGCTGGCCGAATGGCAGGCCGGCGCCCTGGCCGACGCGCAACTGATCGCCGTGCCGGGCTGCTACCCGACGGCGGCCCAGCTGGCGCTGAAGCCGCTGCTCGACAATAACCTGCTGAACACTGCCCAGTGGCCGGTGATCAACGCCACCAGCGGCGTCAGCGGGGCGGGGCGCAAGGCCAGCCTGAAAAGCAGCGTCTGCGAAGTCAGCCTGCAGCCTTACGGCATCTTTAACCATCGCCACCACCCTGAGATTGTCGCCCACCTGGGGACGCCGGTGATCTTCACCCCGCACCTGGCGAACTTCCCGCGCGGCATTCTGGAGACCATCACCTGCCGCCTGAACGCGGGCGTGACGGCGCAGGACGTGGCGGAAGCGTTCCACAACGCCTACCACGACAAGCCGCTGGTGCGCCTCTACAAAGAGGGGGTGCCGGCGCTGAAGGATGTGGTTGGCCTGCCGTTCTGCGACATCGGGTTTGCCGTGCAGGGCGAGCACCTGATTGTGGTCGCCACCGAGGACAACCTGCTGAAAGGGGCGTCCGCGCAGGCGGTGCAGTGCATGAACCTGCGCTTCGGGTTCCCGGAAACCCAGTCGCTGCTGTAATTCGCCGGCGCGGCCGGAGGGCGGCGCCTGTTAACATTTGAGTCAAGATTTCAACAGGGTGAGGCGTGAACATGATGAATCCGTTAATTATCAAACTGGGCGGCGTGCTGCTTGACAGTGAAGAGGCGCTGGAGCGCCTGTTCGGCGCACTGGTGGCTTACCGTCAGGAACACCAGCGCCCGCTGATCATTGTTCATGGCGGCGGTTTCCTGGTGGACGAGCTGATGAGAAAGCTCTCGCTGCCGGTGGTGAAAAAGCAGGGCCTGCGCGTCACCCCCGCCGACCAGATCGACATCATCACCGGGGCGCTGGCGGGCACCGCCAACAAAACCCTGCTGGCCTGGGCGGTGAAAAACAACCTGAACGCCGTGGGCCTGAGCCTGGCCGACGGCAACACCGTCACGGTGGAACCGTTTGATGAGGAACTGGGCCACGTCGGCAAGGCCTCCCCCGGTGACGCGTCCCTGCTGAACACCCTGCTGGGCGCAGGCTACCTGCCGATCGTCAGCTCCATCGGCATCACCGCCGGCGGCGCGCTGATGAACGTCAACGCCGACCAGGCCGCGACGGCACTGGCAGAAACCCTGGGCGCAGACCTGATCCTGCTCTCCGACGTCAGCGGCATCCTGGACGGCAAAGGCCAGCGCATCGCGGAGATGACTGCTGAAAAAGCGGAGCAGCTGATCGCGCAGGGCATCATCACCGACGGCATGGTCGTGAAAGTCAACGCCGCGCTGGACGCCGCCCGCACCCTCGGCCGCCCGGTGGATATCGCCAGCTGGCGCAACGCAGAGAAGTTACCTGCACTGTTTAACGGCGTGGCCATCGGCACACGCATCCTGGCGTAACGCCCGGTTTTACTGAATTTACTGAATCTGTATCAAGGACATCATCATGCAAACTAAAGGCATCAAGAAAATCGTTCTGGCTTACTCCGGCGGTCTGGACACCTCAGCCATCATTCCGTGGCTGAAAGAGAACTATGACTGTGAAGTGGTGGCATTCGTCGCCGATATCGGCCAGGAGCGCAGCGATCTGGAAGGGATTGAGCAGAAAGCGCTGCGTACCGGTGCCTCTGAGTGCCATGTGGTTGACCTGCGTGAAGCGTTCATCAAAGACTACGTCTACCCGGTGCTGCAAACCGGCGCCCTGTACGAAGGCAGCTACCTGCTGGGCACCTCGATGGCGCGCCCGCTGATTGCCAAAGCGCAGGTTGAACTGGCGCTGAAAGTGGGCGCGGATGCCCTCTGCCACGGCGCGACCGGCAAAGGCAACGACCAGGTGCGTTTCGAAACCACCTACACCGCCCTGGCCCCGGAGCTGAAAGTCGTGGCCCCGTGGCGTGAGTGGGACCTGCGCTCCCGTGAGGCGCTGCTGGCCTACCTGAAAGAGCGTGACATCCCGACCACCGCGTCGCTGGAGAAGATCTACAGCCGTGACGAAAACGCCTGGCACATCTCCACTGAAGGCGGCGTGCTGGAAAGCCCGTGGAACGCGGCAAACAAAGATTGCTGGGCCTGGACAGTTGACCCGGAAGAGGCCCCGGACGACGCCGAGCTGGTGACCGTGAAAGTGGAAAAAGGCCGCGTGGTGGCGGTAAACGGTCAGGAACTCAGCCCGTACCAGTGCCTGGAAGCGCTGAACAAACTGGGCGTGAAACATGGTGTCGGCCGGATCGACATCGTGGAAAACCGCCTGGTGGGGATTAAATCCCGCGGCTGCTACGAAACCCCGGGCGGCACCATCATGATGGCCGCGCTGCGCGGCGTGGAACAGCTGGTGCTGGACCGCGACAGCTTCAAATGGCGTGAGCAGCTGGGCCACGAGATGTCCTACGTGGTGTATGACGGCCGCTGGTTCGCCCCGCTGCGCCAGTCCATCCAGGCGGCGGCAGAAGCGCTGGCTGAAGAGGTGAACGGTGAAGTGGTAGTGAAACTCTACAAAGGCACCGCGACCGCCATCCAGAAAAAATCGGCCAACAGCCTCTACTCCGAAGAGTTCGCGACCTTTGGTGAAGATGAAGTGTATGACCACAGCCACGCCGGCGGCTTCATCCGCCTGTTCTCGCTCTCTTCCCGCATCCGTGCGCTGAACGCGAAAAAGCAGTAACCGCCACGGGCCGCCCGGCGGCCCGGACAGGCACCTATTCTTAACAGGGCGCGGCATCGCGCCCTGTCAGCAACAGCATTAACCAGAAGGACGCACACTATGGCACTTTGGGGCGGGCGTTTTACCCAGGCAGCAGACCAACGTTTCAAACAACTTAATGACTCCCTGCGTTTCGATTACCGGCTGGCCGAGCAGGATATTGTCGGCTCCGTCGCCTGGTCGAAGGCCCTGGTCACGGTCAATGTGCTGACGCAGGATGAGCAGCAGCGACTGGAGGAAGCGCTGATGTTTCTGCTGGACGAGGTGCGCGCTAACCCGGAAGCCATTGTTGAGAGCGACGCGGAAGACATCCATAGCTGGGTGGAGCAGAAGCTGATCAACAAAGTCGGCGATCTCGGCAAGAAACTGCATACCGGCCGCAGCCGTAACGACCAGGTCGCGACCGATCTGAAATTGTGGTGCAAGGCGCAGGTGGCGGAGCTGCTGCTGTCGCTGAAAAACCTGCAACAGGCGCTGGTAGCCACCGCCGAGGCGAACCAGGATGCAGTGATGCCGGGTTACACCCACCTGCAACGTGCGCAGCCGGTCACCTTCGCCCACTGGTGCATGGCTTACGTTGAGATGCTGGCGCGGGATGAGAGCCGCCTGCGTGACACTCTGACGCGGCTGGACGTCAGCCCGCTGGGCTGCGGCGCGCTGGCCGGCACCGCCTACCCGATCGACCGGGAGCAGCTGGCAGGCTGGCTCGGCTTCGCCTCCGCGACCCGCAACAGCCTGGACAGCGTCTCCGACCGTGACCACGTGATGGAGCTGCTGTCGAACGCGGCCATCAGCATGGTGCACCTGTCGCGCTTTGCGGAAGACCTGATCTTCTTCAACACCGGCGAGGCGGGCTTTGTGGAGCTGTCAGACCGCGTGACCTCCGGCTCGTCACTGATGCCACAGAAGAAAAACCCCGACGCGCTGGAGCTGATCCGCGGCAAAAGCGGCCGGGTACAGGGCGCGCTGACCGGCATGATGATGACCATGAAAGGGCTGCCGCTGGCCTATAACAAGGATATGCAGGAAGACAAGGAAGGGCTGTTCGACGCGCTGGAAACCTGGTTCGACTGCCTGAACATGGCGGCGCTGGTGCTGGACGGCATCAAAGTCAAACGCGCCCGCACGCAGGAAGCGGCGGAGCAGGGTTACGCCAACGCCACCGAGCTGGCAGATTACCTGGTCGCAAAAGGGATTCCGTTCCGTGAGGCGCACCATATCGTTGGTGCGGCGGTAGTGGAAGCGATCGCGCAGGGCGTGGCGCTGGAGGCGCTGCCGCTGGCGACGTTACAGACATTCAGCAGCGTGATTGGCGACGATGTCTACCCGATCCTGTCGCTGCAATCCTGCCTGGACAAGCGTGACGCCAAAGGTGGCGTATCGCCGCATCAGGTGGCGAACGCCATCACTGAGGCGAAACAGCGCTTAGCTTAAAGTAAAAAACCCCGCCAACCGGCGGGGTTCTTTTTTATGAGAGGCTTAGTCTCGTGATTACGTCAGCATTTCCGGCATCAGGATAACTTCTTTTACTGTGCCGGGCTTATAGCCGTAACCGCTCATCCCGCCCTGCCTGGCCCTTTATAAGGACTGCCCACAGTTTATTCGCCGGGGCAGCGCTGGCAACGCTCTGCTTCCTCATTGCCGAGGCGCAGTTTGCTTTGCAGATCGCGCAGGGCGGTACGCAGCCCCTCTTCGATCACCGGGTGGTAGAACGGCATCTCCAGCATCTGGTTGACCGTCATTTTCTGCTGATGCGCCCATGCCAGCAAGTGTGCCAGATGTTCAGCGTCCGGGCCCATCATCTCTGCGCCGAGGAACACGCCGGTACCCTGCTCGCCATACACGCGCAGCACACCTTTATTACGCAGCATCACGCGCGAACGGCCCTGGTTCTCGAAAGAGACTTCACCAATCCCGAAGCAGCCGCAGGCACCCAGCGCGCTGTTCAGTTCACGGTAGGTGGCACCGACCATCGCGATCTGCGGGTCAGAGAAGACCACGGAGATCGCGCTGCGGCGCAGGCCCGGGTTCACTTCCGGGAACGCCCCGGCATTATCACCGGCAATGCGCGCCTGATCGCTGGCTTCATGCAGCAACGGCAACTGGTTGCTGGCGTCACCGGCGATGAAGATGTGCGGCACGCTGGTCTGCATGGTCAGGCGGTCAGCCGTCGGCACGCCGCGCGCGTCCAGCACCAGGGAGGTGTTTTCCAGCCCCAGCTTGTCCACGTTCGGGCGGCGGCCGGTGGCGGCCAGCACGTAATCCACCATCAGATCCTGCGGGTTGCCCTGCTTGTCCTGGTAACGGATAAAGACGCGGTCACCTTCCCGCTGCATCATTTCGATGTTGGCATCCGGGTCGAGATAAAACTCTTCGCCCAGCGCTTTGGCGGCATACTCCCGCACACGCGGGTCAGTGAGCGGGCCGACGCCGCCGCCCACGCCGAACACCTTCACCTCAACGCCGAGGCGATGCAGGGCCTGGCCGAGCTCCAGCCCAATCACGCCGGGGCCGAACACCGCGACGCTCTCCGGCAGGTCGTCCCAGTTAAAGACGTCATCGTTAATCACCAGACGGTCGCCGAGGGCATCCCAGGCGGCAGGCCAGCTCGGACGCGACCCGGTGGCGATCACAATGCGCTGCGCCACGATGCGGGTGTGGTCGTCCACCATCAGCGTGTTGTCATCAATAAAGCGGGCATAGCCGGAGACTTTGTCACGCGCCGGGATGTTCTCCACCCCTTCCAGCACGAAGCCGACGAAACGGTCGCGCTCGCGTTTGACGCGGTCCATCACTTCACGGCCGTTGATCACGATTTCACCCTGCGGGTGAATACCGAAACCGTGGGCGCGTTCCGTCTGGTGTACTGCTTCTGCCGCGGCAATCAGCAATTTGGAAGGCATACAGCCTACCCGCGCGCAGGTAGTACCAAACGGGCCGCCCTCGATCATCACCACATTCGGCGTGGAAAGTTTCGCGGCGCGGTAAGCGCCCAGGCCGGCGGTGCCGCCGCCGATCACGGCAACGTCGACGTTCAGTTGTTTCATGGTATGCCTCGGTTTCTTTGCTGTGTAAAAAGGGGGAGTCGGGAATAAAAAAGGCGGGCTAAAAGCCCGCCAAAATTCACGTTGGCTGTTTCTTATTGTTAATACGCAGGGATGGTTTATCTCTTACGTCAGGGTTATGCGGTCAGGAAGATTTCCAGATCGTCGCTGCCACCAATGTGACGGCCGCCGATGAAGACCTGCGGTACCGTGGCGCGGCCGGTAACGGCACGCAGGCTGACGGTGGTCGCATCTTTACCCAACACAATCTCTTCGTACTGGATGCCGCGCTCTTGCAGCATCTGTTTCGCCTTGGCACAGAACGGGCAGCCCGGCTTGGTGAACACCGACACGGATTCCTGCACTTTGAATTCCGGTGCCAGGTATTTCAGCATGGTGTCTGCGTCAGAGACTTCAAACGGGTCGCCCGGTTTGTTCGGCTCAACGAACATTTTTTCTACCACGCCGTTACGCACCAGCATGGAGTAACGCCAGGAGCGCGGGCCAAAGCCCAGATCCGCTTTCTCAACCAGCATCTCCATCCCTTTGGTGAACTCACCGTTGCCGTCCGGGATGAAGGTGATGTTTTCAGCGCGCTGGTCATTTTTCCACGCGTTCATCACGAACGTGTCGTTCACAGAGACACACAAAATGCTGTCCACGCCGTGTTGGCGGAACACACCGGCCAGCTCGTTGTAACGCGGCAGATGGCTGGAGGAGCAGGTCGGGGTAAAGGCACCCGGCAGTGAAAAGACGATAACCGTTTTATTTTTGAACAGGTCGTCGGTTGTAACATCAACCCACTGGTCGCCCTGACGGGTATGGAACACAACCTGTGGGACTTGCTTACCTTCTTGGCTTGAAAACATCGATAACCTCATAAAATACTTGGTGAATTTCTTATTACTGCGTGTGTCTTGCTTCGTTGGGGTACATTATTCACGCTGGGGGTTGATAGATCTAATCGTTGATTGCTATCTTATTCATTGCCATGAGCTATCATGGGGTCGGAGGAAATAATGAACATTCGCGATTTAGAGTATTTGGTTGCCCTGGCGGAATTCCGCCATTTCCGGCGTGCGGCGGATGCCTGCCACGTCAGCCAGCCTACCCTGAGCGGCCAGATCCGCAAGCTGGAAGATGAACTGGGGGTGATGCTGCTGGAACGCACCAGCCGTAAGGTGCTGTTTACTCAGGCAGGGCTGCTGCTGGTGGAGCAGGCGCGCACGGTGCTGCGTGAGGTCAAGGTGCTCAAGGAGATGGCAAGCCAGCAGGGGGAGACCATGTCCGGCCCGCTGCACATTGGGCTGATCCCAACGCTCGGCCCCTATCTGCTGCCGCATATTATCCCGATGCTGCACCAGACTTTCCCGAAACTGGAGATGTACCTGCACGAAGCCCAGACGCACCAGCTGCTGGCCCAGCTCGACAGCGGCAAGCTCGACTGCGCTATCCTGGCGTTGGTGAAGGAGTCTGAGTCCTTTATCGAAGTGCCGCTGTTTGATGAGCCGATGAAGCTGGCCGTCTACAGTGACCACCCGTGGGCGGGGCGTGACCGCGTGGCGATGGCGGAGCTGTCCGGTGAGAAGCTGCTGATGCTGGAAGACGGCCACTGCCTGCGCGATCAGGCGATGGGCTTCTGCTTCCAGGCCGGGGCGGATGAGGACACCCATTTCCGCGCGACCAGTCTGGAAACGCTGCGTAACATGGTGGCGGCCGGCAGCGGTATTACGCTGTTGCCTTCGCTGGCGGTGCCGAACGAGCGCCAGCGTGATGGCGTGAGCTACATGCAGTGCAGCAAACCGGAGCCGAAGCGGACCATTGCGCTGGTCTATCGCCCCGGCTCGCCGTTACGCAGCCGCTATGAGCAACTGGCTGAAGCCATTAAAGATCATATGCAGCCGATGTTCGACACTGCGTTAAAACAGGCGGTTTAACCCGTTCAGCGCGGCGACACGGTAGGCTTCTGCCATCGTGGGGTAGTTGAAGGTGGTATTGACGAAATACTCGATGGTATTACCTTCCCCTTTCTGCTCCATGATGGCCTGGCCGATGTGGATAATCTCCGCCGCACGCTCACCGAAGCAGTGAATGCCCAGGATCTCTTTCGTCTCCCGGTGGAACAGCAGTTTCAGGCTGCCCACATTCATCCCCGCAATTTGCGCCCGCGCCAGGTGTTTGAACTGCGCCCGGCCCACTTCGTACGGCACTTTCATCGCCGTGAGTTCCTGTTCGGTTTTGCCCACCGAGCTGATCTCCGGGATGGTATAAATACCGCTCGGGATGTTCTCGATCAGGTGTACCTTGGCTTCACCCTGAATCATCGCCTGGGCGGCAATACGCCCCTGGTCATAGGCTGCGGAAGCCAGGCTTGGGTAACCAATCACGTCCCCGACGGCATAAATATGCGACAGCGCCGTCTGGTACATGCTGTTGACTTTCAGCAGGCCGCGGCTGTCCGCCTGCAGGCCGATGGTCTCAAGGCCGAGGTTGTCAGTGTTGCCGGTACGGCCGTTGGCGTAGAGCAGGCAGTCCGCTTTGACTTTCTTGCCCGATTTCAGGTGGACAATCACCCCGTCCTCGACCCCTTCAATCTGCTCGTACTCTTCGTTGTGGCGGATCACCACGCCGTTGTTCCAGAAGTGGTAGGAGAGGGCGTCGGACATCTCCTGGTCCAGGAACGCCAGCAGGCGGTCACGGGTGTTGATTAAGTCCACTTTTACCCCGAGACCACGGAAGATCGAGGCGTATTCGCAGCCGATTACCCCTGCGCCGTAGATAATCACGTGGCGCGGTTCGTGGCTCAGTTGCAGGATGGAGTCGCTGTCATAGATGCGCGGGTGGCCAAAATCAACTTCCGGCGGGCGGTAAGGGCGCGAGCCGCAGGCGATCACGATCTGCCCGGCCGTCAGCCGCTCGTTGGTGCCGTCCGGGTAGCGGACGTTGATGGTATTGGCGTCAATAAAACTGGCATCACCGGAGAAGAGCTGGCACTGGTTGCGCTCATAGAAACTCTGGCGCATACGGGTCTGCTGGTTAATCACGGAGTCGGCATGGCGCAGAATATCGGGGAAACTGGAGCTGAGTGAGCGGGAGGTGGTGTCACTGTAGAGCGGGTTCTGGTTGAATTCAATGATGCGGCTGACAGCGTGGCGCAGGGCTTTCGAGGGGATGGTGCCCCAGTGGGTACACCCGCCGCCCACGTTATTGTAGCGTTCAATCACCGCTACCCGTGCGCCCTGTTTTACCAGGCCCATCGCGGCCCCCTCGCCGCCAGGGCCGGAGCCGATGACGATCGCATCAAATTGGACGTGCTGTTGCATGTATGAGGCACCTATTCTTATACAAATTTACAACGAGATTGTAACATCATAGGCCTGAATCCCCAATCCGCCGTAGTCTTTTCGTGGGGCGCACAGCCATTTCTTCCCGGTCACTGACTGTTGCATGTTTGTAGAAGCGTAGGTTCTGAAAAGTTTGATATAGTGCGGTCATGGCAGGCGCATCGGTTGACAGGACACTTCTCTGGAAAAGGTTATGGGCGTAAGAGCACAACAAAAAGAACGCACCCGGCGCTCACTGATCGAAGCGGCATTCAGCCAGCTCAGCGCCGAGCGCAGTTTTGCCAGCCTGAGCCTGCGTGAAGTCTCCCGCGAAGCCGGCATCGCCCCGACGTCGTTCTACCGCCACTTCCGGGATGTGGATGAGCTGGGGCTGACGATGGTGGATGAGAGCGGCCTGATGCTGCGCCAGCTGATGCGGCAGGCCCGCCAGCGCATCGCCAAGGGCGGCAGCGTGATCCGTACCTCCGTCTCCACCTTCATGGAGTTCATCGGCAATAATCCCAATGCCTTCCGCCTGCTGCTGCGCGAGCGCTCCGGCACCTCTGCCGCTTTCCGCGCCGCCGTCGCCCGTGAGATTCAGCACTTTATTGCCGAGCTGGCCGACTACCTGGAGCTGGAAAACCACATGCCGCGCAGTTTTACCGAGGCGCAGGCGGAAGCGATGGTGACCATTGTCTTCAGCGCCGGTGCTGAGGCGCTGGATGTTGACAGCGAACAGCGCCGCCGGCTGGAAGAGCGGCTGGTGCTGCAACTGCGGATGATTTCAAAAGGTGCCTATTACTGGTACCGCCGGGAGCAGGAGCGGGCGTCGCTGTCACAGGAGTAACGGCTTTCCGGCCGGCGCGCGCTGTTCCTGTTTTTTTCAAACCATGTTTCCTTCAAACCCACGACAGATAGGTAAAAAGATGACAGAACACCCTCGCCGCGAAAAAGGTACCTTGCTGCTTGCCCTGATTGCCGGTTTATCCATTAATGGCTCCTTTGCTGCGCTGTTCAGCTCAGTGGTGCCGTTTTCCATCTTCCCGTTGATCTCCCTGCTGCTGGCGGTCTACTGCCTGCACCAGCGTTACCTGAACCGGGCGATGCCGCAGGGGATGCCGTCACTGGCGGCGGCCTGCTTTATGCTGGGCCTGCTGCTCTACAGCGCGATTGTACGGGCGGAGTACCCGCAGATTGGCTCTAACTTCCTGCCGGCCATTCTGGCCGTGGCGCTGGTCTTCTGGATCGGCACCAAACTCAAGGCGCGTGACGCCGCGGTCAACCCGGAAGTGTGACCCCCCGGCTCCGCCCATAAAAAAGCCCTCAACCGAGGGCTTTTTTTGTGCCTGCCGTCAGGCGTCGCGCTTCACCAGCAGCACGCCGCACTCCATATGGTGCGTGTAGGGGAACTGGTCAAACAGCGCCAGCCGCGTGATGTCGTGGGTCTGGCTGAGGGTTTGCAGGTTGTCGCACAGCGTCTCCGGGTTGCAGGAGATGTAGAGAATGCGCGGGTAGCCCTGCACCAGGGCGACGGTGTCCGCATCCAGCCCGCTGCGCGGCGGGTCGACAAAGATGGTTTCACACTGGTAGCTGCTCAGGTCGATGCCTTTCAGGCGGTTGAATTCACGCACGCCGTTCATCGCCTGGGTAAAATCTTCCGCGGCCATGCGGATGATCTGCACATTATCAATCTGGTTGGCTTCAATGTTGTACTGCGCGGCGGCCACAGACGGCTTGGCAATCTCCGTCGCCAGCACCCGGTTGAAGTTGCGCGCCAGCGCCAGCGAGAAGTTGCCGTTGCCGCAATAGAGCTCCAGCAAATCGCCTTTGGAACCCTGCGTGACGTCCAGCGCCCACTCCAGCATCTCGATGTTCACCGCCGCATTCGGCTGGGTAAAGCTGTTCTCGACCTGGCGGTAGATCATCGCTTTCCCCGCCACCGGCAGGCATTCGTCGACGTAGTCCTGATCCAGCATGATTTTGGTTTTGGTGGCGCGGCCAATCAGGTGCAGGTCAAACCCCTGCGCCCGCAGGCGATCGCGCAGGGCGGTCGCCGCCTGCTGCCACTCATCGTCCAGCTTGCGGTGGTAAAGCAGCGACGCGATGATTTTGCCGCTCCGGGTGGAGAGGTAGTCGATCTGGAACAGTTTACGGCGCAGCACCGGCAGCGGTTTCAGCTCATTAATCAGCGCCGTCATCAGCTGGTTGATCAGCTCGCTGGCCGCCGGGAACTGATCAACCCGGATTCGCGCTTTGGTCTGCTGGTCAAAGATGATATGGAACAGATCTTCCTCATCGTGCCAGACACGGAACTCCGCCCGCATGCGGTAGTGCTGCGTGGGGGAGCGGAACACTTCCGGCTCCGGCGCGGCAAACGGCGACATCAGCGTCTTGAGACGGGCGGTCTTTTCCGCCAGTTGGTCGTCATAATGTTCAATTGGCAGAGTGTCAGGCGTCATGGAATCTCTCGTCTGGATAGGGAAAAAGGCTGGGTTTGCGGGGATTGTAGGGAAAGTCAGGGCTAAGTCCAGTTTTGTCGCGTTAATTTCCCGCGCCGCGGGCGGCAGTCTAGACTTCCATATAGGTTGATCGTAGCATTGCGATCCGGCCTCTATCAATGAGTTAAAAGGGAATCCGGTGTAAATCCGGAACTGACGCGCAGCGGTAAGGGGAAGTCACGGCGAACGCAGACATGCAGACACTGCTCCGCAAGGGGTGGGAAGTCTTCGCCCGGCGTGCTGATACAGCACGGCTCCCAAGTCCGAAGACCTGCCGGGACACCCGTCGCATTATTCATCTTCGTCGCGACTGCGAGGATGACTGCCTGCGGCATCCTGCCATTAAGTTTGGATGCGTTTCGCATGACAATGAAAACCCCCCTGCTGTGGACAGCGCTCTCTGCCACGGCCTTTTCCGGCTGGGCGCACGCCGCTGCCGTTGATAATAATAATGATAGCGTAGTGGTCACGGCTAACCGCTTCCCTCAGCCGGTTTCCTCCGTGCTGGCACCGACCACGGTCGTGACGCGCGATGAGATTGATCGCTGGCAGTCCACCACGCTGCTTGATGTGATGCGCCGCCTGCCGGGTGTTGATGTCGCGCAGAGCGGTGGCATGGGGCAGCTCAGCTCGCTGTTCATCCGTGGCACCAATTCCAGCCATGTGCTGGTGCTGATGGATGGTATCCGCCTCAATCAGGCTGGCGTCAGCGGGGCAACCGACCTCAGCCAGATCCCGCTTTCGCTGGTGCAGCGCATTGAGTATATCCGCGGGCCGCGCTCCGCCGTGTATGGCTCCGACGCCCTCGGCGGCGTGGTCAACATCATCACCACCCGTGAGAAGAGCGGCACCACGCTCAACGCGGGCCTTGGCTCCAATGGCTACCAGTCCTACGATGCCGCCACCCAGCAGCAACTGGACGAGGACACCATTGGCACGCTGGCCGGCAACTATACCTATACCAAAGGGTATGACGTGGTCGCCTACGGCAACACCGGCACGCAGAGCCAGCAGGATCGCGACGGCTATATGAGCAAGACCCTCTTCGGCTCGCTCCAGCACCAGTTCAATGACAGCGTCAGCGGCTTTGTGCGCGGTTATGGTTATGACAACCGCACCGACTATGACGCCTACTACACCGCTGCCACCGATCCGCTGGTGGATACCCGCCAGCTCTATAACCAGACTTGGGATGCCGGCCTGCGCTATCAGGAAGGGATCTACGCCACGCAGCTGATCGGCAGCTACAGCCATACCAAGGACTACAACTACGATCCGCGCCAGGGGCGTTATGCCTCTTCTGCCTCACTGGATGACTCCCAGCAGTACAATCTGCAATGGGGCAACACTTTCCAACTGGGGCAGGGTTCCGTCAGCGCCGGGCTGGACTGGCAGAAGCTGACCACCGAGCCGGGCACAAACTATCTGGCCGATGGCTATAACCAGCGCAACACCGGCCTCTACCTGACGGCGCAACAGCAGATCAGCGATGTCACGCTTGAGGGTGCCATTCGTGGGGATGACAACTCCCAGTTTGGCTGGCACTCCACCTGGCAAACCAGCGCCGCGTGGGAGTTCATCGACGGCTACCGCCTGATCGCCTCCTACGGCACCGCCTTCAAGGCTCCCAACCTCGGCCAGCTCTACAGCGGCTATGGTGGCAACCCAGACCTGAACCCGGAGGAGAGTAAAGAGTGGGAAGGCGGGCTGGAGGGGCTGACCGGCCCGCTGAGCTGGCGACTCTCCGCCTATCGTAATGACATCGACCAGATGATCGATTACGAAAACAACCGCTACTACAATGTCGGCAAGGTGCGAATCAAGGGCGTGGAGTGGACAGGCTCGCTGGAGACTGGCCCACTGCAGCACCAGTTGACGCTGGAGTACCTCGACCCGCGTGACGCCGATACCAATGAGGTGCTGGCACGCCGCGCGAAACAGCAAGTGAAGTATCAGCTTGATTGGCACGTGGAGGCGCTGGATTGGTCACTGACCTACCACTACCTCGGTCAGCGCTATGATACTGACTTCAGCAGCTATGAGCGAAAACGTCTGGGCGGCGTCAGCCTGTGGGATCTCGCGGCCTCATATCCGGTTACATCGCGCCTGACCGTTCGTGGTAGAATTGCCAACCTGTTTGATAAAGATTATGAGACGGTTTATGGCTACGACACACCAGGACGTGAATACTACCTCACTGGCAGCTATACCTTCTGACCCTACCTCATTAACCCTCCGGCCGACCGCGCTGGTCTTTGACTCCGGTGTCGGGGGGCTGTCGGTCTACCAGGAGATCCGGCAACTGCTGCCGGATCTCCACACTATCTATGCTTTCGACAATGTGGCCTTTCCTTATGGGGAGAAGTCAGAGCAATTTATTGTCGAACGTGTGGTGCAGATTGTAGAGGCCGTTGCACAACGCCACCCACTGGCCATCATCATCATCGCCTGCAATACCGCAAGTACCGTGACCTTGCCGGCATTGCGTGAGCGCTTTACCTGCCCTGTCGTGGGTGTGGTGCCGGCCATCAAGCCCGCAGCCAAACTCACGCGCAATGGTGTTGTAGGTCTGCTGGCGACCCGTGCGACGGTACAACGCGCCTATACACACGATCTTGTCACCCGCTTCGCCACAGATTGTGAAATCCTGATGCTGGGGTCGTCAGAGCTGGTGGAAATAGCAGAGGAAAAACTGCACGGTAAGGGTGTTTCTCTGGAAGCATTGCGGAAGATCGTCCGCCCCTGGCTGAAACTGCCTGAGCCACCTGACACCGTAGTGCTGGGCTGCACGCACTTTCCTTTAATCGCCGATGAATTAATGCAGGTGCTGCCGGAAGGCACCCGGCTGGTGGATTCCGGCGCGGCCATCGCCCGCCGTACGGCCTGGCTGATTGCCCATCAGGAAAATGTGCCCCTTTCTACAGAAAAAAACATTGCATACTGTATGGGCTTTTCAGCGCAAACAGAGGCGCTACGCCCTGTTTTAGCCGGTTATGGCTTTAAAACCATCGAAAAACTGCCACTTTAGCATCAGTCGGATTAAATTTTAGACGGTCGCATAATTTTTTGAATTTAGGGGTTGCAGCCTGCGCGGAACTCCCTATAATGCGCCTCCACTGACCGGGAACAACGACCAACA
>NZ_PJZH01000024.1 GCF_002858715.1 Chimaeribacter coloradensis | reverse complement strand
GAAATGAAACCCCTCCACCATTTCAATCCAATACGCTTAGCTACGCCAACAGAAATCAATATCCAATATATAAAACATATAAATATTGATAAATAACAAAAAAGAATAAAATATTTCAATCCATTGTTGCTAATAAAATTCCTTTCCCATACATCTGCATGATGTAATAAAGAATAACTGATGGTGAAGGCATTATTATTCATAATAAAATTATATAACGGTAAGTTATATATTCGCAACGCGAACATCCCAAAGGAATATCCAATCGACATAATTAAACAGTTCAACCCAATAAATATTAAAGATTGACATATAATAATATCCATAGACACTTTTGAATTTACAACTACCCATGATATTTTAATCGCTAAAATATATAAAAGCAAAGGAATAACAAGCAAAAATAATAGCTGCACTTGAAAACTTCCATCAGTCGATATTGAGTAACCCACACTTAATCCGATAAAACAAAACAACAGAGCTATATTAAAGCAATCTTTTAATCTAGCGTCAGACATTAATATTTCACAAAAAGAGTTGATTGGGTTGGATAAAATAAGGATGATAGTATGAAGGTAATTTTTTAATAAATCCAGGATCTGCAACATGATTTTTCTCGCAAACTGAAATTCATTAAATCTTTCATTATAATTAGTGTAAATTTACTGAGCTTGTCAAAGCTATGAAAGGAAAAGGTTTGATTTACAACAAATATTAAAATCCATCTTATTAAGATGTACTTAGGTGATTATTTATTATAAGCGCTAGCCTTTTTGACTACTATTGATAATTTTATTGTGATAATAATTTATAAATCTAGTTTTTTTAATGAAAAATAAACTATTTTTTGTTTATTACAGTGTATCAGTAATACAAGGGCGGCCGGTGGCCGCCCTTTTTTTATCCCCTCAGCACCCGGCGGCGATGAAGTCCCCGTTGGCACTGACCGGGATCACCGAGGTAAACAGCACCAGCGCAAACAGCATCAGCAGCAGGCCGCCGCACATCATCACGCCGCGCGCCAGGTGCGGCAGCGCGCGCCCTGCCAGCCCCTCCGGCGAGGCGATGATCCGCTCGCGGGCGCGCTCGCGGGCATGGTGGACGAAGGTCGCCAGCAGCGTAATCGCCAGCGCGGTGCCGAGCGCATTGGCAAACACCAGAATCAGGATCGCGCCGCTGCACGGCCGGAACCCTATCGCGGCGATCACCCACAGGGCGTGTTGCCCGCCCGGCGGGTGGGCGTGGCCGCAGCCGCACGCCCGATCCGGCCGGCCACGCAGGGTCACCCCCGCCGCCCGCAGCATCAGCACCAGCCCGAAAGCGCCAATCAGCAGCGCGCTGATCTTCTCCACCCAGTAGCGGCTGCGGCTGAGGTCACCCATCGAAAAATTAAACAGCACCGCCAGCACCACCACAAACAGGATGGCGACCACGCCCTGCATCAGGCTGCCGAGCAGGGTAATGACCCGGCTGCGGTTCAGCTGCTGCCGGTGGGTCGCCAGATAGGTGGTGATGACGAATTTGCCGTGGCCCGGCCCCACCGAATGCAGCACGCCGTAGAGAAAGCTGCACAGCACCAGCATCAGCCCCCCGCCGGCCTGATGGTTATGCTGCTGCAACAGATAGAGCACCAGATAGCGGTGCAGGTAGATCTGCACATTGATGCAGGCCTGCACGAAGTCCGCCCAGTAGTGGCTGAACAGCGCCAGGATAAGGCCCCCGGCCGCGAGCAGGCCGAACGCGGCAGGCGGGGTTTTCATTAACAGACTTTTCATCAGGCAGTCCCGGTAACCGTTGACCTGTTGACTATAGCTGCCCGCGCCCGCTTGCGCCGCCCTGCCAGCCCGGCAGTGGTGACCGCCAGCACCGAAAACAGGATCAGCGCGCCGCCGGGCGCAAGCACCGCCCAGGGGGCGCGTTCGAGGTAGGGCATCCCCTCGGCCAGCACCCGCCCCCACTCCGGCGCGGGCGGCGGCGCGCCCAGCCCCAGAAAGCCCAGCGCCGCCAGCGCCAGCACTGTCCCCGGCAGCCGCAACATCGCATGGCGCAGCAGCGGCCCGCTCAGGGCAGGCAACAGATAGCGCAGGGTACGTCGCCACGGGCCGACGCCCAGCACCGGCAGGATGCGGATATGCGGCTGGGCGTTGATCTCGCTGACCAGCGCTGCCGTATGCGCCGCCAGCGGTGCCCAGCTGGTGGCCAGCACTGCCAGCGCCGCGCCCCCGGCGGTCGGGCCGTTGATCGCCGCCACCACCAGCCCGGCGATCACCGGCGGCATGGCGTTGGCGGCCTCCACCGGGCCGCTGCTCAGGCGCGGGAACAGCCCGGCCAGCATGCCGAGCAGCAGGCTGGCCAGGGTCACCCCCAGCGCCAGTGCACAGGTGTGCAGCGCGCCGTGCGCCACCCGCGCCAGCAGATCGCGCCCGGTGGCATCCGCGCCGAACGGCAGATCCCAGCCCGGGGCTTGCAGGCGCATAAACATCGGCGTGACAGGGTCACGCGACAGTCCGGTGATAACCATCAGCAGCAGCAGCGCCGCGCACGCCAGCGGCACGGCCCACGCCCCGCGCGGCCCTGCAGTTTCCGGGGCAGCCACCGGCAGCGCCCCAGCATGCAGCGCCGGGCCGAGCAACACGCGCCGCATCAGGTTGGCCGCCACGCCCGCCGCGCACGCCAGCAGCAACAGCATCAGCAGGCCGGTCTGCAGCGCCGGGAGATCCTGCGCGGCCACCGCACCAAGGGTGGCGCGCCCCAGCCCCGGAATGGCGAATACCTTCTCCACCGCCATCGCCCCGCCGGTCAGGCCGATCACCACCAGCCCGACCTGCGGCAGCAGGCCCGGCAGACTACGCAGGAAAACCGCCCGGGCGATCCGCCCGCGGGATACCCCGGCCATCTGCCAGGTCAGCAGCCAGGTTTCATGGAAAGTGGCGGCGAACGCATCGGAAAAGAGCCGCCCAAGCAGCCCCCCGGCCGGGATGCCCAGTGCCAGCGCCGGCAGCAGCGCATGGTGCAGGCTCTGCCAGCCAAAAGGCGGAAAGAGACGCAGCCAGACCGCGCCCACCAGCAGCAGCAGGGACGCCAGCAGAAACTCCGGCAGGGCGGTCAGCATGGCGGGCAAGGCACCGGCAGGCCGCCGCCCCCGCCCCGCCAGCCCGGCGAGGAACGGCCGCAGGCAGATTGCCCCGGCCACCAGCGTCGCCACCAGCAGGGCGAAAGCCATCAGCGTCAGGGAGACGCCCGCCGCCTGGAGCATGCCCGGCCCGACCGGCCGGCCGGAGACCCAGGAGTTACCGGCGTCCCCGTGCAGCAGACCGAGCAGCCACTGCTGCAACAGTGCCAGCGGCCCCTGATCCAGCCCCAGCGCGTCGCGGATGGCGTTGAGCGTCTCGGGTGTCGCCTCCTGATCGCCCGACCGCGCCCGCAGCAGTGCCAGCGCCGGGTCATGGCCGGAGAGCCACGGCAACATGCCGACCAGCGCCACCATCGCGCCCAGCGTAACGGTGCGGGAGAGCAGCGGCAGCAGGGTATCTGTATGGAAAAGCCGCATCTCTTAGTCTGCCGCCTGCGTCGTGCCAGCTGTCATCAGCGTGGTCTCTGCGGTGACCAGCATCCGCTCACGCGGGTCGCGCGCCGCATCGCGCACATTGGCCGCCTCCCCCTGAATCACCCGCTCATGCAGCAGCGGCAGGGCGGCGTCCGAGGCGAGGATCAGCCGCTCAGCGGCCATGATCGCCTGCCGCCGCTCAGCCCCGGCCGGGATGGCCGCCGCCTGCTCCAGCGCCTGGTCGATCCGGGCATCACAGAGCTGCGCAATGTTGAACGACCCTTTGCAGGCGAAGTCGCTGTAGAGGTACGCGACCGGGTCGCCCGAGTCCAGCACCGTGGCACGCGACAGGATAAAGGCATCAAACTTGCCCGCCAGCGCATCCGCCTCAATGTGCGCGTACTCCCGCACCACCTGCTTCACGGTGAACCCGGCGGCGCTGAGCTGCTGGGCGAGGTAGGTCGCCACTTCCGGCAGTTCGGCGCGGTCGCTGAAGGTCGCCAGGGTGATCGTCGCCCCGTTGGGCGCAGCGGCCGCGGTGGGAGCCGCTACCGATTGGCGCAGTGCGGCCGCCCAGGGCAGCGCCGGGCCAAGCAGCCCCTCAGCCCGGTCGGCGCGCCGTTCGTAAACGTTATCGATCAGCGGTTGCCGGTCAAGCGCCTCACGCGCCGCCGCCCGCAGTGCCGCATCGCGGAACGGGCCGGTGCGGGTGTTGAGGTAGAGGGTATTGGTGCGCGGCATCGGCACCTCATGCACCAGTGCCGGGTCGAGCAGCGCCACCTGTGACACCGGCACCGCTTCAACGATGTCCGCGCTGTGGGTACGCAGGGCGGCGGCGCGCGCCGTGCCGTCCGGCACAAAGGCGACGTCGATACCCGCTGCGCGCGCTTTCTCCCCCCAGTAGCCCTCAAACCGCTCAAGGCGGGCGCTGCTGGTGCCGGTCACGCTGGTCAGCACAAACGGCCCGGTACCGGCCTTCACCGGGTTGACCACGCCGTTTTTGCCGTAGGCAGCGGGCGCGAGGATGGCGAGCTGCGGGCTGGAGAGCCGCTGCGGGATCAGCGGGTCGGGCCGGGCAGTGGTGATGATGACGCTGTGGCCGCCGTCAGCCACGGCCTCCAGGGTCACGCCATCCAGAATGCGCGGTTTCGGGGCGGCATGGGCGGCGGTGGTCAGCGCATTCACCACGCTGGCCGCCGTCAGGGCGCTGCCGTCATGGAACTGCACGCCTTCGCGCAGGGTAAAGCGCCAGCGCTGCGCATCGAGTTGTTGCCAGTGGGTCGCCAGCGCCGGTTGTGCCTCGCCCAGCGCATCCAGCGTCACCAGCGTTTCCGCGGTGCGCCAGCGGGAGAGCTTGAACGCGTCATCGCTCAGCGGCGTCAGCCCGGAACGGGGCGGCTGGAGCATCGCCAGCCGGATCCGCGGCCCATCCTCCTCCTGTGTTTCCGGGGGTGGCTCATTGAAACAGCCTGACAGCAGCAGCATACCGGCCAGTAACCCGGCTCTGGGCAGGGTAAAAAACGGGGTATTCACAGGGGTTATCCTTTTCATTTTTCAGGAGGCGCGGCGTGACGCCGTCAGCCGGGGAACCGCCGCCAGCAGGGCGCGGGTAACGGGGTGGGCCGGGTCGGCCAGGAGCTGCGCGGTGGGGCGATCTTCCACAATCTCCCCCTGCTCCAGCACCACCATCCGGGGGCAGAGCGCCGCCACGCAGCGGATGTCATGGGAGACCATCAGCATCCCCATGCCGGTTTCGGCTGCCAGTTGGGCGAACAGCGCCGTGATCTGCTCACGCAGCGGCAGATCCAGGCTGCTGACCGGCTCATCGGCCAGCAGAAATTGCGGCCGCAGGATCAGCGCCCGGGCGATCGCCACCCGCTGCGCCTGGCCGCCCGAGAGCTGCCCGGCGAGCTGGTGCGCGGTGTGGCTGCTCAGCCCGACCTGGTCCAGCACGTCGGCGATGCGCCGTTGCGGGTCACGCTCATCGCCCAACCGGCGCAACGGCTCATGCAGCAGCTCGCTGACGCGCATCTGCGGGTGCAGGCTGGTGGCCGGGTTCTGCGGGATGTACTGCACGCGGCGGCGATAGTCGCGCAGCGCCCTGACCGGGCCGGGGCGCACCGGCTGCTGTAAGCAGTCAATCTCCCCCTGAGTGGCCGGTATCAGCGCCAGCAGCAGGTTCAGCAACGTTGATTTGCCGCTGCCGGAGCGCCCCACCAGCCCGATGCGCTCCCCCGCCTGCATATGCAGCGTGACGTCATGCAGCAGCGGCCGCGCGCTGTGCGGCAGGCGGTAGCTCACCTTGTCCATGGTCAGGAAGGGCATCATCCCAGCGCCCTCACCGGGGCGGCCGCCGGGGGCGGCGGTGTGATCGCCTCACCGGCGCGCCGGGCCGCCTCCACCAGCTCACGGGTGTAGGGGTGTTGGGGGTAGCGGGTGAGCTGCTCAAAGGCGCCCTGCTCGACGATCCGGCCCTGCACCATCACCAGCGCGCGTTGGCACAGGTGGGCCGCCAGCGCGATGTCATGGGTGATAAACAGCAGCGCGGGCGGTGACGGCTGGGCGCTCAGGCGCGAAAGCGCCTCCACCACATGCTGTTGGGTGGCGAGATCCAGTGCGGTGGTGGGTTCATCCGCCACCACCAGCCGGTGGCGGCAGGCCAGCGCCAGGGCGATGCAGACCCGCTGGCGCTGGCCGCCGGAGAGCTGTGCCGGGTAGCGCGGCAGGATGGCGGCGGGGTCGTCAAACCCCACGTCGCGCAACAGCAACGCCGCCCGGGCGGCGGCATCGCCCGGCAGATCAGCGGGCACCATCATCAGCTGTTTGCCGACGGTGACCAGCGGGTTCAGCGCGGAGGCGGAGTCCTGAAAAATCGCAGCCGCCCGCTGCGGGGCGTGCCGCCTGGCCGGGTGGAGACCGGCGACCTCATGCCCGTTAAGGCGCAGGCTGCCGTGCCACTGGGCACCCGCCGGCAACAGGCCGATCAGCGCGCCTGCCGTCAGGGATTTCCCGCAGCCGGACGCGCCAATCAGCGCGACCCGCTCTCCCGCCCGGAGGGTGAAGGAGAGGTGCGCGAGCTTTTCCTCCCCTGCAATTGCCAGTGAAAAATCGGAGACAACCAGTACCTCTGCGTGTCCGTCCGCCAAAACGTCTGCCCTTATTTATGACCTGATATGTAATAACATAACAATTTGTCATCAGATAATGCAACTGTTGTACAGGAGGAAGGCAGGCGCGGGGCGTAAAAAAGGGAGGCTGAGCCTCCCTGAAGGTGATTAGCGTAACAGCGGGTTACCGCTGCCGGTCAGCCCGGGCTGGGCGCTGAACCAGAGGAACAGCCCGGCGGCCAGCAGCAGCAGCCCCCCGGCCAGCGTCAGGGTGGCGCGGCCGACCTTGCGCCAGGCGGGGGCCGGGCCGCTGCGTGCGCTGCGCATCAGCAGCCGCTGGATGCTGTGCACCCCCAGCGCCAGCAGCGAGATGGTGAGCGAAGTGCCGAACGCCATCACAAACGCCGCCACCACGCCCCAGAGGTAGGCGCCGATCACCTTGGCGAACAGCAGCATCATGATCGCCCCGGAGCAGGGCCGCAGCCCCATCGACAGCACCAGCGCGGCGCGGGTGCGCCAGTCTCCCGCCGCCGCCAGCGCCTCATCGGACGGCAGATGGCGGTGGCCGCAGCCGCACTGTTCGTCATGCACGTGCGGCTCGGGATGCAAAGGCCGCAGCGCCCGGAACGGCTGGCGCAGGCTCTGCCATTGGCGGTGCAGCGCCCGTGCCGCCCGCACCACCAGCATGATGCCCAGCCCCATCACCAGCAGGTAGCTGCCGCGCTCCAGCCAGAAACTGCTCTGGTGCAACTGGCGTGAGGAGAGTTCGAACACACCGAGCAGCAGCGTAACCAGCCCGACCGCCACGCTGCCCTGCAAGAGTGACGCGGCAAAGGTGAGGCGCAGGCTGCTTTTCAGCCGTGACGGGTGGGTCGCCAGATAGGTGGTGAGCACCAGCTTGCCGTGCCCCGGCCCGGCGGCGTGGAGGATGCCGTACAGCAGGCTGAACAGCACCAGGATGCCCCCGGCGCGCTGCGGCTCCGCCCTGACCTGCTGCATCAGCGCGGCGATCTGGCCGTTCAGGCTGCGCTGCCACTGGGTGCCCTGCCACAACAGCGAGGGCCAGAGGTGCATCAGCCACAACCCGCCCAGCAGCAGCACCCCGGCCAGTAACAGCAGCGGCCAGATCTGAAGCCAGCGGTGGCGGCGCAACACCGGGGTCTGGGAGATTATTGGCATGTCAGGGTGACCTTCTGGGCAAACTGGCGGCCGAGATCCATGTCTTCCGGCGGGGCGTCGGCTTTATCCAGCGACAGCGCATAGTTCTGTAGCGAGGCGTCAGGCGTGGGAGTATCCAGCGTGAGGGTGCAGGCTGCCATCTCCGGCGGCAGGTGCAGGCTGGTGGCATTGTCGTAATGCATATCGACAAAATAGGTCGGGTCAAATGTCGAGAACGTATAGGTCTGCCCCTTCAGCGGCTGCGGCGCGGCCAGCGGCAACACATACTCCAGCACCGCCTTGTGCCCGTCGCGCAACAGGCGGTAAGCGGGCGGCAGGTTATGGAACCTGACCCGCTGTCCGTCGTGATAGAACTCGGTGAAATAGTGCTGGCCCAGCACGTTGGCCATCACCTCGGCAGCGAGCTTTTTCCACACCTCCGAGTCAGGCGGCGCGTCCCCGGCGTCATACAGCAGATCGGCTGAGGTGATCTCATCCATTGTCCAGCGCATACGCACGCCGGTGAGCTGCGCATCCTGCTCAAGGAGCGTCGCCTGCATGGTGATAAAACTGTGCGGGTGCGCCCAGGCCAGCGGCGCACAGGCCGACAGCAGCAGGGGCAGGTAAGTGAGTCGCATCGTGTCACGGCGTCCTTGTTGTTAACCACAAGGGCGGACAATATAGGCTCCGGGCAAAGGTGGCAAGCGCGGGCGATAAGACTACGTACTGTCCCAAATGCGGCGAGCCGGGCACTATTGTTTCCGGCGAACGCCGCACTCGCTTTCATGGTGTGGCCGCTGCAATTGACAGCGCCAGTGTGTTGGGTGGTTGCCCTGCTCGCCGCCCGGCAGGCGGAACGGGAAGCCGAAGCGCAACAGCAGTGAAGAATGTCATCATTTTACGAGAGACTTTCATGCATGATCCCTTATCAGCGTGCATAGCAAAAGCGCCCTCTGCAGGGCGCGTTGTTGAAGTTAGCTGGGGTATCTGGGAAGGGTATCAGGCAATAGCGAGATTATTCCAGGAGTCACGATAGATGATGTTTCCTTCTGTGCATTTCCAGGTGATGGCCTCATAACGCAATTCGAGCGTTTCTAAATGTGTACTGCTTAAACCATTGGGGGAAAGATACGGTGAAATAGTCGTGATTTTAACGTTTTCCAGGATGATGTTGAAATATTCAGACTCAATGCCTGAATCCAGAATCCGGTACATCTTAAACAGCGCTTTTTTTAAGGTACGTCCTTCACAGGGCGCGCGATAGAGAATAGGCGTAGTGTGGTCGAATTCTTTAACAACGACGATATTTTGGTGAACGCGGGTACCTGTCAGTTTTCCCCAGGATTTATCTACCGGGATAGTTATTCCGTGGGAAAATGATTTTAATTCGATGGAGCCTGAGCGCTGCGGCATTATGCAGCCACCAACGATAGGTGAACCATGTTCATCTTCAAGCCATAAATGTGCTGGAGTAGACATCTACTTTCCTTATATATGGGCGGGCTGTTTTCACGGTTAATTACCGGCTATACCGGGCAACTACAACAACCATAAATATGGCAAATACGTCTGTTGGCCATATTGGGCTTTCAGGAAAAAGCCACCGCTGAATTAATGCAAATGCAATGACTGCAAATAATGGGCCATACAGCCAGAATAAAAACTTACATTGCGATAGTAGTAGTTTCTTTAGGAATTCCATAATATCTACCGGATCATTCGGCTGATGATATTCACGACATCTGAATCTGATGCGCCTTGTGCGTGAAGAGCACCAGAACGTTCAAGCAACGGTTCAATGAGGAAATACATCATTTCCAATTCTTGCGCATATAAGGCTGCATAATAGGCGGGAAATGTAACGTGCAATCGACGGGCGCTATCTGCCGCGTTCTGGATGATGCCATAGGATGTAACCGCAGCGGCGGAAAATCCAGCAGCGCGCCCTGTGGCGGCGCTTATTTCGAGGCTTAAATTCATCCCAACACAAACGGTAGTCGCCACAGCCAGAGAAAACCCCGCCCCGGTCAGGTTGCTGGCGGCAATATGAACGCTTGCAGCCAAAAGCATCTCTTTTATATGTTCAAGTTGTTGCGATGATTTGTATTTAAATATCTCATCGAAATATATTTTTAGCATCTCCTTAACAACATCAGTGTTTTGCAAAAGCTTAACAACCGCATTCCCGAATCTTATATCCTCTGTCTTTTGCTTTTTGCAGACATCCTGGTACTCATCAGTAAAACACGATGTGTAATAAATTAACCGGGTGGCGCCTTTTTCTAATAAGAGGAGTTGTTCACCTGCCTTTCCTCTGACCGCAGCCAAAGCATGATCAAGCTTTAACGCGAGTATTTTATTACTTTGCAGATAACGCGTAACTTCATTGTTAAAATACATCACCACTCCTTGTTAATATTCACATTACCCATTCAAATATAAAGTCTACGCCTGTTATTTTGAGAGCATTGTGACTTGCTTCACTGCTTTATTAAGGCGTGTATAGACTGAGCTTTTAAAAGCCCGTCGATACACCGGGCAAAAGGGGGGTTACCTGATACGCTGGCGCTCGGGCGGGTGGTAGCGGGTCGTGGCTTTAGATGCCGGCGCGCTGAATACAGGGTTTACAGCCTCTGTCACGCAGCCGGCTGAAAGGTTCATCCATTCAATGATCTGTCGGGTAGCCCCGCAACTTTTATCAAATCTGAGAAATGCAAAGGAATCGCCTGAGCGGCTTGCTTACCATCGAGTATAGATTGGCAGATATTGGGCATACCGCGCTTAACAGGCTTCGCTATAGAGGTAATTACATCCTGATCCCGCCGGTATATGTTTATGAGCGCAGGCATCGGGGCGTCCCCCCTTTACCCCTCGCGCACGTCACTGCGTAAGGGGTGTCATGCCCTTACCCCTTTACCCCTTCACCTGATGAATCTCTGCAATATACCCGCCGGGGAACTCAACCATTGCGAACGGGTCGCTCTTTTCAGGGGCGCGCCAGAGGATTTTGGCGTGGCTGGCCAGCGCCTTGTCCAGGGTTTGCTGGAGATCGGTGACACCGTAACCGGTGCGTTCATGGCCGAACGGGTACGGCAGGTGGCCGTCGGTGACGAAAATCCTGACCTTGCCGAAGGTGGAGGAGAGATCCACTTCGCGGACGGTGCCGCGGGTTCCGCCAATCACTGCGGCGCTGACCTGTTGGTCGCGGTCAACCTTGCCCTGTGAAAACTGCTGGTAGCTGCGGATGAAATCCTCCACGCGGTAGCGTGACAGGTAGACGCGGTTCTCCGGCACGCTGCTCAGCGGGGCGTAGCTGGGCGCGGTGGTGTGCCAGTAGAGCTGCATATTGACGCCGCCCGGCCACTGCACCACCGCGTCGCGGCCGATCGGGTCGGGGAACGGCTCCACCAGCACGTCGGCCCCGGCCGCTTTGGCCTGCGCCACCGCCGCATCCATATCACGCACCAGAAAGCCGTTGCGCTCATCGCCGAACGGGTAAGGCGCGGGGGTCTTGAAATCGAAAACGGAGAAACTGCCGACCGGCGTCAACACCAGTTGGGAGAGCGTCTCGCTGGGCGTCGGCGTGACATCCGCCGTGATGCGTTTGGTCGCTTTGCCGCCAAAGGTATGCAGCAGGCTGTTGACGAAATCGTCCATTTTGCCGGGCTGCACGTAAACATGGGTGGTGTCATACTGCGCGCCCACCGCCAGGCTCTCAGCGGCCCAGGCGGCCGGGCTGGCCAGCACGGCGAGCGTCAGGGAAAGGGCACCAAATCGGGTTCTGTGCATTATCGTCTTCCTGTTTTTCGCGCCCTTCCCGGCGCGGGCAGGCCGGGCGCAGGGCGCCATCGGTAGGCAGAAAAAAACAGGGGGAGCCGGGCGGCCCCCCTTCAGGCTGGATCAGCGGGATTGCAGGAACGCCAGCAGGTCTTCGTTAAGCTGGTCCTGATGGGTTGCGGCAAAGCCGTGCGGGCCGTTGTCGTAGACTTTCAGCTCGGCACCGGGGATCAGTTCTGCAGAGAGCTTACCGGTGGCTTCAAACGGCACGATCTGGTCATTGCTGCCGTGGATCACCAGCGCCGGCACGTCGACTTTTTTGATGTCGTCACGGAAGTCAGTCTTTGCAAAGGCGGTCACGCAGTCGAGGGTGCCTTTCAGCGACGCCAGCAGTGCAATGTTCAGCGTCTGGGTCAGCACGCCTTCAGAGACTTTCTGGCCGGCATTCAGGCCGTAGAACGGGGTGGCGAAATCGCTGATAAACTGCGCGCGGTCTTTGCGCAGGCCATCTATGATGCCGTCGAACACGCTCTGATCCACGCCCTGCGGGTGATCGCCGGTTTTGCCGAAAATCGGCGTGACCGCCCCCAGCAGCGCCAGCCCCGCCACGCGGTCGCTGCCGTAACGGCCGATGTAGCGCGTCACATCCCCGCCGCCCATCGAGAAGCCCACCAGCGTCACCTCGTTGAGATCAAGCGCGGTGATCAGGTCGTTGATGTCGGAGGCGAAGGTGTCGTAGTCATACCCTTCCCACGGCTGGTCTGAACGGCCGAAGCCGCGGCGGTCAAACGCGATGGCGCGGTAGCCGCGCTCGGCCAGGAAGTTCATCTGGCTGTCCCACATGTCGGCATCCAGCGGCCAGCCATGGCTGAACAGCACCGGCTTGCCGGTGCCCCAGTCTTTGTAATAAATCTGCGTGCCGTCTTGGGTGGTGATGGTGCTCATGGGAATCTCCTGAAAGTGTTGAGTAACGGTTTGGATAACACAGCCTGAATAACACGTCGGGGGCATGAAACGCCTGTGCCCGGATTATGGTCAGCACGGTTGCGCAGCGTCTAGTTATACGTAGGGATAGGTATACCTAGAGATAATGGTGCACCCATCACGCGCGCCGTATTATGCAGGCTGACAGGCAGACAGGGTTCCGGCCCGCCCCGCCCCGTCGTGTTGACGTTGCATGTAAGAGGACGCCGGAATGACCCCGCCGTGTATTGCCGTGATTGATGATGAACCCGCCGTCCGCAGCGGGCTGAGTAACTTACTCCGGTCGGAAGGCTATGCGGTGGAGGGGTTCGCGTCGGCGGAGGCGTTTCTGCAGGCCCGCGCCGTGCCGGCGGTGGTACTGGCGATCATCGATGTGAAGCTCACCGGGATGGACGGGTTTGCGCTGTTTGCGCACCTGTTACGCTGCCCGGCCCCGCCGCCGGTGATTTTTATCTCCGGCCATGGTGATGAAACGATGCAAAACGCGGCCCTTGCTCTCGGGGCCGTTGCTTTTTTACGTAAACCCATCAATATTGATACACTTTTGGAACATATTCAGCGCGTGCTCTCCCGCGGGAAGCCCGGCGGTTGACGGCTTGCCGCCCCGCAGGGCGCGGTGCCCCCGGAGGAGTCCGATGAGTAATAACGCGCCCCAGGCCGCCTGGCCTGCCGTTGATGACCAGGCCGGTGTCCAGGCGTTTGCCCTGGATGAGAGCGTGGTTTACATGCCGCTGGCGCAGGAGGGCTGCCTCGCCTGGTTCTGGTGCCGCCACCTGGTCACCGGGCGCGAATGCATCCTCGCCACCGCCGCCGGTGAAGAGGCGGAGCCGCAGGCAACGCTGCTGCTGAAAAATGAGTTTGCCCTGCGCGGCCGGCTCGGCAGCGGCTGGGCGGTGGCCCCGGTCGCCAGCACCCTCTATCACGGGCGCTATGCGCTGCTCTACCTGCCCTTCCCGTTCGACACCCTGACGCGGGTCACCGGCGCCCCGGCGGCGGCTATCCCCGCGTTTCTGGATCTGGCGCTGAGCCTCTGCGAGCCGCTGTTGCAGATGCACCGGCACGGCCTCGTCCACGGGGACATCAAGCCCGCCAACCTGTTTATCAACAATGACGGCAGTTGCCGCCTGGGCGGCTTCGGGCTGGCGTCCGGCACGCCCGGCACCGGCGCGCCCACCACGGTTGCAGCCGCGGGCGGGACGCTGGCCTATATGTCACCGGAACATGCCGCCCGCACCCGGCGCGCCGTGGACGCGCGCAGCGATCTCTACAGCCTCGGCATCGTGCTGTATGAGCTGCTTACCGGCAGTTTGCCGTTTGACCTCAGCGAAGGCGGGCAGGCGGAGTGGGTCCATCACCATATCGCCTCGGAGCCGCGGCTGCCGCACCGGGTGCGCCCCGGCATTCCGGGCATTCTCTCTGCCCTTATTCTGCGGCTGCTGGCGAAGTCGCCGGAGAGCCGTTACCAGACGGCCGAAGGGCTGATGGCTGACCTGCGCCGCTGCCGCGCCACCGTGACCGTGACCGGCGAGCTCGCCCCCTTTACGCTGGGGTTGCAGGATCGCGCCGGGGCGCTGCACCTCTCCGACACCCTGTTCACCGGCCACCCGCAGAGCCGGGCGCTGCTCGCGGCTTTTGATGAGGTGAGCCACAGCGGCACCCACGCGCTGGTGGTGATCAGCGGCCCTGCCGGGAGCGGGAAATCCTCCCTGATCGCCTCGGCGCTGGCGGGGTTGCAGCATCACCCCGCCTTGCTGGCGGTGGGCAAAGCCGACCCGTACCACCCGTCGCTGCCCTATGCCGTGCTGACGTCAGCATTCCAGTCTCTGGCGCTGCATATCCTTGGGCTGCCGTCAGCGGAGATCGCCCGCTGGAAAACGCGGCTCAGCCAGGCGCTCGGCAGTTATGCCGGGCTGGCGGTAAACCTGGTGCCGGAGCTGGGCCTGCTGCTGGCGCACACCTCATGGATACCGGCGGATACGCTCTCCATCGACGCCCGCGCACGCTTTAACCATATGATGCTCTGCCTGATCAAGGCGTTCGCCGCGCCCTGCTGCCCGCTGGTGCTACTGATTGATGACGTCCATTGGGTGGATGCAGCCAGCCTGCAACTGCTGGAGCATGTGATGGGCAACAGCGCCGCCCTGCCGCTGCTGCTGGTGGTGGCCTGTCGCGACGAGGCCGGCACCGCGCCGCCGGCCGGGCTGCGGGCCGTGGCCGCCCGGGTCACCGAAATCCGCCCCGAGCCGCTGACGGTGAAAGGGGTCACGCGCTGGCTGGCGGACGCCTTCCAGACCCGCGCCGCCGGTATCGCCCCGCTGGCGGCGCTGATCCATGAAAAAACCGGCGGCAACCCGCTGTTCGTGAAGCAGTTTGTGACATGCATCGTGGAAGATGGGCTGGTGTCGCACCATGCGCAGCATAAGAAGTGGCATTACGATCTTTCCGCCATCCGCGCCCGCCACTACACCGAGAATGTCGCCGGGAGGGTACTGGCAAAGCTGGCGCAGATGCCGCCCGACACCCGGACACTGCTCGGCAGCCTGGCCTGCCTGGGTGGCGCGGGCAACCTGGCGCTGCTTAACCGCGTGCTCGGCACCGAGCCTGCCGAGACGCACCGGATGCTGCACCCGGCGGTGGCCGCGCAGCTGATTACGCTGTCAGTGAATGAGTACGCTTTTACCCACAGCCGGGTGCAGGAGGCGGCCTTTGCCCTGCTCGGCCCGGCGGAGAAGAGCCACCTGCACCTTACCGCTGCCCGCCTGCTGGCGGAGATGTCGCAACAGGCGGGCGGCAACGACACACTGTTCCGGGCCGTGCACCATGTGGCCTCGGCGCTGGATGCCGTCGGCCCGCCGCAGCGCCGGATGTTCCGCGAGCTGAGCCTGCTGGCGGCGCAGCGGGCGAAACGCACCGGGGATTCGGTCTCCGCGCTGGGCTACCTGCGCACCGCCCGGGCGCTGGCCAGCCCCGCGGAGCCGGACGATCACCGCCTGACCTTCACGCTGGATCTGGAGGAGGCGGAGTGCGAATTCCTGCTCGGCAACCTCGCCACCGCCGCCCGGCTCTGCACCCGCCTGGCCGGTCAGCCCGGCGGGCTGGCGGAGAAGGCGGTGGCCGCCTGCCTGCTGGCAGAGATCCATATGCGGCAGTCGCACCGGCGGCAGGCGCTGGAGACGGCGCTGGCCTGGCTGGAGGTGTTCGGCATCACGCTCAGCCGCCACCCGGATGCCGCCCAGTGTGATGCCGCCCGTGACGCGCTGCTGGCGCGGGTCGGCAGCGATCCGGCCGGGTGCTTTAACGCCCTGCCCCTGATGCAAGACCCTGATACCGAAGCGGTGATGAACCTGCTGGCCAGTGCCGGGATTTTCGCCGGGTTCTGCTGCCCGCGCCTGCATTTCCTGATCCTCTGCCGGATGCTGCACCTGACGCTCGACCACGGCATGACCGGGGCCGGGGCCACTGCGCTGGCCTGGTTTGGGGTGCTGATCGGCCAGCGGTATGAGGATTATCAGGGCGGTTTCCGCTATGGCCTGCTGGCGCGGGATCTGGTGAGCCGCCACCGCTACCTCAGCGCCGAGGCCAGGATCCTGTTGCCGCTCGACCAGCTCAGCGTCTGGACGCAGCCCCTGGCCTTTACCGTGGAGTGCGCCAAAGCCTGCTTTACCGCGGGTGTAGCCCACGGCGACCTCACCTCCGCCTGCTTCGCCACCTGCCACCAGGTGATTAACTTCCTGACGCGCGGCGACCATCTGGACGGCGTGCTGACCAGCATCGACCGCGGGCTGGCGTTTGTGCGCAAGGCGCATTTCCAGGATGTCGAGACCATTTTGCTGATCCAGCGGCATCTGGTTGAGCACCTGCGCGACCCCGGCACCGCCCCCTACACCGCCGACGGCTTCCTGCCGGAGACGCTGTTGCCGCCCACGCGCGACCCGATGCCGACGCTGATGTTCTGGTTCTGGCTCTACAAGGCGCTGGCGCACGTCGCCACCGGGGAGTTCCCGCAGGCGGAAGCGTGCCTGGATCGCGCCGGCACCCTGAGCTGGTCAGCGCCCGGCCACATCCACCTGCTCGACTACCACCTCTACAGCATCCTTGCGCTGACCCAGCAGCTCACGCCGGAGAGCATCACCACCGCGCACCGCCGCCGGCTGCACCCGCATTACCGCAAACTGGCGCTCTGGGCGCGCACCAACCCCGGCACCTTCGCCGACAAAGAGGCGCTGGTCTATGCCGAGCTGGCGCGGCTCGACGGCCAGAACAGCCTGGCGATGAAACTGTATGAGAAAGCGATCCGGCTCTCGCGCGAAGCGGCCTTTGACCACATTAACGGGCTGGCGCACGAGCTTTCCGGCCGTTTTGTGCAGGGGCGCGGTTACCCCACCGCCGCCGATGCCCATTTCCGCGGGGCGATGGCCGCCTGGGGGCGCTGCGGCGCGCAGGCCAGGGTGCGGCGGCTGGAGCGGCTCTACCCGCATCTGGTGGTGCCGCGCCACACGTCACCCTATGACACCATCGCCTTCGCCCAGAATGAGGAGATCCGCGACCTGCAAAGCGTGATCAACGCGGCCCGCGCGCTCTCTGAAGAGATTAACCTCGACCGGCTGATCCAGATCCTGATGACCATGCTGCTGGAACGCGCCGGGGCGCAGCGCGGCATCCTGATCCGCGTGGCGGAGAACCACCTGCCGGAGATTGAGGCCTGTGCCGATACCACCTCCGGCGGCGTGCAGGTGCGGCTGGTCAAAGCTGCCCCCCACGCCACCGATCTGCCGCTGTCGGTGCTGTCAGCGGTGATGCGCACCGGGCAGGAGATCCGCACCGGCAAGCCGGGCGCGTTCAGCCCGTTCAGCCAGGACCCCTATCTGGTGACCTCCGGCGCGGCGGTGATGTGCGTGCCGATGTTCAAACAGGCGCGGCTGGTGGGCGTGCTCTATCTGGAGAACCGGCTGATGCCGGAGGTCTTCACCGAAGAGCACTCCAAAATCATCGGCATTCTGGCGTCCCAGGCGGCGGTCTCCCTGGAGACCGCCCGGCTCTACGCGGAGCTGCTGGAGGAGAACGTCCAGCGCCGCCGGGTGGAGAAGGAGCTGCGCGCCAGCCAGACCTCCCTGATGCTGGGCGAGCAGATCAGCCACACCGGCACCTGGCGCTGGGAGGTGCAGCAGGATCTGATGGCGATTTCCGACGAGTACGGGCGCATCCTTGGGCTGCCGCCCAGCCAGAAAACGATCTCAATGGCCGATTTCCTGACGCGGGTACACGCGGACGACCACCCGCGCATCAGTGCGCTGGTGACCGAGAGCGTGCGTGACCGTGTCACCATGCGCGCCGAGTTCCGCATTATCCGCCAGGATGGCGCGGTGCGTTACCTGCTGGGGATTGGCGACCCGGTGCAGGCCGGGGCGGAGGTGAATGAGTATTTCGGCACCATCACCGACATCACCCCCCACCGGCAGGCGGAGGATGCCGCGCGCGTGGCGCAGGCCGATCTGGCGCGGGTGGCGCGCGCTACCACCGTGGGCCAGCTTACCGCCTCTATCGCCCATGAGATCAACCAGCCGCTGATGTCGATTGTCGCCAATGCCGGGGCCAGCCTGCGCTGGCTGAGCCGCGATCCGGCGCAGCTGGACAACGCGCGCGCCGGGCTGGAGGAGATCATCACCGAGGGCCAGCGCGCCGGTGAGATCATCCGCAGCCTGCAATCCCTGACCCGCAACCAGGCCCCGGCCTTCGCCCAGGTCGACATGCACCAGATTGCCCACCACATCGTGATGCTGTCACGCAGTGAGCTGGAGCGGCGGCGGGTGGTGGTGGAGTATGGGTTACAGGCGGCGCAGCCCTTTGTCTGGGGTGACAGCGTGCAGATCCAGCAGGTGTTGCTGAACCTGGTCGCCAACGCCATCGACGCGATGAGCGACATCACCGACCGACCGCGCCTGCTGACGCTCTGCTCCAGCAACCCGGCACCGGGTTATCTGCGCTTCAGCATCCGGGACACCGGCACCGGCCTCGACCCGGCGGTGATGGCGCGGGTGTTCGACTCGTTCTACACCACCAAAAAACAGGGCATGGGCATGGGCCTGACCATCAGCCATGCGATTATCGAACGCCACCGCGGCAAACTCACCGCCCACGCCCGTGAGCCGCACGGCAGCTGCTTTACCTTTGTGTTGCCGGCAGAGGGGGAAGAGGCGTGAAGCATAAGAACGCCGCCTCACCGCGGCGTAAGGGCATCAGGCACCCGGCAGGGCGGCGAGCTGGCGGCGCAGTTCACCGTGGGCCATCGCCACAGTGGGGGAGTCTTGCAGGGCGCTGAGGTACTTCTGCTGGAACTCGGTCTGCGCTTCCGGATCGGGCGTCAGTTGCCGCTCAATCAGCGTTTTGTAGGCCTGCACGGCGGCGGCGTCTGCGGGCTGCTCTTTGTCATCCAGCCGCTCATCTATCTCCACCAGGATCTCTGAAATCTGGCGCAGCCAGGCAAATTGCGGGTGGCTGGTCAGCAGCTGCAGCTGGTCAAAGGCGCTGCCCGCCGGGCCAAAGTGGGCCATTTCATTCTCTACCAGCGTTTTATGCAGCCGGCGCAGCACGGCGGAGAGCGCCCTCAATTGGGCGCGCGGGTCGGACGGGGTCTGGGTGTTCAACAGCTTCTCCTCGGCAAGGGACGCCTTGCAGTTACGGGTTAACGGCTCTGGGATTTCAAAATGTGCAGCCGCTCCGCCGCCCTGACCAGATCGGCCAGCGAGCGCGCCTGCATTTTTTCCATAACACGGCGCTTATGCACTTTGGCGGTGATCTCACTCACCCCCAGCGCGTTGGCGATCTGTTTGTTCAACAGGCCGCCGATCGCCAGCTCCAGCACCTCACACTCACGCGGCGTCAGGGACTGGTGCCGCTGCCGCAGCGCCTGCTGCTCCTGGGCCTGCGTTAAATTTTTCTCCGCCAGCTGTAACCCTTCCGCCACGGCGTGCAGCAGCTGGTCGGCCATCACCGGCTTGGTCAGAAACTCATGCGCCCCGGCTTTCATCGCTTTGACAGACATCGGGATCGTGCCGAAGCCGGTCAGGAAAATAATCGGCAGGGTGTAGCCGTTATTGTGCAGCGTCTCGGCCACTTCAAACCCATCAGCGACCGGCATGTTCATATCGAGGATCAGGCAACTGGGCTGTGGGCTGAGCGGGTGCGCGAGAAACTCGCGGGCAGAGGCGAAATCAACGACCTGGTACGCTTCAGACTCCAGCAGGCTCACCAGCGAGCGCCTGACAGAGGCATCATCATCGACCACATACACTATCTGATCCATCGTTAAGTCCTGTTTTTGCTGTAAGGGTTACCTACAGGCCACCCAGCCAGAATTACCGAGATCATGAACCGGTACCACCAGATTGATTTAGTAGAATATTATGACTTTACATTAATTAATATGGACATAATTAGCGAATGATTTATTTCGTGAATAATTGAGCAAAATGCCAGGGTCAGCCTTCACTCCCCCGCCTTGAGCCGCTCCTCCAGGAAAGAGAGGAAAACGCGGGTGACTTCGCTGCGCTGGCGGTGCTGGGAGTAGAGCGCGTTCAGGCTCAGCGGTGCGGGGTGGAAGGGGGCCAGCACCGGCAGCAGCTCACCCCGCGCCAGCGCCGGGCCGACAATGAATTCGGGCAGCAGCACCAGCCCCAGCCCGGCGATGGCGGCGTCCCGCAGCACCTCCCCGTTGTTGCTGATGATCGGCCCCTGCACATCCAGCATTTTGCGTTTTCCCTCCTGCAACAGCTCCCAGCCTGTCTGCCCTTCCCGGCCGTAGCGCAGGCAGGCGTGCGCCAGCAGATCCTCCGGGGTGCGCGGTTCCCCGGCGCGCTTCAGGTAGGCGGGGCTGGCGCAGATCACCCGGCTGAGCCGGCCAAGGCGGCGGGCGATCAGCGTGGAGTCCGCCAGCGTGCCGATGCGGATCGCGATGTCAAACCCCTCGCCGATCAGGTCAACCTGCCTGTCCCCCAGCTCAACCTGGAACCGCACCGCCGGGTGCAGGCTCAGGAACTCCGCAATCAGCGGCGAAAGGTGGCTCATGCCGAAGGACATCGGCATGCTGATGCGGAAGGTGCCCTGCAACGCCCGGCGGCGCTCGCTCACCGCCTGCTCCGCCTCGTGAATGTCCTCCAGAATGCGCTGCGCGTGCTGGCCGAATACCTGCCCGGCCTCCGTCACCGAGAGTTTGCGGGTGTTGCGGATCAGCAGCCGCGCGCCCAGTGACGCCTCCAGCGCCGCCATCCGGCGGCTGACATACTGTTTCGACAGCAACAGCTGCTCCGCCGCCGCCGTGAAGCTGCCCGCCCGGATCACCGTGATAAAAATACGAAGGTCTTCTATCTGCACATTGTCCACCTGATTGTGACAGTGATTGTCATTCCAGCCGATTGTTGGGCAAAACAGTTTACGTATACTTGTTCCCCATAGGAAGGGCAACCGCCTTTCACCCCATCCCTAAGGAGAGCACCATGATCGAGCAAAGACTGTCTGAACAACGTGGCCAGGGTAATCACGGCTGGCTGAACTCGTACCACACCTTTTCGTTCGCCGGTTACTGGGACCCGAAACAGACCGGTTTCTCCGACCTGCTGGTGATTAATGATGACCGGGTTGCGCCGTCCCGCGGCTTCGGTGCCCATGCCCACAACAACATGGAGATCATCTCCTATGTGCTGGAAGGGGCGCTGGCGCACAAAGACTCGATGGGCACCGGCTCGGTGATTGTCCCTGGGGATGTGCAGCTGATGAGCGCCGGGTCAGGCGTGACGCACAGCGAGTTCAACCACTCCAGCAGCGAGGGCGTGCACTTCCTGCAAATCTGGATCGTGCCGGATGAGAAGAACACCACGCCGGGCTACCAGCAGGTCACGGTGCCGGAAAGTGACAAACGCGGGCAGCTGCGCCTGATCATCTCGCCGGACGGTGACAACGGCGCGCTGCGGGTACGCCAGGATGTGAAAATCTATGCCGGGCTGTTTGACGGCGACGAGCAGCAGACCTTCGCGCTCGGGCAGAACCGCTACGCCTACATCCATGTGGCGAGCGGCAGTGTGAACATCAACGGCATTACCTTCAACGCCGGTGACGGCGCGCGCGTCCGGGAGGAAGAATCCCTGACCTTCAGCAGCGGCGACCAGGCAGAAGTGCTGCTGTTTGACCTGCGCCCGCTGGAAGTGAATCACCCGTAAGCATTGAGCTGTACCCGGCCACCCGCTGAAAAGCGGGTGGCTTTTTTATGCCCGGCGTTCAGAGCCGGAACCCGCCCTCCTGCAACTCCGCTTCTACCCAGTCGATAAACGTTCTGACCTTGGCGCTGCGCTCGTTGCTGTGCGGCATCACCAGATGGTGCGCGTTTACCGGCAGGCTGAAATCCTGGCCGAACACCGGCACCAGCAGGCCGTCCCGCACGTAGCCCTGGCTCAGCATCGCGCTCTCCAGAATCACGCCCAGCCCCATCTTCGCCGCCTCAAAACTCATGTATGACCGGTCAAAGCTCAGCCCATAGGGCAGCGCATAACGCGGAATATTGTGGTACTCGAACCATTTGTCCCAGTTCAGCAGGGTGCTGGTGGAGTGGATCAGCTCGCAGCCCAGCAGATCGTGCGGGGTGGCGAGGGGGTGCTGGCGCAGGTAGTCCGGCGAGGCGAGCACCGTCACCCGGTCATTTTTGATGGTCATCACCCGGTAGGCGTCCCAGTCGGGGATGCCGTGCCGGATGTCGATGTCGATGTTGTCGCGCGAAAATTGCAGGTTCTCATAGGAGCAGGAGAGGTTAATGGTGATTTCCGGGTGCTGTTCGCGGAACGCCCCCAGCCGCTTCATCAGCCAGATCAGCCCGAATGAGGGTGACGAATGCACCCGTAACGTCTCCTGGTTAATATCATTAATCACCTGATCGGTGGCGCGGCCGATAATACTCATCGCCCCCGACACCTCTTTTAAATATTTCTCCGCAGTTTTGGTGAGTATTACCCCTTTCCCACTGCGGATAAAAAGTTTTTTCCCGATGAATTTTTCCAGGCTGGCGATCTGGTGGCTCACGGCCGAGGGGGTAATATTCAGGTGCTCCGCCGCCGCATTGATACTCAGCGCATTGGCCACCTCCAGAAAGGACTGAATATTCCGCAACGAAGGGAGCGGAAGGTTTTTTTTGTCATTGGCCGGCATGGTCTGCTCCGTTCTCTGGCACGCACTGTGTAAAAAGGCTGGCAGGCATTGTGATTGTTTTTATGGGAAAAAGTCGCCTGCTGTCCACCAGAGTGTGAACTGGTGCACAAATCAGCCGCTTACTTGCTTTTGATCTGTTTTTATGACGCCGGTCATGCCTCAAATTTTTCTCAGCTATAAATGAGATTCCTTAACTTCTGTTTTGCCGCAATGCCGTTATATTCAAACCCAAGCCAATTATCCGCACCCGATAATCATAAAAATTGTTGTTCTTATTAAGAGGTAAATCATGTCTCGCATAGAACAAGCCGCTGCCTACATCCCTATTAAAAAAAGCAATTACCGCTTTGTTGTGCTGTCGCTGATTTTTATCGTCTACGCCATTAATTACGCTGACCGCACCAATATCGGAGCCGTGCTGCCTTTTATTATTGATGAGTTCCATATCAATAATTTCGAGGCGGGGGCCATCGCCAGTATGTTTTTCCTGGGCTATTCGCTAAGCCAGATCCCGGCCGGTTTTTTTATTGCCAAAAAGGGCATCCGCGGGCTGGTGGCGCTGTCGGTGCTGGGCTTCTCCGCCTTCACCTGGCTGATGGGCACTGCCGGCTCCGTGCTGGGGCTGAAGTGTATCCGCCTCGGGCTGGGGCTGACGGAAGGCCCCTGCCCGGTGGGGCTGACTTCCACCATCAATAACTGGTTCCCGGCCAAAGAGAAGGCCACCGCCACCGGCGTCTTTATTGCGGCCACCATGTTCGCGCCGATCATTGTGCCGCCGCTGGCGGTGTGGATCGCCGTGACCTGGGGCTGGCGCTGGGTCTTTTTCTCCTTCGCCATCCCGGGGCTGATTGCGGCCGCGCTGTGGTACCTGCTGGTGAGAACCCGCCCCTCGGAGAGCCGCTTTGTGTCGGAGGCGGAGCAGGAATTTATCAATGCTGATAAGGCGAAAAGCAGCACCTCGCGCCAGAACATCGTGCTCGCGCCCCGCTTCGCCCTGCTGGACAAATTGATCCGCGTCCGGGCGCTGGCCCCGGTGGCCACCGTCAAAGGGCTGTTTACCTCGCGCAATATTCTGGGGGACTGCCTGGCCTACTTCATGATGGTGAGTGTGCTTTACGGCCTGCTGACCTGGATCCCGCTCTACCTGGTGAAAGAGAAAGGCTTCACCTTTATCAGCATGGGGCTGGTGGCAAGTATGCCGTGCATCGGCGGCTTCGCCGGGGCGATCACCGGCGGCTTTATCTCAGACAAGCTGCTCGGCCGCCGCAGGAAACCCACCATGATTTTCACCGCCGTGACCACCGTGGTGATGATGCTGATCATGCTCAACATCCCCGGCGATACGTTCGCCGTCTGCACCGGGCTGTTCTTCGTCGGCTTCTGCCTGAATATCGGCTGGCCCGCCTTCACCGCCTACGGCATGGCCGTGGCGGACAGCAAAACCTACCCCATCGCCGCCTCGATCATTAACAGCGGCGGTAACCTCGGCGGCTTTGTCTCCCCGATGGTTGCCGGTTTCCTGCTGGACTATACCGGCGGCTTCAACGCGGTCTTTATCTACTTCGGCATCTGCGCCGCGATAGGGCTGCTGATTATTTTCACCCTCGACGAACCGAAATAACCCGTTCTCTCTTTTTATCCGGAGCGTAATTATGTTGTTGAAAGATAAAGTCGCCGTGATCACCGGCGCGGCCTCCCCACGCGGCCTGGGTTTTGCCACCGCCACCCTTTTTGCACAGCAGGGTGCCAGCGTGGTGATTATCGACCTGGACGCCGAAGCCAGCCGGAGCGCCGCCGCCGCGCTGGGCGACCAGCACCTGGGGCTGATGGCGAACGTCGCAGATGAAGGCCAGGTGAATGCCGCCATTGAGCAGGTGCTGGGCCGCTACGGCCGCATCGATATTCTGGTGAACAACGCCGGGATCACCCAGCCGATCAAAACCCTCGACATCAAGCGCGGCAACTACGACGCGGTGCTGGACGTCAGTTTGCGCGGCACCCTGCTGATGTCCCAGGCGGTGCTCCCGGCGATGCGCGAGCAGCAGTCCGGCAGCATTGTCTGCATCTCGTCCGTCTCAGCCCAGCGCGGCGGCGGCATTTTCGGCGGCCCGCACTACAGCGCGGCCAAGGCCGGGGTGCTGGGGCTGGCACGGGCGATGGCGCGTGAGTTCGGCCCTGATCACATCCGGGTGAACTGCATCGCGCCGGGGCTGATCCAGACAGACATCACCGCCGGCAAACTCTCCGATGAAATGAAGCAGTCGATCCTGGCGGGCATCCCGCTTAACCGCCTGGGCGACGCGCAGGATGTGGCGCGCGCGGCGCTGTTCCTTGGCAGCGATCTCTCCTCTTACTCCACCGGGATCACGCTGGACGTGAACGGCGGCATGTTAATCCACTAAGTGAGGCTGACCCATGTCCCAGATTGACACCGAACACCCCGTGACCGACATCGAGCGCGTGGCGGCCTCCGCCTGGCGCATCCGCCGTTACGCCCTGCGGATGGGGGAAGTCCAGGGCCAGGGCTACATCGGCCAGGCGCTGGGGTACGCGGATGTGCTGGCGGCGGCGTTCTGCCACGCCATGACCTGCCGCCCGGAAGAGCCGGAGTGGGAGGGGCGCGACCGTTTCCTGCTCTCCCACGGCCATTACGCCATCGCCTGTTATGCCGCGCTGATTGAGGCGGGCATCATCCCTGAAGCGGAGCTGGAGACCTACGGCTTTGACGACAGCCGCCTGCCGATGTCCGGCATGGCGACCTACACCCCCGGCATGGAGATCTCCGGCGGCTCACTCGGCCAGGGGCTGACCATTGCCGTCGGCATGGCGCTGGGGCTGCGCCAGAAGCGCAGCGCCTCCTGGGTGATTAACTCCATGTCAGACGGCGAGCTGGATGAGGGCGCGGTCTGGGAAGCGGCGCTCTCGGCCGCGCACTACGGGCTGGGCAACCTGATCAACGTGGTGGACATCAACCGCCAGCAGGCGGACGGCGATTCGCGCAAGATCCTGGGCTTTGAACCGCTGGAGGAGAAGTGGGCCTCGTTCGGCTGGTATGTGCAGCGCGTCAACGGTAATGACCTGCCCGCGGTGATGCAGGCGTTTGATAACGCCAAACAGTACCCGGAGAAGCAGCCGCGGGTGATCCTGTGCGACACCCTGATGGGCAAAGGGGTGCCGTTCCTCGAGACCCGTGACAAGAACCACTTTATCCGCGTTGATGCCGACGAATGGCAAAAAGCCCTCGCGGTGCTGGATGCCACCCCCCCGACAGGAGCGCACTCATGAGCCAGACCACCCAGACCAAACCCCGCCTGACCACCTCGGCGATGATCGCCTCGATTGCCGAGGAGGGGCAGGAGACGCGCGCCGCGCCGTTCGGCCATGCGCTGGTGCAGCTGGCGAAGCAGCACCCGGAGATTGTCGGCATGACAGCGGATCTGTCGAAATACACCGATCTGCACATTTTCGCCCAGGCCTTCCCGGAACGGTTTTTCCAGATGGGGATGGCGGAGCAGCTGCTGATGGGGGCGGCGGGCGGCATGGCCAAAGAGGGCTTTGTGCCGTTCGTGACCACCTACGCCGTGTTCGCCACGCGCCGCGCCTATGACTTTATCCATCAGGTGATTGCGGAAGAGAACCTGAATGTGAAAATCTGCGCCGCGCTGCCCGGCCTGACCACCGGGTACGGCCCCAGCCACCAGGCCACCGAGGATCTGGCGATCATGCGCGGCGTGCCGGGCATGACAATTATCGACCCCTGCGACGCGCTGGAGATCGAACAGGCGGTGCCGGCGATCGCCGCCCACCCGGGGCCGGTCTATATGCGCCTGCTGCGCGGCAAAGTGCCGGTGGTGCTGAACAAGTACGACTACCGGTTTGAGATCGGCAAAGCACGGCTGCTGGAGGAGGGCAACGATGTGCTGATTATCGCCTCCGGCATCATGACCATGCGCGCGCTGGACGCGGCGGAGACGCTGCGCAAAGATAACGTCAGCGTGGCGGTGCTGCATGTGCCGACCATCAAACCGCTGGATGAGAAAACGATCCTTGAGCAGGCCGCCAAACCGGGGCGGCTGGTGCTGACGGCCGAGAACCACACCCAGGTCGGCGGGCTGGGCGAGGCGGTGGCCGCCTTGCTGATGCGCAACAAAGTCTGGGCGGATTTCGACACCCTCGCCCTACCCGATGCGTTCCTCGATGCCGGCGCCCTGCCCACCCTGCACGACCGCTACGGCCTCTCCACCGCCCGCATGGTCGCGAGAATCAAACAGCGGCTGGGTTAATTTTTATTTTTAATCAAGGCCATGCGCTGAAAAGCGCGTGGCCTTTTGTATTCGGGGGAGAACAGCCACACGGCACCTGCAGACTATAGGCAAGGGTTATTTTTGAGCATATACTAGACATATGCCTGTGCATACCGTGCAGGGTTGTAAATCAGGAGAGAATATGAGGACCGTTTCTGTGTTTAAAAATGGCAGTAACCGGGCTATCCGCCTTCCCCGCGATATGGATTTCGAAGGCATCAATGAACTTGAAATCATCCGAGAGGGTGACACGATCATTCTGCGGCCACTCCGGCCAAGTTGGGGATCGTTTGCCCAGGAACAGCGCGCTGACGCAGATTTTATGACAGAGCGCGAGGATGTGATCAGCGATGAGGGCCGTGTTGAGCTATGAGCCGGATTTACATGCTCGATACCAATATCTGTTCTTTTATTATGCGTGAGCAGCCGGCAACCCTCCTGAACCATCTCGAACAGGCTGCGCATCGCCGTCACCGCATCGTGGTGTCAGCCATCACCTATGCCGAAATGCGCTTTGGGGCTGCAGGTAAAAAAGCCTCGCCACGCCATGCGCAATTGGTTAATGCGTTCTGCGCCCGACTGGACGATGTACTGGCCTGGGATCGCGCAGCGGTCGATGCGACGACAGCAATAAAAGTCGCGTTGGCTGCAGCGGGGACACCTATCGGCCCGAATGATACCGCGATTGCGGGCCATGCCATCGCGGCGGGTGCCATTCTGGTGACAAACAATACGCGTGAATTTGCACGTGTATCCGGGCTGATGCTGGAGGACTGGAGCAACGAGTAAAAAACCGGCATGAGATCGCCTTTGCCTTTCGCTCTGCTCCGGGCATTCCCCACCAGAGAACAACCCGTTCACTATTATTCACTACAAAAGAACAACAATCAGATCTACAGTAGGTTCATCTCATAACCGGAGCGAGCCGAATCATGCAAATGTCTTCTGATACCCACGCATTTTCTGTTAACCCTGCGAACGGCGAGCGGATTGCCGCTTACCCTTTTGCCACCGATGCGCAGATCGATCAGGCGGTTGAGGCGAACTACCTCGCTTACCAGCAGTGGCGCACCCTGCCGGTGGCCGCGCGTGCGCAAAAGCTGCGTGACCTGGCCGCGAGCCTGCGCGCCCATGCGGAGCCGATGGCGCTGATGATCACCGATGAGATGGGCAAGCCGGTGAAACAGGCACGCGCGGAAGTGGAGAAATCTGCCGCGCTCTGCGACTGGTATGCGGAACACGGCCCGGCAATGCTGGCGACCGAGCCGACCGCAGTGGAAAACCAGAACGCGGTGATTGAATACCGCCCGCTCGGCCCGCTGCTGGCGGTGATGCCGTGGAACTTCCCGCTGTGGCAGGTGCTGCGCGGTGCGGTGCCGAGCCTGCTGGCGGGTAACAGCTATGTGCTGAAACATGCGCCGAACGTGCTGGGCAGTGCGCAACTGATTGAGAACATCTTCCTGCATGCCGGTTTCCCGGCGCACCTGTTTACCCAGCTTAACGCCACCAATGCGGGCGTCAGCCGTATCATCAACCACCCGCGCATCGCGGCGGTGATGGTCACCGGCAGCGGCCGCGCCGGCAGCGCGATTGCGGCCCAGGCGGGCGCGGCGCTGAAAAAATGCGTGCTGGAGCTGGGCGGTTCCGATCCCTTTATCGTGCTGAACGATGCCGATCTGGAGGAAGCGGTGAAAGCCGCCGTGGCCGGGCGTTACCAGAACAGCGGCCAGGTCTGTGCGGCGGCCAAGCGCTTTATCGTCGAAGCCGGGATTGCCGATCGCTTCACGGAAAAATTTGTTGAGGCGGTGCGCGCCATTGCTATGGGCAGCCCGCGCGAGGCGGAGAACTACGTCGGGCCGATGGCGCGTTATGACCTGCGCGACGAGCTGCATAACCAGGTGCAGGACTCCCTGGCGCAGGGTGCGACGCTGCTGCTCGGCGGTGACAAACTGTCCGGGGCAGGCAACTACTACCTGCCGACCGTGCTGGGCGACGTCACCCCGGCGATGACCGCCTTCCGCCAGGAGCTGTTCGGCCCGGTGGCCGCCATCAGCGTGGCGCGGGACGCTGACCACGCGCTGGCGCTGGCCAATGACAGCGACTATGGCCTGATGGCGACGATCTACACGCAGGATGTGGCGCGCGCGGAACAGATGGCGGCCGCGCTGGAGTGCGGCGGCGTGTTCATCAACGGCTACAGCGCCAGTGACCCGCGCGTGGCGTTCGGCGGCGTGAAGAAGAGCGGTTTCGGCCGCGAACTCTCCCACTTCGGCCTGCATGAGTTCTGCAACATCCAGACCGTGTGGAAAAACCGCCGCTGAACCGCATAAATGAATAATCCTCATCACGGCATTCTGTTTAGGCTGCGTAGCGGTATCCCCGCGATTGCCTATACTTGGCAAAGCCTGTGTTAAAGGAGAGAAAAAATGCCCCATGTACTGGTTAAACTGGTGCCCGGTAAAACCGAAGAGCAGAAACGCGCCCTGACGGACGCCATCTCCCAGAGCGTCCAGCAGCATCTCGGCTCCACCGAAGACGAAGTCTCTGTGGCATTTGAAGAGGTACCGATGGAGCAGTGGGCGGAGACGGTCTACCGCCCTGAAATCATCGGCTGCCCGGACAAGATCTATAAAAAACCGGGCTACACCCTGTGATGCCTGCCTGCCCGATGGGCAGGCATAAACCCGATCTTTACATTACGCTGTATACGGGCGCCGCGACGGTGTCCGTTTTCTTTTTTACATCAAGAGGTGGTAAACAATGAAAACCCAGGGCTATGCCGCACTGAAAGCGGGCGCACCGCTGGTTCCTTTCTCCTTCGAGCGTCGCGCACTGCGTGACAACGACGTGGCAATGGAAATTCTGTTCTGTGGCGTCTGCCACTCTGACCTGCACCAGGCCCGTAACGACTGGGGCATGGGGATGTACCCGATGGTGCCGGGCCATGAGATTGTCGGCCGTGTGACCGACGTCGGCGCAGGCGTGACGCGCTATAAAACCGGTGACCTGGTCGCCGTGGGCTGTATGGTGGACTCCTGCCAGACCTGTGACCAGTGCCGCCAGGGCGAAGAGCAGTTCTGCCGCGAAGGCATGACCCCGACCTACGCCGGTCATGACCGCATCACCCAGGAAGTGACCCAGGGCGGTTACTCCAAGCACCTGGTGGTACGTGAAGAGTTCGTGCTCTCCGTGCCGGAGACGCTGGAGCTTTCCAAAGTGGCCCCGCTGCTGTGCGCCGGTATCACCACCTACTCCCCGCTGCGCACTTGGGGCGTCGGCCCGGGCAGCCGTGTGGCCGTGGTCGGCCTGGGTGGCCTTGGCCACATGGCGGTAAAACTGGCCGCCGGTATGGGCGCGACCGTGACCGTGATTGGCCGCAGTGCAGCCAAAGCGGACGACGCACGCGCGCTGGGTGCCGATCACTACCTGATCTCCACCGATGAGCAGGCGATGCAGCAGGCGCAAAACAGCTTTGATGTGATCATCGACAGCATCCCGGTGCGCCATGACGTTTCCCTGTACATGCCGCTGCTGGATGTGGACGGTACCATGGTGATGGTCGGCCAGATTGGCCCGATCGACGAGCAGAACACCTTCCCGATGGTGTTTGGCCGCCGTCGCCTGGCCGGGTCGCTGATTGGCGGCATCAAAGAAACCCAGGAGATGCTGGATTTCTGCGGCCGTAAAAACATCCTGCCGGAGTGTGAAATTATCAATATCGACCAGATCAACGAAGCCTTCGAGCGTATGGAGCGTTCTGACGTGCGTTACCGTTTCGTGATCGACATGGCGTCCCTCTCCGCCTGATCCCCCACGCTGCGCCCCAGGGCGCAGCGTTCTTTTTTACGGCGGTTATAACGCCCTTCCTGCCCGCAGCGTCCGCTGCTTCTGGTCATACCGTTCACGGAAATAGCGCTCTACCTCTTCCAGACTCTTGCCTTTGGTTTCCGGCACAAACGCACTGAACACCACAAACCCGGCGCAAATTGCCGTGAAGATCCAGAACGTCACCGCGGCCCCCAGCTCTGCCAGCATCGGCAGGGAGACCAGCGCAATCACCAGATTGGTGGCGAAAATGATAAAGATCGACAGGCTGGTGACCTTGGCCCGCGCGCGGAGCGGTGAGATCTCCGAAATAATCAGGAACCCCAGAATCCCCGGGCTGACGGCATACATCACGATGTAAAACACCAGGGAGAAGAAGGCCAGCCAGTGGCTGTACGGGAACGGCGGCACCGAGAAGAGCACCGCCAGCACCAGCATACTCAGCGTCAGCCCCACGGCCCCGGCGAGCAGCAGCGGGCGGCGGCCGAGCCTGTCCACCAGCAGCATACCCACCACCGTAAACAGCACGTTCACTACCCCAAGGCCGATGGTCGCCAGCCAGGCGGCGGCGCTGTCAAACCCGCTGAGCTGCAAAATCTGCGGGGCGAAGTAGATCACCAGATTGATGCCGCAGGCGTTGGAGAAAAAGGCGATCAACATGCCGATGATCAGCATCGGGCGCACCGGCCCGGCCAGCAGTTCGCGCCAGCCCACGACTTCCCGTTCTGAGGCGTCCAGCGCCGCGATGTCACGCAGCTCATGGCCGACCTCTTCCACGCCGCGCAGCCTCTGCAACGCGCGGCGCGCCGCGGCTTCCCGGCGCATGGCGATCAGCCAGCGCGGGGATTCAGCCACAAACAGCACGCCCACCGCCAGCATCAGGCCAAACAGCGCGGCGATGGTCAGTGGGATGCGCCACTCCGCCAGCGGCTCAGCCAACGAGTTCACCCCATAGGCCAGCAGGATGCCCACCGTGATTAACAGCTGGTAAGAGGTGACCAGCGCGCCGCGGATGCGCGCCGGGGCCAGTTCCGCAATATAGACCGGGATCAGCACCGAGGAGGCCCCTACCCCGCTGCCCAGCAGGATCCGGGCACCAATCAGAATGCTGACATCCGAGGTCAGGGCGGAGGCCAGCGCGCCCGCGGCAAAGAACAGCCCGGAGAGGCAGAGAATCCCTCTCCGGCCGTAGCGGTCCGCCAGCGGCCCGGCGGCCAGCGCCCCCAGCATGCCGCCCAGCAATGAGGCGCTGACGATCACCCCCTGCATCACGCTGCTGATGGCAAACTGCTGACCGATAAAAGTGACCGCGCCACCGATAATGCCGGTGTCATAGCCAAAAATAATGCCGCCGATGGCGGAGATCATAATGGAAAGGTAGATCGCGGCCGTGAGGCGGTGGCCGGTGTGGTAGGAGGTTTTCATCGTATTCCCCGATAACATTCGCGTTTTCCAATCACGGTATATTTTCCGGATACAGGGTTCAGGAAGGGGCCGATCACGCTGCCCGTTCCAGCCGGTATAACAGTGCGGCACCCAATGCCCCGGCGGAATCCCCCAGCTGGGAGGGCAGAATCTGTTTATTGACGGCATACCCGGCAGCGCGGCTCAGGGCGGAGGCCATGCCCGGCTGGAACAGCGGGTAGAAGTGGGCGGCGCTCCCGCTCAACAGGGTGATGTCGGGGCCGTATAGCGTCAGCAGGCTGTTCAGGCCGCGCCCGACATGGCGGCCATAGCGCGCAAAAATCCCGGCGACGTCCGGGTCAGCCTCACACCGCTGCTGATAGTACGGCAGGGCCAGATCGTCATAGGGCTCGTCCCGCCAGGTGGCGTGCAGCGCTTTTTGCAGCCAGCTGCGCGCCGCCAGGCTTTCCCAGCACCCCTCCAGCCCGCAATAACAGGGCGGCGAATCCCCGCCAACCGGGATGTGCCCCGCTTCCGGGTGCGCCCCCGATGCCGTGCGCCAGGGTTTGCCGTTGTCCAGCAGCGCGACGCCGACCCCGGTGCCGAGCGTCACCATCAGCAGACGCTGGCTGCCCCGGCCCGCCCCCAGGTAATATTCCCCGAGGGCGGCGGCCACGGCGTCATTATCAATATTTACCGGCACGCCGAGATGCTGTTGCATCTGCTCCACCAGCGGGAAATAGGAAAAAGCGGCCAGCGTGTCATTATTTTCGATAATACCGGTCTGGTTATTTACCGGGCCGCTGGCCCCGATGCCGAGGCTGATAAGCCGCTTACCGGCCGGGAGTAATTCACGGACTTTTTGGGCCAGCCGCCCGCTGCGCATTGCGTCCGGCACGCTGTCAAACAGCGCGGTGGGCATAGCGGCCACCGCAATCTGCTGCTGATTTTCCATGATGACGATGCGGGTGCCGGTGCCGCCCAGATCAATCCCGGCGCGCACCCCGCCCTCTTTTTCTGTAACCATATTTTCCCCAGTCGCCTACAGGCAGGTATTAAGAATAATCGCAAGCGGCCTGCCCTTATTTCCCGGTGTAACCGGGTCAGGCAGTGCCGATATAACCTCTATTGTTATCCCCGCTATTTAGCCTGAAATTTATCCCTATAAAAAGTGAAATCAGAAAAACGGGCAGCGTAAATAAAACCCGTAAAAATAAGGCGCAATGATTAATTAACAGCGCTTATCAGTCAGCGGGGGAATTACGCAGAAAAGGCCATGCTGCCGGGTAAAACGCAGGCGCGGCAGCGGCCAGGCCCGCATTAACCCCGGCCTTTTCCTCAGGGTTGCTACACTTAACCCTTTAACCAAGGAGTTGCCGATGAAATCTGTACGTCTGATTGAGACCCTGCTGATCGGGGAAGATGAACACCCTACCCACAAATATGAGATTTACGGGTCAGATAACCAGACCCCGGAGTATGCGCTGCTGTTTGAGCGGCAAAGCACCGGCAGCGGCTGGGTAGAGAGCGAGGAGCGCATCAGCCTGGCCGCTGAGCAGGAGAAGCAGGAGGCAAGCTCCGTGATGGATTACGGCTACAGCGACAGCGCCGCCGCGCTGCGTGACCTGGTGAGCGACGCCATTACCCGCTGCGAGGCGCACTGGCAGGAGAGCCAACACCCGGGGGAGAGTGAGCGCCACTAGGCTGAATCGCCCTATCCCCACATGCCGGAAAAGCGCATGGGAAGCGCTCATTCCGGGGAATGGGTGAGCAATGCCTCCGGGCGGATGCGGTGCAGGTGGTAATCCACCTGATAATCGCGGGTATTACGGAACATCACGGAATAATTAAGAAACACGCCGCTGTCGCTATAGGAAAGTGAGGTGATCCGCAGCAGCGGCGTGTTTTCAGGCACATTGATAAAGCCGGCGAGCTGTTTATCCGCCAGGATCGGCGTCAGGCTTTCATAGTTGCCGCTGATGGTAATCCCGCACTCCTTCTCAATATAATCAAATTTTGACCCCTCGAGATGCACCAGCGACAGGTTCCGGAACAGTTTCACCGGCATATAACTGTCCTCCAGCATCAGCGGTTTGCCGTCCACAAAGCGTATGCGCCGCGAAAAGTAGATCCGCTCGTTAACCTGGATGCGCAGCTGGCTGGCGATGGCGGGCGGCGCGGGCATCAGTTCAAACACCAGCACCTTGCTGGAAACGTTTTTCCCTTGCTGGCGCATCACCTCCACAAAGCCGGTAAGGTTGGTGGTTTCGTGATGGACATCCTTACGCGCCACAAAGGTTCCGCTGCCATGGCGGCGCACCACCAATCCCCAGCCTACCAGCAAATCCACCGCCTTACGGATGGTCATCCGCGCCACGCCAAACTCCTGCGCCAGGGTTTTCTCGCCGGGCAGCGGGCTGCCAATGTTGTAATCCGACGAGTTCAGCCGCAGGCGTAACCGTTCTGCAATGGATTTATAGATCATCTGTAGATCTCTCTGTGCCTGTGAACAGGGATAATGCCGCTGAACATGTCCAGCTTATTTAAGAAAAGTAGACCTGAGTGCGCAAAATAAAACCATGAATGCGATCACGGTTCGCAGCGGCGCGCCATGTTGCCGGAAGCCCGGCTCTCTATTCTCCCTTCAGCAGTATTACTAAAAAAACCCTTCACCCTACATGTGTTGTTTTATGAGGATGTAAAAATGCTCAGTCAAATACAACGTTTTGGGGGCGCGATGTTTACCCCTGTTTTGCTGTTTCCGTTTGCCGGTATGGTCGTGGGTATTGCCATTATGCTGCAAAACCCCCTGTTTATTGGCGGGTCGCTGACGCGCCCCGACAGCCTGTTTTTTCAGATCGTCAAGATTATTGAAGAAGGCGGCTGGGCGGTCTTTCGTAATATGCCGCTTATTTTCGCCGTGGGCCTGCCGCTGGGTCTGGCTAAACAGGCGCATGGCCGGGCCTGCCTCGCCGTCTTAATTTCCTTTCTTACCTGGAACTATTTTATCGGCGCGATGGGCATGGTCTGGGGGGATTTTTTCCACGTTAATTTTAACAGCGAACCGGTAGCAGGGAGCGGCCTGGCGATGATCGCCGGGATTAAAACGCTGGATACCAGCATTATTGGTGCCATTGTTATTTCCGGCCTCGTAACGGCCCTCCATAACCGTTTTTATGATAAGCCCCTGCCGGTTTTCCTCGGCATTTTCCAGGGCACCTCTTTTGTGGTGATCGTTGCCTTTTTCGTTATGCTGCCTTGCGCATGGCTGACGCTCCTGGGCTGGCCGAAGGTGCAGGTGGCGATTGGGTCGCTGCAATCGTTCTTAAGCGGCGCGGGGGCGCTGGGCGTCTGGATCTATACGCTGCTTGAGCGGCTGTTAATTCCCACAGGTTTGCACCATTTCGTTTATGGCCCCTTTATTTTTGGCCCGGCGGTGATTGAAGGCGGATTACAGCCCTACTGGGTTCAGCATATCAATGAATTTAGCCAGAGCACGCAGCCATTAAAAGATCTCTTCCCGGCGGGCGGTTTTGCGATGCACGGTAATTCCAAAGTCTTTGGCGCACCGGGAATTGCGCTGGCGATCTATTACACAGCCGCGCCGCAAAACCGGGTGAAAGTCGCCGGGTTATTAATCCCGGCTACCCTGACCGCTATTCTGGTCGGCATTACTGAACCGCTGGAGTTCACCTTCTTATTTATCGCACCGTTTCTGTTTGTTATTCACGCCCTGTTAGCGGCCACCATGACCGCCATCATGTATATGGCAGGCGTCGTCGGTATGTTCGGCGGCGGGTTGCTGAATGAGTTTTTACCCCTCAACTGGATGCCCCTGTTCCATCACCACGCGTCGGTGATGTTTATTCAGCTCGGCATCGGCCTCTCTTTCACCGCGATATGGTTTGTGGTTTTCCGCACGTTAATCCTGCGCTTCAACCTGAAAACCCCCGGCCGTGAAGAGAGCGACATCAAACTCTACAGCAAAGCCGATTACAAAGCGTCGCAGGGCCGGACGCCTGCCGCCGCAGAGGCCAAAACAGGGCAGGCCGCCGGTTTCCTGCATGCGCTGGGCGGCGCGGCGAATATTGAAAGCGTCAATAACTGCGCCACGCGGCTGCGTATCACGCTGGCCGATATGGCGAAAACCCAAAGCGACGATGTGTTTAAAGCCCTGGGCGCGCATGGCGTCGTGCGGCGCGGCAATGCCATTCAGGTAATTGTCGGCCTGCACGTTCCCCTGGTGCGCGATCAGCTGGAAAACCTGATGAAAGCCCCTTTATCACACCAACCCTCCCCCATGACAGAGGTCATATCATGAAAAAATTCTCAGTTGTTATTGCCGGCGGCGGCAGCACCTTTACACCCGGCATCGTGTTGATGTTACTCGCCAATCAGGATCGCCTGCCGTTACGGGCACTGAAGTTTTATGACAACGACGGCGCGCGCCAGGAGACGATTGCCGAAGCCTGTAAAATCATCCTGCGTGAACAGGCACCGGACATCGATTTTTGTTACACCACCGACCCGCAAACCGCGTTCAGCGATGTCGATTTTGTGATGGCGCATATTCGCGTGGGCAAATACCCGATGCGCGAAAAAGACGAGAAGATCCCGCTGCGGCACGGCGTGGTCGGCCAGGAAACCTGTGGGCCGGGCGGTATCGCCTACGGGATGCGATCCATCGGCGGCGTGCTGGAACTGGTGGATTATATGCAGACCTGGTCGCCGGATGCCTGGATGCTGAACTACTCCAACCCGGCGGCGATTGTCGCGGAAGCGACGCGGCGGCTGCGCCCGACGGCTAAAATCCTCAATATCTGCGATATGCCGATTGGCATTGAAGGGCGCATGGCCCAGATCCTCGGCCTGCAAGACCGCAAACAGATGATCACCCGCTATTACGGGCTGAACCACTTTGGCTGGTGGCATTCGGTAGAGGACAGGGAAGGCAACGATTTGATGCCCGCGCTGCGCCGGTATGTGTCTGAACACGGGTATATTCCCCCGTCAAATGACGCCCATACGGAAGCGAGCTGGAACGACACCTTCGCCAAAGCGAAGGATGTGCAGGCGCTGGACCCGGCGACGTTGCCCAATACCTATCTGAAATATTACCTTTTCCCGGATTATGTCGTCGCGCACGCCAATCCTGAGCGCACGCGGGCAAACGAGGTGATGGATCACCGGGAGAAGCACGTGTTCAGTGCTTGCCGTGCCATTATCGAGGCGGGGCATTCCGCCGCCGGGGAGCTGGAAATCGATGAGCACGCCTCGTATATCGTCGACCTGGCCGCCGCCATCGCCTTCAACACGCAACAGCGCATGCTGCTGATCGTGCCGAACAACGGCGCTATCGCCAATTTCGATGCCGACGCGATGGTGGAGATCCCCTGTCTGGTGGGGAAAAACGGCCCGGAGCCGCTGACGGTAGGCACTATCCCGCATTTCCAGAAAGGGCTGATGAGCCAGCAGGTGGCGGTGGAAAAACTGGTGGTTGATGCCTGGGAGCAGGGGTCATACCTGAAACTGTGGCAGGCCATCACCCTGTCGAAAACGGTGCCGAGCGCCTCTGTCGCAAAAGCGCTCCTTGATGACTTAATTGAGGCCAATAAAGAGTACTGGCCGCAACTAGGGTAAGTCTGCGGGCCGGCATCGTTCTGATGCCGGCCTGTTGTTCACCCCGTGTTTTGTATAAGTCGCCGCGCCCATCAAACCGGTGATTTTCAACCTTTCCACGCCGCGAGAAATAGCGTTAAGTTAAGGAATACCGCTCAGGCCGCTTTTTGTCGTTTCGCTTTCGTTTGCCTTACCTTTACCCGCGCCCCTTGCGCGCCAGCAGCGTGGCGAAGCGCAGTTTTATCCGTTCCCCCCGCTCATCAGTTTTATGCAGCGCGCCGGGGTTCTCATTGTATTTCAGGATCTCCCAGCCTGCGTAGGCATCACGCAGCTCCCCGGCCCGGAAGGTGAACGGGAATGGCATTACGCAGGGGTAGTCTTCGCTGTCCATCGCCGCCACGATCAGGTTAACCCCGCCCGGCGCGGTGGCCTGCTGCATCTGCTGTAACAGCGGCGCAATGCTTGCCGGTTGCAGGAACATCATCACCACCGTCGACAAGATAAAATCGTACTGCCCCTGAATGCTGACGTCGTTCAGGTCATGCTGCGCCAGCGTGATACCTGCCAGGTTCTCAGCCGTTACGATCTTTTGCAGGTTTGCCAGGCTGTCGGCGTGCCTGTCCCACCCTTCAACGGTAAACCCCCGCTGTTGCAGGTAGAGCACGTTGCGGCCGTTGCCGCAGCCCAGATCCAGCGCCCGCCCCGGTGGAACGCGCCCGGCCGCGTTAATCACCTCGGAGTGGGGCAGCGTCAGCTGATATTTTTTATGGAAGTAAGCCGCCGGTTCACAGTAGAACGCCAATTGGCAGGCAATATCCGGGCTGAATGACACAATGCGGTGCCACTGCTGCGGCGCGATGCGCGGCGGCGGGTGGTCCCGGTCAACGGTGAACTGCGCCGTCACCTCGCCCTGCCCGGTGAGCAGGGCAAACTCCAGCGTGCCCTTCAGGATGGTCAGCTGCGCCCAGGTGCCCGGCTGTGTATTGTGCTGCTGCTGAAACGCGGCAGGCAGCGTGTCATGGTGCCAGACCGGCAGGGTTTTATAGCAAATCAACGCGTTGTCGTTCATGAATGCCTCATGGAATCTGGTAACGGGTCAGGCAACAGAGAGGCAGCATAACGCTATCTGCCTGTTATTTCGCTTCAACACCGGGGGGGTGAAGCCTGCCGCCTGTGACAGGATGATATTACTGCCATCACTGTTAACTATTCCTATTATCACGCCCCTGGATACCAAAAACCTTGACCTCACCCTGCCCAAAGCCTTTACGGCACCGATGGCTGAATAGGCTGGTCGCGGCCGCATGTGCGCAAATAGCCCGATCGCTTTTTTATTTCTGATTACGCATAAAAAAAACACCCCGCGGCCAAAGGCTCACGGGGTGTTTTTTATTTCCGGCAGCAAAACGTGCGCATGAATAAAAGGAAATAAACAGGCTTTGCTGTGGGTCAATAATGATAAACAGGAAATAACAGAAAATGTGGACCGTCATCGAGGGTTCGAACCCCGGACTGCCAACCTGTGAAATAGGGTTGCCGCTCTTCCAACTGAGCTAATGACGTATTTTCTTCACCCCGGCACCGTGTGGTAAATAACAGGCCGGGGTGAATAAGGCAAGGCGGGGAAACGTGGCTGCTCCGGGAAACCCATCATCGCGATTGCACGTTAATTGTGCCCTGCTTTTTTGGCTTACAGCGCGACGACGTTCACGGCTGAAGGGCCTTTCGCACCCTGTTCGATGCTGAATTCAACACGCTGGTTCTCTTCCAGGGTTTTGAAATCATTGCTCTGGATGGCAGAGAAGTGCACGAACACATCTTTGCTGCCGTCAGCCGGAGAAATAAAACCAAAACCTTTACCCGCGTCGAACCATTTTACTGAACCCGTCATTTTAGTAGACATAGACATTTCCTTTCTGTTTTTTTAGGCCGCCATAGAGGCGAAGAAGGTCTGTTTTTTTAGTGAGAATTTATGGGGCGCTAAAAGAAGAAATTTCGCTGAAGAAGGGGTATCTGAAGATATCGCTAAGACGGAGAATCACTTGTTTAAAACTGCTTTCAAAAATCTTTACCACAAACCGAGAACGCTATTTACACATAATTAACAGGCATTAGCAAGCGCTATTTATTTTCCCCTTAAATAGCGCGATAAAATGCCAGGGCATGCCGCGCTGTTCATTATTTTGCCCAGGCTAACACCTGCCCTGTCCAGCGCTTTCCGGCGGACGGCGCACCGGGAAGGCGCAAAGTGAAATGTTACATTACCAGGCAAAAATGTGTTCTCCGTGGCTGAAAAAGAAATATTGTTGTGAATTGTTATATGTATGTTGTAACTATTAGGCGGATAAGCAAAAGGTTTGAGCCAAAATTGATAAACCACGGGAAAGGTCAACGCCCCGGCTGGCCGGGGCGCTGACAGGCAGGATCAGGCCGGGATACGCAGCTTCTGGCCCGGGTAAATCTTGTCCGGGCTGGAGAGCATCGGCCGGTTGGCCTCGAAAATCTTGTTGTACTGGTTCGCGTCACCGTACATTTTCTGGGAGATCTTGCTCAGCGTGTCGCCGGAGACCACGTTGTAGAACTGCGACGCCGGCTCGCTGGCGGCGCTGGTCACCTGGTCATCCACTTCGCTGATGCCGTGCACGTTACCCGCCGCCACCAGGATCTTCTCTTTCTGCTCCTGGGTCAGGCCGTCACCGGTTACCACGGCTTTATTGCCGTCGACCTTTACATCCACTTTGTCGCTGCCCGGCAGATTCAGTTTATTGATGTGTTTCTTAAGGGCTTCGCTGGCCTGCGACTCGTTGCCTTTGACCGCATCCCACAGTTTTTCACCCGCATCTTTCACAAAATCAAACAGTCCCATGCCTTGCTCCTTGTTATGACTCGAGTATTAACCGTAGCAAAGATTTTATGTTTTCTCCGGTTGGCGCGGCAAACCCGCGCCGTTTTCCGGAAGATTCTGACCTCTGCCCTGCCCTTACCCGGCATGGTAGAGCGGGAAGGCACCGCACAGCAGGCCGCCGGCCATCAGTGCCAGGCTGACCAGGATGCCCCACTTAATGGCGAAACGCTGATGGTCGCCGATGTCGACTTTTGCCAGCCCCACCAGCAGGTAGACTGACGGTACCAGCGGGCTGAGCAGGTGGAACGGCTGGCCGATGATTGAGGCGCGGGCGATCTCCTCCGGCGTAATGCCGTAGTTGGCCGCCGTCTGCGCAATCACCGGCAGGATGCCGAAGTAAAATGCATCATTGGACATAAAGAAGGTGAACGGCAGGCTGACGATGGCAGTAAACACTGCCAGATAGGGGCCGAAGCTGTGGGGAATGATCGCCAGCAGGCTTTTCGCCATCGCGTCCACCATGCCGGTGCCGGAGAGGATACCGGTAAAGACCCCGGCGGCGAAAATCAGCGAGGTCACCGCCAGCACGTTACCGGCATGGGCGCTGATGCGCGCTTTCTGCTGCTCCAGGGACGGGTAGTTAAGCATCACCGCAATCGCGAACGCCAGCATAAACAGGATCTGGATCGGCAGCAGCCCGACGACCAGCAGCACCAGCAGCACCGTAGTGAGGATAAAGTTAGGCCAGAACATGCGCGGGCGGCGGTTGGCCTCATTCTCTTCGGCATCCCCAAAGCCGAGGTCGATCGTCCCGAAATGCGCGTTGTCGAAGCGCATCACCCCCAGCCGTTTGCGCTCGCGCAGGCCGAACAGCATCGCCAGCCCCACCAGCGTGACGCAGCCGAGGAAAATCGCCGGCAGCATCGGGATGAAAATATCCAGCGCATCGATGTTCAGCGCCGCTGCCGCGCGGGCGGTCGGCCCGCCCCAGGGGGAGAGGTTCATGATGCCGCTGGCGAGGTTAATCAGGCAGGTCATCGCCAGCACATTCATGCCGAGCTTGCGGTAGAGCGGCAGGAATGCCGCCACGGCAATCATATAAGTCGTGGAGCTGTCACCGTCGAGGGAGACCAGCAGAGTCAGCACGGCGGTGCCCACCAGCACTTTCAGCGGGTCACCGTGCACGATCCGCAAAATAGCGCGCACCAGCGGGTCAAACAGCCCGGCATCGATCATCAACCCAAAATAGAGGATGGAGAAGGTCAGCATCACGCCGGTAGGGGCCAGTGCCTTGACGCCGTTTAACATCATCTCGCCCAGTCCGTGGTAAAAACCGCCTGCCAACGCGAACAGGGTCGGCACAATGATCAGCGCAATCAGCGCTGACATCCGTTTCGTCATGATGAGATACATAAAGCAGGTCACCATTGAAAAACCAAGTATCGTCAGCAAAGTCAGTCCCTCTTATCAGTGGTGAAAGCGCGCTGCGAAACGGGGCACAGCTGCTCTGTTATGAAAATGTATGTAAATAATCTTGAGATTATTGTCACCGCAGGCATGTATCGGAAGGTTAACCCCTTGTTTTAAATTGACATATCTTTTAAGCATCGTATGCAATAACTGGAGACTTAATATTTTTTTAACAAAAAAAGGTGAGCCGGATCATACACAGCGGCAGCGCAGACGAGGGAATGTGACGGGGATCAAAAGTCAGTAACAGCGGAGCGTACCCAGGCCGGCGGGGTGCCGGCCTGCTGCAAACCAGGGGGATAAAAGACGGGGGGCCGCCCCCGGTTTGTTAAATCTGTACCTGGCCGCCATCCACGAACAGCTCGACGCCGTTGATGTAGCTTGCCGCGTCCGAGGCCAGGAACAGTACCGCATTCGCGATCTCTTCGGGCTGGCCGACCCGCCCGGCCGGGATGCTCTCCGCCAGCCAGGCTTTGGTGCCTGCGGCCTGCTCGCCGCCGCCGAACAGCGTGTCCAGCCCGCTGGTTTCGGTGACGCCGGGGCTGATGGCATTCACCCGGATGCGGCGCGGTTTGAGATCCAGTATCCAGGTGCGGGCGAAGCTGCGCACCGCCGCCTTGGTCGCGGAGTAGACGCTCAGCGCCGGGGTGCCGGAAATGCTGGTGGTGGACGAGGTCAACACCACCGCGCCGCCGTCACGCAGCAGCGGCAACGCTTTCTGCACCGTGAACAGCACCCCCTTGACGTTGGTATCAAAGGTCTGCTGGTAGTGCGCCTCTGTGATCGCGCCCAGCTCCGCAAATTCACCGCCACCGGCGTTGGCGACCACCACATCGATATGGTTGTGCTTCTGCTGCACCGCGTCATACAGGCGGTCAAGGTCAGCGAGCCGGCTGACATCCCCCTGTACGCCGGTCACATCACCGCCGATCGCTTTCACGGCGGCAGCCAGCGTCTCTTCACGGCGGCCGGTGATAAACACCGCCGCCCCCTGATCGGCGAAGGCTTTCGCCGTTGCCAGGCCAATACCACTGGTTGCGCCGGTCACTACCACGACTTTCTGGGAAAATGTTGCGTTCATTGTGTTTCTCCGTGATTTCAGGGGTTATCGGGTTGTTGAGAAACAGCCTATCACCGGAACGATAGTGCAAAAAGTCAGCAAAAATGGTACCTATCGTTCTATAAAGTGAACGATGGAGAGCCCAATGCGTATTGACCTGAATGACTACCGCTACTTTGCTGAAGTGGTCACCCACGGCGGGTTTGCCGCTGCCGGGCGCGCGCTGCATGAACCGAAATCCAAACTCAGCCGCCGCATTGCCGGGCTGGAGGCGCGCCTCGGGGTGCGGCTGATTGAGCGCACCAGCCGCCGTTTCCGGGTGACGGAGGTAGGGCAGGCGTTCTACCTGCGCTGCCGGGCGATGCTGCTGGAGGCGGAACAGGCGGAAGCGGCCGTGGCGGAGGCGCAGGACGCACCGCACGGCCTGGTGCGGTTCAGCTGCCCGACCGGCATGGTGGAGGTGGTGTCGGACATCATCACCGGCTTTCTCAGCCGTTACCCTAAGGTCAGGCTGCAACTGATTGCGCTCGATCGCGCGGTGGATTTGATTGAAGAGCGGATTGATGTGGCGCTGCGGGTACGCACGGCACTGACCAGCGATGCGGAGCTGATTATGCGGTCGATCGGCCAGTCGCGGCGCATTCTGGTGGCCGGGCCGCAGTGGGCGGCGCAACAGCAAGAGGCGATCAGCGCGCTCTCCGCCCTGCCGACGCTCGGCACCCAGGACGAGCCGGGCGAGATCCTCTGGGAGCTGGAATCAACGGGTGGCGAAACCTATGCCCTGCACCACGCGCCGCGCATGACCTGCAGCGATTTCTCTGCCGTGCGCAAGGCGGCGATCCAGGGTCTGGGCATCGCTTTCCTGCCCGACCACAGCTGCCGCGAGGCACTGGCGCAGGGGTCACTGATCCACCTCTGGCCCGACTGGCACAGCCGGACGGGGCGGGTGCACCTGGTATTCACCACCCGGCGCGGCCTGCCCCCGGCCGTGAGGGCATTGATCGACTGCCTCGCCACGGCATTTCCGGCCGAGGCGCTGAGTGGGAAATAGCGCCAAGCCCTGCCCCGGCGATCGACTCAACCAACCAGGGCTTGCAACCTGCCGGAAAGTTGCGCAAGGTAAGTCACCGCTTCTTAACAAGGATGACCCTATGTCGCGCCCCCTTACCGTGGGTTTTTTGCTGTTCCCCAACCTGACCCAGCTTGACCTGACCGGGCCGTATGAGGTGTTTGTGCGTGCGCCCTATACCGATGTTCACCTGATCTGGAAAACCCTCGATCCGGTGAAGGCTGACCGCGGCCTTGGCCTGCTGCCCACCGCCACCTTTGCCGACTGCCCGGATCTGGATGTGATCTGCGTGCCTGGCGGGCCGGGGCAGATTGCCCTGATGGAAGATGAGGAGACGCTGGCGTTCCTGCGCCAGCAGGCGCAAAAGGTGCGGCTGGTGACCTCGGTCTGCACCGGCTCGCTGGTGCTCGGGGCGGCCGGGCTGCTGCAGGGTTATCGCGCCACCAGCCACTGGGCGTCGCTGGACCAGCTCGCCCTGCTGGGGGCCACGCCGGTTGCCGAGCGTGTGGTGCATGACCGCAACCGCATCACCGGTGCCGGGGTGACGTCCGGCATCGATTTTGCGCTGCATGTGGTCTCGGAGATCTACGGGGAAGAGGCGGCGCAGCTGATCCAGCTGCATATGGAGTATGACCCGGCACCGCCCTTCTTTGCCGGTTCGCCGCAGAGCGCCTCCCCGGCCTTGCTGCAGGCTGCCCTCGCTCAGAGCGCTGCCTTTGTGGCGAAGCGCCGCGCCGTGACTGAACGCGCGGCCGCTGCCCTGCACCGCTCAGACAAGCAGCCGTAAAGCGCGGTTTTACCCTCTACATGAAATGGCGCAGCAACCCGGTGGCGGCCACGCTGATCACCACCACCGGCAGCAGCGAAAACCGCATCGCGGCCAGCAGGGTGATCGCCAGTGCCAGGATCTCGGCAGGCTGGCGGGTGACGAAATGCGGGGCAATGACCGTGATCAGCACGCAGCCCGGCGCGGCTTCCATTACGGCACGGGTGCGCGGGCCGAGCTGGCGGTCACGCAGCAGCAGGTAGCCGCCGACCCGCGTCAGGTAGGTGGTGGCGGCCATCAGCAGGATGGTCAGGATCGTGGTGGTGCTCATGCTTTTTTCCCCAGCAGCAGAATGGCGGCGATACCGCAGAGCGCCCCCACCGGCACGTAATAGGCGGTGCCGGGAAAGAGGTGCCAGGCCGCCCCGGCACTCACCAGGCTCACCAGCCACGGCAGCGCTGCCCGGGTGCCGCGCCACATGCCTTTGAGCAGCACCAGAAATACCGCCGGGAAGGCCATATCAAACCCGAAACGGGTAATGTCACCCAGCATCGGGCCGACCAGCACCCCGGCTCCGGTGGAGAATACCCAGAGCAGCCAGAGCGCACCCGCCACCCCGGCATAGAAGCCCATGCTCAGCGCCGGGGCCAGCCCGCGGGCGCGGCGCTCCAGGGCGTCCGCCATGCCCATCGCCCAGCACTCGTCGCACATGAAAAACAGCGCCGGCAGCGCTTTCCTGGCCGGGAGATGGTGCAGGTAGGGGGCGAGCGACGCCCCCATCAGCAGGTGGCGGCTGTTCACCAGCAGGCTCACCAGCACGATGGTCAGCAGCGGCGGCGGGGAAGTCCAGAGCGCGATGGCCGCAAACTCCGATCCCCCGGCGAAGTTCAGCCCGGTCAGCAGTGACAGCCCGCCCGCCGTGAACCCTTTCTGGGCGGCCTGCGCCCCCAGCAGCAGCCCGAACGGCAAAATGCCGATCATCACCGGCAGCGCCGCCAGCACCCCGCGGAACACTTCACCCGACAAGGTCGTCTCCGTGGACACCTTGCTTACTGAATCTGACATCGCTCCCTCCTGACATGATCCCTGAACCGGCGCAGGCGACAGCCTGGCCTACCGGCGACGCAGTATAGCGTAGGGGCAACATTTTTTTAACACTCAGGAGGAGGTAGACGCCGGGGAATACCGGAACAAAAAAGCAGGGGAAACGGCAAAAGGCAGGGGGAAACGCGCGGAGAAAACAGCGGCGAAAGGTCTCCCTTTCGCCGCCAGAGATTATTTCCCGGTGCCGAAGCCTTGCTTGATAATGGCCGGCAGGACTTTCGGGAAATAGATATTTTTATAATAACCGCCGACGCTTTCACTCCAGCTGTCGCCGTCGGTGCGGCCGATGGTTTCCCAATGCTGCTGAATCTCGCGGTTATAGTCGGCGATCATCTCCGGCAGGCCGTCCTTGTTATAGGTCTCGGTATGGCGGAAGGTGGCCAGCGGCAGGCGCGGTTTCTGGTGCGCCGGCTGGTCCACGTAGCCGATCGCCAGGCCCACCACCGGGAAGGTCAGGGACGGCAGTTCCAGCAGGTCGATCATCTCGTCCGGGCTGCGGCGGATGCCACCAATCGGTACCACACCCAAACCGGCGGAGCGCGCCGCGGCCATGGCGGAGGCCAGCGCGATGCCGATGTCGGTGCAGCCGGAGACCAGGCTCTCGATGCTCTCGTGGGCGATCTGGGTTTCGCCGTTCAGCGCAATCGCCTGCTCGCTTTTATGCATATCCAGCACAAAAGTCAGGAACACCGGGGCCTGCGCGATCCACGGCTGCCCACCGGCAATCGCGGCAATCTGGCTGCGGCGCGCGCTGTCGCGCGTCACAATCACTGACACCTGCTGCGAGTTGACCGAGGTCGGCGCACGGTAAGCCGACGCGATAATCGCCTCCAGCGTGTCATCTGAAATAGCGGTATCGAGAAAACTTCTTTCACTGCGATGGCTGGTCAGGGTATCAATAACGGAATTCATGTTGCTCTCCAGGTAGTCTTGCCTGTCACCCTACTATTATTCCTAACGCGATAATTGTTTCGTTGTGCGGTGAAAAAACGGGTAAAAAGGCTGCATAAAACCGGTGTGCCGCGCCGCCAAAGCGGTTAGGGTTACCCTTCCCCCTATCACATGGAGCACGGCGGATGGAGCCTTTACTTACCCCCCGTTTTACCCTGACCCGGCTGGCTGAACATGACTGGCCCTTTTTCCTTCAGTTGCGCCAGGATGCCGGCATCATGCGTTATATGTCGGAGATTGCCCCTGCCGAAGCGATCCGGGCGCAATTTGAACATCGTCTGCAACCCTGGGTGCCGGGCGCGGCACATCCGTTGGACTTTATTATCCGGGCGCATGGCGATGACACGCCGCTGGGCCATATCGGGTTACGTCACGGTGAGCAGGGGCCGGATGTCGCGGAGGTTGGGTATACGGTCGCGGTGGCGGCGCAGGGGCGCGGCGTTGCCGGAGAGGCGCTGCGGGCGCTCTGTGAGTTTGCGTTCCGGCATACGCCGATCCAATTGTTGAAAGCGGTGATTGTGGCAGAAAATAGCGCCTCCGGCCGGGTACTGGAGAAAAACGGCTTCCGGCGAACGGCGGTGATTAAGGAGAGTTATCCCCTTCATGGCCGGGTTTATGATGACTGGGTGTACCAGCTGGCGCGCGAGGGATAATTCCCGGCCACAGGGCGTGGCCGGGGAGAGGGTTACCGGGAGGCTGCGCTCTGGGCGGGCATCTGTGGCGGTAACTTCAGTACCTCACGTTTGCCTGCCACCTCGCTTGCCTTGACCGGGGAGGCGGCGTTGCCCCAGGCGTTGCGGATGTAGGTGGTCACCGCCGCCACCTGCTCGTCGGTGAACTTCCAGGCGAAGCTCGGCATCGCCCCGCTGGTGGGGTTGCCGTGGGTCACCGCCCCGCGCCCGCCCTGCAACACCGTCGAGATCAGCGAGGAGGCGTCCGGCCCGATGATGGCCGGGTTATCCGCCAGGCTGGCCGCCAGATGCGGGATGCCGGTGCCGTCGCTGCTGTGGCAGGCGGTACAGTTCACCTCATACAGGTTGGCCCCCATCTTCATCTGCGGGTCGCCGGCCGGCAGCGCCTGCGGTTTGCGGCGGTCGGAGCCGGGCTGCGACTTCAGGTAGGTGGCGATCGCATAGAGGTCGGCGTCGGTGAGGTACTGGGTGGAGTTGGTCACCGCTTCCGCCATCGGGCCGGAGGCCACCGCCACATGGTTGCTGCCCAGCTTCAGGTACTGCACCACCTGGTCGCGGCTCCAGTTCCCGATGCCGGTCACCTTGTTGCTGGTGATCTCCGGTGCATACCACTCGCTGAGGTTACTGCCCTGCAAATAGGCACTGGTGTCGCCGCCGATCAGGTTTTTCGCCGTGTGGCAGGCGGCGCAGTGCTCCAGCCCCTCCACCAGGTAGGCCCCCCGGTTCCATTCGGCGCTTTTGGTCAGGTCAGGTTTGAACGGGGCGTTTTTGAAGAACAGCAGGTTCCAGCCCATCATCGCCAGGCGGATGTTGTACGGGAACGGCAGGTTGGTCTCCGGCACCGCGTTGTGTACCGGCTTCACCGAGCGCATGTACATCCAGAGGTCGTGCATGTCCTGATCGCTGACTTTCACGTAGGCGTTATAGGGCATTGCCGGGTAGAGGTTCTCCCCCTCTTTGCCTTTGCCGTGGCGCACGGCGCGGAAGAAGTCGCGCTCCGTCCACGCGCCGATGCCGGTTTCCGCATCCGGGGTGATGTTGCTGGCGAAAATGCCGCCGAACGGCGTACTGATGGCGTAGCCGCCGGAGTAAGCCTGTTTGCTCTCCGGCGCGGTATGGCAGGCGACGCAGTCCCCCGCCAGCGCCACATAGTGGCCGCGCGCCACGGCGGCTGCATCGGCGTCGGTCAGCGGCGCATCGGTGCGCGTATGGTCACCGGCCACCTCATCGGCGGCGGTGGAGCCGTTCATCCAGAGCATCACGCCCGCCGCCACGGCGGCCGCTACCACGATGCCGCCGGCTAATCTGAATTTTTTCATGTTACACCTTCACCAGCGGGCCAGGGTTTTTGAGGTACTGTTCAATAATGGCTTTCGCCGTCCAGAGGCTCAGCGCGCCGATGGTCCCGGTCGGGTTGTACCCGGCGTTATTCGGGAAGGAGGAGGCCCCCAGCACAAACAGGTTGTGCATGTCCCAGCTCTGCTGGTAGCGGTTAAGCACGCTGGTCTCCGGGTCGGTGCCCATTACCGCGCCGCCGATGGTGTGGTCACTGGCGAAGTTATAGGGCGAATAGTGCCCTGAGGCGGAGTTGGTGCCGATCACGGTTTTCGCGCCCATGGCCTTGCCCAGCTCCACACTCTTCTCTTCGATGAATTTTGCCGAGCGGCGATCGTTCTCGTTGTAGTCGAAGGTGACGCGCAGCAGCGCGTTGCCGTTGTCGTCCACATATTCCGGGTCGAGGTCGAGGTAGTAATCTTCGTGGGAGAAGCTGGTGCCCTGCCCGAAGATAAAGGTCGCGTTCTGGAAGGCGTGGGTGTAGGCCTCTTTCCAGCCTTTGCCCCAGCGCGGTGAGCCGGGCGGGAGGGCATCGGCATTGCCGATAGGCCGCGCACCGCGCGCCACCACCAGAATGCCTGCGCCGCCGATAAAGCCCATGCCGGTGTGGTCGAAGTTGTCGCCGTTGAAGTCATCCACCTGCTGGGAGAGCGCCCCCGCGCCGATGAACTGGTTAAGGTTCTCATCCTCAAAGAACAGGCTGGCCCCGGAGACGGTCTGGAAGCTGTAGGCGCGCCCCACCACCCCTTTTTTGGTGACCGGATCGTACGGGCGGCCGATTTTCGACAGCAGCAGCAAACGCACGTTCTGCATCTGGAACGCCGAGAGGATCACAATGCCGGCCGGCTGCTCCCACTCCTGCTTATTGCGGTCGATGTAGGTGACGCCGGTGGCGGTTTTGCCGTCTTCAGCTTTGTTGACGCGCACCACGGCGGAGTCGGTCAGCACGGTGAAATTGCCGCGCTGCATCAGCGCCGGGATCACGCAGGCGTTCGGGCTGGACTTGGAGAAGTTACCGCAGCCGTAGTAGAGGCAGTAGCCGCAATAGGTGCATGGCCCCATGCGCACGCCAAGCGGGTTGACGTAGGCGCGGGAGGCCTGCCCGGCCGGTACCATAAACGGGTGCTGGCCCAGGGACTTGGCGGCATCGCGGAAGAGGTCGGTAAGGCGCATCCCCTCCAGCGGCGGCAGCGGGTATTCGCTGCTGCGGTTGCCCTCAAAGGGGTTGCCGTCCTCGATGGTTTTGCCGTTCAGCTTCCCGGCCTTGCCGGAGACCCCGGCGATTTTCTCGAAGCGATCGTAGAACGGCTCCAGCTCGTCATAGGTCACCCCCCAGTCCTGGAGGATCAGGCCGTCGGCGATCTGTTTTTTGCCGTAGCGCGCCACGGTCTGGCTGTAGGGCTCGAAGTCAAACGGCGTAAAGCGCCACGCCATCCCGGCCCAGTGGGTGCCGGAACCGCCGACGTTGTAACCCAGCTCATTCAGGTTCCAGTCACGGGTCGGCAGCGCTTTCTGCTGGAGGGTGTTGCGGAACGTGGTGGTCTCCACGGCGGGCGGCAGCAACATGCTGCGGCGGGTGTCCCAGCGCAGCTCGTCGGTGTCGATAGAGGGCGGGAAATCGGTGGCGGTCTCAAACCAGGGGCCGCGCTCAATGGCCACCACATTCAACCCGGCGCGGGTCAGCTCCTCAGCAATCAGGGAGCCGCACCACCCCAGGCCGACAATCACAACATCAGCTTTTGGACGAACATTTTTCATTATTTCAGATACCGTACGACGTAAAAAAGAGCCCACTCACAGGGTGTTATCAATCAGGCTGGTCGGGATGATGTTCAGCTTCTGCCCTTTTTTGCCCAGCAGATCGCGGAAGTCATAGCGCGCGCCGGGGAACCCGATCATCTTCCAGCTGGTCATCCCCTTGTTGCCGCCGTAAATCGGGTCGGCCAGGAACCCCTCCCGGACGTTTTGCAGCAGCAGTTCAAAGAAGACTTTGGTTTCCACCTCCGCGCCCAGGTCGAGCTTGTCCGCTTCCATTGCGTGCAGCAGCTGATCCTGCTGGTCGCCGGTTAACCCGACGAACGGCTTGCCGAACCGCGCCTGGGTGGCGGCGTCCAGCGCGGCCAGCCCCTGGCGGTAGCGCTGGGCAGGTGTCAGCGGGGACTGGTTGCCCTGCTCCGGCGTGCCTTTGACAAAGCGGCCCAGGCGGTAGATCGCCACGGCGTTGCCGTAATCCCCGGCCAGCTGGCGGTCGATAAACACCGCGCAGCCCGCCTCTTTGCCGCTCAGGCTCATCTCATCCGCCGGGATAAAGCGCTCGGCAATCGCGCCGACGGTGTCGAACTCGTGGGCGGTCAAAAACTGCAACCCACCGGTGCGGGGCGGTGGGGGCGGGGTATTGATCTTCCCGGTCTCCCAGGGCTGCCCGCCGCTGATCTCTTCGGCCCGGGCGCCGGGCAACGACGTGGCCAGCCCGACGGCGGCCAGTGAGGTGAGAAACTCTCTGCGTTTCATACTTTTCCCTGCTACTAAAAAAATTGCTCAACATGTTCACAGCGCCTGTTACCGGCGCGCACGGTTTCACGGGCAGCCTTCAGCCGCCGTGGGTGAATCGGTTTACTTTGTCGCCATAAAAAACGCGGCCGGGAAGGTGGGCGGCGAGAGTGCCTGCGCCCGGCCACGTGAAATCGGCACGGCTCCCTCTGCTTCATCAGGTGGGAAGCAGAAGGGGGCCGCGGATATAAGGTGTTGGTTTTACATCTGAATCATTTTTTTAATAAAACTATAACATTGCCGGTATCATAAAATTTTCCGCCGATCCTGGGTACGTTTGCGTTGATGGTTTTCCATCAACGGTGAAGTACCCCTGCCGCGCCTCTCCTTTCTATAGTGTCGGTAGACCCTGCGTGACCCGACCTTAATCCAATCATGATTCTCACAAGGAGTGACGATGTTAACGACCTCTCTGCCCCGCCCCCGCCCGGTTGCCCCCGGCCCGCTGCCCACCCTGCGCTGGGGGATCATCGGCCCCGGCTGGATCGCCGAACGCTTCACCGAGGCGCTGTGCCGCCACACCCAACAGAACGTGGTGGCGGTGGCCGGCCGCACCAAAGAGAAAGCCGCCCGCTTCGCCGAAAAATGGGCGATCCCGAAGGTGTGTGATGACATCGCCGCGCTGCTGGCGCTGAAAGAGGTGGACGCGGTCTACATCGCCACGCCGCATAACCACCACTTCCCCGATGGCCTGCACGCCCTGCGGGCGGGCAAGCATGTGCTGATTGAAAAGCCGCTGGCGCTGAACGCGCAGGAGGGCCGGGCCTTGCAGGCCGAGGCGCAGGTGCAGAAGCGGTTCTGCATGGAGGCGATGTGGTGCGACTTCACCCCCAAATATGATGTGCTGACCCAACTGCTGGAGCAGGGCGAACTGGGCGAGCTGCATACGCTGATTGCCGACCACGGGGAGTTTTTCACGCCCGATCACCGGATTTTCAACCCCGATCTGGCGGGCGGGCCGATGCTCGACCTCGGCAGCTATCTGGTGGCATTCAGCGTCAAGGTCGGCAACGGCGCGCCTGACACAATCTGCGCCCGCGGGCAGGCAGCGCCAGGCGGCGTCAATGGGCAGGCGTCGATGCTGTTTACCCATGCCAAGGGGCTGCATTCGGTGCTGAACACCACGCTGTTCAGCAGCACGCCGGGCACGGCAGTGATTGCGGGGCGCAAGGCGCGGCTGGTGCTGGACGGGCATTTCTACGCCCCCGGCAACTTCACCCTGACGGCCAACCAGGGCGGGAACACGCTGCACTGGCAGGACGAGGGCCACCACTACGCCCAGCTCCGCTACGAGGCGGAACATGTCGCCTGGTGCGTGGGGCAAGGGCTGACGGAGTCGCCGATCCGGCCGCTGGCCACCACTCTCACTACCCTGACGGTGATGGATGAAGTGCGCCGCCAGCTCGGCATTGTGTTTAATGAAGAGCGTGAGCCGCGAATCGTTTAGCAACAATTCGCTTCTTGCAGGTAACATTTTCACCCGCATAATATTCGATAATATTTTACATACCGGCCCGTCACAGGGCCGGTTTTTTATGGTTATGGAAAACGCATGAAAAAGCTCACCCTCGAAATGCTCGCCAAAATGGCGGACGTCGGTGTGGCAACCGTTGACCGGGTGCTTAATGAACGGGGCGGCGTTTCTCCAGCAACAGCCAGAAAAGTGTTACAGGCGGCCCGGCAGAGCGGGCTGAAACGGGTGCTGCCGGAAGCCTATAACCACCCGTGGCAGATTGAGGTGATCCTCAGCGCCAACGGCTCCTTTTTCTTCAGGCAACTCGCCGCCGACTTCAGCCACATTGCCGACGGGCTGGGCTACCGCCGCCTGACCCTGCACCGCACTTTTATCCCTGAGTCCCAGCCGGAGACGCTGGCGCGGCACCTTGAGGCGTGCAGCCGTACCCGCGACGGCATTATGGTGTTCGCGCAGGATTACCCGGCGATCCATGAGGCGCTGGCACTCTGCAAGGCGCGCGGCGTGCCGGTGATCACCCTGGTGACCGATCTGCCGGACGCGCCGCGGCTCTGCCACGTCGGCATTAACCAGCTTCAGGCGGGGCGCACTGCCGGGTTGATGATGGGGAAAATGCTGGCGACACCGGGTGAGGTGATCATGGTCAGCGGGCGGTTTGACTACCGGGCGCACCGGCAACGCATTGAGGGGTTCCGCCAGGTGATGCAGCAGCGGTTCCCGCATCTGCGCCTGCGTGAGGCACTGGCCGGGCAGGATGACCGGGCGCTGATCAGCGGGCTGCTGGAGCGGCACCTGGCCGGGGCGGAGAATGTGGTGGGGCTGTATAACACCGGAATGGGTAATACCGAAGTGAGCCGGGCGCTGGCGCGGCACCAGCTGGCGGGTGCCTGCCTCTACATCACCCACGAACTCTACTCCCTGACCCGCACGCTGCTGACGCAGGATGTGCTCTCCCTGACCATTGACCAGAACGCCCGCCAGCACGCCCAGCTCGCCACGGATATTCTGCTGCGTTACCTGGAGAGCGGCGATGCCCCGGACACCTACGTCACGGGCAACGTTGATTTCCGGCTGGTGACGCCCGAAAACCAGCACTGAGCCGTTAAATAAACAGGGGCAGAGACGCCGTTGCCCGCGACCTGCCCCACCGACAGAAGCGCTGTCTCCGCTGCCTGACCATTGCAGGCGGGTGCGGCCTACGCCTCTTCTGCCACGATCACGAACGCCCCGGTATCCTGCTTCACTTCTGCCCCTGCGTCAGCGCAGGCGGAGGCGAGCCGGAAAAACTCATCACTGCCAATATTCCAATCGAGCCTGATATAACGGTGTTGCCCGGAATGCAGCATCTCAAGTGCCTCACTGACACCCTCGGCCGATGCGCTGTTCCGTAATGTTTCTGATGCTGTCATTTCTTTTTCCTGAGCAATTTTCTCAGCCCCCGCAGTTCTTTGGCCGTCAGCGGCGGCTCAGAGGAGGCGCTATTGTCCGCGGCACTGTCGGCTTCAATGCTCTCTTCCAGATCATCCTGGTATTCGGTGCGGTCCACATCGGCGGCACCTGGCGCAGTGCCGGCGAGCACTTCGTCCAGCAGGGCGGCGGTCAGCTGGCTCAGGCTGAGGCTCTTCTCTTCTGCCTCGGCTTTCAGCTTCTCTTTTAATTCGGTGGGGATTTTAACGGTCAGACTGGTTATTTCATTCATGCACAACTCCGTAACATTAAATTAAATGACAGAAACAATGATGAAAACAAACCGGCAACGTGCCGCTAACAGTGTACCCGATTCCCGCAAACGTTAACGTCGATAAGAAGAAAATCAGAGTGATCCGCTGTACGGGCGAAGAAAATGAACGCGCCGGGGACACAAGGTGTGCAGCCAGTTGCTCGTCTGTTACTCTTCGCTGCTTAACATCAGGCCAAATTTATTGTGCAAGGGGGGTTCATGCTTCAAGGGCTTAATCATCTTACTCTGGCGGTATCTGATATGGCAGCCAGCCTGGATTTCTACCATGGCTTATTGCAGATGGACCTTCAGGCACATTGGGAAAGCGGAGCCTACTTGAGTTGCGGCCCGCTCTGGTTATGCCTGTCATTAGATGCAGCCCGCCGCTTTACGTCTTCAGAAGACAGCGATTACACACATTACGCCTTCACGATTGATTCACAGGATTTCTCCTCTTTCACCCACCGTTTATGTCTGGCCGGGGTAACCATTTGGAAACAGAACCGCAGTGAAGGTGAATCATTCTATTTTCTCGACCCAGACGGCCATAAATTAGAAATTCATGTCGGCACCCTCGCCCAGCGGCTTTCAGCCTGCCGCAAGGTGCCTTACCAGGGCATGGTGTTTAAGAAGAATTGAACTGGCTGTCCGGTTACCTTTCCAGCCCTGCGATCAATATCATCTTTATTTTCAACGGGTTACTCTTTATAGAATGTGGTGTACAGCCAGGTAGTGAAGCAGCATGATGGTTTTGGCATCCATGATTTCGCCGGTAGTGATGGCCGCCAGGGCGCGCTCAAACGGCCACTCCAGCACCTCAATATCCTCGCCCTCTTCCACGATGCCCCCGCCCTCCCCGCGGCGATGGTGTGCGGTATATTCCCCGATGAAAAAGTAGAGTTTCTCCGTCACGGAGCCGGGGCTCATATAGGCCTCAAACACCTTCTGCACCTGGGCGATCTTAAAGCCGGTCTCCTCCTCCGCTTCCGCCATGACCCGCGCTTCCGGTGAGGCGTTATCCAGCAGCCCGGCCGCCGCTTCGATTAAAAAGCCGGAGTGGCCGTTGATATAGAGCGGAAAACGGAACTGCCGGGTTAATACCACGGTGCGCCGGGCTTTATTGAACAGCAGGATCACCGCGCCGTTTCCCCGGTCATACGCCTCCCTGCTCTGCGCCTGCCAGGTGCCGTCACGGCGTAAAAATTCGAAGGTATATTTCTTCAGGGTGTACCAGTTGTCTGATAACAGGGTTTCCCTGATATGCCGCACGCGTTGCCGATCTTTTTCCACGGTTAAGGCCTCATTAAGGGTGACAAAAAACACGCTATCATGCACAATCGTGCAATATCAAGAAAATTCGTGAAGAGAGAGATCATGCTGGCGAGCCAACGGAAACAACAGATTTTGCAGATTCTGGCCGAGGAGAAACAGGTGCTCTCCTCAGAACTGAGCCAGCGCTTCGGGCTTTCTGAAGACTCTATCCGCCGGGATCTCCGGGAGCTGGCGGCCGAGGGGTTATTACAACGGGTACATGGCGGCGCGCTGCCGGTTTCTGCCGCCCTCGCCCCATTCGATATACGCAAAAACGTGCAGATTCGTTCAAAACAGGCGATTGCCCAAAAGGCGGTCAGCCTTATTCAACCGGGCCAGGTCGTGCTGATGGATGGCGGGACGACCACGGAGGAGATGATCACGTTCCTGCCGCCGGATCTGCCGATTACGGTGGTGACCCATAGCCCCAGCATTGCCGTGGGGCTGGTTGCGCACCCCTCTGTTGAGGTGATCCTTATCGGCGGGAAACTCTTTAAACACTCGGTGGTGACCATGGGGGCCTCGGTGATCGAGGCCATCAGTCGGGTAAATGCGGATCTGTTCTTTATGGGCGTCACCGGCGTGCATAAAACTGCCGGGTTCACCACCGGGAATTATGAAGAAGCGGGCATAAAAAGGGCGTTGTCCGCCCGGGCGGCGGAAACGGTAGTGATGGCCTCGCAGGAGAAAATCAACGCCGCCTCCCCCTTCGCCATCGGCGATCTGTCGCTGGCCGGCACGTTAATTGTGGATACTGATCTGGCCCCGGAGATGGTCGCGGCGTTAACCCGGCAGCAGGTGGCGGTCATCCGCGCGTAATTGGTGGTGTTAGGCGACGAGCGGCCTATTGGGGCGATTATTATCTCTACTATGCCAGCCGCCGTAAGCCTTCGTCTATGACGTAGAAAATGCGAAGGCTTATAAATGACATGTAGTTTTTCTACCGCCCCTTTTAAAATATCACCCCGCTAAATACCCCACCTTCAACCCATAATATCTTTGTATTTCATATGCTTATTTTTCTATGCTATGTTGCTCAGCGTTGTTTTTTTCTCCACCTTCTACAACGCGTTGACGCCGGATGATGTTGCCCCGGCGTGCACAGGGAGCCTTATGAAAAAATCCACCCCGCCGATATCTTTTGACCACCGCCACCATTTACTCCGCGTGCGCGGCTGCACCGCTGAGCTGGACATCCTGGGCCTGAGCAGCGAGGAGGCGCTGAGCCTGCCCTTCTGTTACCGCCTGACCTTTACCAGCCCCGATAAGGCCCTTGACCCCGCTGCGTTCCTGATGC
>NZ_PJZH01000023.1 GCF_002858715.1 Chimaeribacter coloradensis | reverse complement strand
GCGACTCTCGCACACATCCCTGTGTGCTCGCCCGGCCCTGCGTCTCCACTCGGCAATGATTTTTACGCCCCCACCACCTCTGCAAACCTGTGGGCATGTAAGGAAAAAGTAGGTGGGGGATTTTTGGGCGTTCTGTGGGTTTACTTGCTTCTGCTGACTTATGCAGTAAGGGGTTGTAGGTAGGGGATTTGTCGTCGTTTGGTGGGATTACTCAGCTATGCGGTTTATACAGCAATGGGTTTTAGCGCTTTACCATTTCTACAAGCCGAAAATCTGTCTGGAAATAGCCGAACACAATCCGCGAAGGTTAAATCTGTCTGCCCAACTTTATAGCCCCATGCATCAGCATACATAAAGCACACACAGTCATGACAAATGTCTTATCTACTCTTTCCTTACATACTCACGGGTTTGCAGAGGAGGTGGGGGCATTAAATTATTGCCGACGAGGACGCAGGGCCGGGTGAGCGGACATGGATGTCCGCGAAAGGTACAGCCACGCTGGGAGCGTGTCTGTACCGGCCCGAACAGCCCGGAGGACGCTGGAGGGAACCCGCGGAGCGGGCAATAATTCTGCCGGGACACCAGGGCGCGGGGATGCAAGGGGCGCGCGCCTACGCGCCCCTTGCGCGGTGGCGGCAGCGGGGCCGCAGAAAGCGTGCGGGCGTATGCCAACGCAACAACCCTCGATCCCCATTTAACCCCAGTTGCATAACCACACATAAACAACCGAAATATGCCACAAACCCCTTAAAAGCCGTACCGCGTACTAACACTAAGGGCAGCCGCGGCGTCTGCCCACGCCGCCAACTAGTACCGCCAAAAATTCCGCGAAAACAACACAATAACCGGGAAAATCTCCAGACGCCCCAGCAGCATTGCCAGGCACATCAGCCACTTGGCGCCGTCATTCAGCGTGCCGAAACCGGTGGCGGTGGCACCGTAGCCCAGCCCCATATTGTTGATACAGGCGGCCACGGTAGCGAACGCCGTCAGCATGTCATACCCCATGCTGTTCAGGATCCAGGTCAGCACCACCGTGAAGAAAATATAGAGAATAAAGAACCCCCAGATCGACTTCACAATCCGGTCGTCAATCGGGCTGGTGCCCATCTTGATGGTCTTGATCTGGTTCGGCCGCAGGATCTGGTGAATCTCCCCCTTACACTGCTGGTACAGCACGTAAATACGGAAAATCTTGATGCCGCCGCAGGTCGAGCCGATACAGCCGCCGAAGAAACTGGAGAGCATCAGCAGCATAATCACATGCTGCGGCCAGCTGCCGTAGTCGCTGGGGGCGAGGCCGTTGTCCGTCATCACCGACGAGGCCATAAAGAAGCCGTGCACCAGCGACTCGCGCAGCGTGAAGTGGTTAACCCGGTACAACTCAAAACAGGTAATACCGATCACCACCGCCGCCAGGCCGATAAAGAAACGGAACTCCGGGTTACGCAGAATCACCATCACGCTGCGCTTCTTCAGCGCAAAGAAATAGAGGGTAAAACTCACCGCCGACAGCAGTGAAAACACCCCCGCGACCACTTCCACCGCGTCGTTATTGTAATACCCCAGGCTGTCACCGCGCGTGGAGTAGCCGCCCAGCGACACCGTGGCGATGCCGTGGCACAACGCGTCAAACCAGGTCAGCCCCGCCACCCGGTAGGCCAGGGTACAGAGCACCCCCAGCATCAGGTAGACGAACCAGAGGTTCTTCGCGCCGTCCGCCAGCCGCGGCGTCACGCGCTCCTCTTTCATCGGGCCGGGCATCTCCGACTGGTACATCTTCAGCCCGCCCACGCCCAGCAGCGGCAGAATGGCGATCGCCAGGATGATGACCCCCAACCCGCCGACAAAGTTAAGCTGCGCCCGGAAATAGTGGATCGAGCGCGGCAGGGCGTCGATGTTGCTCAGCACCGACCCGCCGGTGGTGGTGATGCCCGACACCCCCTCAAACACCGCATCCACCAGCCGGATGTGCATATCCTCATTCAGCAGCAGCGGCAGGCCGCTGACCAGCGAAAAAATCACCCACAACAGCAGGATCAGCAAAAAGCCGTTTTTACGGTCGAGGTTATGCCGCGGGCTTTTCCGGGTGAGAAACGAACCGATAAGCCCGGTGCCGAGGCAGATCATCAGGGTGTATAAAAAGGCAAAAATCTCGGCGCGCTCGCGGAAGTAGAGCGCAAACATCAGCGGTATGGCCAGCGTCAGCCCGTAAAGGACAATCAGGTAACTGCATAAATGAATGATGACCTTCGCCTGTGATGTGTTGACCATTTACTCTCTCATCTGTCTGACTTTTCGCAGGAAAGGATACCTGTCGCGCCGTAAAAAAGGTGTAAAAAAAAGGATTCTGCACGTTACCTGTACAGCACCGCAACAAGTTGATTACAGCGTAGCCTGAATTTGTGGGTTGCGGCGTTCTGAATGGCGCACCCTACCGGGAATGTCAGCAAACGTAAAGTCACCCGCCGCAGGCGGTGGCAGCAAGCCCCATCATCTACCCTTAACACACACCTTAACATGGAGATACCCCGATGCCGTTGCCGCGTGTTTCTGCTTTGTTGATGAGTTGTTGTTTGCTGAATGTGGCCGCTTTACCCGCCCTTGCCGCTGAACCGGTGGTCACGGTGTTGCAGGAGGGGCTGGATCACCCCTGGTCACTGGCCTTCCTGCCGGATAACCAGGGGGCACTGATTACCGAACGCGGCGGCCAGTTGCGCCGCTGGCAGCCGGGCAAAGGCCTCTCCGCCCCGATTAGCGGTGTGCCGCAGGTCTGGGCGCAGGGGCAGGGTGGCTTGCTGGAAGTGCTGCCCGCGCCCGATTTCGCCCAGAGCCGCCGGGTTTACCTGAGCTATGCGGAACAGGGCAGCGGTGACGAGGTGGAAAAAGCCGGCACCGCGCTGGGGTATGGGCAGCTCTCCGCGGACTTTACCCAGCTCACCGGCTTTAAGCGCATTTTCCAGCAGCAGCCCAAGCTCTCCACCGGCAACCACTTCGGCGGCAAACTGGCGTTTGACCGCCAGGGCAACCTGTTTATGACGCTGGGCGAGAACAACCAGCGGCCGACCGCCCAGAAGCTGTCGCTGCTGCAGGGGAAAATCGTGCGCCTGACGCCGGAAGGGCAGCCGGTGGCCGATAACCCCTTTGTCACACGCAGCGATGCCCGGCCGGAGATCTGGTCATACGGCCACCGCAACCCGCAGTCGCTGGCGCTCAACCCCTGGAGCGGCGTGATGTGGGAGACGGAGCACGGGCCGCGCGGCGGCGATGAGGTGAATATCCCGCAGGCGGGTAAAAATTACGGCTGGCCGCTGGCGACCCACGGCATCAACTACTCCGGCCTGGCCATCCCGGAGGCAAAAGGGGAAACCGCCCCCGGCACCGAGCCGCCGCTGTTTGCCTGGAAGAAATCCCCGGGCGTGAGCGGCATGGCCTTCTATAACGCCGATCGCTTCCCCGCCTGGCAGCACTCGTTGTTCGTCGGCGCGCTGGCGCAGGAGGAGCTGATCCGGCTGACGCTGGAGGGTGACCGGGTTGTCAGCGAGGAGCGGCTGTTAAGCAGCCGCAAAGAGCGTATCCGTGAGGTACGCCTGGGGCCGGACGGTTATCTCTATCTGTTAACCGATGCAGAGAACGGGAAATTGTTACGGGTCGGTGAGAAATAAAAAATAAAGGGCATCTATCCGGGATGCCCCCTCTTATTAACCGGGGTTATCCTTTTCCTGCGTTAATAAAAATAATAATTCAGGCGGCAATTTATAGGGGTAAAAATAACACCTTTCCGGATGCGTTTATCATTTTTTGGCCTCATTACTTTATTGGGGTTTCAATGCAAACCTATAACGCAAAGAGGGCCGTGGTGAGAGAAATAATCGCCATAAATAGGAAAGGCATTATTTCACGGCGTATTTTACGGTAAAAATAATCAGGACCGTAATTGTGGGTAGACCAGCAATTGCCAGCGCACCGGCACCGAGCCGTAGTGCTGGCGGTGGTTAAGCTCCGGCAGGCGCTGGCCGCTGCCGACGGCAATCTCATCCCCGCAGGAGGTGCAGCGGTAGATGCCGGGGTAGACCACGGTGGCACCCGGGTCGTAGATCATATCAAAGGCTGCAACACGGGACTGCCGCAAAAAATTTTCATATTTGTAGAGTGCCATAACAGAGCCTCGGGTTAACAGGCAACAGGACGGGACCCATAAAAAATAAAATAGGCGTAAAAACAAATAAACGGCGCAGGTAAGGAAGTGTGACTGCATTAACGTTTTAATTACGTGAAAATAACGCGGGGAATTAACAAGGAAAGGTGAATAATGCAGAAATATTGCTGGCTGGAAATAGATAAGCACCCAATTAACTCCCGCGGGGGATAAACGCGCATGGCTTATTTACAGCGCCATTAATCAATAGCGGGAAGGGGCGGGGAATAAAAGAGGGCATAAAGAAACAGGGCCGGCGGCGCGGAAAGGGGAGTCCGCGCCTGCCGGCCCTGTGCGGTTGCCTGTGTTGGTAAAGCCCTGCCGATCAGGCGGCGGCACCGCGCGCCGTCTGGGTCACTTTGTTTGCCCAGAGGTCAGCCACCCATTTCACGCCTTTCGACGTAAACAGCGCCTGCGAGAAGGCGTGGCTGTTTTCGCCGGTGCCGGAGTGCATCTCAAAACGGCCGGCATCAATGTGCTGCTGGTATGGCGTCAGGGCACCGGCCAGGCGGTACATGATCTGGCGCTCCAGCAGGAACTGGCGGAAATCGGTCTCTTTGACCTTCAGCAGCTTGCACACCTGGCGGAAGCCCAGCGTGCCCTCAACGGTGACATACCGGTCAAAAAAGTCTGCCTTCGGGGCGATGAGGGCGATCTGCTTTTCCATCGCCTGGCGGCGTTCGAACTCTTCCGCCCAGGCACGGGCTGCCACTGCCGGGTTGGTAAAGTCCGGCAGGTCGTGGGTCAGTTCACGTTCCTGCCAGCGATCCAGCACCACCGAGGTAAAGGCCGGCGACAGGCGGGCCACCACCATCAGTGAATCACGCTTGTTCAACAGGTACTCCTGAAAAGTTTCCCCATCGCGCTCATAATCCGCGGTGCGCAAAGGCTGCGACACACGCTGGGCCGTTTCCAGGCTTTTGATCAGGCGCTTTACCTCGCCATGCGAGGTTCCGGTCAGTTCAGCCAGTTCCCGGCTGCTCATTGAGACCGTTTGATGAAGGGCTTCAAAACCCGCTGCGGAAATCATCATCACTTTCACCACTCAATGTCAGAACGCTACGTCTCCCCACGGAGTTCAATAAATATACAGCATACCTGTGGATATATCCAGTGTTTTCTTTGCGCAACTAACAGTGCGAAAAATAAGCACATTTCCCGCAGCCCGCGCCACACAAGGGCTGGCGGTGATCAGTACTTTCCTGTCGCGGCGGAGACCAGGGGGTTATACAGGGGCGGCACAAGGTGTGCATAAGCTGGGGGCATTCGTAGTTACAACATACTTATTTCACCATGGATGCAGGAGGCGTTGCAGCCACCGGGAGGGGAAGGGCCGGGCAGGAAAAACTGCCCCTTGCGGGGCAGGAAACAGGCGGGAATATCGCCCTTGCGCGGCTGCGCGGCAGCGGGTCAGCGGGTCAGCGCGGCAGGCGTTGCGCCCGCAGCAGCGCCCAGGCGCTCAGCAGGCTGACCGCCATCAGGTAGTAGCTCGGGGCGAGCGGGGTGCCGGTCGAGGTGATCAGCAGCGTACAGATGAAAGGCGCAAAGCCGCCGAACACGGTCACCGCCACGTTATAGCTGATCGCCATGCCGCTGGCGCGGGTGGAGACCGGGAAGAGATCCGCCATCAGCGACGGCACCGTGGCAAAGTAAACCGACTTCAGCAGCGCCATCCAGCCTATCAGCAGGCAGAGCGACAGCGGCGACAGGTTGCGCGTCATCAGCCAGAAGCCGGGCCAGACGCTCACCAGCAGCAACAGCAGCGAGCCCCACATCAGCGGCAGGCGGCCGATGCGTTCCGCCCACAGCCCCATCAGCGGCGTCACCACCGTCAGGATGATCCCGGCAATCAGCGTCGCGCTGAAAGCGGCCTGACCCGGCAGGTGCAGGGTTTTGGTGGCGTAGGTCGGCACATAGTTCAGCAGGTAGTTCACCGCCGTTGACACCACCATCAGCCCGATGGCGATAAAGAAACGGCCCTTCTGCTCACGCGCCAGCGTCTTCACCGGCGAGGTGGTGCGCGGGGCGGCCTCCTGCGTCACCGGCTCATGCAGGTGGCGGCGGATGTACAGCCCCACAGGGCCGATCAGCAGGCCAAAGGCGAACGGCACCCGCCAGCCCCACGCCTGGATCTGCGCCTCGGTCAGCCAGGCGGCCAGCCCCAGCCCGAACAGGGAGGCGAGCAGGGTACTCGCCCCCTGGGTAGCGAACTGCCAGCTGGCGATAAAGGCACGCCGCTCCGGGAAGTGCTCGACCAGGAAGGCGGTGGAGCTGCCGAACTCACCTCCGGCGGAGAAGCCCTGGATCAGCCGCGCCAGCAGCACCAGCAGCGGGGCCGCCAGCCCGATGCTCTGGTAGGTCGGCATGACGACGATGATCAGCCCGCCCAGCATCATAAGGCTGATGGAGAGCAGCAGCGACGCCTTACGCCCGGCGCGGTCAGCATACGCGCCCAGCACCACCGCCCCCAGCGGGCGGATCAAGAAGGAGACGCCGAAACTGCCGAACGCCAGCAGCAGCGACACCGCCGGGTCAGCCGCCGGGAAAAAGGCGTGGGCGATGTAGGCGGCAAAAAAGCCGTAGACCGCGATGTCAAACCACTCCAGCGCATTGCCGATGCAGGTGGCAAACAGGGTTTTATAGAGGCTGGGGCGCGGGGTGCTGAGGGTCAGGGTAGCGCTCATGGCGTCGCCTCCTGTTCCAGTGCAGCAGCCCGGCGCAGCGGGTTTTCCGCCTCACCCAGCGCCCACAGCAGCTCCACCATGATCTGTAGCCCCTCGCGCGCCACCGGTTTCAGCAGGTGTTCATCGGCGGCGTGCTGGCCGCAGGCGGGGTAAGAGTGCGGGATCCAGAGCGTCGGCAGGCCGAGAATTTCTGCGAAGACCTCATTCGGCAGCGACCCGCCGAGGTTGGGCAGCAGGGCCGGTTTTTTGCCGCTGGCCTGCTGCATGATGCCGAGCGCCCAGCCCACCAGCGGGTCGGCCGGGTCGAGGCGGGTCGCCGGGGTGCCGCGGATCACCTCTACCTGCACATCCGGGAAGCCTGCGGCATCCAGGTGGGCGCGCAGGTGACCGGCCAGGTGCGTCCAGTCGGTCTCTACCACAAAACGCAACTGGCAGACGGCGGTGGCGTGCGCCGGGATGGCGTTCATCGGCTGTTGCGGGTTGCCGGTCAGGACACTGAGCACCTCCAGCGTGTTCCAGCCAAACAGCCGCTCGGCAGGCGTCAGCCCCGGTTCGCCCCAGTCAGCATCGATCGCCGGGTCGCCCGGCTGGCCGCCCGCCTCCAGCTCGCTGAGGATCGCCCGCAGCGCCGGGGTCAGGGCGGGCGGCTTCAGCGCCGCGACCTGCAGCGCACCGCGCGCATCCACCAGCGCGGCAATGGCGTTCGCCAGCCGGGTGCCGGGGTTGCTGAGCACGCCGCCCCAGTTGCCGGAGTGGTAGGCGCGTTCACGCGGTGCCACGCTCAGCCGGAAATTAACGCAGCCGCGCGAGCCGAGGAACAGCGTCGGCCGTTCGGCGCTCATGCGCGGCCCATCCGCGGCGATAAACAGATCGGCACGCAGCGCCTCCCGGTGGGTGCGGCAGAGGGCCGCCAGCCCCGGGGAGCTGATCTCTTCGCCCATCTCAAACAGCAGCTTACAGTTAAAGCCGAGCCGGCCGCCGCGCGCGGCGTAGACCTGCGCCAGCGCCGCCAGGTTGACGCTGTGCTGGCCTTTGTTGTCCGCGGTGCCGCGGCCATACCAGCGGTCGCCTTCCTCCACCAGCACCCAGGGCGTCAGGCCGCTGCGCCAGCCTTCGGCATCCCCGGTGACCACATCGCCGTGGCCGTAGCAGAGCAGGGTCGGCAGCGCCGGGTCTTCAATGCGGGCGGCGATCAGGAACGGCCGGTTGGCCGCTTCCGGGTTGTCGAGCCACGTCAGGGTGAAGCCCATCTCCGCCAGCGGCGGGGCGATCTCCTCCGTGAGATAGGCGGCGAGCACCGCGTCACGGTCATCCCGCTGGCTCTCGGTGGCGTAGGCCACCCGGCGGGCCAGGGTGTCGCGGAACGCGCCGCTGTCAAACCAGGCGAGCGCCTGGGCTACTGCTTGTTGTGCTGTCATCATGGTCCCTGTCTGCGTGAATTATTATGGGGGCGCTTTCTCTGTTGTGCCTCTCCATCTAAGCCAATCGCGAGGGTTGCCACAATAATAATAATTGCAAGCGCGCGTTGCTTTTACTATAAGGCTCGGGTGCCCGTTTTTGAGGCATGTACCATTTTGGGGCAAGCCTATGCACAGCACGGAAATCCGTTACTTTATCGCCGTGGCCAATACCGGCTCACTGGCGGCCGCCAGCCAGCAGCTTTTTGTGGCGGTCTCGGCCATCAGCCGCCAGATCCAGCGGCTGGAGGCGAAGGTCGGCGCGCCGCTGTTTGAGCGCCACGCACGCGGGATGGTATTGAACGATGCGGGGAAAATCCTGGAGAACCATGTGCGCAAAAGTATGCGCGATATGGACTACGCGGTGGCGGAGATCCAGGGGCTGCGGGCGGTGCGCCGCACGCTGATCCGGGTGGCCTGCACGGACGGCATGGCCTTCGACCTGCTGCCGGCGCTGTTGACCCGCTTCCGGGCGCAGACGCCGTCGGTGACCTTTCACCTGATGGTCAGCCCGGCGGTGGAGGTGTCGGAGGCGGTGCGCAGCGGCGGGGCGGATGTGGCGTTACAGTTCTGCCTGGCACCGGAGCGCGGCGTGGAGGTGGTGGCCGCCTTTCCGGCCCCGGTGCTGCTGGTGATGCGCCCGGACCACCCGCTGGCGCAGGGGGCGGTGGATCTCGCTGCCCTGCATCCCTATCCGCTGGCGCTGCCGGAGCCGGGCACCACCATCCGCCAGCTGTTCGATCTCTCCTGCCGCATGAGCGGCACCTTTCTGGAGCCGACGCTCAGCTGCAACAACTTCTCGGCGCTCTACCAGTTTATGCTGAACACGCCGCAGGCGATCACCGCCTGCAGCCACTTCTCGCTGCTGTTCCGCGCCCGGCAGGATGGCGTGCGGCTGCGCGATCTTCAGGTTGGCCAGCTCAGCCAGCGCACGCTGCAAATCCAGACGCAGGCGGGCACGCGCCAGTCGGCGGCGCTGAAGCTGTTTCTGGCCTTCCTGCGCGAGGAGGTCAGCCGGGAGAGTGACGCCTTCCGGCGTGATTTCAGCCTGGTGTAAGTTTCAGCGCTGCCAGGCGCGCACCTGCCAGCCGCTCTGGCTGGCCAGCGCATGCAGCTCCGGCGCGGGGTTGATCACGCTGGCGTGGTCGACCCGCTCCAGCAGCGCCCGGTCTGTGATCGAGTCACTGTAGCCGTGCAGCGCGCCAAACGGCTCGCCGTGCCAGCCCGCCAGCCAACTCTCCACCCGTTGGGCGTGGTCGTGGTGGGCGGTGGCCGGGCAGGGGGTGCCGGTAAAGCGGTCATCCTCGATGCCGGCGTCCGGGGCCAGCGCCTGCTGCGCCCCCAGCATCAGCGCAATCGGGTTCACCAGGTGGTTGCCGCTGGCAGACAGGATGATGATGTAGTCACCGCGTTCCCGGTGCCAGAGCAGCTGGCGGCGGGCGTCCGGGTAGATGCGCGGCAGGATGTCGCGCTGGATAAAGCGGTCAACCCAGCCGGAGACGGTACGGCGGCTCAGCCCGGCCAGCGGTGACAGTGTCACCAGCCGGTGATCCTCACCGGCCAGCGCCCCGCGCCGCGCCTTCTCCAGCAGGTCAGGCTGCCGGCGCACCAGCTCCGCCGGGGCGAACCCCTGGGAGACCAGCCAGCGCAGCCACAGGGCGGCGCTGTTTTCACACAGCAACGTCTCGTCAAGATCGAACAGGGCTAAGTCCATAGGTATCTCCGGGGTCAGCGTGGCTTCTCACAGCGTAGGCGGCATTCCCCGCTGCGTCAGGGAGCGCCAGACTAAATCAGAAAAGTGACACCCAGACGACAGCGCCGCGTCACGCCTGCCCGTGCCAGCGGTTCCAGCCCTGGATCAGCAGCCAGGCGGCCACCACCCAGCAGCCCACCGCCGCCGGCAGGGCCAGCGGCAGCCGCCAGAGCCCGACGAAAAACCACAGCGACACCAGATAGGCCAGGTAGGGGATCACCGCCCAGATGCCGAAAATGATGGTGGTGCGCAGCGCCTCAATCGATCGCTCACTGCCGACGATGTAGTGGGCAATCAGCGCAAAGGTGGGGAACAGCGGCACCAGCCCGGCGATGTAGTAATGTTTGCTCTTCGATAAGAGGCCGATCAGCACCACCACCAGCGCGCCGATGGCCGCTTTCAGAAACAATCCCATAACCTGTTCAATCCGCAGACAAAAGAGCCACACCATGCCGCAGCCGCCGGGCCGGGTCAATCCTCCTGCCGCTGCCCCGGCACAAGATCGCAGTAATTTGTGTTAATAAACGTGCGCAGGATGAAAACTTTACATAGAGAAGGTTTATCAGCGGGTAAAAAAAATGCTAGGTTTGCACCACACAGGTACAACACGATCTGATTGAAAGCGTGTGAATTTTCAATTGTCTGAATGGAAACGCTGATCCGCCGATGAACAACTCTCCCGTACTCTCCCTGCGCGCCGTCACCGGCTTCGGCACCGCGCTGCTGCTGCTGACCACCGCGCCCGCCGGTGCCGCGGATGCCCCGGTCGCCCCGCAAATCAACGCCAAAGCCTATGTGCTGATGGACTACAACAGCGGCAAGATCCTGGCCGAATCCAACCCCGACACCCGCCTCGACCCGGCCAGCCTGACGAAAATCATGTCCAGCTATGTGATTGGCCAGTCGATCAAGGCGAAGAAGATCACCCCGGATGACATGGTCACCGTGGGCAAAGATGCCTGGGCCACCGGCAACCCGGCGCTGCGCGGATCGTCGCTGATGTTCCTGAAGCCCGGCGACCGGGTGCCGGTCTCGGAGCTGAACAAAGGGATCGTGATCCAGTCCGGCAACGATGCCAGCATCGCGCTGGCGGACTACGTGGCCGGCAGCCAGGACGCCTTTGTGCGGCTGATGAACACCTACTCGCAGGCGCTGGGGTTGCAGAACACACACTTCCTGACGGTGCACGGGCTGGACGCAGAAGGGCAGTACAGCACCGCGCGTGACATGGCGCTGATCACCCAGGCGATGATCCGCGACACGCCGGATGAATACGCACTGCACAAAGAGAAAGAGTTCACTTTTAACCGCATCCGCCAGGTAAACCGCAACCGGCTGTTGTGGAGCACCAACCTGAACGTGGACGGCGTGAAAACCGGCTACACCTCGGGTGCCGGGTATAACCTGGTCTCCTCCGCCACCGACAACGGCATGCGGCTGATCTCCGTGGTGCTGGGCGCGCCGAGTGACAACATCCGCTTTAACGAGAGCCAGGCGCTGCTGACCTGGGGCTTCCGCTTCTACGAAACCGCCACGCCGATCAAGGCCGACGCGCCGTTCGTCAGCCAGCGGGTCTGGTTCGGGGATGCCAATGAGGTGCCGCTGGGCGTGGCGAAGGACGCTGCCATCACCATTCCGCGCGGGGAGATGAAGAACCTCAAAGCGAGCTTCAAGCTCAACCAGCCGCAACTGGAAGCGCCGCTGGCGAAAAACCAGGTGGTCGGCACCATTAACTTTGAGCTGAACGGTAAGGTGGTGGAGCAGCGGCCGCTGGTGGCGCTGACCGAGGTCAAAGAGGGGGGCTTTATCAGCCGCCTGTGGGACCGGGTGATGATGCAGCTCAGCAGCTGGTTCGGCGGCTGGTTCGGGGACAAAGACAAGGCCTGAGGGCTGCAATAAAAAAGAGCGCCGCGGCGCTCTTTTTTTTCGTTGCCCGGCGCGTTTAGCCGAACAGGCTGTAGAGGATGGCGGAGATCGCCACCAGCCCCATCAGCACCACAAACAGGTTGCTGGCCGCGCCGCTGTATTTGCGCATCGCCGGGACTTTCTGGATGGCGTACATCGGCATCAGGAACAGCAGCATGGCGATCACCGGGCCGCCCAGTGTTTCAATCATCCCCAGGATGCTGGGGTTCAGGGTCGCCACGATCCAGGTGGTCACCAGCATAAACAGCGCGGTGATGCGGTTCAGTTTGCTTACCGGCAGGCTTTTGCCCTTGCCGCGCAGGGATTTGATGATAAGCCCGTTGAAACCTTCCCGCGCGCCGAGGTAGTGGCCGAGGAACGATTTGGTGATGGCAACAAAGGCGATAAACGGTGCCAGGTACTCAATCATCGGGTTGTGGAAGTGGTTCGCCAGGTAGGAGAGGATCGAGATGTTCTGCGCCTTGGCCGCCAGCAGGTCTGCCGGGGTGAGGCTCAGCACGCAGCTGAACACGAAGAACATCACGGTGGCAACCATCATCAGGTGGCTGCGCGCCAGAATCGCGGCGCATTTGCGTTCCGCGCCCTCGCCATACTCATTACGCTTGGCCACCGCAAAGGCGGAGATGATCGGCGAGTGGTTAAAGGCAAACACCATCACCGGGATCGCCAGCCACAGGGTCATCAGCAGGCCGTTGCTGCCTTCGGCCGCCGAGAAGCTGACGTTCTGGAACAGCGCGGTGCTCCAGTTCGGGATCAGGTAGAGCGCCAGCAGCATCAGGATCGCCACAAACGGGAACACCAGGATGCTCATCGCCCGCACGATAAACTGCTCGCCGAAGCGCACAATGGTCATCAGCCCGGCAATCAGGATCAGCGCCAGCAGGGCGCGGGGCGGGGCCTGCATCTGCATCTGGTGGGTGATGAAGCTCTCCACGGTGTTGGTGATTGCCACGCTGTAGACCAGCAGAATCGGGTAGATGGCGAAGAAGTAGAGCAGGGTGATGAGCTTACCGGCCCCGGCCCCGAAATGCTCTTCCACCACTTCGGTGATGTCCTCGCCCGGGTTTTTGCCGGAGAGCACAAAACGGCACAGCCCGCGGTGGGCGTAGTAGGTCATCGGGAAGGCCAGCAGCGCCATGATCACCAGCGGGATCAGGCCGCCCGCCCCGGCATTGATCGGCAGGAACAGCACACCGGCCCCGATGGCGGTGCCGTACAGCCCGAGCATCCAGATGGTGTCGGTTTTGCGCCAGCCCGGCCCGCTGTCAGCAGGGGAAATAATCGTACCCGTTTGTGTAGTGTCCATAGTGCCTCCGCGTGAACACGTTGAGAGAAAGCCGGCTCCCCGGCGTCAGCCCGCCCGAACGCGCAACTGGTTAAAAAATATTCTTTTGCCAACCGGCAATTTTGCCCGTTTTTGTCCGGCATCATGCCGCCATCACCCGGCAGAGACAAGATGCGCGACCCAAATGCGATATTTTGTCCTGATATTCTTGCTGTCAGGGAATGGCAGCGCGCCACAATAGCGATCCTTGGTGAAAACATCCGTGATCGTTCTCGCAAATGCACCATAAGAGGTTTCTTAGGCCTGTCTGGCGAAATATTACGCTGACTGCATGCTTTTTAAGCAGATTAAACCGCTGCTGCGCCCGCCGGGCAGCAGCATAGCGTGCAACGCAATCGTTTGCTATAGCGGGCCGGGCCGTGGGCGTACTGTTTGCCGCGCTTTTAAACAGCCGGGCCGGGCGGGGAGGGGAGGTCAGCTCAACAGGGTGATCTGCTGCGCCTTGAAATAGCGGAGAAACGCGGGGTCGGGCGGGCGGTTGGTGATGACGGTGTCAAACAGGGTCAGGTCGCCGATGCGCGCCGGTTTCACCTGGCCGAACTTGGTGTGGTCACAGACCAGGATGCGCTGGCCGGCACCGCTCAGCGCGCGGTGTTTCATCTCAATCTCTTCGAAATTAAAGCAGCTGGCACCGTGCTCCAGATGCACCCCGGCCGCCGAGATAAAGGCTTTGTTGGGGCAGATGTTGTCCAGCAGGTTGTGGCCCGCCAGCGGGGTGAAGATGTAGCTGTCCGGCCGGAAAGTGCCGCCGCATAACACCACGTTGCACAGCGGCTTATCCTGCAAGGCCAGAAAGGTGTTCAGCGAATAACAGACCGCGGTAAACGGCAGGTCTTCATCAATCGCCTCGATGATATAGGGGATGGTGGTGCCGCAATCAAAAAACAGGGTGTCATTGGCGCTGACGCGCCTGGCCGCCAGCGCGCCGACGTGGCGCTTCTCCTCTACCTGCCTGGCCTGCTGGTCAGAGACAAAGTAGTTGGTGACGTTATTGATTTTCGGGTCGATCACCACATAGCCGCCCAGCAGCACCACACCCGCAGGCTGGGCGCTGAGATCGCGCCGGATGGTCATCTCCGACACCCCCAGCAGCACCGAGGCCTCTTTCAGGTGAATTTTGTCTGCCCGCTTCAGGGCCTGAACCAGCCGTTGTATCCGTTCTTCGCGTCGTGTTTCCATCCTGACCTCAACCATGTTGCAAGGCCTCCATACTAGCTTCAGATGAAAAAAAACGTGAGGGGGTAAGCAGAAAAAAGGCCTGCATAGAGGCCTTTTGTGCGATCAGTGCTTCGTCCAGCCTTTGCGGATCGGCAAGGCGAAGCAGAAACGGTAGAGGCGCGCCAGCTGCGGGGCGATGGCGGCACCGAACAGGTTCCACACCAGCTGGGCAAACAGGCAGCCGACGCCGCCCACCAGCAGGCCGCCCACCATGTCCAGCGGCCAGTGTACCCCGAGGTAGACGCGTGACCAGGCGATGCCGGTGGCGACCACCATCAGCACCAGCCCCGACCAGGTGCGGTGCCAGCAGAGAAAGGCCAGCGCAAAGGTGAAGATGGCGGTGCCGTGGTCGCTGGGGAAGGAGTCATCCGGCGCGTGGTGCAGGAAGGTGTAGCCAAAGCCCTCGACAAACGGCCGTACATGGGGGAACAGCATCGAGATGCTGGTGGTGGCGGCCATGGCGAAGCAGAGCGCAATCAGTGCCTTGCAGGCCAGCTCCCGTTGCAGGGTGATGCTGTCGGGCCGCCCCCAGAGCCACAGGCCGACAATCAGCAGCGGCACAATCATGATCAGGTCGCGTGCCAGAAAGGTGGCAAACGCCAGCAGCCAGGCCGGGGAATCCGGCGTGGCGTTGATCCAGCTGAACAGCTGGTGGTTAAGTTGTTCCATTACTCTTCCTTAATTTAATGCGGCGGTAACCGTCTACCCACCCAAAAACAGCCAATTGGCTAACCCACACCCACCACCCGGCCCACAGGTTGTGGGTGAAAAAATGCGCCCCGCGCATCACCTGCCCGTAGCCCATCACCAGCCCCAGCGCGATGCCCGCCCCCCAGCAGGCCCAGGCGAGCCGCTGCCGCTGCGGGTAAAACAGGAAAAACAGCGCCATCACACTAAAACCGCTGGAGGCGTGGCCGCCGGGAAAACAGCGCCCCGGCCCGGCGTTTTCCGGCACCGCCCCGAACAGCGGGAAATCGGCCGCCTTGCCGCCGAACAGCGTTAAGTCCCAGGGGCACGAGTGCGCGCTGGTGGCCTTGAGCAGCCCGACCACCAGCGGCCCCACGGCAAACATCAGCATCACCAGCACTACCCGCGGCTCACGCCGCACACCACCCCACAGCAGGCCCAGCAGCGCCCCGGCGATCACCCCCTGTTTCAGCAGCCGGTGGTTGATCAGATCCAGCCAGACGTTCTCCTGCAACGGAAAATGGCCGCTGAGCGGATCGAACCAGATCCGGCTGAGGGCCAGGTCAAACTGCGCATGGCGTGAGAGCCAGACAAACAGCAACCCACTGATCAACAGGCCAAAAACCTGGAAACAGTAAAAGCGGCGGCTCAGGGAGTAAAGCGGGAAAATCTTAATCACAGGGGCCGTTGAGGCCCGATTTAGGTCAACAGCGCGGGAGAGAAGCGATTTCACAGCACCTTCCGGTGACATTCTGGTTGATTTGTCATGAAACGGTAACCGGATTGGCTTAAGAGAACCTTAAGTCAGCGTGGGGCGGGCAGGGAAACGCAGGCAAGAAAAAACCCGGTAGTCTTGAACCTGTAATCAGGCGGGACTATCGGGCTCTCCAAAGTGGGGACATCAAAGAAAAGCAGTGGCACTTATTCAGACTGCCCGGCCTGACAGAAGTTCGCGCACGGCCACGCTTTTTTAAAAAAATTATTGCAATTTTAAAACCTGTTTATCCGTCAGGGTATTACGTCAGGTTCCGGGCCAGATAATGACGATCAGCGTCCCGGCCAGCGTCAGCAGCACGTTGGCGATGGCGTAAGTGCCGGCATAGCCCAGCGCCGGGATGTTGCTGCGGGCGGTGTCGCTGATGATCTCCATCGCCGGGGCGCAGGTGCGCGCACCCATCAGCGCGCCGAACAGCAGGGCGCGGTTCATGCGCAGCACGTAGGCACCGAACAGGAAGCAGAGCACCACCGGCAGCAGGCTCACCACCAGCCCGGCCAGCAGCATCTGCCCGCCCACCGCGCCCAGCCCGTGCGTGATGCCGCTGCCCGCGCTGAGGCCGACCCCGGCCATAAACACCATCAGGCCGAACTCTTTCACCATATTCAGCGCCCCCTGCGGGATGTAGCCGAAAGTCGGGTGGTTGGCCCGCAGGAACCCGAGCAGGATGCCGGCGAACAGCAGCCCGGCGGCGTTACCGATGCCGAATGAGAAGCTTTTGAACTGGAAGGTGATCATCCCGATCATCAGCCCGATGATAAAGAAGGCGCAGAATGCCAGCAGGTCGGTGACCTGGCTGTGGATGGAGATAAAGCCGATCCGCTCCGCCACGCCCTTCACCCGGCGCGCGTCGCCGCTGACCTGCAACACATCGCCTTTGTTCAGCACCGTGCTGTCGTCGATCGGCATCTCAATCTGGCTGCGGATCACCCGGTTGAGGAAGCAGCCGTGGTCGGTGAGCTGGATCTGGCTCAGCCGCTTGCCCACCGCGTTGTTGTTCTTCACCACGATCTCTTCGGTGACGATGCGCATGTCGAGCAGGTCGCGGTCAAACACCTCTTTGCCGTTGCGGAAGCTCGGGTCGAGCCGGGCGTGGGCGTCCGGGTAGCCCACCAGCGCGATCTCATCGCCTACCTGCAACACCGCGTCGCCGTCCGGCGTGGCGAGGATGCCGTTACGGCGGATGCGTTCGATGTAGCAGCCGGTCTGGCGGTAGATGCCCAGCTCGCGCAGGTTTTTGCCGTCCGCCCAGGCGACCAGCTCCTGGCCGACGCGGTAGGCGCGGATCACCGGCAGGTAGACCTTGCGCTGGCTGTCCGTGTCCAGCCCGCGCTCGCGGGCGATCTGCTGGGCGCTGGTGGGCAGGTCCTGGTGCTGGAGTTTCGGCAGGTAGCGCGCGCCGAAAATCAGGCTCACCAGGCCGATCAGGTAGGTCAGGGCGTAGCCGAGGCTGAGGTTGTTCTGCGCGGCCTCAAGCTGCGGGCCGCTGCCGAGCGTGTTGCGCAGGGTGTCGCCCGCGCCGACCAGCACCGGGGTGGAGGTCATGGAGCCGGCCAGCATCCCGGCGGTGAGGCCGATGTCCCAGCCAAACAGCCTGCCCAGCCCCAGCGCGATCAGCATCGCGCTGAACACCATCACCAGCGCCAGCATTAAATAATTCTTACCGTCGCGGAAGAAAATCGAAAAGAAGTTCGGCCCGGCTTCCACGCCGACGCAAAAAATGAACAGCATAAAGCCGAGGCTCAGCGCTTCGGTATTGATGGCGAAATGCTGCTGCCCGAGGATCAGGGAAACCACTAATACGCCGATAGAATTCCCGAGCTGTACCGAGCCAAGCCGAAGCTTGCCCAGGCATAAACCGAGCGCCAGCACCACGAAGAGCAACAGGACATAATTGCCGTTTAACAAATTAGAGACGTTTATGTTCACGTAGGTTAACTTATTGTTTACCAACAAATTCTTGATATGAAGGGGTTAACGGGATAAATTCAGCAGCATTATATTTGAAGCGGACAGCAAAATCGCCAGGGGATCGGTTCCCTCCGTGACAACGCGATGATGCGCGACATTTTAGCGTCAAGCCCGCCTTTCAGCCAGATAAAAGCCGGTAAAATCCGGCCCTTCAGATGTTTTATCTTGTGGTCATGCCACGTCATTCGTTACAGGGAAAAGTAATTACCTGCCCCCGCCCGGTGCGGGCACCCACGCGCTCAGGCGCGCGGCACCGCCGGGGGCGTCCGTGTTTTATGGAGGATGCGGTATGACGCATATTCACGAAAAATATGGCGCAGCGCTCTGTTGCCTGCTGTTTCTCGCCATCTTTGTTATGTTGAAAACCGAGCTGGTGGTGGTGCGCACCTTTGCGCCCGGCCCGGAGTATGGGCTGCTGCTGTTTATGCTGCCGGGGATGGTGACCGCCTCCGTGGTAGGGCGCAACGGCATCTCGGCGGCCTTTTTCGGCGCGGTGCTGGCGATCCCGTGCTGTTACCTGATCCGGGTGCTGTTTTTCGTGCGGGTGCGCACGCTGTTCCAGGAGATGGCCTACGCCGCCAGCGCCATTTTCTGGTGTGTGCTGGGCGCGCTGTGCCTGATGCTGGTGCAGTCGCTGTGGCGCGCCTGGCAGCGGCGGGGCGCGCAATAACCGGGTAACCCGCAGAAAAAGCCCATAAAAAAAGCGCTCAATGAGCGCTTTTTTTTGCCGTCATAGCCGGAGCGATTACTGGAACAGGGCCAGGTGCTCTTTGGCGTAGGCTTCGAAGTCAGTGCAGCCGCCGATGTGTTTCTGGTCGAGGAAGATCTGCGGGACGGTTTCTACCGGTTTGCCCACGGTCTTCTCCAGGTCGGCTTTGGTAATGCCTTCCGCGTGGATGTCGACGTAGCGGAAGTTGAAATCATCACGTTCTTCGGTGAGTTTTTCAGCCAGCTCTTTAGCACGGACACAATACGGACAGCCCGGACGCCCAAAAATCACTGCAAACATGGAAACTCCTTGGTTAACGTGCCTGTAAAGGACTTGAGAATAAACCATCACCCCTGTGCCGGACTGCGCAGCCTGAAAATGAAACAGCGCGGCGTTGCATAAAAAGTGTTACCCGGCGCAAGGCATTTTGTTGTTGCCGCTACTATGCCGGGCACGCGCCGGAAACAAAAGCAGGAATTACCTGTTAATCTGATTAACCCAGCCTATCGGAACCTGGTGCCGCGGATGGCGGCACCCACAGGGAGCACGTTGTGAAGATTGCCATTCTCTCGCGCGATGCCGCGCTCTACTCCAGCCGTCGCCTGCAAGAGGCGGCACAGCGCCGCGGCCATGAGGCAGAGGTCATCGACCCGATGTCCTGCAACATGAACATCAACCCCGCCGCACCGGCCCTGCACTACCAGGGGCGGCAACTGACGCATTTTGAGGCGGTGATCCCGCGGATCGGCCCGGCGACCACCTTTTACGGCATGGCGGTGCTGCGCCAGTTTGAGATGCTGGGCAGCTTCCCGCTCAATGAGTCGGTGGCGATCACCCGTGCGCGGGACAAACTGCGCTCCCTGCAGCTGCTGGCGCGGCAGGGCATCGACCTGCCGGTTACCGGTTTTGCCCATTCACCGGACGATACCCATGACTTGATCGCGTTAGTCGGCGGCGCGCCGCTGGTGGTTAAATTGGTAGAGGGCACGCAGGGCATCGGCGTGGTGCTGGCTGAAACCCGGCAGGCGGCGGAGAGCGTGATCGACGCCTTCCGCGGCCTCAATGCCCATATCCTGGTGCAGGAGTATATCCGCGAGGCGCAGGGGTGTGACATCCGCTGCCTGGTGGTCGGCCGCAAAGTGGTGGCCGCGATGGCCCGGCAGGCGCGCCCGGGGGAGTTCCGCTCCAACCTGCACCGCGGCGGCACCGCCGGCCCGGTAACCCTGACCGCCGCCGAGCGCGCCATTGCCGTGAAAGCCGCCGCCACCCTGGGGCTGGACGTGGCCGGGGTCGACATCCTGCGCGCTGACCGCGGCCCGCTGGTGCTGGAGGTCAACGCCTCGCCGGGGCTGGAGGGCATCGAGGCCATCACCGGCCTCGACATCGCCGGCATGATGATCGCCTATATTGAGCAGCGCCTCCGCCGCGGCCACCGGCTGAAAACCGGAGGGTAAATCTGAAACCCATTGTCCGCAGTGTGATTGTGCATGGCGTTGCGCCGGAATATTCCGTAAGCTATGCCCCTTTTCCATCCCTGTAACCCGTGAGGCAGACTAATTATGGATTCACTCACCATCCCCGATCTGGCGCAACTGCGCCGCTGGCTGGATCAATTGGGGATATCGTTCTTTGAGTGCGATTCCTGTCAGGCTCTCCATCTGCCGCATATGCAGAATTTTGATGGCGTTTTTGATGCCAAGATCGATTTGGTGGATAACGTGATTTTGTTCTCAGCGTTGGCCGAGGTGAAGCCGACCGCCCTGATCCCGCTGTTCGCGGATCTGAGCCAGATTAACGCCAGCTCGCTCTCCGCCAAGGCGTTTATCGACATTCAGGATGACAACCTGCCGAAGCTGATTGTATGCCAGTCACTGAGCGTGCTGGTGGGCGTGACGCTGGAGCAGTTCGGCAGCTTTATGCAGCAGAGCGAAGAGCAGGTGTCGATGATCATCCTCGAAGCGCGTGCCAATGACCTGCTGTTTTTGGGCGACGATGACGACAACGCCCCACCGGTTGAGATCCTCCACCGCCTGCACTGATCCCCCCGATCGTTTTGCCGCTCTCGCGGCGGCAAACCCTCCCGCGTCTTTGTGACGTAATGCTTTATTCTGCGTTTTGCCCTCTATTGCCGGATATTTCGCGCTGTTTATCGCGCAGCCGACGTATCACATAGACAAAAAGTGCATAAAAAATCGATAAAAGGCGTTTTTTACGCTGGGCTATGGTGTGCCGCGGCAACAGCGGTTATGCTTCTGGTTCTGTGTAGGGCCTGCGATACCCCTGAAAAACCAAGCGGTTAATCCCGTGATGGGCAACCCCCCGGCGCATGCATGGCTATGCAGCGGCGGGGTCGGCAACGGCGCTAAGTCAGGAAAGGTGTTGTATCTCCGTGAGATACATATTTATTTTGATGGTTCACCCTGTTCTGGAGGGAGTTACGGATGGTTATCCCGCGTAAAAACTGGTTCTCAGGCCTGGTTGCCGGCCTGCTGATGGCGGCCTCCGTTACCGCTGCGGCGGAAGAAAAAACGCTGCATGTGTACAACTGGTCGGACTATATCGCGCCCGACACCTTAGCCAATTTCCAGAAAGAGACCGGCATCAAAGTGGTGTATGACGTCTTTGACTCTAATGAGGTACTGGAAGGCAAACTCATGGCCGGCAGCACCGGCTTCGACCTGGTGGTGCCGTCCGCCAGCTTCCTGGAGCGCCAGCTCAGCGCGGGCGTGTTCCAGCCGCTCGACAAGAGCAAGCTGCCGAACTACAAAAACCTCGACCCGGAGCTGCTGAAGCTGGTGGCGAAGCACGACCCGGACAACAAATACGCTATCCCGTACCTGTGGGCCACCACCGGCATCGGCTATAACGTGGAGAAAGTCAAAGCCGCGTTGGGCGCTGACGCGCCGGTCAACAGCTGGGATCTGGTGCTGAAGCCGGAAAACCTGGAGAAGCTGAAAAGCTGCGGCGTCTCCTTCTTGGACGCCCCGGAGGAGATCTTCGCCACGGTGCTGAACTACCTCGGCAAAGACCCGAACAGCAGCGCCGCCTCGGACTACAGCGGCCCGGCCACCGACCTGCTGCTGAAGCTGCGGCCGAACATCCGCTACTTCCACTCCTCGCAGTACATCAACGACCTGGCGAACGGTGACATCTGCGTCGCAGTCGGCTGGGCAGGGGATGTGATGCAGGCGGCCAACCGCGCCAAAGAGGCGAAAAACGGCGTGAACGTGGCCTACAGCATCCCGAAAGAGGGGGCGCTGGCCTTCTTTGACGTCTTCGCCATGCCGGCGGACGCCAAGAATAAGGAGGAGGCGTACCAGTTCCTCAACTACCTGATGAAGCCGGACGTCATGGCCAACATCAGTAACACCGTCTACTACGCCAGCGGCAACCTGGCGGCCACCCCGCTGGTGAACGCGGACGTGCGCAACAACCCGGGCATCTACCCGCCGGAAGAGGTGCGCGCTAAGATGTTTACCCTGAAGGTGCAGGAGCCGAAGATTGACCGCGTGCGTACCCGTGCCTGGACCAAGGTAAAGAGCGGTAAATAAGCCGCCGCCTGATGCCCCGTTCCCGGGGCATCACCCCCCGACCCTGATGCGACAGGCGGTTTTACGACCGCCTGTTATTCTTATTGTTGACAGTAACCTTATTGTTGACAGTGACAATGAACAGCGCTGCATACACAGCTGCAGCATTGACCCGCTTTTGCCGGAGAGCACACTGAGTGAATGACGCGATTCCCCGCCCTCAGCCCAAGTCCCAGAAGGTGTTCACACCGCTGCTGGAGATCCGTAACCTGACCAAATCCTTCGACGGCCAGACCGCCGTGGATGATGTCAGCCTGACGATTTATAAAGGTGAGATTTTTGCCCTGCTGGGTGCCTCCGGCTGCGGGAAGTCCACGCTGCTGCGGATGCTGGCCGGTTTTGAGGCCCCGACCCACGGCCAGATCGTGCTGGATGGGCAGGATCTCTCCCACGTGCCGCCCTACCAGCGGCCGATCAATATGATGTTCCAGTCCTACGCGCTGTTCCCGCACATGACGGTGGAGCAGAACATCGCCTTCGGCCTCAAGCAGGACAAGCTGCCCGGCGCGGAGATCAAGGCGCGCGTCGCCGAGATGCTGACGCTGGTGCATATGGAAGAGTACGCCAAACGCAAGCCGCACCAGCTCTCCGGCGGCCAGCGCCAGCGCGTTGCCCTGGCGCGCAGCCTGGCAAAACGGCCGAAACTGCTGCTGCTCGACGAGCCGATGGGCGCCCTCGACAAAAAACTGCGTGACCGCATGCAGCTGGAAGTGGTCGACATCCTGGAGCGCGTCGGCGCGACCTGCGTGATGGTGACCCACGACCAGGAAGAGGCGATGACCATGGCCGGGCGTATCGCCATCATGAACCGCGGCAAATTTGTGCAGATCGGCGAGCCGGAAGAGATCTACGAGCACCCGAACACCCGCTTCAGCGCCGAGTTCATCGGCTCGGTCAACGTGTTCGAAGGGCTGTTGCAGGAGCGTCGAGACGATGCGCTGGTGCTCAGCAGCCCCGGCCTGCGTCACCCGCTGTTGGTTGACCCGGACGCCTCGGTGGTGGACGGCGTGCCGGTGTTTGTCGCCCTGCGCCCGGAGAAGATCGCCCTGTGCGACGAGGTGCCGGCCAACGGCTGCAACTTCGCGGTGGGGGAGGTGGTGAACATCGCCTACCTCGGCGATTTGTCGATCTACCATGTCCGGCTGCTCAGCGGCCAGATGATCACCGCCCAATTGCAAAACGATCACCGCTACCGCAAAGGGATGCCTACCTGGGGCGACGAAGTGCGCCTCTGCTGGGATGCGGACAGCTGTGTTGTGCTCACGGCCTGATCAGGAGAGCGCCATGACCCTGTTAACCGAACGCCCCCCGGCCGCCCCGGCGCGGCCCCTGAAAACCTGGTTTGCCCGCCAGAAGATGCGCCACGGGCGCAAACTGGTGATCGCGCTGCCGTTTATCTGGCTGCTGCTGCTGTTCCTGCTGCCGTTTCTGATTGTGTTCAAAATCAGCCTGGCGGAGATGGCCCGCGCCATCCCGCCTTATACCGACCTGGTGAGCTGGGCGGACGGCACGCTGGAGATCGTGCTGAACCTCAACAACTACCTGTCGCTGACGGACGACCCGCTCTACATTGACGCCTACCTCCAGTCGCTGCGCGTGGCGGCGGTCTCGACGCTCTGCTGCCTGGCGATTGGCTACCCGCTCGCCTGGGCGGTGGCGCACAGCAAGCCCTCGACCCGCAACATCCTGCTGCTGCTGGTGATCCTGCCGTCGTGGACATCGTTTTTGATCCGCGTCTACGCCTGGATGGGCATCCTGAAAAACAACGGCGTGCTGAACAACGTGCTGATGTGGGCCGGGGTGATCGACCAGCCGCTGGTGATCCTGCACACCAACCTCGCGGTTTACATCGGCGTGGTCTACTCCTACCTGCCGTTTATGGTGCTGCCGATCTACACCGCGCTGTCACGCATCGACTACTCGCTGGTGGAGGCGTCACTCGACCTCGGCGCGCGGCCGCTGAAAACCTTCTTCCAGGTGATCGTGCCGCTGACCAAAGGCGGGATTATCGCCGGCTCGATGCTGGTGTTTATCCCGGCGGTGGGGGAGTACGTGATCCCGGAGCTGCTCGGCGGGCCGGACAGCATCATGATCGGCCGCGTGCTGTGGCAGGAGTTCTTCAATAACCGGGACTGGCCGGTGGCCTCGTCGGTGGCGATTGTGATGCTGCTGCTGCTGATTGTGCCGATCCTCTGGTTCCATAAACATCAGAACAAAAGCCTGGGAGACGGGGAATGAGTAACTTACCGGTGGTGCGCTCGCCGTGGCGCATCCTGATTCTGGTGCTGGCCTTCACCTTCCTCTATGCGCCGATGCTGATGCTGGTGATCTATTCGTTCAACAGCTCCAAGCTGGTGACGGTGTGGGCCGGCTGGTCGGTGCGCTGGTACGGGCAGCTGTTCCACGACGCCGCGATGATGAGCGCCGTGGGCCTCAGCCTGACCATTGCCGCCTGCGCGGCCACGGCGGCAGTGATCCTCGGCACGCTGGCGGCGGTGGTGATGGTGCGCTTCGGCCGTTTCCGCGGCGCCACCGGCTTCGCCTTTATGCTGACTGCGCCGCTGGTGATGCCGGACGTGATCACCGGGCTGTCGCTGCTGCTGCTGTTTGTGGCGCTCGGCCACGCCATCGGCTGGCCGCAGGAGCGCGGCATGTTCACCATCTTCCTGGCGCACGTCACCTTCTGTACCGCCTATGTGGCGGTGGTGATCGGCTCCCGGCTGCGTGAGCTGGACCGCTCCATCGAAGAGGCGGCGATGGATCTCGGTGCCGCGCCGCTCAAGGTCTTTTTCGTCATCACCGTGCCGATGATCGCCCCGGCGATTGTCTCCGGCTGGCTGCTGGCGTTTACCCTGTCGCTGGATGACCTGGTAATCGCCAGCTTCGTCTCCGGGCCGGGGGCGACCACGCTGCCGATGCTGGTCTTCTCCAGCGTGCGCCTGGGGGTGAACCCGGAGATCAACGCGCTGGCGTCGCTGATCCTGCTGGTGGTGGGGGTGATTGGCCTTATCGCCTGGTGGTTTATGGCCCGCGCAGAAAAGCAGCGGGTGCGCGATTTACAACGGGCCGCGCGTGGCTGATTCAGCCTAAAGCTGTTACGCTTTTCTTGCCGACGCCGCCGCTTCAGGCGGCGTCTTTTTTTCACAATGATGTGGCAGGCAGGAGAGCATTCAGATCAATGAGTCGTCTGGCATTTATTCCCGTTCCCGTAATGATCGGCGCAAGCGCCATTATCGCCACCCGGCTGCTCGGTTTTCTGCTGCTGTTTGATGAACTGGGGCTGGCGGGCGTAGGGGATTTTGTGCGTGCCAGCACGGAGAACTGGCTCAATACGCTGCTGCTGCTCTGCAGCCTGGTGATCATCCTGGTGGAGGCGCACTGCGCCTACGCGGTGATGCGCGCCCGCAACTGGGGGCGCTGGCTCTACTTCGGCTGCCAGCTGCTGGTGGTGGGGTATATGTTGCTGGCCTCTTTCGAGTGGTTCGGGCCGAAAATTTTCCGCATCGAAAGCGCCGACCCCGCCGAGGCGGTGAATGCGCTGATGATGCAGAAACTGCCCGATGCGCTGGTGCTGATCCTGCTGTTCCTGCCGCCCTCCAGCCGCCGCTTTTTCTCACGCCGCCGCTGACGCGCCCGCTGGCATTGGCCGGGCGCATACAGTACACTTTGCGCCCTTGATTTTTGCCCCTCCCGCATCCGACCAGGTAACTTATGCATTGCGCACAGTATGACGCCGGCACCTGCCGATCCTGCCAGTGGCTGGCCCTGCCTTACGACCGGCAGCTGGAACAGAAACAGCAGCAGTTACAGCAATTGCTGGCCGGGCGGCCGGTGGCCGCGTGGCTGCCGCCGGTCACCGGGCCGGAGCAGGCGTTCCGCAACAAAGCCAAAATGGTGGTCAGCGGCAGCGTGGAGCGCCCGCTGCTCGGGATGCTGCACCGCGACGGCACCCCGGTGGACCTCACCGCCTGCCCGCTTTACCCGGCCTCGTTTGAGCCGGTCTTCGCGGTGCTGAAAACCTTTATCGCCCGCGCCGGGCTGACGCCCTACCACGTGGCGCGCAAGCGCGGCGAGCTGAAGTTTATTCTGCTGACGGAGAGCACGCTGGACGGCGGGCTGATGCTGCGTTTTGTGCTGCGCTCGGAAACGAAACTGGCGCAGCTGCGCGCCGCGCTGCCGTGGCTGCAACAGCAGCTGCCGCAGCTGCGGGTGATCTCGGTGAACCTCCAGCCGGTACATATGGCGATTCTGGAAGGTGACACCGAAATCATGCTGACGGACGGCCAGATGCTGGCGGAGCAGTTCAACCAGGTGCCGCTCTACCTGCGCCCGCGCAGCTTTTTCCAGACCAACCCGCAGGTGGCGGCGTCGCTCTACGCCACTGCCCGCGACTGGGTGCGGGCGCTGCCGGTCAGGGCGATGTGGGATCTCTTCTGCGGCGTCGGCGGGTTTGGCCTGCACTGCGCCACGCCGGAGATGGCCCTGACCGGGATTGAGATCAGCGCCGAGGCGATCGCCTGCGCGCGCCGTTCCGCCGATCAGCTTGGGCTGGAGAAGGTGAACTTCCAGGCGCTGGACTCCACCGGCTTCGCCACCCATGAGGCGCAGGTGCCCGATCTGGTGCTGGTCAACCCGCCGCGCCGCGGCATCGGCACAGAATTGTGTGACTACCTGAGCCGCATGGCGCCGCCCTATATCCTCTACTCCAGCTGCAACGCCGAGAGCATGGCGCGCGACCTGGCCAGCCTGCCGGACTACGCCTGCGAGAAAATCCAGCTGTTCGACATGTTCCCCCACACCGCGCACTACGAAGTCCTGACCCTGCTGACCCGCCGCTGATCGCCCCCGCCACGGCCACCCGGCCGTGGCGCTGCGTTGCCTCTACTAAACCTCTGAAAATCTCCGTCCATCACAAAATGGTGATCGCGCTCACTCCACTACCGGTTGGCTACGACGTATAACACTTGCGTTTTATAGGGTTATATCAAGGAGAGAACAATGCCGATCCCGGTGTATTTATGGCTGAAAGATGATGCCGGTAATGACATCAAAGGCTCTGTTGACGTGCGCGGGCGTGAGAACAGTATTGAAGTCAGTTTTTTCAGTCATGATATTTCGCTGCCGACGGATAACCATACCGGCAGGATTACTCGTGTCCGTGAACATATGCCTATCTTATTTGAAAAAGAAATAGATGCTTCAAGCACCTATTTATATAAAGCATTAACCAGTGGGCAGAAGCTGCAATCTGCAGAATTCATTTTTTACCGGATTAATTACGCCGGGCAGGAGGAAGCGTATTTTACAGTCCGACTGGAAAATGTACATGTGGCCGCTATAGGCCCAGGAATGTATGACACAAAATCCAGCTATGGAGAGCAGCGTAATCATCTTGAGTTTGTCGAACTCCATTATGAAAAAATCATCTGGCGCTATCTGGATGGGAATATTACCCATGCAGATAGCTGGAATAATCGAGAAACTGTGTAAGGAGGCACTATGGGATGGGTATATCATCAAAGCACCGGTGAGCTTTATTATAACGGTGAAAAAGTAGGGAAAGGTTATGCCGGGCGCATGACGAATAAAAACAATCCTGATCGTCAGCAGGTAAAAGGGTTGGGGCCATTGCCAAGAGGAAAATACCTTATCAAAGGAGTAACACATTCAAAAGGGCCTTTAACTATTGTACTGGAACAGAAAACAGGCGAAACGTTTGGACGTAATAATTTCAGGATTCATGGTGAGCGGAAAAAAGAACCTGCAGGCTGGGCGTCTGAAGGATGCATTATCATGGGGCAGGATGTAAGAAAAAGAGTGGCAAAATCCATCGGTGGATATTTAGAGGTAGTCAGATGAAATGGGCTGCGCTCTTTATTCTCTCTCCGTTCCTTATTTTCTCCTCTGGGAAATCATGGGGAACCGTTACGCCGGAGAATATTACCTATGCCGTCAGTGAATTTGGCGCAGATAAGATGATGGAGGTGCTCAGGAAAAGTGATACACAATGGTATACCGTAATAGCAGGTATTGCCCGCGGCGAGGAGCCATGGCTTAACCTGGTGCCGTTAATAGGGGCAGAGGCGGATGAAAAACAGACCGGCGATGTCATGACTGCGTTAAGTTTTGCGTTGGTTTCTAACCCGCTGACCACACTGCAGATAGCCAAACGTCTCGATGCCAGGGCAGAGCAGGGTATTTATGCATTAGGCCGTTTTGGTACAGAAATCGTGTGTGGGGTGCCGATGACGCTGGACTATACGCGCGCGTCTACCCTGAAATATTATTCTCAGGTCAGGCAGTCACTGGAAAAAACAGGCGACAAGGGTGCGGCCTGTCTGGCGCTAATCACATCCTCCATGGAAGAGATCGAGTCAGAAGAGCGCCGCGAAAATATGACCTGGGGAGCCAAAACATGGCCATAAAAACCTCTCTTATTGCGCTGTCTCTGTTTTCTCATATGTCATGGGCTTCACTGACACCCGACGCCCTGCGCCATGTCGCTGAAACCGGAGGTGCTGACCAGGCCTGGGTAACGCTTAAGCAACCTGACGCGTGGCAGTTGCTGCTTTCCGGTGTCGCCAGGGGTGAACCGGCATGGTTAACGACCTTACCGCTGTTTGCCGCAAAAGCTAATCAAACGCAGCGGCATGAGTTACTGGACTCCCTGGCCCTTTCCCTGACGACCAACCCGGCAGCAACGCTCGATATATTGCCGGACATCGGTAAAACGATCGATAAGTCAGAGATCAACCTGTATGACTGGCAATATCTTTGCCCTGGTTTCATCAGTCTCGATTACACCAAAGAGTCAGTAGTACGCTATTACGACAGCGCAACCGAGGCGCTGCGTAAAATTGGCGATAAAGGCAAAGCGTGTATGACGTTGATGTATGAGGGACGTGATGAGCTGAAAGAGGAGGAATTCCGCGGAAAAGTCACCTGGGGAACCAAAACCTGGCCGTAAGCGTCAGGATCTCATCAGCGGCCTGCCGGGCCGCCTTGTCAGCCGGCGATACCGCCGAGGATCGCGGCCAGCCGGTCGAAGATCTCGCCGAACAGGTGCTCGCAGAAGGGGGCCATCAGCGGCATCATCATACTCAGGGTCAGCATGCCGATGGTCATGGTGACCGGAAAACCGATCACAAACACCGAGAGCTGCGGCGTCATGCGGTTCAGCAGGCCCAGCGCCATGTTCAGCGTCAGCAGCAGGGTGATGATCGGCAGTGCCAGCATCAGCCCGCTGCTGAAAATCAGGCTGCCCGCCTGGGCCAGCGCCATAAAGCCATTGCCCTGCAACGGGTCGCTGCGCACCGGCAGGGTGTGGAAGCTGTCCGCCAGCATCGAAATCAGCCACAGGTGGCCGTTGAAGCTTAAAAACAGCAGCACCGCCAGCAGGTTCATGATGCGCGCCAGCACCGGGGTGTTCGGGCCGCCCGACGGGTCAAAGAAGGTGGCGAACGACAGGCCCATCTGCAAACCGATAATCTCACCGGCCATGCGCACCGCGCCGAAGGCCAGCTGCATCGTCAGCCCCAGCGCCACGCCAATCATGATCTGCTGGATCGCCAGCCAGGCGGCGGCAGCGGAGAAAAGCGGGGTATCGTTGGCCGGCAGGCCGGGGGCGACAAGCAGGGTAATCAGCAGCCCCAGCCCCAGTTTCACCCGCGGCGGGATCTGCTTCTCACCAAACAGCGGGGCGCTGCTCAGCAGCGCCAGAATGCGCAGCAGCGGCCAGAAATAGAGGCTCAGCCAGTGGCCGAGCTGGGTGGTGTCCAGCGTGACCATATCAGCCGATAATCGTCGGCAGGCTGCTGAACAGCGTGCGCATATAGTCCAGCAACAGGTTCAGCATCCACGGCCCGGCCACCACCATCGTCGCCACCACCGCCAGGATCTTCGGGATAAAGGAGAGGGTCATCTCGTTGATCTGGGTGGCGGCCTGCAACAGGCTCACCACCAGGCCGGTCACCAGCGACACCAGCAACAGCGGGGCGGCCAGCAGCAGGGCGACTTTCATCGCCTCGCTGCCCATCGCCATAATCGATTCAGGGGTCATGGTCGCTCCGGGTTAACTGTAGAAACTTTGCGCCAGCGAGCCAAGCAGCAGCTGCCAGCCATCTACCAGCACAAACAGCATCAGCTTGAACGGCAGGGAGATGGTGGCGGGCGGCACCATCATCATCCCCAGCGCCATCAGCACGCTGGCCACCACCAGGTCAATAATCAAAAACGGGATAAACACCGTAAAGCCGATCTGGAAAGCGGTTTTCAGCTCACTGGTGACGTAAGCGGGCAGCAGAATGCGCATCGGCACCGCTTCCGGCCCCTGCAACGGCGGCAGGTTCGCCAGCCGGGCGTAGAGCGCGAGATCCGTTTCCCGCGTCTGGCGCAGCATAAATTCACGCAGCGGTTGCGCGCCGCGGTCCATCGCGGTCTCCATGCTGATCTTGTCCTGGCTGAACGGCTGGTAGGCCTCGCTGTAGATCTTGTCGAACACCGGGGCCATCACAAAGAAGGTCAGAAACAGCGCCAGCCCGAGCATCACCTGGTTCGGCGGGGCGGTCGGGGTGCCGAGGGCGTTACGCAGCAGCCCAAGCACGATGATGATGCGGGTAAAGCTGGTCATCATCAGCAGGCCGGCGGGCAGCAGCGTCAGGGTGGTGATAAACACCAGCGTCTGCACCGGCAGTGACCAGCTCTGGCCGCCGTTGGCCAACGGCTGGCTGACAAAGCCCGGCACCTGGGCAAAAACGGCCGGGGCCGCGAGCAACAGCAGGGCCGGTAACCCCAGGGTCAGGGCGCGGCGCAGGAAAAGGGTAGCGGTCATGCCGATTTATCCGGACGGTGAAGCACAGTGTTCAGTAACTGGCGGAACGGGTCAGCGGGGGCAGACGCCGCTGCTGCCGGTTCCGCCGGGGGGGCGCTCAGGGTATGGAGCGGGGTGATCTGGGTCGGCGTGACGCCGAGCACCAGCCAGGTGTTGTCCACCTCGACCACCACCACCCGCTCACGCTGGCCAACCTGGCAACTGGCCGTCACCTTCAGCAGCGCGCTGTTGCGGCGCTGCGGGGCGAAGCCCAGACGTTTGACCACCCAGCCCGCCAGCAGGATCAGCAGCAGAATGCCGCCCAGCCCGGAGCCGACCTGCGTCACCAGCGAGCCGGTGGAGATCGCCGGGGCGGCCGGCACCACCGCCACATGGGCCGGTGCCGCCGCCGGTGGCGTGGCAACCGGCTGTGTGACGACCGGTTGTGCCGTGGCCGGTTGCGCCGCAGCAGCGGCAGGCGTTGCCGCAACAGCAGCGGCCGGTGCGGCGGCCGCCACCGGGGCATCAGCCGGGGCAGCAGGGTGGTCAGCGTACAGGTTGGTCAGTGTGGTCATCAGCGGCTCAGGCGGCGCATCCGCTCAGAAGGGGTAATGATGTCAGTGATGCGTACGCCGAACTTGTCAGCGACCACCACCACTTCACCCTGGGCAATCAGGTAACCGTTGATCAGGATGTCCAGCGGCTCACCTGCCAGGCCGTCCAGCGCCACCACCGAGCCTTGCGACAGGCGCAGCAGCTCTTTGATGGTCATCTTGGTGCGGCCGAGTTCCACCGTGAGCTTGACCGGGATGTCGAGGATCATGTCGATATCCTGCAAATTGCCCAGCCCTTCGTGCGGCTCAAGGGATTTGAACACCCCTTCGGTGGTCGGCACCGGTTTTTCGGCGGCCTGCTGCTGTTCGTTGAACGCATCAGCCCATAAGTCGTCCACGGATCCGGTTGCGTCAGTCGGCTGGTTGGCGTCAGTCATTGGGCTGTTCCTCATTCAGCGAATTCAAAATAGGGTTAATCAGGTGTTCCACGCGCAGCGCGTACTGGCCGTTCAGCGTGCCGTACTGACTGGTCAGCACCGGTACGCCATCAACATGGGCAATCAGGCGATCGGCTTTCTCAATCGGCAGCACGTCACCCGGTTGTAATTTCATAATCTGTGACAACCGCAGCGGGATCTCAGCGAAATTCGCCACCAGCTCCAGCTCCGAGTGCTGCACCTGGTGAACCAGCGTATCGCGCCAGTTGTTGTCCTCCTGGCGGGAGTTCTCCAGCGGCGGGTTGGTCAGCAGCTCGCGCAGCGGTTCAATCATCGCGAACGGGATACAGATGTTGAAATCCCCGCTCAGCGCGCCGATCTCAACGTGGAACGGCGTGGTCACCACGATGTCGTTCGGCGAGGTGGTGATGTTGGTGAACTTCACCTGCATCTCGGCACGCACATACTCGATGTCGATTTTGTAAATCGCACTCCAGGCGTCACCGTAGGCATCCAGCGCCAGCCGCAGCATCCGCTTGATCACCCGTTGTTCCGTGTGGGTAAACTCACGCCCCTCGACCTTGGTCGGGAAACGGCCGTCGCCGCCAAACAGGTTATCCACGGCGATGAACACCAGGCTCGGCTCAAACACGAACAGGGCAGTGCCGCGCAACGGCTTCAGCTGCACCAGGTTCAGGTTGGTCGGCACCGGCAGGTTGCGCGCAAACTCATGGTAGGGCTGGATCTTGATGCCGCCCACCGTGATGTCCGGGCTGCGCCGCAACAGGTTAAACAGCCCCATGCGGAAGTGCCGCGCAAAACGCTCGTTGATAATCTCCAGCGCCTGCAGGCGTTCCCGCACAACGCGGCGTTGGGTGGTCGGGTCATACGGCCGGACGTCATTTTCACTGCCGGTGGCGGCAACAGGTTCGTCACTGTTGCTGTCACCGTTCAGCAGCGCGTCAATCTCAGCCTGAGAAAGGATGCTATCGCCCATAACCGGTCACCGTAAGATAAAGGCGGTGAACAGGACGTCGGTCACCTTCTGGTCCGGCTGGCCCGGGACCATAGACGGGCGGAGCACGTCTTTGATCTGGCCGATAAGTTGTTGCTTGCCCGCTTCACTTGCCAGCTGGTCCGGCGTCTGGCGCGACAGCAGCAACAGCAGGCGGCTGCGCACTTCCGGCAGGTAGCCGGAGAGGGTGGTGCGGGTCTCTTCATCCGGCAGACGCAGGGTCAGGCCGATATACAGCACGCGGTCCGGGTCGTTGGTCGGCGTCTGGAGGTTGACGGTAAAGGTGTCCAGCGGCATAAACACCGGGGCGGCAGGCGGCTTAGGTTTCTCGCTGACGGTACCCTCGGTATGGTTATGCATTCTCCACCAGCTGTAGCCCGCTGCTGCGCAGGCGGCAAGGGCGACCACGATGAGAATGATCATCCAGGGGAAGCGTTTACCTTTACCTTTGGCTGTGATGGCTTGTTCAGACATGGATAAGTCAGGTTCCTGTACGTTAACGCCCGGCACGCAATGCCTGCCGGACTAGAAGTTGCGATGATTATCGCGTTTATCGGCCCGGACAATAGGCGGAATAGGCATGGAAAACCGCCTTACCTCATCCGTTTGTGGGGGCAGGGGGAAAAAGCGTCAGGCGAAGATGTCCACGCCGCTGCCGCCGCCCAGGCGTGACGCCAGGCTGGCCGGCACCGCCAGCGGTTCCGCGGCGGCGCGGGCGTCAGTGGCGTTCCAGCTGCCCGGCGTGCTGCGGCTGCCCTGCTGCTGGGCGCTCTGCTGCGGGTTCTGCCAGGCGCTGCCGTCACTGCCGACGCTGCTCTGGCCAAGGCTGATGCCGCTCTCTGCCAGCGCGGTGCGCAGGTGCGGCATGGCGGCTTCCACCGCGGCGCGGACCTGCTGGTGCGGTGAGGCGAAGTGCAGCTGTGCCTGGTTGTTGTCAATCTTCAGGCTTATCTGCAACGCCCCGAGATCTTCCGGGTGCAGCCGCAGCTCGGCGCTCTGCTGGCCCTGGCGGGTAAACATCATCACCTGCTGGCCCAGCGCCTGCTGCCACTCCGGGCTGGCGAGCGGGCTGCTGAGCACCGGGGCCGAGGCCACGGCCGGGGCGGCAACAGCCGGGGCCGCTGCTGCGGTGGCGGCGGCCACCGGCATCGCCAGCGCCTGCACCGTCGGCTGCGGCGCGCTGTCCGGGGAGGTGACGGCGGCCTCTTTCTGCGGCTGGGCAGAGGAGAGCAGCATGGCTGCGCTCTCCAGGCTCTCTGCCGGGGCCACGGCCGGGGCGGCTGCGGCGGAGGTTTCCGCGTCAGCCTGAAGGGCGGGTGCGCCCGAAGCCGCAGGCGTGGCCGCCGCCGGGGCGGAGGCGGTCAGCGCCGTGGTCAGGCCGGCGGCGCGGGTCAGGGCGGCGTCACCGCCGGTGGCTTCCGCCGTCACGGTGGCGGCGTTCGCCGCCTGTGCCGGGGCGATCACCGGCGCGGGCAGGCCGAGCATGGCGAACAGGGACTGGATCGCCTGCTGGTCATCCTCTTTTTCCGCGTTAACGGCGGTGTCGCTTTTCTCCACGCGCGCATCACGGCTGGCCAGCGCAGCCGGGGCGGTGCCGGGCTGGGTCAGTTTTTCCACGGCAGCAGCCAGCTGGCTCACCAGATCGGCAGCCTGCGTTTTACCCGCCGTGGTTTTGCCGGTGGCAGTGGCCGCGACCAGCGCCGCTTTGCCGTCAGCCGTCAGCGCGGTCACACCTTTGCCTTTTGGCTCACCTGCCGCTGTCAGGGCGCTGCCCGGCAGGCCGGCGGCCAGCTGGCTGAGCTGGGCGTCGAGCTGGCCGGCAAAGTCGAGGCCGCTCTCTTCCGGCAGCAGCCCGTCGGCCAGGCCGTTGGCGGTGGCCGCAGGGGAGATCGCGGTGGCGGCGGTGGCCGTGGTGGCCTCGGCCGCCGGGGCGAGGTTCAACAGAGTCAGATTCATTGTTCGCGGTTCCTGTAGGTGCTTCGTTGCGCAAATTCGTCCATGCGTTTCTGGTCCAGCCGCCCCTCCACCACCCGCTGCTGTAGCTGGGCGCGGTCGGCCAGCGTCTGGTAGGCGTTCAGCCGCTGCTGCTTGTCCTGCCAGTGGCTCACCGCCTGGTCCAGGCGCTGGCTCCACTGCGCCAGCTGGCGGCGGTGCTGCTCAATCGCCTTGTCCAGCGTCTGGATAAACTGCTGGTAGTTCTGCCAGCTCAGGGCATCGATACCGCCGTTCAGCGTGCTGTTGAGCTGCTGGCGGTACTCATCCTGGTAACTGAGCAACATCGTGAGCTGCTGTTCGGCGTTAAGGTGCGACTGGCGCACCTGCCCAAGCTGGGTCACGGCCTGGTCCAGCGCTTTTTGCGCCAGATCGCGCAGGGTACCCATCGGGGAGAGAGTGTTCATCCGGGCCTCACAGGGAAAAACGGGTTGCCGGTCAGTTCGGCAACAGAGTCGTCAGGTGGTCGCAGGCGGCGGTGAAGTCGCTCTGCTCATGGATGCCCTGCTGCAACAGCGCCTCCATCTGCGGGTAGAGGCGGATGGCGCGGTCGAGCAGCGGGTCACTGCCGGCGGCATAGGCCCCGACGCTGACCAGATCGCGGTTGCGCTGGTAGCTCGCCAGCATCTGTTTGAACTGGCGCACCCGGCGGTAGTGGGTGTCATCAATCAGCGAGGTCATCGCCCGGCTGATAGAGGCCTCAATGTCGATCGCCGGGTAGTGGCCCGACTCCGCCAGGCGGCGCGACAGCACCACATGGCCGTCGAGGATGGCGCGTGCCGAGTCGGCGATCGGGTCCTGCTGGTCATCGCCTTCGGTCAGTACGGTATAGAAGGCGGTGATCGAGCCGCCGCCGTCCACGCCGTTACCGGCACGCTCCACCAGTGCGGGCAGCTTGGCGAAGACGGAAGGCGGGTAGCCTTTGGTGGCGGGCGGCTCGCCGATCGCCAGGGCGATTTCACGCTGCGCCATCGCGTAGCGGGTCAGGGAGTCCATGATCAGCAGCACATGCTGGCCGCGGTCGCGGAAATCTTCAGCGATGCGGGTGGCGTAAGCCGCGCCCTGCATCCGCAGCAGCGGCGAGACGTCAGCCGGGGCGGCGATCACCACCGAGCGGGCGCGGCCTTCCGCCCCGAGGATGTTTTCAATGAAATCTTTGACTTCGCGGCCACGCTCGCCAATCAGCCCGACCACGATCACATCGGCCTGGGTGTAGCGCGCCATCATGCCGAGCAGCACGCTTTTGCCGACGCCGGAACCGGCGAACAGGCCCATGCGCTGGCCGCGCCCCACGGTGAGCAGGGCGTTGATGGCGCGCACGCCGACGTCCAGCACCTGCTCAATCGGGGTACGCAGCAGCGGGTTGACCGGGGCGGTCATCAGCGGCGCGCGGAAGCCGGTCTCCGGCGGCGGCAGGCCGTCCAGCGGTTTGGCCGCGCCGTCCAGCACCCGGCCGAGCAGCTGCGGGCCGAGCGGCAACTGCTTGCCGCTGCTCTGGCCGTCCGGCGTCAGGCGGGCGTAAACGCGTGCGCCGGGCAGGATGCCTTCGACCTCTTCCAGCGGCATCAGGAACAGGCGCTGCCCCTGAAAGCCCACCACTTCGCTCTCCACTTCCTGCACCTGATGGTTGGCGTCGGTGCGCTCAATAATGCAGGTGGCACCCAGCGGCAGCTGGAGGCCGGTCGCCTCCAGCACCAGCCCGGTCGCCCGGGTCAGGCGGCCGTAACGGCGCAGGGCGGGGGTGCGGGTAATGCGCTGTTCGGCATCATCCAGCGCGTGCAGCAGGCGGCCTAAGCGGGCAGTCATACTTCCCCCGGTGCCGCCAGGCGGCAGAGTTCCTGCCAGCGCGTGGCGAGCGAGGCGTCGAGGTCACCATCTTCGGCACTGACTTTGCAGCCGCCGCGGTGGATCTGCGGGTCAGCCACCAGCCGCCAGCCGTTGAGGCTCAGCGTCACGCCGAGCTGCTGCTCGACGCGGTCATAATCCTGCGGGCTGACCCGCAGCTGCGGTTTGCCGCTGAACATCGGCTCCTGCTGGATCAGCTGCTGGATCTGGCTGAGCAGGGCGGCACCGTCGCACTGCGGTGCCTGGCCGAGGATCTGCTTCGCCGCGGTCAGCGCCAGCTGCATCAGGCGCGAGGCGATCACGCTGTCCAGCGAGTCCAGCGTCTGCTGGAAGTCGGTGACCATCGCCTGCCACTGGTCGGTCAGCGGCTGCTGCTGCGCCTGGGCCGCCTCCAGCCCCTGCTGCTGCCCGGCCTGATAACCGGCCTGGAAGCCAGCGTCATAGCCCTGCTGTTTGCCCTGCTGGAAGCCGAGCTGGTGCCCTTCCTGCTGCGCCTGCTGGCGCAACCCGGCCAGTTCGTGCTGGCGGGCGTGCTCCTCGTGCTCCGCCAGCACATCGTAGGCGGCCTGGAAGGCCGGCTCCATGCGCTTCGGGGCAGGGGAGAGATCGTTTAATTTCCACGGTTGCCACGGCAGCCGGTTCAGCGCATCAGACATAGGTATCCTCGCCACCACCAATCATCATTTCGCCGGTTTCCGCCAGACGGCGGACAATCAGCAGGATCGCTTTCTGCTCGGCCTCGACCTGCGACATACGCATCGGGCCGCGGTTGGCCAGGTCGTCGCGCAGGATATCGGCCGCACGCTGCGACATATTGTTGAGGAACTTGTCGCGCAGCGGCTGTTCGGCACCTTTCAGTGCCACCAGCAGCGACTCGTTGTCCACTTCCTGCAACAGGCGCTGGATGCTGCGGTCGTCGACCTGCACCAGGTTTTCGAACAGGAACATCTCGTCGACAATTTTCTGGGCCAGCTCGCCGTCGTAGCCGCGCATCGCGTCCATGACCGCCTCTTCCTGCTGGGTTTTCATCAGGTTGATGATCTCGGCCGCGGTACGCACGCCGCCCAGCTTGCTGCGCTTGAGGTTCTGGCCGTCGAGCAGGTTGTTCAGCACTTCCGTCAGCTCCGCCAGCGCCGCCGGCTGCACGCCGCCGAAAGTGGCGATACGCAGCATCACATCGTTGCGCAGGCGTTCGTCGAACTGCGCCAGGATGTCGGCCGCCTGGCCGCGCTTCAGGTGCACCATAATGGTGGCGATGATCTGCGGGTGTTCGTCGCGGATCAGGTCGGCCGCCATCAGCGGTTCCATATAGTTGAGCGTCTCCATGCCGGTGGTGGTCTCACGCGACTCGAGGATGTCCTCGAGCAGGCTGGAGGCACGCTCTTCGCCCAGCGCCTTGATCAGCACCGAGCGCAGGTAGTCATTGGTGTTGATGCTCAGGGCGGCGTACTGCTCGGCGTCCACCTCAAATTCGTTGAGCACTTCCGCCAGCACCTTGGTGGAGATGTGGTGGGTGTTCGCCATCGCGCTGCTCAGCTGCTGTACCTCGCGCGAGGAGAGGTGCTTGAACACCTCCGCCGCGCGGTCTTCACCCAGCGTCATCAACAGCACGGCGCTCTTTTCGGTTCCGGACAAACTCATAGCTCAGTACTCATCCATTGGCGGATCACCAGGGCGACCACGCGGGGTTCTTTATCGGCCAGCTCCTGGACGCGCTGGGTCTGGACTTCCACGCTGACGCGTTGCTGGGAGCGCTTGCGCTGCGCCAGCTCATCACTGCTCGGTTTGGCCGTCGGGGCACTTTCGGCAGCGGAGGTGGCCTGGGCAGCAGCGGCAGCGGCCACGGCGGCTTCCTGAGCCTGCTGCTGTTTACGCAGTTGCGGGCGGACCAGCTTGCGCCACAGGATCCAGGCGACAATCAGAATCAGCAGGTAACGGCCGGCGTTAAGCAACTGCTCGAAGAACGACTGCTGTTTCCAGAACGGCAGCTCGGCCGGGAGATCCTGTGTGTCGTTAAACGGCGTGTTGACCACGTTCAGGCTGTCGCCGCGCTCGGCGGAGTAGCCCATCGCCTCACGCACCAGATCGTTGATCTGCTTGAGCTGGGCGTCGGTCAGCGCTTTCTGCTTGCCGTCGGCACCGGTGGCGTAGTTCACCACCACCGCCACGGAGAGGCGCTGCACGCCGCCCGCGCTTTCGGTGGTGTGGCGGATGGTGCGGTCCAGCTCGTAGTTGGTGGTCTCATCATGGCGGCTGCTGCCCGGGACGCTGCCGCGCGCCGTGGTGGCGGTGCTGCGGGTCGCGGTGTCAGCAGGTTTGTTGGCCGCCGCATTCTTGCCGTTGGCCGCCGTCTTGGCTGCCGGGGTCTCAATCGGTGCGGTGGTGGCCGGGGCCGGCTGGTTGGAGAGCGCGCCCGGCACGCCGCCCACTGCGGAGCCGACCTGATCGTTGGTGCTCAGCTGGCGGGAACGGATGGCGGCGTCGTCGGCGTTGCCGTTCGGCTTGTACTGCTCATCCGTCTGCTCGCGCGCGGCGAAGTCGATCTGCGCGGTCACCTGCGCATGGACGTTGGCCGCCCCCACCATCGGGGCCAGGATGTTCTCAATACGGCGCTGGAAGCGGGACTCCAGCTCATTGGTGAATTTCAGTTGGGTGGCGTTCAGGAAACGCTCACTGCCTTCGGTCTGGGTCAGCAGGTGGCCGCTCTGGTCCACCACGGTCACGCTGGCCGGCGGCAGGCCGGAGACGCTGCTGGAGACCATATAAACGATGGCGTTGATCTGGCCGTCATCCAGCGCGCGGCCGGGTTGCAGCGCCAGCGTCACCGAGGCGGACGGGGATTTCTGCTCGCGCACGAACAGCGAAGGCTTCGGCATCGCCAGATGCACGCGTGCGCTCTGCACCGGGCCGAGGGTCTCAATGGTGCGCGACAGCTCGCCCTCCAGGCCACGCTGGTAGTTGAGCTGCTCGCTGAACTGGCTGATGCCGAACTTCTCCTGATCCATCAGTTCAAAGCCGACCGCGCCGCCCTTGGGCAGCCCGGCCTGCGCCAGGCGCAGGCGCGTCTCATAGACGCTCTCTGCCGGCACCAGCAGCGCGCCGCCATTGTCGGCGAAGCGGTAAGGGATGTTCATCTGCGTCAGCTGGGTGACGATGGCACCGCCATCCTTGTCATTCAGGTTACTGAACAGGACGCGGTAATCCGGGCTGCGCGCCCAGAGCATCATGGCGACGACAATCGCCACGGCGGCCGCGGCAGCAACCAGCAACGGAATTTTTGGATTGGCGCGCAGGCGGGTAAACAGCGCGTTCAGGCCGTTTTCACGGTTATCGCCGGTCGCGGTCGCGGCATTCATAAAGCCACCTCGCTACACTGCAAACGGATGTGAGTAATGGTATAGAGTTGCAAAACGGACTCCCTGGCGGTTTGCGTTGACGCGTCAAAAGGCACTGGATCGGGTAATAGGAAATGTCCCAATTTTCAGGTGGGCCATTATTTGCTGTTGACAGAAATTTCGATGGCTGAATAAGCCGTGTTTTTTGCAGCTATTTAGACGCTTTAGCCGAAAAACCCTGTGATAGGGTGTCAGCCATCAAAAAGCATAGCGTTCCGCCTGCCCACCCGGTGCGGGCGGACACCAGAGAGAAACGTATGGCAATCCAGGGTATTCAAAGCGTCCTGCAGCAGATGCAGGCCACGGCACTTCAGGCCACCGGCCCGGCCGCGGCGTCGCCGTTGCAGCAGGCGGGCTTCGCCAGCGAGCTGAAAGCCGCCGTGGGCAAAATCAGTGACATCCAGAACAGCGCCCGCATCCAGTCGGAGAAGTTCGAGCTGGGCGTGCCCGGCGTCGGCCTCAATGACGTAATGGTGGATCTGCAAAAGGCCTCTGTGTCGCTGCAACTTGGCGTACAGGTACGTAACAAACTGGTCTCCGCCTACCAGGAAGTGATGAACATGCAGATGTAACGGCGCGCGGCCGCGCAGGCCGCCGCACCGTCCCCCTCCTTTTTCCAGGCTTATCTTCCTGAATGGCCTGAATTTTCATCAATATTGTCAATCTGGGTACGGTTACCGGCCCGGCTGCCGATAATGTGTTCAGTTCAATGTTGAGAGAAGGTGAGGGTATGCATACCGAGGCAGGTAACAGAGACGCGATGATCCGGGATGATGTCGACGCAGGGTATTCAGACGGCGGGGCCGGCGCGGTGGAACGCGCAGGGGCGCGCTGCCGCCAGGGATGCACTGACCCGGAGAGACAATGATGCACTACTTTCTGGCCGCACTCGGCGCGCTGATCACCGGCAGCGCCATGGTTTCTGAAAATGGCATCGCATTAATTTGCGGCACAATCTGGCTGAGCACGGCCTGTGTCTGCATGGCAATTCAAAAGTTAGGAGAGAAAGATGGCCGCTGAAATCATCCCGTTTAAAAAGCCCCTGCACCCGCTGACCCAGGCCCAGCAACACCTCTGTGAAGCGCTGAAACTGGTCCGCGACGGCGGCCACCAGCCGATGGCGGTGGACCTGCTGCTGAGCCGGGCGCACGAGCTGATGTACGACTACGTGGAGGTGGCCGGCAGGCGCTGACCGCATCGCGGCGGCATGCGGCGGCATGTGCATTCAGGTTGAACTGCCGGAAAAAAATGCTGTCTGTTACACTCCCGGCGCCCGGGCCTATGCAATAATGCACGGCGTTCAGCATGGAGCGACGGGTAATACTGACAGAGTGAGGAGTAGCGGAGTGGCAAAAATGCGTGTTAAACAGGGAGTAAGCTGGTGGTTTTTCCCCTACCTCCGGCTGGTGTGCTGGGTCTATGCCCTGCGTGGGCGGGAACTGAGTGACCAGCAACTGGAGCAGCGGGTAATGCGCCACCTGCACCCCCAGGCACGCGCGCGGCGTAAAAATAACGTGGTACTCAATAAGCTGCGTGAAAAAGGCTGACGGGCCACGGCGGGCTGAATCTGCAGACCTCTTCTATACTTAACGGACAACTACGTGAGTCAATGGAGAGCACCATGTCTGAACATCCCGATCATAACGCGCCATTCCCCAACAAACACCACGGCTTGCCGGAAGACGCGCCCAGTTCGCCCAATCCCTATGAAGAGGATGATCTGGTGAACAAAGAGGGCGAGATCCCGAGAAAGCGTGACGACAGCACCGATGATGAAGAAGATCCTTATGAATCAGACTCTAAATAGCGTCGGGTTCTGCTGTATAAAAGCCGCCTGCGGGCGGTTTTTTTGTGGCCGCCGCACCCGCAGGCGGAGTGGTTAGCCCGGCTGAAGAATAGTTCACCAGGATGTGATGTACACCCGATCGGCCGCCGGCAGGTTGCCTATACTTCCTATGCCCATGTCGGGCCTGGAGGTAGTTATGTCCGAACGTCCTGATGAAATTGATCCCCTGCCGGATGATGATATGGTTCCTGAAACGCCTGATGAAATTCCCTATGAGGATGATCCTTTAGGCGATGATGAGGATGTGCCTGAAACCCCGGAAGACGTCTAGCCCTTCTCTGTATAAAACCGCCTGCGGGCGGTTTTTTGCTGCCCGGTTCCGGCCGGGCTTTTTCATCTGCCGGCCGCAATGCGTCTGCTATCTTTAAGGGTAACGCCACAAGGAGAACCATGATGTCATTAGAGATTGAGAAAAAAAGCGAGGCACCGGGCGACTACCGGTATGCCGCCACCTGCCGGGAAACGGGCTATGCGTTTGAGGTCACCGGCAAGGGTGCCACGGCCACGGAAGCAGACGCCGACCTGAGGAAGAATATCCGCGAGATGGCCCAGCGGCTGGATGAACTGATGCAGATGAGCAAAGTCTCAGCCTGACGGCCGCAACAGGCAGAGGGATAACGGGCGGCCGTGATGGCCGCCCGTTCTGATTCAGGCGTAGGTCTCCTCCGGGGCTTTCAGGATCATCGCCTCCAGCGCATGGCGGTAGACATCCAGCTTGACCACGTCATGCTCGGTTTCCAGCTTCTCAATCAGGCTGGCAATGATCGCCTTATTCGTCACAAACTCATGGCTTTTCAATAATTCCGCCACAATCATGTTGATGACCTCAGACTCCGCCGCTGTCATGGCCGGCGGGGCGTTAAAGTATTGGGCAATTTCATTTTCCGCAGAGATAGGTTGTTTATTCATTTTTGTTCCCTTACATGGTGTTATGCATAGTGCGGTGCATGATGCTGTGCGCCTGCTGCCCGTTCCGTCATGCGGAACCGGGGGGCGGCGCATCATGGTGTGGTGTAAACGGGTGCCAAAATAAAAAAAGACCTCTGAAAGTGAAAACCCCACCGTCAGAGGCAAAACATGCATCCGTAATCGTTATGACAGGCAAGCGTTCCCTGCTCCCCGATAAACTTATACAACGCTGGAGATTTTGCGTAACTTTGGGCTGAGTTTTTTGTGTGGTATGAGGTGTATTTCAAAGGCAGCTTTTCGGGCGGCGGCCCGGGCGGCTTTCCGGAGGCAAAAAACGGGGCGGGAAAAGGGGGGTAAGAACCGGGAGGAACCCTTTCCGGCACCGCCCTGAACGCGGGGCCGGAAAGGGGGAGATCGTGTGGCGACCACTACGCCCGGCCCCTGGCAGAAAGGCAGGCGGCTGTCATGGATCGATGCGCGGCTGGTCAATCAGTTCATAGAGGCAGGCGCGCAATTTAATCAGATCGTCCGGGTTGGTGCCGGAATCTTCAGACGCGAGATCCAGCGCTTTATTGACCTGTTTTGAGATCGTCGCCCGGGTCTGCGCATCCAGCGCGTTCATCAGTGCGGTAACCGCAATCTGCAATGCCTCTACCTGAATCAGCGTCTCTTTTGAGGCCACATCATTTTCCGCCAGTTTAACAAGCAGTTCCGCTATTAACGCTTTCATAATGTCTCCACACAATAAGGGATCGTTAGCGCGCTCATAGTAATGCGGGAATTCCTAAAGGCGATAGTGAAATTTTAATCAATTGATGTGTTTATCCTCACAAATCGCAAAAGGCTGCCAAAGCACAGGGAAGTAGCCAAAAATGCGGTCCACTTGCTGACAGGATGATTTGCACTATTCTTGAAATGTTCTTAACAAAAAGGAGTGAGTTATGAAAAAAGTCATTGTGGCTTCTGCGGTTATTCTTTCTGCTCTGCTGTCCGGCTGTGCCAGCAGCAATTACGCCATCCACACCATTGATGGCCGCACCATCGTCAGCGACGGTAAACCCAAAACCGATACGTCAACCGGCATGATCAGCTATAAGGATGCCTGGGGCAACAAACAGCAAATTAACCAGAATACCGTGAAGCAGATGCAGGAAATTAAAAACTGACATCGACTGCCTCCATAAAAACCCTGTGCAAACAGGGTTTTTCAGTGGAGCAGAAAGTCAACCCCGCTGATGCGGGGTTTTTTATTGCCTGCCGGTTTATAACAGCGCCCGGATATAGGGCAGGGTACGTAAATAGCGCACGGCCAGATAAGTGACGGCAAACATCACCCCGGAGAACAGCAGGGAGGCGAAGGGCCAGATTAATTTCTCGTTGACGTTAATCAGCCGCGCGATCGCCATATAGACCACCATATGCGCCAGGTAGATGCCGAATGAGCACCCGGCGACTGACGTCAGCCCGCGTTTTACCCGGTCACTGAAGGTAAGGCGCATATTCAGCATCAGGTAGAAAAGTGCGGCAGAGGCCACCACCGTCGGCGGGTAGGTGTAGGCGTAATAGGTTTCGCGCGCGGCATGGGCCGCCAGTGACATGGAGCGGGTGCCGGTAAACATCACGATGACCGCCAGCATAAACAGGCCCGCGGCCAGCCAGCCCCGCGACGGCGTAAAGCGGATATCTTTAATCAACAGCGGCAGGAACAGGAATATCACGAAGGCATTAAAATTATTCAGCGCCATATTGCCGACAAAACTGATATTGATGTTGTAGGCCGCACTGAGAAACGGAAAGGTGCAGGAGAACAAAAACGTTAACAGGGCATAGAACAGGCAGAAGGCGCGGCCGCCTTTATAGTAGATCAGGGAGATCAGCGGCATTAGCAGGTAGAGGCCGATCAACGCATATAAAAACCACAGCGGCACCAACGCATAATGGTTAATGACCACATCCACCAGCCAGTGCCGGCTAAAAATATCCTCTCCGTTAAGCAGCCCGTAAATAATGCTCCAGGCCAGCAGCGGCAGGGCAATCCTTGCCAGGCGGCGGCGAACAAAGGTGCCGATATCCATATTCTCTTTGATCAACAGAAAGGCGGAAATCATAAAAAACAGCGGCACACAAAAGCGGGAGAGCGAATAACAGAGGTTAGTGATATTCCAGGCGACGCTGTCAACCGGGGCCATGTAAAAGGTATTCATTGAGCCATGAATCAGGACCACCGCACCAATGGCGACAGCGCGCATCACATTAAGGTTAAAGTTTCTCTCCATACGTCCTTGCATGACCTGATGATAAGGGTGATTAACATCATCTTTACAATATGGAAATATTATTATCAACAAATTTACGTTAGGGCGACGTGAAAAGCTGATCGCTGTTAACAGCCGGCCATTCCCATGCTGTATCTGACGGCAGTAAATCATAACAAGGCGGGATGAGGCCTGCCGCCCTGAGTGAATAAGCGAAGGCGATCCTCCCCAGACCGCCTGCTGCCTTATTCCGGCAGGTGCCCCGGCGGGCGCATAAAGAACAGCGGCCGGTGCAGCCGTTTGCGCAGCCAGAGGCAGACCATCACCAGCAGGGTCGAGAGCGAGATCAGCGCCGGGACGATCACAATCAGCGTCTGGTAGCTGAGCGTCACCGTATGTTCACCCGGCAACAGGCGCACGCCCATAAAGCCGTCGTCCAGCGGCACCGGGGCGACGCTCTGGCCGTCCACGATCAGGGTGTACCCGGCGTACATCACATAGGGCAGGGTGTAGAGCGCCGGGGCCGGGGCGGAGACATGGAACGTCGGGTAGCCGTTGAGGTAGCCGCCCGGCGTCTGCAGCAGGTGGTCGCGCGCCGTCGGCGGCAACGTCTGCGCGGCCAGCAGGTCATAGGTATTGCCCTGCATGGCGCGGGTATTGAGGTAATCCGCATAGAGGCGCGTGGTCTGGAATTCAGGCAGCGGCTGGTCAAGGGCACTTTTTACCGGCAACCCGGCGGCAGCCAGCAGGGCGGCCAGCATCAGCGCTGCCGCCCCGCGCCGGTGGGCCAGCAGCCACTGCAACGGCACCACCGCATAGAGCGCCAGCAGCGCACAGGCGCACATCAGCAGCCGCCAGGAGAACTGCATGATGTTGATAAGCGGGGTATGGGCGGGCAGCCAGTTCCAGTTCACCAGGTTGGTGGTCAGCAGCACCATCACCAGCCCACACAGCAGCAGGGTTTTGCCGCGGCGGGCCACCGGCATCAGCAGCGCCGCCAGGCTAAGCAGCAGCAGCGGCAGGCCGGGGGCGGAGTAGGTGCCGTGCTGGGTCAGCCCGTAGTGGCTGGGCACGCCGAGCAGCGTCTGCAGCAGGTCGCTTTTGTAGCGGTCCATATGCCGGTAGCTGAACAGCATCCCCTTAAAGGCGTACACCTCAGAATAGAGCATATGGTAGAGCAGCGGCCCCCAGTAGAGGCAGGTCAGCGCCAGGATCAGCAGCACCGAGCGCGCCAGGAACAGCAGGTTCCGGCGGGTGAACAGCGCCCGGGCATTCAGCGCGGCGAACAGCAGGAAAAAGATCAGACTGACAATCACGCTGGGAATGTTGGAGAGCAGGATCAGGGAGGCAGCAAGCGGGATCAGCCGGCTGTCACGCCGGTCACTGATAAGCGAGCTGCAGCCGCGCACAAACAGCGGCATCACCGCCATTGCCAGGCACTCGCCCACGGCGAAGCGCACATAGAGATTATTGAGGAAATAGGCGGAAGTGATGAACAGCAGCCCGCACAGCAGGCCTGCGCGGAGGCTGTTGTGCTCGCGTTTCCCGGCGTAGCAGGCGCTGCCGAAGCCAATTGCCAGGATAAAGGCGAACACCAGTTTCATCTGTAAGATGTCGGAGGCGAGGCCGAAAGTCAGCCCGCGCGCCAGCAAAAACAGCAGTGAACTCAGCGGCGGGTAGAACATCTGCCAGGAGTAGCCGTACTGGTTGGGGTTCCAGTAGTCGAACAGCGGGGGGAACTGGCCGTGGGCCAGCGCCTGGTTCAGTGAGGTCATGCGCAGCAGGTGCGCTTCCCAGTCATGCCCGTACCAGATCCCCGCGCTGAACAGCGGCAGCAGCACAATGATTGCCATCACCGCCAGTGCGGTGCGGCGCAGACCCTTTTCTGTACCCATGATGTTGCCCTTTCTCACGCCGGATGCCGCTGCCTGCGGTGCCTGCCCGCTGCGCTGTGTCAGGCCGGGCGGATAAACGATAAGGGCTTTTGCTGTCCTGCGCTATGGGGGCAGGGGCACATATTCTTATTTTGTGCAGTGCATTCCATCCCCGGCGTGATCAGCCGGTCAGGCCGCAGGCGGGAAAGGTGATCTGCCGCTGGTGGCCGCGGATGGCGGTGGGCAGAAAGCCGAAGCGTTTGCGGAAACGTTCGGCAAAGCGCGAACCGCTCTCGTAGCCCACACTCTGCGCAATCACGGCAATGGCGGCGTCGGTGTTTTGCAACAGGTGCAGGGCGTGGGTCATGCGGGTATCGGCGATGATATTGCGCAACACTTCCGCTTCTGCCGCCAGCCGGCGGCGCAGCATCACCTCATTCATCTCCAGCCGCTCTGCCACCGTGGCGGCCGGCCAGGCGTGGGCGATGTCGGTGAGCAGCAGTTCGCGCACCTGCTGGCTGAGCGTCTCCGGGGGTTTGGTGTGCAGGCGCACGCCGTGCTGCGCCAGCCAGAGGATCTGCTCCTGCATGCGGTGGCGGGCGATGGCAGCCGGCAGCGGCGGTGCCTCGGTCAGCGCATCGAAGAAGGTGTCAAACGCCCGGGTAAACTGGCCGGCCGGATCGGGGATCACTGCCGCCGCGTCCACCAGGGGCAGCAGCGGGGTGTGCGCCCGGCCGAAATCCGCCAGCAGCGCCGGGTCACAGGCGATCGCCTTGCTGGCATAGACCCCTTTCTCATCGAGGCCGTTGTAGACGTCCATCGTCTGGCCGCCGTTCAGCGCCAGCATCTCCCCCTCCCGGACCAGCAACTCACGCCCCTGGAGGCGCAACACGTTATAGCCCTGCGTGACATAGATCACACAGGGGCGGCTGACGTAAATGCCCGGCACACACAGGGCGCTGTGCTGAATAAGATGCCCGGCCATACCGACGCCGGGGTAAGAGTGAATTGTCCGTTCCATAAATGTTCAGAGTGGGGCTGTGGGCGGCCGCATCCGGCACAGGGGGCCGGCAAGCGTTGCCGGCACGCGGGAAAACGTCCGCCTGCCGGGGCAGGTCGGGCAGTTTACTGCGGGTCACCCTGGAGCATGGTGCGTCGCCCGTCAAATTTGCCGTAGGCGTGGTGCAGATCTTTTTTGCGGCCGGTGTTGCCGATAAGCTCGGCCAGTTTATCCATGCGGGCGTTGAGCAGCTGTTTGACCTGGCCCTCGTTGTCGAGAATGCGCGCCAGCATGCTGCGGATCGTCTCCTGCACCTGATCAGGCACGCCGTCATTCACGGGCAGGGCGGCGGTGTATTCAACCGCCTTGGCGTAACTGATCTCCAGCTCAACGAGTTCCTGCCACTGCTCCTGGCGGGCCAGGACGAGCATCTGCCCGCTGAGGGTCAGAATCTGTTGGTATGCGGTAATAAGGTGCGGGTGACGATCCATCATTTCACGTCCTGAGAGGGTTGATAGTGGGGGCCAATCTGGCGCCAGGCATCGGCGATGTTATCCAACAGCGCGGAAACCTCTTCGAGAGCCTGCAGGTCATTATTCAGGTTCGCCTGTAACAGGCGGCGGCTCATGTATTCATAGAGGTTGTCCAGATTATCAACCAGCTCGCCGTTCTGCTCACGGTCAAGCCCGGCGCGCAGGCCGCTGTCAATAATGTTGATCGCCTTGGAGATCGCATTGCCTTTGTTGGCGATGTCCCCCTGCTCCATGAAAATCTTTGCCCTGACCAGGGCGCTTTGCGCCCCGTCAAACAGCATGACCACTAACTGGTGCGGGCTGGCACTCATGACGCCGCTTTCCAGGCTGACCTGCTGGTAAGTGTGCGCTCCCGAACGAGGATACATAGATCGTCCTTATGAACTTGACGTGCTGAACTGCTGCGTCAGGTAACTGGCTGTGTTGTTAAGTTTGGAAATAAGGGTATCCAGTTGGGTGAACTGGGCCTTATAGCGCGCCATGGTGGCATCAATGCTGTCACTCATGTCGTCATAACGCTGGCTCAGGGTCTTCAGCGTGCTGTTGATGCCGTCGGTGGCGTTCTTGATCACGCCCTCTTTGCCGGTGGCTGTGCTCAGCATGTCCGTCAGGGTATTGTTCATCACCGTGGCGAAACCGGTGGTTTTGCCGTCGCCGATGAAGTAATCGGTCACGCCCTGCGGGTTGTTGGCCAGCGCGGCGGTGAGTTTGGTGTCATCGACCAGCAGGTTGCCGGTGGAGCCGTCAGAGCCGATGGACGGGTCCTGGGTAATGCCGAGCTGCGCCATGATCGCCAGGCTGCCGCTCTGGACGGTAGTCAGCTGGCTGCGCAACTGGGACTGGATGCTGCGCACGTTGCTGTCGCCGAGCAGGGCACCGTTGCTGGTGGACTGGTCTTCACCGGTCTCTACTTTGGTGTATTTGGTGACGGTGGCGATGGTGCTCTGCAGCGAGTTATAGGCTTTCACCCAGGCGTTGATGGCGGCTTTGGTGTCGTCCGTCGCACGGGTGACCTCCAGCTGTTCAGAGGCACCGGAAACACTGGCGGCTTTCAGCTGCAACGTCACGCCTGTCGGCGCATCGGTAATGGTATTGCTGCTGCGCTCAATCGCCACGCCGTTGACCGTCAGCTTGGCGTTCTGCGACTGCACCTGCTGGGTCATGCCGTTGCTGCTGCCGCCTGCGGTATAGCCGATCACCGCCTGCAGGGCATCATCACCGCTGACGCTGACCGTCATGTCGTAGTCAGTGCCGGTGGATTTGGAGCTGAGCATCAGGCGGTAGTCGCCGTCGTTCGCTTTGATGATGCTGGCGGAGACGTCGCCGCCGCTTTTGTTAATCGCGTTGGCGATGCCGGTCAGGCTGGTGTCCGCGTCAGCGAGGCTGATGCTCAGCGGTGTGTCGTTGCCCGCCTGGGTGATGGTCAGGGTACGGGTGGCACCGCTGGTGCCGAGCTGCGCGGTGTTGCTGCTCACCGAGCCGGAGAGCAGGGACTGCGCCTTGGCGATCTGCGTCACCGAGACCGAATAGCTGCCGGTGTTGGCGGTGCTGTCGGTGGTGGCGGTAAACGCGGTATTGGTGCTGCTGACGGTGGTGCTGTTAAAGGCGGTGGTTTTGGTCAACGCCGCGGTGGCTGTCTGCAGGCTGGTCATCGAACTTTGCAGCTTGCCGTAGGCACTGAGCTGGCTGTTGTAGCTGCTCTGCTGGGTAGTGATGGTGGTCAGCTTCGATTGCTCAGCGGTTTCAAGGGACGTATATAAGGTGCTGAGGTCGAGGCCCGATCCTACCCCCAGGTTACTGATCGTCGTAGACGACATAGTGATTCCTTAATGTTGAGTATGTACCTGAAAGCAGGTATCGGCCCGGATGCATAAAAGTTTACGGAAAGGCAAAAAAAATAATGCGTGGAATAGGGCGGGAGAATAGGGGGTATTGTGACGATAGTCTCAGCCTGCGCAGGTGCGGCACGCTGCGCCGCTGCATGGGCTGGGATAATGTGGCGTTATAACGGAAGCAGGGAAAAGAAGGAAGCGGATAATGCGGGGGCAGGGAGAAACATAAGAAAAGAGAGAGAGAGGCGTAAAGAGAGAAGAAAAGGAAAACCAAAGCGAAGAAATCAGGGAAGGGAAATAAAGAAGCCGGCTGATTTTCAGCCATTACCCCGCTGTTTTACTCCGCCAGAAAGAGAGTTTAAAATTACTTTCCCTTTAATATCAAAATCTTACTCTATTTTTTAAATTTCTTTTAAAGTTCCCCCATAACGCGCCGATAAATTTTAGGACGGTGAGAGACGCCGTGAGCAACACGCTCAAACCTAAACCTAATTTGCGATTAAGGAATACCACTATGTCAGTTATCAATACTAACCTGATGTCCCTGACTACTCAGAACAACCTGAACAAATCTCAGGCCGCTCTGGGCACCGCTATCGAGCGTCTGTCATCTGGTCTGCGTATCAACAGTGCAAAAGACGATGCAGCAGGTCAAGCAATCTCCAACCGCTTCACCTCTAACATCAAAGGCCTGACCCAGGCTGCCCGTAACGCCAACGACGGCATCTCCATGGCGCAGACCGCTGAAGGCGCGCTGAACGAGATCAACACCAACTTGCAGCGTGTTCGTGAACTGACCGTACAGGCAGCGAACGGCACCAACAGCGACAGCGACCTGGCTTCCCTGCAGGATGAAGTGACTGCACGTCTGTCTGAAATCAACCGCGTTGCCAGCCAGACCTCTTTCAACGGCACCAACCTGCTGGACGGCACCGCCGGTACTGCTGGCGTGGTAAAAATCCAGGTTGGCGCTGACGACGGCCAGACCATCGACCTGGACCTGAGCGGTGCAAAAGCTGACACCACTACCCTGGGCGTAGCGTCCATCGACCTGAAAAACCTGGGCGGCACCGAGCTGGCTACCATCGACACCGCGATCAGCACCGTCGACAAAGCACGTAGCGGCCTGGGTGCGGTTCAGAACCGTTTCGAGTCCACTGTTAACAACATCAACAACACCGTGACCAACCTGAGCGCCGCTCAGTCCCGTATTCAGGATGCTGACTACGCGACCGAAGTGTCCAACATGAGCCGCGCACAGATCCTGCAGCAGGCTGGTACGTCTGTTCTGTCCCAGGCGAACCAGGTTCCTCAGGGCGTTCTGTCCCTGCTGCGTTAATCCCGCATCCTGGTCAGTCCCGAACCCCGCTCCGGCGGGGTTTATTTTAGCCAGTGGTAATACTTAAGTTAAATTTTTCGTTGGTTCAGGTTGTTTGGCAGTACAACGGCGTGAATGTCGTGTAAAGTATCGGCCGCGATTCGGATTTATCTTAGGGAAAAAAAGAAAAAGCCTGGCCGACATAAAACAAATAGCCACCCTTTTTACGGTTTGTTCTGCCGATTACTTCGCCTGGGTCCGGGGATAATAGCGTTAACCCCATCCCATGCCAGGTTTTGACAGTGAGCGATTTGTATAACGCCGAAGGCGTCATCGACAAGAATACTCTGTGGCAGCGTTATGTTCCGCTTGTCCGCCATGAAGCCCTGCGCCTCCAGGTGCGGCTGCCCGCCAGCGTTGAGCTGGATGACCTGCTCCAGGCAGGGGGCATTGGGCTGCTGAATGCGGTTGACCGCTACGATGCGCTACAGGGAACGGCTTTTACCACCTACGCGGTGCAACGCATCCGTGGGGCCATGTTGGATGAACTGCGCAGCCGCGACTGGGCACCCCGCAGCGTGCGCCGCAATGCGCGCGAAGTGTCGGTGGCCATGCAGCAGGCTGAACAGCTGCTCGGCCGCCCGCCCACGGAGAGTGAAGTGGCGCAGACGCTGGCCATCCCGCTGGAGGAGTACCGTCAGATCCTGATGGACACCAACAATAGCCAGCTGTTTTCGTATGACGAGTGGCGTGAAGAGCACGGCGACAGTGCGGAGACACTGACAGAAGGCCACGAAGAGAGCAACCCATTGCACCATCTGCTGGAGGGCAGCCTCCGCCAACGGGTGATGGATGCGATCGAGGCACTGCCCGAACGCGAAAAAATGGTGTTAACACTGTATTACCAGGAAGAGCTGAACCTGAAGGAGATCGGGGCCGTGCTTGAGGTGGGGGAATCCCGCGTCAGCCAGCTGCACAGTCAGGCTATCAAGCGCTTGCGAGCCAGACTTAATGCCGATCACTAATAGCGTGCCTGCCCGGCAGGCACCCTCTTCAGAGTTCCGCCCCTTAATAAAAAATCACATTAGCGGAATTTTTATATGCCAGGCACATCTGTAAAAAAACGGCCGCTGAGCCGCTATCTTAAAGATTACAAACACAGCCAGACTCACTGTTCCCAATGCACCAAGCAGCTTGACCGCATGGCGCTGGTGTTCCGTGGGCAAATTATTAATAAAGAGGCCATTGCGGGCATGGATCAGCTGATCGACGATCAGGTCTGGCTGAAGCTGCAAAATGAGCTGATGGCGCTGTGCCGTTTTTGCAGTGAGATCTCCTGCAACAGCAACCCTGAGTATTTTGACATCAAAGCGTTCAAGCAATACCTGTTTGAGCAGACCGAGATGAGCCACAGCACGGTGCGTGAGTACGTGGTGCGCCTGCGCCGCCTGGATGAGATGCTGAGCGCCTGCAACTACCCGCGTGACCGCATCAAAGGCAACAGCATCCACCAGCGGATCATTGAGGATCTGCCGGACGCGGGCCATAACAACTACCGCATCGCCCTGCGGAAATATGACCAGTACCTGGCCTGGCAAAGCCAGCCGCGCTGAGCAGGCCGATGCCCACCGATAACCGGATGCGCCCCCGTCACCTTGTGACCGGGGCGCATTTTTGTTTTTATGCGCCTTAATTTCCCCTGCCGCACGCGATCCTGGCGTGCAATTGATGAATCTCCCATAAACATCTGCTAGATCTATAGGTTGAATCTCTGCGCCTTCCTGAGGGGAATTAGGTGAGCCAACAACCGAATACACCATCTTACCGTTACCTGACCGAGCAGCTGGCCGCGGTGCCGCGCCTCGATCTGGTCGGTTCCGCCACGCCGCTGGAGCGGCTCGACCGTCTCTCCGACTATCTCGGCCATGAGATTTACATGAAAAGGGATGACCTCACGCCGCTGGCGCTGGGCGGCAACAAGCTGCGCAAGCTGGAGTTCCTGGCGGCGGAGGCGTTGCGCCAGGGGGCGGACACCCTGGTCACCGCCGGGGCGATCCAGTCCAACCATGTGCGCCAGACGGCGGCGGTGGCCGCCCGGCTCGGGCTGCACTGTGTGGCGCTGCTGGAAAGCCCGTTCGGCGCGGCCGCCGCCGCTGACCATTACCACCCCGGCGACAACTACCAGCACAACGGCAACCGCCTGCTGCTCGATCTGTTCAATACCGAAGTGGTGATGTGCGACGCGCTGCACGACCCGCAGGCCCAGCTGCGCGAGCAGGCGGAGAGGCTTGAGGCGCAGGGCTTCCGGCCCTATGTGATCCCGGTGGGCGGCTCCAATGGCCTGGGGGCGCTGGGGTATATCCAGTGCGCGCTGGAGATTGCCCAGCAGGCGCAGCAGGTGGCGTTCAGCAGCGTAGTGGTGGCCTCCGGCAGCGCCGGCACCCATGCCGGGCTGGCCGTGGGTTTGCAGCAACTGCTGCCGGAGAGCGCGCTGATCGGCGTAACGGTGTCGCGCAAGGCAGAGGAGCAGCAGCCGAAAGTGGCCGCGCTGCAACAGGAGGTCGCGGCGCTGCTGTCGCTGGGCGAGGCCCCCGCGCCGGTGACCCTCTGGGATGACTACTTCGGCCCGCGTTACGGCGTGCCGAGCGAAGAGGGGATGGACGCCATCAAACTGCTGGCGGCGCAGGAGGGCATTCTGCTTGACCCGGTCTACACCGGCAAAGCGATGGCCGGGTTGATCGACGGGCTGGAGCGCAAACGCTTTGCGCCGGGGCCGATCCTGTTCGTGCATACCGGCGGTGCCCCGGCGCTGTTTGCCTATCCGCCGCAAATGTGACAGGCTTGGCTATAACTTTTCAGTCTATCGATAGGATTATCTATTCCTGTTAACCGGTGTACTGAGTGATAACATTCTGACATCAAAAAAGTGAACAATAAGAAGGGGTATGTATGGGCGTTTCCGTATTTCGTCGTCATTTACTGATGGGCATGATGGCCGTTTCCCTGACCGGCGGGGTGGTCAGCAACACCTTCGCCGCCGACCAGCTTGACCAGGTCAAACAGCGCGGCACGCTGGTGGTGGGCCTGGAAGGCACCTATCCGCCGTTCAGCTTCCAGGGGGAAGACGGCAAACTCACCGGCTTTGAAGTGGAGTTTGCCGAGGCGCTGGCCCAGCACCTGGGCGTGAAAGCCAAACTGTCACCCACCAAGTGGGACGGGATGCTCGCCTCGCTGGATTCCAAACGCATCGACGTGGTAATCAACCAGGTGACGATCTCCGATGAGCGCAAGAAGAAGTATGACTTCTCCACCCCGTACACCGTGTCCGGTATTCAGGCGCTGACCAAAAAGGGTAACGAGGGCAGCATCACCAAGCCGGATGACCTCTCCGGCAAGAAAGTGGGCGTCGGCCTCGGCACCAACTACGAGCAGTGGGTGCGTGAGAACGTGAAAGGCGTGGACGTCCGCACCTATGACGACGACCCGACCAAATACCAGGATCTGCGCTTCGGCCGCGTGGATGCGATTCTGGTCGACCGCCTGGCGGCGCTGGATCTGGTGAAGAAAACCGGTGACGCGATGGCCGTGGCCGGCCCGGCCTTCTCCCACCAGGAGGCGGGTGTGGCGCTGCGCAAAGGCAACCCGCAGATGCTGGCCGCGGTAGACAAGGCGATTGCCGACATGCAGCAGGATGGCTCGCTGAAGAAAATCTCTGAAAAATGGTTCGGTGCTGACGTCACCAAATAACCCCTCGCGCCGGTGGGCATCCCCACCGGCCCATTTTCACCTCCGGCGCGGTGCGCCGACAGGGTTCGACAGATGCAAGAAAGTATTCAACTGGTGCTGGATTCAGCACCCTTTTTATTGAAGGGTACCCTGTTTACCCTTCAGCTCAGTATTGGCGGTATGGCCTTTGGCCTGTTCCTGGGGTTTGTGCTGGCGCTGATGCGCCTTTCGCGTTTCTGGCCGCTGGCCTGGCTCTCCCGGATTTATGTCTCCATTTTCCGCGGCACACCGCTGATCGCCCAGCTGTTTATGATCTATTACGGCCTGCCGCAGTTCGGCATTGAGCTGGACCCGATGCCCGCGGCGCTGATTGGCCTGTCGCTGAATACCGCGGCCTATACCTCAGAGACGCTGCGCGCGGCAATTTCATCGATTGAAAAAGGGCAGTGGGAGGCCGCGGCCAGTATCGGTATGACACCGTGGCAGACGCTGCGCCGGGTGATCCTGCCGCAGGCGGCGCGGACGGCGCTGCCGCCGCTGGGCAACAGTTTTATCAGCCTGGTGAAAGACACGTCGCTGGCGGCGACCATTCAGGTGCCGGAGCTGTTCCGCCAGGCGCAGCTGATCACCTCGCGCACGTTTGAGGTGTTTACCATGTATCTGGCCGCCTCGCTGGTGTACTGGGTACTGGCGACGGTGTTGTCGGCGTTGCAAAACCGCCTTGAAGCCCGTGTTAACCGACAGGATCAGGAGTAAGTATGAGTACCATTGACGTAAAAAACCTGACCAAAGCCTTTAAGGGCAATACGGTGCTGCACGGGATTGACCTGTCGGTGAATGCCGGCGAGGTGGTGGCGATTATCGGGCCGAGCGGTTCCGGTAAGACGACGCTGTTGCGCAGTATCAACCTGCTGGAGGTGCCGGACGGCGGCACCATCAGCGTGGGGAAGATCACCATTGACGGCAGCCAGCCGCTGAGCCGGCAGAAGCAGAAGGTGCGCGCGCTGCGCCAGCAGGTCGGCTTCGTGTTCCAGAACTTTAATCTGTTCCCGCACCGTTCGGTGCTGGAGAATATTATTGAGGGGCCGGTGTTTGTGAAGGGCGAGAAGCGCGCCGAGGCGGAGCAGCGCGCCCGCGAGCTGCTGGCGAAGGTAGGGCTGAGCGGTAAGGAGAACGCCTACCCGCGCCGCCTCTCCGGCGGCCAGCAGCAGCGTGTGGCGATCGCCCGCGCGCTGGCGATGCGCCCGGAGGTGATCCTGTTCGACGAACCGACCTCCGCCCTCGACCCGGAGCTGGTCGGCGAGGTGCTGAGCACCATCCGCGCGCTGGCGCAGGAGCACCGCACGATGGTGATCGTCACCCACGAGATGAGCTTCGCCCGCGACGTCGCCGACCGCGCCATCTTTATGGACAACGGCCGCATTGTCGAACAGGGCCCGGCCAAAGCGCTGTTCACCAACCCCCAGCACGCCCGTACCCGCCAGTTCCTGGACAAATTCCTGAACCAGGCCTGACCCCAAAAGGTGCGGTCACCCCGCACCTTTATTCTTCTTTGCGTTTTCTTCTCAAATTTTCTGCCTCCCTAATAACGTGCAGCCAGACAGGGCATAAACATCCTTGCTGAGCGAAGTCGCAGGGCAACATCGATCCATCGACCCATCATAAAAATGCCCCCACCATTTCCTTACATACCCGCAGGCTTGCAGAGGAGATGGAAGCGTAAAAATTATTGCCGAATAGAGCCGCAGGGCCGGGCGAGCACACAGGGCATACAAATATCCCCATCTATTCTTTCCTTACATACCTGATGATTTGCAGAAGTGGTAGGGGCGTAAAAATCATTGCCGAATGGAGCCGCAGGGCCGGGTGAGCGGACAGGACGTCCGCGAGAGGTACAGCCACGCTGGGAGCGTGTCTGTACCGGCCCGAAAAGCCCGGAGGCGCAATGAGGGTCACCCGC
>NZ_PJZH01000022.1 GCF_002858715.1 Chimaeribacter coloradensis | reverse complement strand
TATACTGGCGGGTTCATATCGCCTTTTCGCGCATCCGGCGGGAAAGGCCACTCTGTATGACGGCGTCAGCCTCTGCCCAACCGGTGCAGGCGGGCGGCGGCACTCCTCAAAAGGCTAAAAAGATTTAATGCGACTGGACAAGTTTTTATCTCAGCAACTGGGCGTCAGCCGGGCGCTGGTGCTGCGTGAGCTGCGCAACAAACGGGTAACGGTAGATGACGAAATCGTCAAAACCGGTGCGCTGAAACTGACCCCGGAAAACGTGGTGAAGTTTGACGGCAACGTACTGGAGCAGCAGAACGGCCCACGTTACTTCATGCTGAACAAGCCGCAGGGCTACGTCTGCTCCACGGATGATCCGGATCACCCGACAGTGCTCTACTTCCTGGAAGAGCCGGTGGCCTACAAGCTGCACGCGGCCGGGCGGCTGGACATCGACACCACCGGGCTGGTGCTGATGACCGACGACGGCCAGTGGTCACACCGCATCACCTCGCCGAAGCACCACTGTGAGAAAACCTACCTGGTGACGCTGGAACAGCCGCTCTCACCGGAGACGCCGCAGCAATTTCTGGACGGGGTGCAGCTGCACAACGAGAAAGATCTCACCCTGCCGGCCCAGCTGGAGCAGATCGAACCCACCCTGGTGCGCCTGACCATCCGTGAAGGGCGTTACCACCAGGTCAAACGCATGTTTGCCGCCGTGGGCAACCGGGTCGTGGCCCTGCACCGTGAGCGCATCGGTGCCATCGCCCTGGATGACGATCTGGAACCGGGTGAATACCGCCCGCTGACGGCGGAAGAGATTGCCAGCGTCGCGGTGCCGCGCTGATTGTCCCGTGTTACGCCTGCATCCGGCAGGCGTTTTTTTTCATGACAGGAGCTGTAAACGTGCAAGAAACACGCACATCCCATACCGGGCTGGTGTTCATTCTGGGGCTGTTATCCATGTTGATGCCGCTGGCGATCGACATGTACCTGCCGAGTATGCCGGTGATTGCCAAAGAGTTTGGCGTGTCCGGCGGCAGCGTGCAGATGACGCTGAGCGCCTATGTGCTGGGCTTCGCCATCGGCCAGATGTTCTACGGCCCGATGGCCGACAGCCTCGGCCGCAAGCCGGTGATCCTCGGCGGCACGCTGGTATTTGCCCTGGCGGGCGCGGCCTGCGCCATGGCGCAATCGGTTGACCAGCTGGTGCATATGCGTTTCCTGCATGGCCTGTCCGCTGCGGCAGCCAGTGTGGTGATCAACGCCCTGATGCGTGACATGTTCACCAAGGATGAATTCTCACGCATGATGTCCTTTGTGGTGCTGGTGATGACGGTCGCGCCGCTGCTGGCCCCGATGATGGGCGGCGGGCTGATGGTGCTGTTCAGCTGGCACGCCATCTTCTGGAGCATGGCCGGGGCGGCGCTGGTGGCTGCGGTGCTGGTGATGCTGTTTATCCGCGAGACGTTGCCGAAAGAACGGCGGCAGAAGTTCCACCTGCGCACCACCGTGGGGAACTTCGCCTCGTTGTTCCGCCACAAACGGGTCTTCAGCTATATGCTGGCCAGCGGCTTCTCCTTTGGCGGCATGTTCTCTTTCCTGAGCTGCGGGCCGTTTGTCTACATTGATCTCAACGGCGTCTCCACCCAGCACTTCGGCTTCTATTTCGCGCTGAACGTGGTGGTGATGGTGGTGCTGACGGTGTTCAACAGCCGCAACGTCCGTCGTACCGGTTCGATGAAGATGTTCCGCCTCGGCCTGACCATCCAGTTTGTGATGGGGCTGTGGCTGCTGGCCTCGACCGCCCTCGGGCTGGGCTTCTGGGCGCTGGTGGCCGGCGTGGCGGGCTACGTCGGCTGCATCGCGATGGTCACCTCCAACGCGATGGCAGTGATCATGGACGACTTCCCGCACATGGCGGGTACGGCGGCCTCGCTGGCCGGTACGCTGCGCTTCGGCACCGGCGCGCTGGTCGGTTCGGTGCTCTCTGTGCTCCCGGCACACAGCGCCTGGCCGATGGTCTCGGCGATGGCATTCTGTATCACTGCTGCCATGCTGCTCTACCTCTATGCCAGCCGCCCGGCCAAAAGCGCCGTGCAACCGGCGGCCTGAGGCCTGTACTTACCGGGGCACCCGCCCCGGTTTTTCTGGTGTAACCGCTTCTACTTTGTGCCCCCGTCTGAATCTGCCCGCATTTTTTTTACCGGCTCCCGCCTGCTTATCGCCTTCTCAGAGTTCACTTGCTAAATCAGTTAGTTACAGGGCGTAATTGTCAGTTTTTGTGTTATTTGTTTCATATTTGTAAAAATATAAGGGGTAAAAAGTAATCAGATTGAATTAAAATGGTTGAGATACAGCGGGTAAAGGGTTACAAATAGGCCAAAATGAGATCTGGCTCTCATGACTCAGGGGCGCGGTCAAACGCACTGCCTGAGCAGCACCAGACCAACCGCAGCGCATGGCGCGCTTCACCCGGAATGTGAATAGTGGCCAACAGGCCCCGGGGGCAGGCACCGACTGCGCTGTACCGGGTGATAACATGTTTCTCTGGGGTTCGGACGTGGATAACATCCAATTTTCGGTGGTACATCGTTTGCCACAACACTACCGCTGGTCATCAGGTTTGACCGGCGTTCAGGTCGAGCCGGTGCCGGCAGTCATGGGCGATGAAAGTAACCTGATCGGGCTGCAGCTGCTGAGCCATGACGGTGACAGCGCCTGGCAGATTATGGAAAAGCTGCGCCTGACGCTGGCTGAGATCCAGGTGGACTCTTCCGTGCTGGAGTGGGAAGGGGAGCCGTGCCTGTTTGTGGAGGGCTGCCATGAAGGGGCCACCTTGTGCCGGCTGAAAAACGTCGGCGCGGCGATTGCCGACTCACTCAAAGCCCTCTATCCGTTCTGACGCCTGCGCGGCGTATCCCCGGCGTCAGGGATGATAATGGGTGACAAACTCCTTCAGCCCGGCCGCCGTCAGCGGGCGGCTGTAAAGATAACCCTGTAAGTAAGTGACGCCATGCTCGCGCAGATAGTGCGCCTGCTGCGGCGTCTCTACCCCTTCTGCCACTGTTTTCAGCCCCAGCTCGCGCGTCAGGTTCAGCACGGTGTCCAGCACCGGCGCGGTTACCGTCTGGCGGCCGATGGTGGTCACAAACCCCCGGTCGATCTTCAAAAAGTCGAGATGGAACTTCTCCAGGTAGATCAGCGCGCTGTGGCCGGTGCCGAAATCATCAATGGCGATTTCGATGCCCTGGCGGCGCAACCAGTCAAACTTCTCCAGCGCATCTGCGGTTTCCACCATGCCGCGCTCCGTGATCTCAAACACCACATTAAAATAGCCCGGCGGTAAGCAGCTGATAAAGTGCTCAACGTCGCGCTCGAAATCCGGGTCGGTAAGGTGGCTGGGGGAGAGGTTCACCGCCAGCTTGGCCCCCACCGGCAGCACCTCGCGCAGCAGCGGCGCATCCTGCGCAATCAGCCCGAACAGGTGGCGGGTCAGCAGCACAATCAGCCCCTGCGCCTCGGCATAACTGATAAACACATCTGGGGGAATATTCCCCTCGCGCGGGTGCTGCCAGCGCATCAGCGCCTCGACCCCCGCCACCTGTTGCGAGCGGGTGTCGATCACCGGCTGGTACGCCATATGGAACTGCCGCCGCCGCATCCCCTCCAGCATTTCGTGGTCCGCACTGTGGCGCACCCGCATCAGGTAGTAACTCAGGGCACCCACCAGCGAGGAGAGCAGCAGCCCGGCCAGCACGCTGATCTGCACATCACCCAGCCCAAGGCTGACCCCATAGAGCCGCAGCACAATCGGCGAGTTGGGCAGCGGGATGTCACGCGACCCGGCGCGCGGCAGGTCTGCGGCTGCCTGCACCACGTCGTGGCGGGTGGTCAGCGCATGGGGGCCGATAATCAGTGCCAGCCCGCCGGTCTCCTCCTGCCCCTGTGCCTGGGTGAACAGCAGGTAAGCGCCGAAATTGATGTCGAGTGTGGCCAGCACGCCGGTCTGCGGCTGGGACGGGGCCGCGATCCAGACGGCGACGGCCGGCTTCTCCGGCACCATATAGGTGCCTTGCTGAAGCACCATATCCTCCGGCTGGCTGGCCTGCAGTTCCGGGTAGATGGACGCCAGCGGCTTTTCCATCTCACCGGTGGCGGAGGAGCAGTAGGCCACACCGTTATTGACCAGCAAATAGGTACGCACGCCGCGCGTAAAGGCAGCATTCTGCGTCAGCGTGGCCTGGGCGAGGGAGCAGGGGAACTGGGTCAGCGTCGTCAGGTCTGCCATGTTTTTTTGCAAATCCTGTAAATAACGCGTGGAAAAGCTCACCAGGTTATCAATAAGGCGCTGCTGGCGGTGTTCATTGGCCTGGTAAATAAGCCACAGGGTGACAGCGTTAAATAACAGAAAAAAAAGCGAGGCGAAAAGAAGGCTGCGTTGCAAATAACGTCGCTTGGGCAAAACGGTATGCATTAATGCCGTTTTCAGCCGCATAGGGGAGTGTCCTTTACCGGTCGCCAGAGATGGTAACAGTATAACTGACCCCTACCGGGCGACGGCGGCTATTTTCCCGGGGTTACGCGCCGGCCCGCAAATAAAAGAGCGCCCTCCGGGGAGGGCGCTCTTTTATTCGTTTGGCACAGAGAACAACAAGGGAAGGGGTTGTCAGCTGTGGGTCTGCCCGGTTAAGACGCGGCGGGCTTCGCGATAACGTTTTTTCCAGTAGTTATCACTGAGGCTGGAGATCATCACGCCGCTGCTGGTGGAGGCGTGCACGAACTCGTCATTGCCGAGGTAGATACCGACGTGGCGGCCGGTGGAGCCGGCGCGGAACAGGACCAGGTCACCCGGGCGCAGCTTGCCTTTCTGGATGCCTTTGCCGATATCCTGCTGCTCATACGTGGAGCGCGGCAGGTCAAGGCCAAACTGTTCACGGAAGGTCATCTGCACAAAGGCAGAACAATCGATGCCGCGTTTGCTGGTGCCGCCTAAGCGGTAACGCACGCCTTTCCAGTCAGCGTACTGGTCCATAATTTTTGACTTGATGTCAACATTGCGGACCATCTCTTCAAACTCATCCTGAGAGGCTTGCAGTAGGAAACCGTTCCGGTCATTGACTGCATGCGTCTCAGTCTGCGCATGTTGGGAATTCATCGAACTACAGGCCGAGAGCATAACGGCCATTGCCACTGCGGGGATCGCCCGCACGATATATCTCAGTAAGGGTTGAGACTTGACCATTGTAAATGTTTTCCCTTGATGTCCTTAACGACGGCGTCGCTATAAGAAAGTGCCAAACGAAATGAGACTACTGAGCGTCGAAGTATTGAGCAATTCACCTGCTTGAAAAATGCGGCTTTACGCACAGATTTCAGGAAATTTCAGGTGAAAAAACAGAATAACCTCATAAGCGAATCCGAGATTACCGTAACCCCCTACGGATTGCGAGTGCTTTTAAAGTATTTCCGATAAGAATTTATGATGTAACGTCATGGAAGCAATCAATTAAAATCACCTGTTTTATTTTTAATCACCTTTTGTCAGAAACCGGGGCCTAATCCTTTTTTCTGTCATTTTATTGTCAGGTTATGTCGGTGTGAAACGGCACAACAATAAAAATGGGGGCCACCAGGGCCCCCGCATGTATAACCTTTTATTCTGAACCCGCCCCGCGGTGCTGGCCGCGGCTATTTCCTTTTTTGCGGCAGCCGTTGGTTAAGCCAGCTGATGAAATGGTCACAGGCCGGGGTCAGCAGCCACCAGCTTAGCCCCACCAGCACCACGGAAAGTGACCCAACAGCAATGTCACTGAACCAGTGCGCGCCAATCATCATGCGCGGCAGGGAGAAGATCACCACAATCGCCAGCGCCAGCGCAAACGCGGTTTTCGTGAAATAGCGCCCCATAAAGCAGGCAAAAATAATCAGCATCATGCCGTGGTCGCCGGGGAAACTGTCGCGGGAGGCATCTTTGGTCGGGATGCCGGTCAGCTCACTGACGCGGTTAACGTGCGGGAAATAGAGCGACGGGCTGACATGGCTGACCGGCAGCAGGTGGCCGAGCTGGTTCAGCACCACGGCGGTCAGCAGCATCACCACGCCGGTGACCAGCAAACGGCGGCGGCCGTCTGCGCCCTGTTTCCGGTAGAAGCTGAAGTAGAGCAGCCCCATCGCCAGCAGGGAGCAGCCGTCGAACAAACGGTTATTGGTCACCGCCACCCCTTTCAGGAAGGCCGGGCTGGTAGCCAGAAGCTGGTTAAAGTAAAAGAAGATCGACGAATCGACCGAAAACCAAAACCCATGTTGCGCAGGCAGGTAATAAGAGAGAAATAACACCACGCCCAGCACATTCAGCAACAAAATAGCCGGTAAATTTTTACGCCACATAGCAGTGATGACCTGTTTGTCGACCTGATGTAAAAAGGAATAGAACAATTTGGCCGATACGTTAAGCGTTACCGTCTAAACGGATCTTCAACAATGCGCGTTGAAGGGCGTTCCAGTCCGTTTCACCCGGGTTTATTACCTCAATCCGGCTGTCAGCCGGGGCCACCTGCTGGGTCTCGATCTGCAAATCCTGCCCCTGGCGGTTAATGCGCAGCGTCCCTTCGGCGATGCGCAGCACCCCTTTAACGCGCTCCACCGGGGCCAGCCGCACCCATTCCAGCAGTGGAATGGTATCAAACACTGTCTCGTCATCGAAAATCCAGCCGCAGCTGCTGTAGCCCTGGCCCTGGTTCAGGGCGCGCCGCCAGCGCTGGTTGCCCGGCAGGCTTAAGGCGGCCAACCCACGCGGGGCAGCGGCCGCAGCATGGTGGTGCGCGCCGTCCGGCAGGTCGCGCTGGTTTTCGCGCGGGCGCAGCAGCCATTCCAGCGGCAGCGCCCCCTGCTGCACCGCCACCACCGGCCGCCCGTCTGCGGCTCCGGCCGCCCAGTCGGTGAGCCGCTGCCGGTCTTCAGGCTGGTAGGTATCCTGTTTATTGGCGACGATCACATCGGCGGCGGCCAGCTGGTCACGGAAATTCTCATTCTCCGTGTAGCGCGGTTCCGCCAGCTGGCGCGCATCCAGCAGGCAGAGCGTGGCCTGCACGGTCAGCCACGCCTCGTAGGTCTCGGAGGTCAGCAGGGAGAGGATCTGCTTCGGGTGCCCCAGCCCGGTCGGCTCGATCAGCAGCCGGTCAGGCTTCTGCTTGAGCAGCATATTCAGGCCGATCTGCATCGGCAGCCCGTTCACGCAGCACATGCAGCCGCCGGGGATCTCTTTCAGCACCGCGCCCTGGTCAGCCAACAGCGCGCCGTCAATCCCAATCTCGCCAAACTCATTGACCAGAATGGCCCAGTTCTCATGCGCAGGTTTCTGGCTCAACAAATGGCGCAGGGTGGTGGTTTTCCCGCTGCCCAGAAAACCGGTAATCACATTGACGCAGGTCATAACGCCTCCTTTGGCGGGTGGCCGGCCTGTGGCGGGAGAGGCCGTACGCGAAACGGCAGCGTAACCCAGGGGCCACAAGGCTCCCACAGACGCTTACCATTGGGGTTAATATTTTAAAAACTGTTTAACAATTAAGGAAAAATCGCCGGTTTCCTGACGTTAGTTTCTCTTCTTTGCTGAAATTTTTAAACATAAATTTAGACGGGAAACCGGAGCGTGGGCAGGGGCAGGCGGGGGCAGCGGGGAAAAGGCAACCCGGCGGGTGCCGGGTTGCCGGTCAGGCATCAGTCAATCCCCACCGCGGCTTCAATGGCGTCTGCCAGCGCATCCAGCCCGTGCGCCAACAGGGCATAGTCCGGGTGGCTCAGCATGATAAAGCCGATAAAATCGGCGTTGCATTGAAGGGTGTCACTCAGCGTGTCGCCCGGTGCCACGGAAAAGTGCGCATGATGCAGGGAGAGGCCCTGCTCACCGGCCAGTGCATGCACGTCCGGCAGGTGGGTGAGCTGCCCGGCGCGCCGGGCGCGCAGCATACGGATGCCGGAAAACGCCCGCTGCTTCAGCGGTGCCGGGTCGGCCTTGCCCTCCGTCGCCCAGCGCAGCCAGAGCAGCCAGGGGTTAAAATCCTCATAGCTGAGCCGCGCCAGATCCCAGATGTGCATCCCGGCCGGGCGCATATTGGTTTCCACGGCGGCGGTTTCCCCCGGCAACAGAAAAATTTCATTGTGCCAGGCCCCATTTTCCACCGATACCAGGTGACGCATATGATCGCCGGCGGCCTGAAGCATCGCCTGGTCAGCTGCAGGGAGAGAGGCCGGCACAATTTGCTGATACTCCGCGCGGTAAGCCCCGTCGGTGGTCCGTTTTTCCGTGATCCACTGCCTGCCGGCGACGTAGTCCCAGCTGAACTCTGACGCCCCCTCAATCAGGGATTCCACAATGATCCCCCCGGCATGGTAAGGCGACAGCTCAGCCCAGACGGCAGCGCACTCGTCACGATGGGTGATGACGCGGCACCCCCGGCTGTTACCCTCCTGGGCGGGCTTGATAAAGGCTTTGCCGCCGAGCCGGTCAACCTCCTGCACCAGCGATCCGGCATCATTGACCCGCAGGCTGCTGACCACCCGGTAACCGGCAGGGTGTGACGCGGCGCGGCTGTCCAGCATGCGGAAGATGCGTTTATCCAGCCCGGCCAGCGCCTGATGCACCGTGGCCCCCGGCAGGTTGAAACAGGTCGCTAATCTGGCCCCCATCGGTACGCCGCGATCGGAAAAAGGCAGGATGCCGATCGGGGACAGCCCCGCCTGCGCCAGCCGTTGCAGAATGGTGGACAACCCCGCCTGGCCCTCCGGCGGATGGAAAGAGACTTCAATCACCTCATCGGCCATCTGTTCATCGCCGGGGTTTTTCCTCTCTGTCACCAGCACGACACGGGCATCAAAATGTTTGATCGCCTCAAGGCGGATCTTCTCAACATCATAAATTCTGACATTGTTATAACCGGTCACGATAAAGCAGGGTGTTGTCATTTTATTTCCACCAGGTTGCACTCGTTGAAAATAGCGTCGATCACCCGCGGAAGATCGTGCTGTTCGCCCATGACCACGCCGCTCAGGGGAGAGTATTCGGCGGAGTAGGAGAGCGGGCCTTTGGTTCTCACCGTCTGGTGGTGCTGATAATGCAGCAGGTAACCGGCCCACTTTTCTGCGGAGAAAGGCACATGACCCCCGGCATCAAGATGGTGCGCCGGGTAGACGAACCAGCCATAAAACAGCGGGTTGATCGCCTCCACCGTGGCCGGCGGGGTGCCGAAAATCTGGTAGCGCAGGTCGGCATGGTAGAGGTTCAGCCCGGTGCGCAGATGGAAGGTTTCCGCCACGCCCGCGCCCCCGACGCGCGCTGCCGTCTCGAGGAACCAGAACCGGCCGCGGGCGTCGCGTATCGCCTCAAAATGAAAACTGCCGTCGCGGTAACCCAGGGCGGCCAGCGTCCGGGTGACCAGCGCCCGGTGTTCAGGTTCCGTGGGGGTCTGCACCGAGCCCAGTGGCGAGCCGCCCGAAAAGCGCAGGCAGTCACGCAGGTAGTAACTGCTGACAAACGCGATCGGGTTCCCTTTGGCGAGCCAGCCGTCGAAGTGGTAGACGGTGCCGTCGATAAAGGTCTCCACCATCATTTTTTCGGTGTCATCCAGTTGCAGGATCGCCTCGCGGATGGCGGCATCGTCGCCGGTGATAATGCCGTTGCTGGAGGCCTCTTCACGCGGTTTAAGCAGGAATTTTCCCGGCTGGGGCGGCAGCTGCAAAAACGCCAGCGGATGCCAGAATGCCGGTTGCCGGATGCCTCGTTGTTTGCAGCGGTAACGCATCACCCACTTGTTACGCAGGGGCAGGATGTGGCCGGGGGTATCGCCGGGGATCGCGAAATGGTCACGCAACCTGGCGGCCCCCATCAAATCATACTCTGACCGGGCAATCAGCCGGTCTGCGCCGGCCAGGTGCTGTGTATGGTGTTCAATCAAAAAGGCGGCGTCAAAATGCGGCTGACCGAGCACCACCACGGTCGCCCCGGCAGGCAGCGGGGCCTGGGGGGCAGAGAGGCAGAAATAGATCACCTCATGCGCATGGTGGTCAAGAATCTGGTCGTAGCGCATCTTCTCAAACGGAATACGGTGCAGGATGACAATCTTCATGCCAGATACTCCGTGGTGATATAGCCCTGGGTGCGGCTGAAGAATGCCGGCTGGTCAGCCGGTGGCATGTCTGTGATGTCCCACAAGGCCATGCCCAGGAAAATTTCCCGCTCTACCTGCGGCAGTGTGTCATGGGGCTTAAACAACAGGGTATCTTTCACCGCCGCCGGCCCTGTGGGGGTGCGCTCAAGGCGGGATAAGGTCTTGCCCGGCCGGCCGAAAAAGACGCGGAAAAAGGTGCTGCGCTGCGCAGGGCTTTTCTCCGCCAGCGGCGCGCCGGTGATCAGCGCCAGCCAGCGTTGCAGCAGGCAGACCCCGCTGTGAAGGCGGGTGCTCTCCACAATGTACGCCCCGCCGATGCGGGGGTTGATTTCGATCACTTCCCAGTGATCCTGCGCATCACATTTCAGTTCCACATGGTAAACGCCGGTCTCCACGCCCAGGGTTGCCATCACCTGTTCCAGCAGCCGGGTACCGGCGGCCAGTTGCACGGTGGAGAGGGCGCGGGGCGGGCAGACGCAGGCCCCCTCCAGCACGGAGAACGCGGCCTGGCTGACCTCCAGCTTTTCATGCACCGCCAGCACCTCCAGCCGCCCCTGATGGAGGCTGACCTCAAAGCTGCATTCGGTGCCGCTAATCAACCCTTCAATGATGAAATCATTGTCGGGCGGGAAGACCCCGGCATACTGTTTATCGCTTGCCGCGTGCTGCCGGAGCGGCGCGAGTTGCGCGTAAGAGGTTAATTGCGAGGCGGGGAAGGTGCCCATGGACGCCAGCCCGATCCGCGGTTTGATAAAGTACTTTTCCGGCTCGGTGATGCTCTGGTAAATATCCTCATCCAGTACCTGCGCTGACACGCGCGACAGGCCGGCCCGGCAGAGCCGGTTGCGCATGGCGAGTTTGTCACGCAGCAGGGCCACCGTCTCCTCACGGATATCCTGTGCACCAAACCGTTGGTTGGCATAGGCCATCAGCCCGCGATAGCCGTCCCAGACGCTGATGCAGCCGATAAACTCATGGGTCTGCGCGGTGTCAGCCACCACCGCATCAATATCCTGCTGGGTTAAATGCAGCCCCTTCGTGATTTTTATATCCTCCGGGTCGGCATGCCAGGCAGGGGCCGCCAACCGGGCAGAGGCGGAGGAGAGAATAAAATAACCATAACCACCCTGCATCAGGCGATGTTTAAGGGGGTCAACCATGGAAAGCAGCTGATGGGATAAAATAAGAATCGCCTTTTTCACCTTTATTTCTCCTCCTGGTCTTTCCGGGTCAGGCTGTCAGGGTGTTCTGGTGTAATTCAACAAAAAACATTTTCAGCAATTCCTGAATTTCAGAGAAATAACGCTTCACGTCCGCAATATCCTGATCGTTGTCAATCAGCTTGCTCAGAATATCCCACATATCCTGGGTGTGGTCCTCAACCAGATCGGTATTCAGGTGGGCCGCCTGGCCGATGATTTTGTCATCACCCAGGGAACGTGACAGGGCTTTAATCTGTTTTGGCGTAATTTTCTGTGTGGTGTATTCCACCAGGTAGCTATAACAGACGACCCCCAGCGGCTTTTCATGTTCCGCCACGTAATAGAGGAAGCCGGTTAATAAGCGGGTATAAAAACTCGGCTCGGTGGCGTAAATCGTCTCTTTGGTGATCCCCAGGCTTTCGGCATCCTGCATAAACAGCGTGTCGTGCAGTATCTCTTCATCCTGATAGGCGGCATAGAGCTGCGCCGCTTCGGCGTTGAACCGGGAGATCTTATGCAGGGCGTTGCATTGCGCGCTGCGCATCAGGCGGATGCGCCAGCAGTGCTCAATCAGCGTCTGCTGATAATAGGCTTGGTTAATCTCGCTGCCTTCCAGGTGCCGGGCTGACGGCACCGTATTATTCCACTCAATAATTTTGGTATCGAGGAAATCATCCAGCTCGCGTTTCACTGCCTGGCTGCGGTCACGATCCAGGAAAGGTGCAGTACGAATAATTGAGGTGTCTTTAATACGGTTGCTCATTATATTACTCCATATAGTTTTCTAATAATGTCACATCGCCGGTGATCAGGCATTGGCATGCCAGCCGGATGGACGGGTCTTCAATATTAAGGGCTTTGAATAATCTTTTTTCTTTAGGGGTTTGGCGAGTGATATTCTCCGTGCCGGAAATAATTTTCACCCGGCATATTCCGCAATTCCCGGTTTTACACCCAAACTTCATATTTTCACGGCACTCTGTCAGCGGAATAACATCCCGGAACAGGTATTCGGTATTACTTTTCATAAAGGTTATTGAGGGCATTAAAACGTTCCTTATGGCGGCGTTGATAAAGCCACAGCCAGCTAAACAGGGCAAAAATCGCAATAACCGAGAGGATCTCAGCGTTGTAGGGCGCAGGCAGATAACGCATCACCCATACCGTTAACCCGGCACCGGCACTGACGGAGACCTCTTTAATCAGCAAGGCGTTATCCCGGGCGGCGCAGTAATCGAGGTAACTCAGCCCGCATTCGGCGATGGAGAGCAGCGTCAGCCACAGCAGTGCGCCCGCAAAGGTATGCACCTGAAACAGGCCGGGCATCGCCAGCAGCACCAGCCCGGCAAGGATGATCAGCAGCGAGACCCACAACGCCCGGTTGCCGCTGCGCGCGATCAGTTTCATGATCGGCAGCTGTAACAGGGCCACCACCGCGCTGTTCAGGATAATCATCCCGCCGTACCAGGCGGGCAGCGTGCTGTGATGGGCCAGGATCGCCTGCGGCAGGATGGAAAACACGGCGAACAACTTGATCCCGTTCATCAGCCCGGCCAGCACCCACAGGCCGTTCTTGCCCTGCGGCACCGCCAGGGCGGTGGCCGGGGCCAGCGCCGGTGACGGGGTAAAACGCCAGGCCGCGGGCAGGCAGAGCAGCAGGAACAGGCCCATCAGCAGGTAGAAAGGCAGCGGCTGCCAATGGGGGTAGAGCAGCACCACCCCGGCACAGAGGCTGCCGACATTCAGCATAATCTTGTTATTGGCGGCCCCGGCCGGGGTGGCGGCAGCCTCTTTCTTGACGATGTAGCCCAGCACGGCAACGCCATAGCCAAACAGCAGAACCGCCACCGCCTGGAGGCCCGGCCCGGCCGGTACGGCCAGCAGGATAATGCCGGCCAGGGCGGCGAACAGGGTGACACGCAGCGCAAACGGGCCGAACAGCAGCAGCGTCAGGGGAGTCAGGATCAGCAGCAGCCGGTAGCCTGTTGCCAGGACAATGTTGTTGGTGGCATCCAGCCAGACGTTGGCCTGCCCAAGCAGGGCAAACAGCACAATGGCCGACAACATCCGTAACAGTAAGCTGGAAGAGAGGCCTGGAAAGCCGCGGCGCGGTCTGCTGAAATAAGATAAAATTTCACCTAAAAGTTTCACGAATCAATGCCCTGGCTGAGGTCTGGAGCGGTAACATAAGGCATGATGGTGGAAAACGGCAGGTAAGGCGTGGTGATTTCCCGCCCGGCCTGGCTGGTGAAAACACCGGTACAGTAGCATCAGGATGAAAAAGAAAACTATGCTGAGCTTAATGCGTTTTCAGCTGGTTGACGGCGTCCCCAAGGTCAACCAGTTAGTCGACTTTATTGCCCGGACGGTGGAAGAGGGCAGGCTGGAGCCGGGCAGCCGGCTGCCCTCACTGCGTGAGTTTTGTGAACAGCTGTCGGTGAGCAAGTACACGGTGGTGGATGCGCTGGAGCGCCTGCGCGCGCGCGGCCTGGTGACCTCTGCCCCGGGGCGCGGCTACTTTATCAGCCGTGACAGCCTGCCGGGCGGCCCGGTTGCCCCGGCCATCCCCGCCACGGCGGATCTGCATACCCGGTTAAAGCGGGCGTTCGCCACCAACAGCACCTTGCTGCGGCCGGGCTGCGGCTTCTTCCCGGAAGCGTGGCTCGACACCGGGCTGTTCCGCAAGGCGCTGCGCCACACGCTGCGCACCCCGCGCCTGCGTTTTATGGAGTATGGGCACCCGCTGGGTTACCTGCCGCTGCGCCAGACCTTACAGCTGAAGCTGGCGGAGGCGGGGTTGCGGGTCCCGGCGGATAACATCACCCTGACCGGCAGCACCATGAACGCCATCGATCTGCTGTTGCGGGTGCAGTTGTCACCGGGGGATACCGTCCTGCTCGACGATCTCTGCTACTTTAATTTCACCGCCAACCTGCGCCAGCACCGCGCCAATGTGGTTTTTGTGCCGCGCGGCCACCAGGGGGTGACCCCGGCCGCCCTGGAAGCGCTGCTCATCGCCCACCGTCCCCGGGTCTTTATCACCTCGGGGCTGATGCATAACCCCACCGGCCACAGCTACTCGCTGGATGAGATGGTCGCGCTGATCACGCTGCTCAGCCGCTATGGCTGCCACCTGATTGAAGATGACCTCTACCACGACCTGATGGAGAACCCGCCGCCGCCGATGGCCGCGCTGGCCGGGCTGGCGAATGCCAGCTACATCTCCGGTTTCTCCAAGTTGCTGAGCGCCAATATGCGGGTGGGCTATATCGCCGCCAACCCGGCGCTGACGCAGGCCATCACCCAGCTGAAATCCCTGACCGGCAGCGTGACCTGTGAATTTACCGAACAGGCGCTCTGCCAGTTCTTCCGGGACGGCAGCTACTACCGCCACCAGCGGCGGCTGGTCAGCCGGCTGGCTGAGTCCTCTGCGCGGGTCGGCGGCTGGTTGCAGGCGGCGGGGTGCCGCTTTCCGGTGCGTTATACCGGGGGGCTGTTTTTATGGGCGGAATTGCCTGCGCACTGTGATGCCGAGGCGTTGGCAGAGCGGGCACTCACGGAAGGGATTGCACTGGCCCCGGGGACGCTGTTCGGCGGCGGGCGGCAGACGATGCGGTTTAACATCGCGCACAGTGACGATCAGCGGGTCAGCGAACGGGTATCGGCGCTGCTGGGATAACGGCCCGGCGGGTGCCGGGCCGCAGGGGATCAGCGGTTAACCCACTGTTGCACGGTGGCACGCGCACCGACGTCGCGCAGGCTCAGCCAGGCGCGGGTCACGGCCGAGACAAACGCCTGCTGCTGCGGCAGGTCTTCACCGAAGATCGCTTTCAGCCCCAGCAGCGCGGTGACGCGCCCCTCATCCTCCGGCGACGCCGCCACCGTCTGTTGCAGGATCGCCACCATCGGGTCTTTTACCTCAATCGGCTGGCCGGCGTCGTCGGTGCCGCTGACGTAGCGCATCCAGCCCGCGACGCCCAGCGCCAGCAAAGAAAAATCACTGCCGTTGGCCAGGTGCCAGCGCACCGAGTCCAGCATCCGCTGCGGCAGTTTCTGGCTGCCGTCCATCGCGATCTGCCAGGTGCGGTGCTTCAGCGCCGGGTTGCCGTAGCGGGCAATCAGCTGGTCGGCGTAGCCCGGCAGGTCAGTGTCGCGCACCCTCAGGGTCGGGGCCTGTTCATCCAGCATCAGACGGTGGGCGGCGGTGCGGTAGGCCGGGTCTTCCATGCACTCATTGATGTGCTGGTAACCGGCCAGGTAGCCGAGGTAAGCCAGGAACGAGTGGCTGCCGTTCAGCATCCGCAGTTTCATCTGCTCAAACGGCAGCACGTCTTCTACCAGTTGCGCCCCGGCGCGCTCCCAGGCCGGGCGGCCGGCGACGAAATTATCCTCAATCACCCACTGGAGGAACGGCTCACAGGCGATGGCGCAGGCATCCTGCACGCCGCCCAGCGCGTCGGCGATCTCCCCCAGCGTCTCCGGCGTGGCCGCCGGGACGATGCGGTCCACCATGGTGCTCGGGAAGCTGACATGCTCCGCGATCCAGTGCGCCAGCGCCGGGTCGCGCGCCTGCGCCAGCCCGATCAGGGAGTTTTTCACCACGTGGCCGTTGTCCGGGATGTTGTCACAGGAGAGCACGGTGAACGGCGGCAGGTTGCGCGCATGGCGCAGGCGCAGCGCCTCCACCAGAATCGCCGGGACGGAGGTCGGCGCGGTGGGGTTAGCGAGGTCATCAACAATCGCCGGGTGGCTGAGGTCGAGTTTGCCGCTGCCCGGCTCGATGCAGTACCCCTTCTCAGTGATGGTGAGCGTGACGATCGCCACCTGCGGCTCCGCCAGCTTTTCCAGCACCGCCGGGACGCCCTCAATCTTGCCGTGCACCGACTCATGCACCGCACCGATCACGATGGCCTGATTGCCGTCCGCCCCTTTCTCCAGCACCGTATAAAGATGATCCTGCTCACGCAGCCGGCGCATCATATCCGCCCCGCCGTGCAGGCTGATTTCACACAGCCCCCAGTCGCCGCCTTCCTGGTTCAGCAGCCGGTCAGTGACCAGCGCCTGGTGCGCCCGGTGAAACGCGCCGAAACCGATATGCACAATACGGCTCTGCAACCGGCGGCGATCGTAGGCCGGTTGCTGGACGCGTTCCGGAAGAGAGGCGGTGGCAATAGTTTTCATGCATGCTCCTGACAGAGAATTCCGGCCGCGGCCGGGAAGGCGGACAGGCTGCCGGAGGGGCCGGCAACCGGGAAAAAGTGGTCAGACCAATTTTAGCAGGCGGGCTGGCCCCGGCAACGCGCTGTGCCGCCGGGCAACCCTGGCCTCCCGGCAGTCTACTGCCGCAGCGGGTAAATTCAAACCAGCCTGAGGCAGATTAACTGAGATTCGTGAGGTGCATCAACCCATTGCCTTATCGCTTTTGACAGCGTCTGCGGCATGTGTATGGTAGTAAGGTAAGTGATAACTTAGCGATCTGGTATGACAGCTTTGTGTTAACGGCTCCCTCCTGCACAGCGCTGCCCGCTGCCCTCTTAACCAAAAGGATAAAGCATGGAACAAACATGGCGTTGGTACGGGCCGGCCGATCCGGTCTCACTGGACGATCTGCGTCAGGCCGGGGCGACGGGGGTGGTCACCGCGCTGCACCATATCGCCAACGGTGAAGTCTGGCCGGTAGAGGAGATCCGGGCGCGTCAGGCGATCATTGAGGCGAAGGGGCTGGTGTGGTCGGTGGTGGAGAGCATCCCGGTGCATGAGGAGATCAAAACCCGCAGCGGCGATGTAGAGCGCCATATCGCCAATTACCAGCAGTCACTGCGCAACCTGGCGGCCTGCGGCATCCGCACCGTCTGTTATAACTTCATGCCGGTGCTGGACTGGACGCGTACCGATCTCGCCTTTGAACTGCCAACCGGGGCCAAAGCGCTGCGTTTTGACCAGGACGCCTTCGCCGCCTTTGAATTGCACATCCTGAAGCGGCCGGGGGCGGAGCAGGATTATGACGCAGAGGCGCGCGCCCGGGCCGACGCCTATTTCCAGAGCATGAGCGAGGCGGATGTGGCGCAGCTCACGGCAAATATCATCGCCGGTCTGCCGGGGGCGGAAGAGGGCTATACGCTGGATCAGTTCCGCGCCCGGCTGGCGACCTATGAAGGCATCGACAAGGCCGCGCTGCGGGAAAACATGGCGGCCTTTTTGCGCGCCATCGTGCCGGTGGCGGAGGAGGCCGGCATTAATCTGGCGGTGCACCCGGACGATCCGCCGCGCCCGATCCTCGGCCTGCCGCGCATCATCTCCACGCAGGAGGATATGCAGTGGCTGAAAGAGGCGGTGGACAGCCCGAACAACGGCTTTACCTTCTGCACCGGCTCCTATGGCGTGCGTGCGGACAACGATCTGGTCAGCATGATCGACACCTACGCTGACCGCATCCACTTTATCCACCTGCGTGCCACCTGCCGCGAGGCGAACCCGGAGTCGTTTCACGAGGGCGAGCACCTGCACGGTGACGTCGATATGGTGGCGGTGATCCAGGCGTTGCTGCGGGAAGAGCAGCGCCGCCACCGCGCTGGGAAGCCCTCCGCGATCCCGATGCGCCCCGACCACGGGCACCAGATGCTGGATGACCTGCACAAAAAAACCAACCCCGGCTACTCGGCAATCGGGCGGCTGAAAGGGCTGGCGGAATTGCGCGGGGTTGAGCTGGCGCTGAAGTGCACCCAGTTTACCGACCTGCCGCGGCGCTGAGGCAGTGGTGACAGGCAGGCTGCGGCCATAAAAAAAGGCGCTCATTGAGCGCCTTTTTCGTGCGGGCTTATTTGTCCGCGCGGCCCATATAGCGGCGTTCCGCGATATGAATGGTGATCTTCTCACCATTGCTGAGGTATTCCGGTACGGCGATCACCAGGCCGGTGGTCATGGTGGCCGGTTTGTTGCGCGCGCTGGCTGACGCCCCTTTGATGCCCGGTGCCGTCTCCACAATCTCCAGATCCACCGTCTGCGGCAGCTCCAGCGCCAGGATCTGGCCGTCCAGCGTCAGCACCTGCATCCCCGGCATCCCGCCTTCCGGGATGAACAGCAGCTCATCTTCAATCTGCTCTTTCTTGAAGATGTACGGGGTGTAGTCCTCATCATCCATGAAGACGTACTCGTCGCCGTCCACGTAGGAGAAATTCACGCTGCGGCGCGTCAGGGTCACGGTGTCGAGGATGTCGTCGCCTTTGAAGCGCTCTTCCACCTTCAGGCCGGTACGCACATCGGAGAAGCGCATTTTGTACAGGGTGCTGGCGCCACGGGCGCTGGGGCTTTGCACATCAATGTCTTTCACCAGCAGCAGTTTGCCGTTGTAGTTGATTACAAAGCCGCGTTTGATTTCGTTCGCTCTTGCCATAAAAAGTGACCTGTCTGGGAGGATTATCAAGAAGTGGCGACAAGGTACCCGCGCCGTGCGCTTCAGGCAAGCGGGCGGCGCAAAAAGAGTGAGGCGGTACGCGTCAACCCCCCGTACCGCCTGCCTGTCAGCGGTAAACCGGCAGCAGATCGGCCAGGGACAACAGGTGCGCTGCGGCGTTGATCACGCCAAATGCCAGCACAAACCCCAGTACCGCCGGGCCGCCCGGCACGCGGAACCCGCCGCGGTGGCGGCGGCGGCTGGCGCGCGCCAAGAGCGCAGGCACAATCACCGCCCAGACCGTGGCCGCCAGCCCGGCGAAGCCGATGGCGTAGAGGAAGCCGTCCGGGAACAGCAGCGCGGCCAGCGCCGGCGGCGCAAAGGTCAGCAGCGCGCTGCGGGCGCGGCCGCCGCGATCATTGCTGAGGCGGAACACATCGGCCAGGTAGTCAAACAGCCCCAGTGCCACCCCGAGGAAGGAGCTGGCCAGCGCCATGTAGGAGAAGGCGTTCAGCAGGGTAGTCATCAGCGGGCTGGCGCTGACGCTGCCCATCTGCTTGAGCAAACTGCCGATGTTGCCGCCCTCGGCGATCACCGTGCGGAAGGCGTCACGGCTGATATTGCCCTGAATCACATACTGCCACAGCAGGTAAATCGCCAGCGCAATCAGCGTGCCGCCCACCAGGCTGCGCACCACCGGTTTCGGCTGGTGGTGGTAGTAGGTCACCAGCCCCGGCACATTGCCGTGGTAACCAAACGACGCCAGCAGGTAGGGCAGGGCCGCCAGCGCATAGGGCGCGTAGTCACTGCCCGGCTGGGCGCTGTTGAACAGCAGCGCCGGCTGCACCTGGGTAAACAGGTTACCGATGGAGAGGGCAAAGCTTATCACCATCCCGCCGATCAATACCGTGCTCAGGCGATCCACCGCCCGCGTTGAGAGCCAGACCACCAGCGCGACCGCCAGCGCAAACAGCAGCCCGGCGCTCTTCTGCCCCAGCGCGCCACCCAGCGTATGGGCGATAATCGACCCCCCGGCGGAGATATAGGCGTAGTTGAGGATGTAGAGCACAAACGCGATCGACAGGCCGTTAATCAGGCTCCAGCGCCGCCCCAGCAGGTCACGCACCATGGTGTGGAAGCTCGCCCCGGCCGGGTAGTTCAGCGCCACTTCCAGGATCAGCAGACCAGAGAGCAGCATGCAGAGCCAGGTATAGGCCAGCAGCAGCACCGAGCCACTGAACCAGACGCCGGAGGTCACCACCGGAATAGAAAACATCCCGGCCCCTACGGCGGTACCGGCAATGATCATCGCGCCGCCAAAGGCAGACGGGCGGGTGGCGGGCAGGGCAAACTCAGACGACATAACAACTCCGGCAGTGATTCTTTGTACTAGCGCAATAGTACAAGGGCGGCGAAAAGAAGTAAACCGGGGTTTATGCCGGGGCAGGGCGCAGAAGTGGAAGGTTATCCTGACAGGGGGTCAAACCGGGTGATATTTCGCCAGGTCTGGCGTGGGCAGCACCGGGGGGCGCGGTAAGGCCATACCGCAGTCCGGGCAAAACAGCACTGGAGAAGGCGCGCGCAGCCTGTTATTGTCGCGCCTCGTGACCTTGCCCTGTGAGATGATGATGGAATGCCGTACCGATTGCGGGGCCTGCTGTATCGCACCCTCGATTTCTTCCCCGATCCCGGGAATGCCTGACGGCAAACCGGCCAACACCCGCTGTGTGCAGCTTGATGAGCAGATGCGCTGCCGTTTGTTCCACTCCCCGCTGCGGCCTAAAGTGTGCGGCGGGCTGCAACCCAGCCGCGACATGTGCCACAGCCACCGGGACGACGCGCTGATCTTCCTCGCGCGGCTGGAAGCGGCCACCGCGCCCTGAGCTTACGGCAGCGGCAAACCGCCGTTGTCCGCCTTATCCAGTGGTTGCAGCTCCGCCAGCGGGGCGTCCGCCGCAGGCCGCACATCGCGGATGCGCCAGACGCAATACACCGCGCCAATCACCATCGCCACCGCGCTGTAGAACACCGCATGGTAACTCCACATCTCGGCCACCACACCGGCGCACGACCCGGCAATAATCCAGCCGACGCGCGTGGAGTTGGTAAACAACGTGGTGGCTGCCCCCGCCTGTTTCGGCATCAGATCCTGGAAATAGAGCATCCCGATCCCGGCCAGAATGCCGATAAACACCGCGTTCAGCAGTTGCAGGGCCAACAGCGCCACCGTGCCGGTGGTAAACAGCAGGCAGAGGTAGAACAGCACCCCGGCCGCTGCCGCAATGCGCATCAAAAAGCGCTTGCCGAAGCGCCGGGCGTAATAGCCCGCCACCAGCATGATCGGGATCTCAAGCCCGGCTGCCGTGCCCATCATCACCCCGACCAGCTTCTCCGGAAGCGCCAGCTCATGCACCATATAAAGCGGCATAGTAATCAGGTACATGCCGTTGGCCGTCCACATCAGGGTGCAGGCGGCAAACAGCAGCAGCGTATCGCGGCGGTTGCGCTGCGGGGCCTGGAGCGTGTCGGTGGTTTTCAGTTCCGCTTTCGGCATTGACGGCAGGAAGGTGCGCACCAGCAGCCCGCACAGCACAAAGGCCAGCCCCGCCGCCATATACATAAAGGTAAAGCCGAAGCCGAGCGCCAGCGCGAAGGCCAGCGGCGGGCCGACCACCCACGCCAGTGACACCTGCGCCCGCAGGATCGAGGTAAACATCACCGCCTCGCGCCCGGTCTTCTCCGAGTGCTCCCGTGCCAGGGCAAACATCTGCGGGTTGGCGGTAGAGCCGAAACTCGACAGCAGTACACCAACGAACAGCAAAATCAGGTAGTTGCGGTTATAGGCGAACAGCACACAGGCCAGTGCGCCGAGCAGGCAGCAGACAAAAATCAGGTTGCGGCGGTCGCCGCGTTTGTCAGAGCGGCCGGCCAGCATCTGGCTCACCAGAATACCGATCACCGCGCTGCCGGTGTAAAATAGCCCGACCATAAATGGCCGCGCCTGCACCTCTGTGGAAAGAAACAGGCTGAGGGTCGGGGTTTGCAGCGCCCCGGCGATGCCGGTCAAAAACGCCACGAGCAAAAAGGCCGCAGGCGTGAAATCGGGCAGGCGGCGGGCAGTAGCTATGGGAGCAGACATAAATATTCGCAACAAAACAGGAAGAGAGGACGCGGCGCATATTACGCCCGTTTAAAAAAAACAAAAAGACGTTTCAGTTGCTGAAAAGGTAAACAGATTTTTCTCTGACGCCGCGGCAAGATGAAAGCGGATTCTGCGCCCGGCCCATGTACTGCGGCGGCCGGGCACTGCCGGGTTTACCCCTGCGGCGGCAAACAGAACTGCCCGCTCTGCCACAGCGTAATCGCAGTGCGGCTCGCCTCAAAGTGCGGCTGCGGCAGGGCGTCCGGCTTGCACCAGCGCCACTCGGCACACTTCTCCGGCTCCCTGCGTTCCGCCTCGCCGCCCGGGTGGGCCGCCAGCAAACAGACTGACACCGTATGTTTGCCCTCCTGTTGCCAGGTCTCCAGGTTATTGCTGAGGCCGATCACCTGTGGCGCGGCCAGCTGCAGCCCGGTCTCCTCCGCCACTTCGCGGATCGCTGCCTGCTCAAAACTTTCCCCCGGCTCCATGTGGCCGCCGGGGATCGACCAGTAGGGCGCATGGCTGCCGCTGCGCTTCCCAAACAGCACCTCACCCGAGGCGTTAACAATAATGACCCCTACACCCATCACTACCGGCATTGTTCCTCCTGTCAGCTATTTTCAGCAAAATGGCCTTGCACCCTGTATATGCTTCAGCCGCTATCAGCAAAATGTGCGTGAAGTCAAAAAACTGTGACAACAACCACAAGAAAACTTGCATAAAAGTCAGCCCGGTCAGAGACTCATTGAAACGTTTCAGCGTCGGCCAGCTTCTCTGCTGTTTCACCGGCGCCGCCTTTTTCTCATGAGAGCTGAAACGATTCAATTTCAGCAAGCGAGGAGAATTATGTTCCAGTTGTCACAGCAAGACATCCACCTCGGTGCCGCCGCCGCCACCAAGCAGGAGGCCATCCAGCAGGTGGCAGCCGCCCTGACTGCGGCCGGCAATGTCGGTGCCGGTTATGTGGACGGCATGCTGCAGCGCGAGTTGCAGACCTCCACCTACCTCGGCAACGGCATTGCCATTCCCCATGGTACCACTGACACGCGCGATCTGGTGCTCAAGACCGGCGTGCAGGTGTTCCAGTTCCCGCAGGGCATCGCCTGGGGCGACGGCCAGACCGCCTATGTGGTGATCGGCATCGCCGCCCGTTCTGACGAGCACCTGGCGCTGCTGCGCCAGCTGACGCATGTGCTGTCTGATGACAGCGTCGCCGCGGAAATGGCGAAAACGGATTCCAAAGAGACCCTGCGCGCGCTGCTGATGGGCGAAAAACAGTCCGCAGAGCTGCTGTTTGACACCTCGCTGATGGCGCTGGATGTGGCCGCTGACAACCTGATCACGCTCCAGGCGCTGAATGCCGGCCGCCTGCAGCAGGCGGGCGCGGTGGACAGCCGCTTCGTCAGCGATGCCGTCAGCCGCGCACCGCTGAGCCTCGGCCAGGGCATCTGGCTGGCAGACAGCCTTGAGGGCAACCTGCGCAGCGCCGTGGCGGTCAGCCGCCCGGCCAGCGCCTTTGAGCAGGATGGCGAGAAAGTCGCCCTGCTGGTGACCGCCGCCGTGGCCGATGAACAGCCGCTGGCGGTGCTGAACTACCTCAGCGACCTGCTGCTGGCGGAAAAAGCTGAACGCCTGCTGAAGGCGGACGCCCCGACGCTGCTGGCGCTGCTGACCAGCGTGGTGCCGGAAGAGAGCCAGGTGCTGAGCGCCGAATATGTGGTGCGCAACGAGCACGGCCTGCACGCCCGCCCGGGCACCATGCTGGTCAACACCATCAAACAGTTCACCAGTGACATCACCGTGACCAACCTCGACGGCAGCGGGAAACCGGCCAACGGCCGCAGCCTGATGAAAGTGGTGGCGCTGGGCGTGAAAAAAGGGCACCGCCTGCGCTTCACCGCCAGCGGGGAGGACGCCGAACAGGCGCTGCAAGCCATCGGCACCGCGATTGCCGAAGGGCTGGGGGAGGGCGTATGAGCCGCAGAGTCGCCACCATTACGTTAAACCCGGCCTACGATCTGGTCGGCTTCTGCCCGGAGATTGAGCGCGGCGAAGTCAACCTGGTGCAGACCACCGGGCTGCACGCCGCCGGGAAAGGCATTAACGTCGCCAAAGTGCTGAAAGATCTGGGCATTGACGTCACCGTCGGCGGTTTCCTGGGCAAAGAGAACCAGGACGGTTTCCAGCAGCTGTTCAGCGAGCTGGGCATCGCCAACCGTTTCCAGGTGGTCAATGGCCGCACCCGCATCAACGTCAAGCTCACGGAAAACGGCGGGGAGGTCACTGACCTGAACTTCTCCGGCTTTAACGTCACCCCGCAGGACTGGGAACGCTTCGTCACCGACTCCCTGAGCTGGCTCGGCCAGTTCGACATGGTGGCGGTGAGCGGCAGCCTGCCGGCGGGCGTCGACCCGGACGCCTTTACCGACTGGATGACCCGCCTGCGCAGCCAGTGCCCGTGCATCATTTTCGACAGCAGCCGTGAGGCGCTGGTGGCCGGGCTGAAAGCCTCGCCGTGGCTGGTGAAACCCAACCGCCGCGAGCTGGAGATCTGGGCCGGTAAAAAACTGCCGACGCTGGAGGCGGTGGTGGAAGCCGCCCACGGCCTGCGCGATCAGGGCATCGCCCATGTGGTGATCTCCCTGGGCGAAGAGGGCGCGCTGTGGGTCAACGCCTCCGGTGCCTGGCTGGCCCGCCCGCCCGCCTGTGAGGTAGTCAGCACCGTGGGTGCCGGTGACTCGATGGTCGGCGGCCTGATCTACGGCCTGCTGATGCGCGAATCCAGCGAACATACTCTGCGCCTCGCGACAGCGGTGGCCGCCCTGGCGGTAAGCCAGAGCAACGTCGGCGTCACCGATCGCACCCAACTGGCGGCGATGATGGCCCGAGTTGATTTGAAACCTTTTAATTAACAGCAGGAGGCACAATGAAAACGCTGCTGATGACCGACCCGTCGCTGGGAGTGGCACGAGGCTATCTGGCGAAACGTATGCTGGCTGCCGCGGCCCAAAAGGCCGGGGTGACGCTCACTGATAACGTCGCCGAGGCGGAACTGGTGGCCGTGGCCGGTGAACAGGCCCCGGCTGACGCCGCCCTGACCGGCAAAAAACTCTTTGTGGGCGCGCTGCAGCAGGCCGTCCGCGAGCCGCAGGCTTTCCTGCAACGCGCCCGGCAGGAGGCCACCGCTTACCAGGCCCCGCAACCTGCCGCGACGGTGACCAACGCGCCAACTGCGGCCGCGGCAACCGGCCCGAAACGCATTGTGGCGGTGACTGCCTGCCCGACCGGCGTGGCGCACACCTTTATGGCCGCCGAAGCGATTGAGGCAGAAGCCAAAAAACGCGGCTGGTGGGTGAAAGTGGAAACCCGCGGCTCCGTGGGTGCCGGTAACCCGATCACCCCGGAAGAGGTGGCGCAGGCCGATCTGGTGGTGGTGGCGGCAGACATTGAAGTGGATCTGGAGAAGTTTGCCGGTAAGCCGATGTACCGCACCTCAACCGGCCTGGCGCTGAAAAAAACCAAGCAGGAGCTGGACAAAGCCGTGGCGGAAGCAGAGGTCTACCAACCGGCCAAAGCGGGCGCGACAACGGCGAAAAGCAGCAAAAAACAGGAAGGCGGCAGCGGGCCGTACCGTCACCTGCTGACCGGCGTCTCCTACATGCTGCCGATGGTGGTGGCGGGTGGCCTGTGTATCGCGCTCTCCTTTATCTTCGGCATCAAAGCGTTTGAGGAAAAAGGCACGCTGGCCGCGGCACTGATGCAGATCGGCGGCGGCTCCGCCTTCGCCCTGATGGTGCCGGTGCTGGCGGGCTATATCGCCTTCTCCATCGCTGACCGTCCCGGCCTGACGCCGGGCCTGATCGGCGGCATGCTGGCCGTGAGCACCGGGGCCGGGTTTATCGGCGGCATCATTGCCGGTTTCCTCGCCGGGTATGTGGCGCGTGCCATCAGCGGCAACCTGCGTCTGCCGTCCAGTATGGAGGCGCTGAAGCCGATCCTGATTATCCCGCTGGTGGCGAGCCTGATCACCGGTCTGGTGATGATCTACATCGTCGGCACGCCGGTGGCAGGCATCATGAAATGGCTGACCGACTGGCTGCAATCGCTGGGGACCGCCAACGCGGTGCTGCTGGGCGCGATCCTGGGGGCGATGATGTGTACCGACATGGGCGGCCCGGTGAACAAAGCGGCCTACGCCTTCGGCGTGGCGCTGCTCAGCTCCTCCGTGTATGCGCCGATGGCGGCCATCATGGCGGCCGGGATGGTCCCGCCGCTGGCGATGGGCGTGGCGACCCTGCTGGCGCGCCGCAAGTTTGCGCAGAGCGAGCAGGAAGGCGGCAAAGCGGCGCTGGTGCTGGGGCTGTGCTTTATCTCTGAAGGGGCAATTCCGTTTGCCGCCCGTGACCCGATGCGCGTGCTGCCGTGCTGCATCGTCGGCGGCGCGCTGACCGGTGCGCTCTCCATGGCCTTCGGGGCCAAGCTGATGGCACCGCACGGCGGGCTGTTCGTGCTGCTGATCCCAGGTGCCATCCAGCCGGTGCTGCTCTACCTGGTGGCGATCATTGCCGGTACGGCGCTGGCGGGCATCTCTTATGCCATCGTGAAACGCAGCGATGCAGAAGAAGCGGAGAAAATCGAGGCGCAGTAAGGCCCGGTTCCCGACCAGAAAAAAGGCGCTCAGTGAGCGCCTTTTTTTATGCTTTTTATCAGGGTATTACGCCACCGGGCTGTCAACGTCGCGCTGTTGCGACTTCAGCCAGGCGATCTCTTCCGCCCAGATGCTGCTGTCGATGGTCTCGAGGATCAGCGGCATGTTATCGAACCGCGGGTCGTCCATGATGTAGCTGAACGGCGTGTGGCCGATGTTGCCCATGCCCAGGCTGTGGTGGCGGTCAACCCGGCTGGCAAAGGCGCTTTTGGCGTCGTTCAGGTGCATGCCGCGCAGGTACTCAAACCCGACGATCCGGTCAAACTCGGCAAAAGTGCGGTCGCACTCCTCGCGGGTGCGCAGGTCATACCCGGCGGCGAAGGCGTGGCAGGTATCGATGCAGACGCCGACGCGGCTTTTGTCTTCCACGCCGTCGATGATCGCTGCCAGGTGCTCAAAGCGGAAGCCGAGGTTGCTGCCCTGACCGGCGGTGTTCTCAATCACTGCGGTGACGCCGGTGGTCTGGTCCAGGGCGATATTCACCGACTCGGCGATCCGCGCCAGGCAGGCGTCCTCGTCGATCTGCTTTAAATGGCTGCCGGGGTGGAAATTCAGCAGCGTCAGCCCCAGCTGCTCACAGCGGCGCAGCTCGTCGATAAAGGCCATGCGGGATTTCTCCAGCGGCTCCGCGTCCGGGTGGCCGAGGTTAATCAAAAAGCTGTCATGCGGCAGAATCTGTTGGCTGCTGTAGCCGTAACGCGCACAGTCGAGCCGGAATTTATCAATCGCCGCGCTGCTGAGCGGGGCGGCACGCCACTGGCGCTGGTTTTTGGTGAACAGGGCGAAGGCGGTGGCACCCAGGGCGTGGGCGCGCTCCGGCGTCTGGTCAACCCCGCCCGACGCGCTGACGTGGGCTCCGACAAATTTCATCTCTTTCTCCTTTGGTTCTGCCTGTCAGCGCACAGTGTAATGGTTTTGTTACCACAAACGCAGTGTTTGATCGCGCCCGTTACCCCAGCAGCGCGTTGACCAGCAGGTTAATCCCCGCGCCCCCGGCCATCAGCCAGAGGAACAGCAGCCCCCCCAGCAGCAGCGGGCGCACCCCGGCCTGCTTCAGGGCGCTGAAGCGGGTGGTCAGGCCCAGCGCGGCCATCGCCATCGCCAGCAGCAGGTTATCCAGTGCCAGCAGCGCCTGCACCGCGTGCGGCGGCAGCAGGTGCAGGGAGTTCACCATCGTCGCGCCGATAAACGCCAGCGCGAACCACGGCACGGTGACCGGCACCCGCGCGCCGCCCGCTACCGGGGCCTGCCGCGCCAGCCAGCCCGAGAGCAGCAGCAGGAACGGGGCCAGCATCATGACCCGCATCATCTTGGCGATCACCGCGGCATTCTCCGCCTCCGGCCCAATGGCGTGCCCGACTGCCACTACCTGCGCCACCTCATGCACCGTGGAGCCGGTATAGATGCCGAAGGCCTGCGCGCTGACCGGCACGCCCTGCGCCTGTAGCCAGTGGCAGAGCCACGGGTAAACAAAAATCGCCAGCGTGCCGTAGAGCACCACCGTCGCCACGGCAATCGCTGACTTACCGGCATCGGCGCGGGTCACCGGGCCGGTGGCCATCACCGCCGCCGCGCCGCAGATGCTGCTGCCTGCGCCAATCAGCCAGGTGGTGTCGCGATCGAGCTTAAATACCCGGCGGCCGAGCCAGCAGGCCAATAAAAAAGTTGAGCTGAGTGTCAAAAAATCGATAAGCCAGCCAGTGGTTCCCACTGACGCGACCTGCTGGAACGTGAGGCGAAAGCCATACAGGATGATGCCGAGCCGCAGCAGCCGCTGTTTGGCGAATGTCACGCCGGGCGCGGCGGCAGCTTCCAGCCGCGGGTAGAAGGTGTTGCCTGCCACGATCCCGGCCAGAATCGCCAGTGTCAGCGCGCCCAGCCCCAGCGCGGCGACGCCGCTTATCTCACTGAGTTGCAGCGCCAGCCAGGTCAGCAGGCCGGTCAGCAGCAGCCCCGGCAGCAGGGCGGCAAGGCGCACGCCGGGGCGGGGGGTAGTCAATAAAGAGAGCGTATTCATCAGCATGTCTCCAGGTGTGGACATGCAGCTTACGGCGCAGGAGCTTAAAAGAGAAATTGATTATATCGTTATAACCAACCGTAAAAAGTGGTATAAACATTAGCACAACGAATCAGTAATCCGGCAGACGCCCGCGGTGTGCCGCGGCTGCCTCACGAAATGCGGCAAACGTGATACCCTTAATTGTGAGGCACTTGTGCTGCGCACTGCCCTGACGCCGCGCTCCGGTACGGGAAACCCGCTTCCGGTCACCGGCTCCGGCACCGTTTCCGGCCTGCCTCCGGCAACCGGCACCCACACACAGAGATCGCTATGCATATCACACTCCGACAACTTGAAGTCTTTGCTGAAGTGCTGAAGAGCGGTTCGACCACCCAGGCCTCGGTGGTGCTCTCCCTGTCACAATCGGCCGTCAGCGCCGCGCTGGCCGATCTGGAGAACCAGCTCGGCGTGCAGCTGTTTGACCGGGTCGGCAAACGGCTGGTGATCAACGAGCACGGGCGGCTGCTCTACCCGCGGGCGCTGGCGCTGCTGGAGCAGGCCGGGGAGATTGAGCGGCTGTTCAACCATGACAACGGCTCCCTGCGCATCGCGGCCAGCAGCACCATCGGCAACTATATGCTGCCGGGGATGATTGCCGAGTACCGCGCGGACTACCCCAACACGCCGCTGGAGCTGAATGTCGGCAACAGCCAGGATGTGATCACCGCCGTGGCTGAATTCCGCGTGGATCTCGGGTTGATTGAGGGGCCGTGCCATATGCCGGAGCTGATCACCCAGCCGTGGTTGCAGGATGAGCTGGTGGTGTTTGCCGCGCCGCAGCGGGTCAAAGCCGGGGAGCCGCTGGCCGAACGGCCGGTGACGCCGGAGATCCTGGCGGAGGCACCGTGGATTTTGCGCGAGCGCGGCTCCGGCACCCGCGAGGTGCTGGACCACCTGTTGCTGGCGCGGCTGCCGGCGTTCAACCTGGTGATGGAGCTGGGCAATTCCGAGGCGATCAAGCACGCGGTGCGGCACAACATCGGCATCAGCTGTTTGTCGCGCCGGGTGGTGGCGGAGCAGCTCACCGCCGGGACGCTGGCGGAGATCCCGCTGCCGGGCGAGCCGCTGATGCGCACCTTGTACCTGATTCACCACCGGCAAAAACATATCTCCAGCGCCCTCCAGCGCTTCCTCGATTACTGCAAACTCCGCCAGTAGCGGCGCTAATCTGCTGTTTTTATCAGCGATCTGGTCGGCCTTGCAGCAGCGGTTACCGGGCTGTTACTTATAATCCGCGGCCGATCATGAAGCTCTCTTATAACCGCCCGATCCTGCTATACCTTAGGGGCGGGTTTGTTACAATCCGCCCTCGAATTTCCCCGGGACGAACGAAAATAGGGTAAAAATGGCGGAACAACATACTAATAATTCGCAGCCGCAACCGGCCCTGCGCCGGGAGCTTAAAGCGCGGCATCTGACGATGATCGCGATTGGTGGGTCGATCGGGACCGGGCTGTTTGTGGCCTCCGGCGCCACCGTCTCTCAGGCCGGGCCGGGGGGCGCGCTGCTCTCCTACGCGCTGATTGGCCTGATGGTCTACTTCCTGATGACCAGCCTCGGTGAGCTGGCGGCCTTTATGCCGGTCTCCGGCTCCTTCGCCACTTACGGTGCCAAATATGTGGAAGAGGGCTTCGGCTTCGCGCTGGGCTGGAACTACTGGTACAACTGGGCAGTCACCATCGCCGTGGAGCTGGTGGCCTCGCAGCTGCTGATGGCCTACTGGTTCCCCGATGTGCCGGGCTGGATCTGGAGCGCCCTGTTCCTGGGCCTGATGTTCCTGCTGAACTGGATCTCGGTGAAAGGCTTTGGTGAGGCGGAATACTGGTTCTCCCTGATCAAAGTGGTCACGGTGATCATCTTCATTATTATCGGCGTACTGATGATTGTCGGCATCATGAAGGGCGGCGAACACGCGGGCTGGCAGAACTGGACTATCGGCGACGCGCCGTTTGCCGGGGGCTTCTCGGCGATGATCGGCGTGGCGATGATTGCGGGCTTCTCCTTCCAGGGCACTGAGCTTATCGGCATCGCGGCCGGTGAGTCTGAAAACCCGGCGAAAAATATCCCGCGTGCGGTGCGTCAGGTCTTCTGGCGGATCATGCTGTTCTACATCTTCGCGATCCTGATCATCAGCCTGATTATCCCCTATACCGACCCGAGCCTGCTGCGCAACGATGTCACGGACGTCAGCGTCAGCCCGTTCACCCTGGTGTTCAAAAATGCCGGGCTGCTCTCGGCGGCGGCGGTGATGAACGCCGTAATCCTGACGGCGGTGCTCTCGGCGGGTAACTCCGGCATGTACGCCTCCACCCGGATGCTGTTCACGCTGGCGTCAGAAGGGCGTGCGCCGCGCATCTTCGCCCGCCTCTCCAAAGGCGGTGTGCCGCGCAACGCGCTCTACGCCACCACGGTGGTGGCCGCGCTCTGCTTCCTGACCTCGATGTTCGGTAACCAGACCGTCTACCTCTGGCTGCTGAACACCTCAGGCATGACCGGCTTTATCGCCTGGCTCGGCATCGCCATCAGCCACTACCGCTTCCGCCGTGGCTATGTGAAACAGGGGCTGCCGCTCTCTGCGCTGCCGTACCGCTCCGGTTTCTTCCCGCTGGGGCCGATGTTCGCCTTTGCCCTCTGCCTGGTGATCACCCTGGGGCAGAACTACCAGGCGTTCCTGGAAGACCAGATTGACTGGACGTCGGTGGCGGCCACGTACATCGGCATCCCGCTGTTCCTGCTGATCTGGTTCGGCTATAAGCTGACCAAAGGCACGAAAGTGGTGAAATACCACGAGATGGAATTTCCTGAACACAAAGAGTAAGCCGGAATACAAAAAGTAATCCGGGATGCTGTAAGAAAAGGCGGGTCTGATGACCCGCCTTTTTTATGGGCGCGATCCTGTGGCGGAGAACGCCGCCCAGGAAGTGCTGCCGAAACAGCCTGTTACCTTTCTGAAAACCCTGTTGCGCCTATTAATGATATTGATAAGAGTTCTCGTTTGCTTTATGGTTGGCTCCGCGCCGGCCTGCCCGGGGCAGAGGCATACGCACCCTTTTTTTGATGTTCCCGCCCGGCTTGTTTACAGCAGGGCGGGGCAGAGCAGGTTCCACAACAGGTAACACACGATGAGCATTACCACCGAACCGTCACGCCTCGCGGACGCTACGCCGCCGCCCGGCGTGATGGGGCACTACCGGCGCATTGTCCGGCACCGTTTGTTGATCATGGCCGTGCTGGTGGTGGCCATTTTTGGCTCACTGGTACTGGATTTCACCCTCGGCCCGGCCGGGCTGTCACTGCCGACCCTCTGGCACACCCTGCTGTCACCGGACACGGCGGACGCCGGCACGCGGGTGATCGTCTGGGACATCCGGCTGCCCTACGCCCTGATGGCGGTGGTGGTGGGGCTGGCGCTGGGCCTGGCAGGCTCAGAGATGCAGACCATCCTCAATAACCCGCTGGCCAGCCCCTTTACCCTGGGGGTGTCGTCGGCGGCGGCCTTTGGCGCGGCGCTGGCGATTGTGCTCGGCATCGGTTTACCCGGCATTCCGGCGCAGTGGTTTATCTCCGCCAACGCCTTTGTCTTCGCGCTGCTGGCGGCCCTGATGCTGGACGGCGTCACGCGCTGGACGCGGGTCGCCACGTCCGGCGTGGTGCTGTTCGGCATCGCGCTGGTGTTCACCTTTAATGCGCTGGTGTCGATGATGCAGTTCATCGCCACCGAAGACACGTTACAGGGGCTGGTGTTCTGGACCATGGGCAGCCTGGCGCGCGCCAGCTGGACCAAGCTCGGTATCCTGCTGGCGGTGGTGGCGCTGCTGCTGCCGCTGTCGATGATGAGCGCCTGGAAACTCACGGCGCTGCGCCTGGGCGAAGACCGCGCAGTGAGCTTCGGCATCGACGTGCGCCGCCTGCGGCTGGCGACGCTGCTGCGCATCAGCATCCTGTCGGCGCTGGCGGTGGCCTTCGTCGGGCCGATCGGCTTTATCGGGCTGGTGGCCCCGCACATTGCGCGGCTGATGTTCGGCGAGGATCACCGCTTCTACCTGCCGGCCAGTGCGCTGATTGGCGCGCTGGTGCTGTCGATGGCCTCCGTCGCCTCGAAGAACCTGATCCCCGGCGTGATTATTCCGGTCGGCATCGTCACCTCGCTGGTGGGCGTGCCGTTCTTCCTCAGCATTATTTTACGCCACCGGGGGAACGTATGACCGCAGGGCTGGAGATTCAGGCTTTCAACGCCGGTTACCCGAAGCGCCCGGTAATCCGTGACCTTAACGTGCCGCACCTGCCGCGCGGCAAGATTACCTTGCTGCTGGGGCCAAACGGCAGCGGCAAATCCACGCTGCTGCGCTCGCTGGCGGGGCTGAACCCGGCGCAGGGCGCGCTGCGGCTGGACGGGCAGGATCTGATGCAGATGCCGTTTGCCCGGCGGGCGGAGCAGGTGGTCTACCTGCCGCAGTCGCTGCCGGCCGGGGTCCACCTGCATGTGCTGGAGTCGATTATCGTGGCGCAACGCGCCTCGGGCGGGCGGGGGCAGACCTCCACCAGCGAACGCGAGGTGATGGCGCTGCTGGAGCAGCTCGGCATCGCCCATCTGGCGCTCAGCTACCTCGACCAGCTCTCCGGCGGCCAGAAGCAGCTGGTGGGGCTGGCGCAATCGCTGATCCGCCGTCCCTCCCTGCTGTTGCTGGATGAGCCGCTCAGCGCGCTCGACCTCAACTACCAGTTCCATGTGATGGATCTGGTGCGGCGCGAGACCCAGCGGCGCAACATGGTGACGGTGGTGGTGGTGCATGACATCAACATCGCGCTGCGCCACGGCGACCACGTGCTGATGCTGCAAAACGGCAACCTGATCGCCGACGGCGCACCGGACGCAGTGATCACCCCGGCGAGCCTGGCGACCGTGTACGGGGTGCGCGGGCGCATCGAACGCTGCTCCCAGGGCACGCCGCAGGTGATGATCGACGGGCTGGTGACGCAGCCGACGCTGTAAACCCGCAGCATGTGATATCGCCTTCTGCGGCCGGGGCCCCGCCCCGGCACCCTAACCCAGCCGGTCGCGCAGTGCGTAGTAAACCGCGCCGATGGCGGTGAACGGCACCTGCAGGCTGCGGCCGCCGAAGAACGGCATGTGCGGCAGGTTGGCGAAGGCGTCGAACCGCTCCGCGTCGCCGCGCATCACTTCAGAGATCAGTTTGCCCGCCAGGTGGGTGAGGGTGACGCCGTGGCCGCTGTCGCCCTGCATATAGTAGACGTTGTTCTCCAGGCGGCCGAATTGCGGCATCCGCGACAGCGTCAGCAGGAAGTTGCCGCTCCAGCGGTAGTCAATCTTCACCCCTTTCAGCTGCGGGAAGGTTTTGTGCAGCTTCGGCAGGATCAGCGGGTCGATCTCTGCTGGGTCACGCGCGCCGTAGATCACGCCGCCGCCAAACAGCAGCCGTCGATCCGGCGTCAGGCGGAAATAGTCCAGCAGGTAGTTGCAGTCTTCCACGCAGTAGTTGTTCGGCAGCAGCGACCGGGCCACGGTTTCCGGCAGCGGTGCGGTCGCCACAATCTGCGAGCCGCACGGCATACTGAGCCGGGAGAGGCGCGGCTCCAGCCGGTCGCCCAGGTAGGCGTTGCCCGCCATGATCACAAACCGCGCCCGCACTTCGCCCTGGGCGGTGTGCACCCGCGCCGGGGTGCCGTAGTCAATATGGGTCACGGCAGAGTGTTCGTAGATGCGCCCACCGTGGCGGCGGATCGCCTCCGCCTCCCCAAGGGCCAGGTTGAGCGGGTGAAGGTGGCCGCCGCGCGGGTCGAGCATACCGCCGACGTAGCGCCGCGTGCCGATTTCATGCCGGATGCCGCTCTCATCCAGCATGATCAGACTGTGATGCCCATATTTCTCCCACAGCGCTTTCTGCTGATGGAGGTGGGCAAGCTGCTTATAGTTGAGGGCGGCGAAGATGCCGCCGGGGCGATAATCGCAGTCGATGGCGTATTGATCGATGCGCTGGCGGATGATGTCCGCCCCTTCAAAGATCATGCTGCCCAATATCCGGGCAGTCTCCGGCCCATAACGGGCCTCGATCACGTCCACATCGCGGCTGAATGAGTTCACCACCTGGCCGCCGTTGCGCCCGGTGGCTCCCCAGCCCACGCGCACCGCTTCCAGCAGCACCACATCGTAACCCGCTTCCGTCAGGTAGAGCGCGGAGGAGAGGCCGGTAAAGCCGCCGCCCACCACGCAGACATCGCACTCCACGCTGCCCGCCAGCTGCGGCCAGGGTTCGTGCGCGTTGGCCGTTGCCGCATAGTAACTGGTAATATGCTCGGTCATATCCTTCTCCTTATACAGGCCCGGTGTGCATACTGCCCACAGGGGAACGCGGCGACCTCAGGCCGGGGTTCCCACACTGCGGGGGTTAACACCGTAGATGGCAAGGAAATAAAGCAATTACTGTGCCACTGCCTGCGGAGAGACCGCTAAAACGTCGTCGGGGTGTGGGCGCTGATGATGCGGCACACCCGCGCCGACAGGTTACTGAAGCTGTGCGCCATGCCGGTATTGATGGTGTAGCTCTGCCCGGCGCGCAGCGGGAACTGTTGGCCGTTTACCGTTAACACAATTTCCCCCTCCAGCAGGGTGCCGACCTCTTCACCCTGGTGGCGGATCTTCTCGCCGGTGCTGCTGCCCGGCTCGTAGGTCTCCAGCAGCATCGCCAGTGCACGCATCGGGTTGCCGTTGTGCACCAGTTTCATGGAGACGCCCTGGCTGCCGATCTCAATCAGGCTCTCCGGCTCAATCACCACCTGTGGGGCGGTCAGACGCTCCTCATCGGTAAAGAACTCCGCCATCGACAACCCATACACCGTCAGCAGCTTTTGCAGCGTGCTGATGGCCGGGCTGACCTTATCCTGCTCAATGGTGCTGATGGCGCTGTGGGTCAGGCCGGCCAGTTCGGCCGCCCGGCGCTGTGACAACCCCAGTTGCTGGCGCAGCTGTGACAGCCGCCGCCCGGGTGCCGAGCTGACTTCACTCATAGGATGGTTTCCTGCACGGCGCGCTCTTCGACCATGGCGTCGCGGCACGCGCAAATAAAGGCCTCAAACAATTGGCGCGATACCGGGTTCTCCTCGATGCGCCATTCCGGATGCCACTGCACCCCCAGGGCGAACGGGTGGTCACGTACACTGACCGCCTCCACCAGGCCGTCCGGCGCGCTGGCTTCCACGCGCAGTGACGGGCTGAGCCGCCGTGTGCCCTGGCCGTGCAGCGAATTCACCTCAAACAGCGGGGTGCCCGGCAACAGTGATTCCAGCAGGCCGCCCGGCTCAACGATCACCGGGTGCGCCGGGCCGTACTGAATATCCGGGGACTGCGACAGATCTTCCCGGTGGTCCATAAAGCCCGGCTCATTGTGCACCTGCCGGTGCAGCGCGCCGCCGGTGGCCACCACCAGCTCCTGCATCCCGCGGCAGGCAGCGAACAGCGGCAGGCGCTGGTCGAGCATGCTGCGGATCAGGGTCAGGGCCAGCTTGTCGCGCCCCGGGTCGTTCCACTCTTCAATGCCCTCTTCGCCATAGTGGTGCGGCTCGATATTACTCGGGCTGCCGGTCAGAAAGACGCCATCCAGCCGGGCCACCACGCTGTCAAGCGCATAGGGCTGCGTCGCCAGCACCTGCGGCAGCGCCACCGGCAGGCCGCCCGCGGCAAACACGGCATCAAGGTATTTCTCTTCAACGGTTTGTGTGTAATGCCCCTCTATACATTCCCGGCACATAACCACGCCAACAACTGGTCTGTTAAATATATTGCCCATTACTCGACCTCGCAGACTGGACTAAATTTCTGCCAAAAAACGCTGCTTTTTTGACATCCTGGTCATTATTTTATCAATTTAGCAGCCGCTTGGTTAATATTCAAACCATCCTATAACATTTGCAAAACAAAGATGATGGGGCTATGTTTCTAACAGACGGTGTAAATTTTGAGCATGTGAACCCGCTCACCCAGACAGGATCCCGGTTTTGAAAACAATCAGTTAAAGGCGCGGGTGGCCCTTTCTTTGGGCGGCGCCGGAATCTCACAACGGCAGGTGATTTATGCAAACCAATCTGGTAGAAGTTGAAAAGTTCGCTCAGCACAGCGAAGAGAGACGAAGTAGCGCGTTCCAACGTGAAGTCGAACAATACTTGGAACGCCACCCCTTAACTCAGCACGTCGACATCCTCCTCACCGATCTCAATGGTAGTTTCCGCGGTAAACGAATCCCTGTCTCTGCGTTGAAAAGGCTTGAAAAAGGCTGCTATTTCCCCTCATCCGTATTCGCAATGGACATCCTCGGCAATGTGGTCGAAGAGGCCGGGCTGGGCCAGGCACTCGGCGAGCCGGACAACGTCTGTATGCCGATCCCGGGCACGCTGGTGCCGTCTGCCGCGGACCCGGAGCACATCGGCCAGCTGCTGCTGACCATGCTGGACGAAGAGGGCACTCCCTTTGACGTTGAACCCCGGAATGTCCTGAATAATGTCTGGCAGGCATTGCGCCGCCGCGGGCTTTTCCCGGTAGTAGCGGTAGAGCTGGAGTTCTATCTGATTGACCGCCAGCGCGACAGCGAAGGCTACCTGCAACCGCCGTGCGCCCCCGGCACCCAGGAGCGTAACATCCAGACCCAGGTCTACTCCGTCGACAACCTGAACCACTTCGCCAACGTTCTGAGCGACATCGACGCCCTGGCGCAGATGCAGCACCTGCCGGCGGACGGCGCGGTGGCGGAGTCGTCGCCCGGCCAGTTTGAGATTAACCTGCAACACACTGACAACGTCCTGCGCGCCTGTGATGATGCGCTGGCGCTGAAACGCCTGGTGCGCCAGGTGGCGGAAAACCATCACCTGCACGCCACCTTTATGGCGAAACCCTATGAAGAGTATGCCGGCAGCGGGATGCACATCCATGTCAGCATGGTGGACGGGCAGGGCAAAAACCTGTTTGCCGACGCAGACGGCGAAGACTCCGCCCTGCTGAAACGCGCGCTGGCCGGGATGATTGACCTGATGCCCGCCTCGATGGCGCTGCTGGCACCGAACGTCAACGCCTACCGCCGTTTCCAGCCGGGTAAGTATGTGGCGCACCAGGCCTCCTGGGGCCACAATAACCGTACTGTGGCGCTGCGCATCCCCTGCGGTGACCCGGCCAGCCACCGTGTGGAATACCGCATCGCGGGCGCGGATGCCAACCCCTATCTGGTCGTCGCGACGGTGCTGGCCGGGATGCTGCACGGGCTGGACAACGACCTGCCGCTGCCGGAGCCGGTCACCGGGAACGGGCTGGAGCAGGAGGGCGTGCCGTTGCCGATCCGCCAGAGTGACGCCCTGTATGAGTTCGAGGCGCAGACGCCGCTGAAACGCTATCTCGGCGAACGCTTCTGCCACGTCTACCACACCTGTAAATCGGACGAGCTGCTGCAATTTGAGCGGCTGGTCACGGAAACTGAGATCGACTGGATGCTGAAAAACGCCTGACGGGCTGAACACAGACGAAAAGAGAAAAAAGCACCCGCTGGCTGTTTTTTACACGAATTGAAAGAATGTGTGTCAGAAGGTCTCCGGATCTTGAGATCTCTGCCCCCCTCGGGCAGAATACGCCGCTTGCAAATAACCGACGCTTCAGGCGTCGGTTATTTTTTTGCATTCAATGCCGTACAAACCATTTGTGCAACATGTGCGTCCTGATGTTCAGGGCGTTTTTACATATCAAGAGGCCGGGCTTCGATCCGGATAGATAATCAAACCAGTCCGTGTGCGACCCCAAACTCTACCGGTCGCCACTATGAGGAAATGAAAGATGGGGCAAAGTGTAATGTTCGTGCCGGTGCCCGCCGGCGTCTGCTGTGGTCATAGCCAGGAAAATCGCGCCAGGTTGTGCCGGACCCGCCATGCGGCGTCACCCCAGTTTCCTCTGTATGAATACCCCAGGCCGGTAATGCCGGGCGCTGTACACGCTTCTCTCGTTCAGGGAGGGCTGCGCCATGTCTGCTGATGTAATGGCAGCCGCACCGGCGGCCGCGCAGCGCGTGAAGCTGCACAAAACCCTGACCTTGGTTCAGGTGGTGATGATGGGCCTTGCCTATCTGCAGCCGATGACCATTTTTGATACCTTCGGCATCGTGACCGGCCTGACCGACGGCCATGTCGCGACCGCCTACGCCTTTGCGCTGATTGCCGTGCTGTTTACCGCCGTCAGCTACGGCAAACTGGTGCAGCGCTTCTCCTCGGCCGGTTCCGCCTACACCTACGCCCAGAAAGCCATCAGCCCGCACGTCGGCTTTATGGTGGGCTGGTCATCGCTGCTGGACTACCTGTTCATGCCGATGATCAACATCCTGCTGGCGAAAATCTACCTGGAAGCGATCTTCCCGGGCGTGCCGTCCTGGATCTTCGTGGTGGCGCTGGTAGGGCTGATGACCTTCTTCAACCTGCGCGGCATCAAGCTGGTGGCCAACCTCAACAGCTTTATCGTGGTGGTGCAGGTGGCGATCATGGTGGTGTTCCTGGGCCTGCTGATCCACGGCGTGTACCAGGGTGAGGGCACCGGCCAGCTGGTGAGCACCAAGCCGTTCTGGTCTGAGAATGCGCACGTGGTGCCGATGATCACCGGGGCGACCATCCTCTGCTTCTCTTTCCTGGGCTTTGACGGCATCAGCTCGCTCTCTGAAGAGACGCCGAACGCGGCGAAAGTGATCCCGCGCGCGATTTTCCTGACTGCGCTGATTGGCGGCATCATCTTTATCGTGGTCTCTTACTTCCTGCAGCTCTACTTCCCGGACATCTCGCGCTTCAAGGACCCGGACGCGTCGCAGCCGGAGATCATGCTGTATGTGGCCGGTAAGTTCTTCCAGTCTGTGATCCTCTGCTTCTCCTGCGTCACGGTGCTGGCGTCCGGCATGGCCGCACACGCCGGGGTATCCCGCCTGCTGTACGTGATGGGCCGTGACGGTGTCTTCTCGCAGAAGATCTTCGGTTACGTCCACCCGAAATGGCGCACCCCGACCTTTAACGTGGTGCTGGTGGGGGCGGTGGCGCTCTCTGCCGTCTGGTTCGATCTGGTAACCGCCACCGCGCTGATTAACTTTGGTGCGCTGGTCGCCTTTACCTTTGTGAACCTGTCGGTGATCTCGCAGTTCTTCATCCGCGAGCAGCGCAACAAAACCGCGAAGGATGTGCTGCACTACCTGGTGCTGCCGGTGATCGGCGCGCTGACGGTGGGCGCACTGTGGCTGAACCTGGAAGCGAGCTCCATGTATCTGGGGCTGGCATGGGGCGCGGTGGGTCTGGCCTACCTGGCGTACATCACCCGCTTCTTCAGAAAATCCCCGCCGCAGATGGAAGAGGATGCCGCCGACGAGATGGCGTAACCCTCCTTCAGGCAATAAAAAAGCCAGACTCCGGTCTGGCTTTTTTGTTTCTGTGACCGGGCGCGGCGGCCTCAGCCCGCCGGTTCACGGCCCCTCTGGCGGCGTCAGCCCGCCGGTTCACGGCCCCTGGCGGCGTCAGCCCGCCAGTTCACGACCCCTCTGGCGGCGTCAGCCCGCCAGTTCACGACCATAGTCGTACAGCGCTTTCAGCAGCGCCAGCTTCTCCTTGTCCCCTTCGTGCAGGTTATACAGCTCCTCCAGCTCCTGGAGGTAGCGCTGCACCCGCTCAGGGCTGAGGGCGTCGCGGCGGTGCTGCAACCAGCGCTGCTGCTCGGCGTCATCCAGGGTCGCCGGGTAGTTGCGGGCGCGGAAGCGGAACAGCAGCGCCTCCATGCGCGGGTCCTGGAAGGTCAGGTCCAGCGCCGGCAGGTTTTGTGGGTCAGTCTGGCGGATGATGGTCATGGTGGTGCGGTCGGCGTCGCTGAAGAAGCCGTCATAGAGTTTGCCGTCCACGTCATCACTGCCGTTGAACGGCTCCGCCTCGGCATACAGTGCCACCACTTTCTCCCGCACCTGCGGGTTATCCCGCAGCAGTTGCAGGTTGGCGAGGCAGCGCTCACGGTCGATGCCCAGCCGCCCGGCAGTTTCCGGCAGCAGGGTTTTGGCCGGGGCCAGCACCGGGCACTTGTTGATGTGCACCAGCTTCAGCGGCACCGGGGCCTGGCCGCCGGACAGGTTATCGCGGCGGGTATAGAGCCGCTCACGCAGCGCGTCGGCGTCCAGCTCCAGCAGCGGTGACATGTCCCCGGCCAGATCGCAGACAATCAGCGCGTTTTTGTTCTCCGGGTGCCACGCCAGCGGTGCGATCCAGCTGGTGTTGCCGCGCGCTGCGCCGAACATGCCGGAGACGTGCACCAGCGGCGCCATCTGCGGGATGTCAATCAGCGTCATCAGCTTGTTTTTGCTGCGGTGGGTCAGCAGGAAGTTGAACAGCCGCGGCTGCGCCTCTTTCACCTTTTTCGCCATCGCGATGGTGGCGTACACGTCAGACATCGCATCGTGCGCGTGGGTATGCTCCACGCCGTTGGCTTTGGTCAGGTGCTCCAGTTTAAAGCTGGGGAAGCCCTCCTCATTCTCCGGCCACTCGATGCCCCCGGGGCGCAGGGCGTAGCAGGCGCGCATCACGTCGAGCAGGTCCCAGCGGGAGTTGCCGTTCTGCCAGCTGTAGGCGTACGGATCATAGAAGTTGCGGTAGAGCAGGTTGCGCGTCACCTCATCATCAAAGCGGATGTTGTTGTACCCCATGATGCAGGTCTCCGGCACGCTGAAAGCCTCATGGATGCGGCGGATAAATTCCGCCTCCGGCAGCCCCTGCGCCCGCGCGTGTTGCGGGGTGATGCCGGTGATCATCACCGCTTCCGGCTCAGGCAGGTAGTCATCGGCCGGGCGGCAGTAGATCACCAGCGGCTCTTCGATGATGTTGAAGTCCATGTCGGTGCGCACCCCGGCGAACTGCGCGGCGCGGTCACGCCACGGGCTTTTGCCGAAGGTTTCATAATCGTGGATGTAGAAGGTGGGCTGCTGGGGTTCTTTTTTCACTGAGACTCTCTGTTTAAGGCGTGAAGGCGTCTCCCTCTATGGTAAACCATAATCGGGCCTGCCTGAAGGCGAAGCGCCACTCCCCGCCGGCCGGGCGGTCATCTTTCTGTCATCCGGGGCGCTTTTAATGGGGCGGAGGCGGCCGGGCAGGCAGCCGGTTACTGGACTATACTGGATGGCTGCTGTGTTTTTTTGATAAAACCGAGGGAATAATGGAAGCGATTCAGGATATTAACTACGTCAGGCTATTTATGTCGTTACCATTCTGGACGGATGTCGCCATTGTCGTGGGCGTCACGCTGGTGACCTACCTGGTCATCACCAAGGCCATCGGCTTTCTGCATAAAAGAATGCTGGCCTGGGCAAATGAAAAACAGAACAACGCCAACCTCATTATTTCGGAAGTGATCGGCAAGACCAAACGGATCTTGATCCTGTTTGCCGCCTTCCTGTTCAGCCTGCGGTTTGTGGGGCTGTCAGACCGGTTATACAGCACTCTTTCTCACGCCTGGTTCCTGGTGCTGGCAGTGCAGATCGCCATCTGGATAGATCAGGGGGTGCAGTCATGGCTGAAAAAACTGCTCTATACGCCGGGGTCACGGCGCAACCCGGTGACGCTGGTGATTGTGGGAGTAATTTTACGGGTGGTGATCTGGTCCGTGATGCTGCTGTCGATTCTGGCGAATGCGGGCGTGGACATCACCGCCTTTATGGCCAGCCTGGGGGTAGGGGGGATTGCCATCGCGCTGGCGGTACAGACCGTGTTGAGTGACATGTTCGCCTCGCTCTCTATCGGCATTGATAAACCCTTTGAGATCGGGGATTTCGTGGTCTTCAACAACGTCTCCGGCACCATTGAGCATATTGGCCTGAAAACCACCCGCATCCGCAGCCTGAGCGGCGAACAGATCGTCTGCGCCAACACCATTCTGCTTCAGCAGACCATCCACAACTACAAGCGGATGCAGACGCGTCGGATTGTCTTTACCTTCGGCCTTTCCAACGACACCCCGCCGGGCAAACTGCGCAAGATTGGCGGCATCGTGAAAAATATTGTGAACGAAGTGGGGAATACCCGTTTCGACCGCGCCCACTTCTCCGCGTTCGGCCAGGACCGCCTGCTCTTTGAGGTCGTCCATATCGTGAATTCGGCGGACTATAATAAATACATGGACATTCAGCAGGAGATTAATATCCGCATCATGGAAGAGCTGGAAAAAATCAACGTCATGCTGGCGCTGCCCAGCCAGATCATTTATCCGCAGGATCTGGAGGCTGAAAGAGCGGCATAATCAGCCCCCGCCCTGTGAAACGCAACAGGGGGAAGAGAATGGATGAAGAACTGTTTGAACGCGCGCTGACGCCGCTGACCCCGGCACCGCAAAGCGGTGACCGGGTATTGCTGGTCACCGTGCCCACCGGCACCCCGCCGGAGAGCCATCAGCTGGTGGTGCGCATCACCGGCCTGAACGCCGGCCACTACGTGGGGGTGGTCGCCGACACCGACGTCATCGAACCCGCCGCCCAGCCCGGCAAATACCGCCCGGGCGAAGAAGTGATCTTCCTGCGCGAACATGTGCAGGGGCGGGTAGGGTAAAGGAGAAAAGAAAGGCATGTTTTAAAACATGCCTTTCTTTTTATATATGCTATTCTTTTTTTGTTATCTTAATGGCCCAGCCAGGCGGAGTAATAGGCATAATTACAACGTCTCCAGGCGATGCAATATTAAATCGTCGTGCACTCTCTTTCCAATGCTGGTCAGTTAATGGAGTGATGGTGAAAAATTTAATAATTAAGAAAACTATAGTAATTGAAAAGATAAATATATAAGCGGTTTTTGCGTAAATGCTTTTGCAGGCTTTAAAGCTTAATAAAGCAATCAGTGTGAATATAGTAATGTGCGGTAAAACAAAATAACGCTGATCTGCTAGGTAAGAGCGAAGAATAGGCCACTGTGGTTCAGTAAGGCTAATCATCGGCTTGGCTAAGCTAAAACCTACAATAAGCGTTGATAATAGTAAGAGTGATATTGGGCGCCAATCTCTAGTTTTTATCACCAGAATCACCCCTGATAAAAAAACAAAAGAAGTTAAAACAGAGAGTAAAGGAGTATCCCAAAAAAATAGGCTTATGTTCTCTGTAGCTAAAGTTGAGACTACTACTCGTGAGGAAATTATATTTGAAAGCACTAATAAATCAGCGCCTAAAGGGGCAGATGAACGAGAGGATTCAGATGATGTCAGAATAGCAATTATCTGAATAATTGCGCCTATAAGAATAATAGTGTGATGCGAGGATTTAAAAAATTTAATTATTTTATTTATATTAAGTATATTGCTTAATCCTTCTATTGAAAGGTATTTTAGTGCCAGACATGGTAATAAGAAAACTGAAAATGGGCCGCTTACAGAAGAGATGAATAAGATTATTACATCATGAGAACGCCAAAGTATACTCTCACTCTTATTAGCCATTAAGATCATTAAGGAGTATAAAGCTAAAAACCAATGGACATTAGTTATGTTCGCATGAACTTCATCAGTATAAGGCATTAGAACAAAGTAGAGCGCTACGAAAACTCGTGGTATCAGAGAAAGGAAGTCGAACCTTTTACTTAAAAAGAACCATACCACGGCAGCACGGATTAGAATTCCCAGTGCATTGGTAAGAAGCGGGGCGTAAGCAATTGGGGTAAAGATAGAAAGACCACCAACTATTTTTGAGATAGTTTGGTAGTATCCGTTCTGTGGGTAAAAAATTGATTTCAACACGCCACTCTCATACGCATTTTTATACCAGATAACACCATCCTCTGCCCAAAACTGAGCATTTGTTAAAATATCTGGCCTGCGAAGGAAAAGGAGAAAATAAGTTAGAGAGAGTATAAATAACCCTAATATCCAGTTTCTTTCTTTTTTTTGATACATAAGATGCTCTCAGTTAGCTTTTGGTCTTCAAATGGTAAAAATTTTAAGGATTACATATAGCGGAATGAATAAGGCTACTTTTTATTAGCCCCATTACGTTTAATATACCGCGGTCTGCCCTTGGTTTCGATATAGATGCGGCCGATGTATTCCCCCAGCACGCCGATACCGATCAGCTGGACACCGCCGAGGAACAGGATGGCTGTCATCAGGGAGGGGTAGCCGGGCACCGGGTTGCCCCAGATCAGCTTGTCGATCACCATCCACAAGGCATAGATAAAGGCCAGCGCTGCCACACCCAGCCCAAGATAAGTCCAGACCCGCAGCGGGAAAGTGGAGAAACTGGTGATGCCCTCCACCGCCAGGTTCCACAGCTTCCAGCCGTTGAATTTGGTGGTGCCGGCCACCCGCTCGGCGCGGGCATACTCCACCACTGACACCTTGCCGCCGACAAACGACAGCACGCCCTTCATAAACAGGTTGCGCTCCGGCAGCCGCAGGATGTTATCGACCACTTCCCGTGACATCAGCCGGAAGTCGCCGACGTTCTCTTCAATCTTCGGGTTGCTGATTTTGTTATGCAGCGTATAGAACCATTCGGCGGTTTTGCGCTTGAGCCGCCCATCGGTGGAGCGGTCAACCCGTTTTGCCAGCACCACGTCCGCCCCGGCCTGCCAGGCAGACACCAGCCGCGGCACCACCTCAATCGGGTCTTGCAGGTCGACATCCATCGGGATCACCGCCTCGCCGGTGGCATGCTCCAGCCCGGCAAACAGCGCCGGCTCCTTGCCGAAGTTGCGGGTAAAATCAACTAGCGTGACCAGTGGGTCGGCCTGTGCCAGCGCAGCGGCGATCTCCGGCGTCCGGTCTTTGCTGCCGTCATTGATAAACACAATTTCAACCTGCCAGGCCTGCAACGGCGCGTAATCACGCACGGCCTGGTAGAACAGGGGAAGCGCCGCTTCCTCATTAAATACCGGTACCACCAACGAGATCTTCACTGCGCATCCTTAGCCTTGAAGACAAAAAAGCGGGAGTAGAAAAAGCCGACAACCAGGCTCACGGCAGAGAAGGTCACCAGCGTAAACAGCGCCGGCAGGTGGCTGGCCTCAGCGATCCAGCCCACACTTACCGACAGCGCGCCCATAAACAGCACATAGAACATGTAGCGGATGGTGGTCGCGTCGCTTTTGAAAGTGACCCTGGCATTCATAAAGAAGGAGAAGGTCACCGCCACACAGAAGGCACCAAAGTTAGAGAGCGCCTGATCGGCCCCGGCCAGGTAGTAGAGCAGGGCGAAGGTCACCCAGTGGATCAGCGTATTGATCACCCCCACCAGGGCGTATTTGGTAAACAGTTTGATCATCGTAAAACACCGATTGAAAAAGTGCCGGAAGTGTACCATCCCACACGAAAATGATCAGCCATCGTAAAGGGTTGTAACGGGTTGTCTGTAAAAAGGTAAACCGGATCACAGTCCGGGTACGCAGGGGCCGCCAACTCCGCTACACTGTGCTGATTTGCTGCCGACCGATTGCCTGACGATGCGCCTGGATAAAAAAATCTCCCCGTTTGAACTGCTGATTTACCGCCACTACCGGGTCATGCACGGCCTGCGTATCGCGCTGGCCTTTGTGCTGACCTTTTTAATTGTGCGCCTGCTGGCGATCCCGGAAGGCACCTGGCCGCTGATCACCCTGGTGGTGGTGATGGGGCCGATCTCTTTCTGGGGAAATGTGCAGCCGCGTGCGCTGCAGCGCATCGCCGGCACGGTGGTGGGGGCAATCTCCGGGCTGATTGCGCTCTGGCTGGAGCTCTACTCCCTGCCGCTGATGCTGATCTGGTGCCTGCTGGTGATGTTCGTGTGCGGCTACCTGACCCTGGGCAAGCGCCCCTATATGGCGCTGCTGATCGGCATCACGCTCGGGGTGGTGTGCGGCAGCGCCACCGGCGATATGAAAACCGCGCTGTGGCGCAGCGGTGACGTGATTTTCGGCTCGGTGCTGGCGCTGCTGTTTACCAGCATCTACCCGCAGCGCGCCTTCATCCACTGGCGGTTGCAGATGGCAGAGAGCCTGACCACGCTGCACCACCTCTACAGCGCCTACCAGTCGCCGAATATCGTCGAGCGGCCGCAGCTTGAAAGCCGGCTCAAAGGCGTGCTGTCGCAGGTGGTGAAGATCCGGGCGCTGATCGCGCCTGCCGCCAAAGAGAGCGGCATCCAGAAAGAGGTGTTTGACGCCATCCAGACCCTGACCCGCAACCTGGTCTGCACGCTGGAACTGCAGGTGGATGCCTACTGGTCATCACGCGAAAGCCATTTCATTATGCTGAACGCGCGCACCCTGCGCAGCGCCCAGCTGCTGACGCTGCACGCCATGGAGACCCTGGCGGACATCCTGCGCAACGGCTCGCCGGAGCGCGAGCGCGATCTCCCGCGGGAAGTGGAGGAGATTGCCGGTGAGCTGAAAGCGCTGCTGCATGAGATGAGCGCCGGCAAAAACCTGGAGGCACCGGTCTACGGCTACCTCTGGCTGAGCCTGGAGATGACCCAGCAGCTGAAAGAGCTGGGCGATCTGGTCACCATGGCGATGCGCAAATAGGCGAACAGGGCGCGGTGTTGTTCATGCGCCAAAGCAGGTAAGATAGAGAAATCAGGGCTATCTCTGACCACGGCGACAAGGTATGGTTGTCCACAACGCGTCAGTGAATGAATTTGTGTAAAACTTAAGCAAAGGTGTAAAAATGGATAATGCAAACAAGCAAAGTTTCCAGGATGTGCTGGAGTTCGTTCGTCTGTTCCGTCGTAAGAACAAGCTCCAGCGCGAGATTGTCGACAACGAGAAGAAAATCCGCGACAACCAGAAACGTGTTTTGCTGCTGGACAACCTGAGTGACTACATCAAACCGGGCATGAGCATCGAAGAGATCCAGGCGATTATCGCCAACATGCGCGGTGACTATGAAGACCGCGTGGATGATTACATCATCAAAAATGCTGACCTCTCCAAAGAGCGCCGCGAGATCTCTAAAAAACTGAAAGCGATGGGCGAAGTCAAAGCGCTGGCGGTGAAATAACCTCGTCTTTCCCAAGAGACCTCAAGAGACCGGGCCGCGCGCCCGGTTTTTTTATGCCTCTCCTCCCGCCCCGGCACCGGGGCCGCCCGATCCGGAAACCTCCTAATTTTCGCCTGCCCGGCACGGAACAATTCCTCAGCGTGATAAATTGTTCAGGCAACATACAACAATAAAAACGCAGAAAAAGAACATCGAGGATTGCCATGGGAAACGATTTTCATCACGTCTTGCTGGGTGATCTGCCCCTGCAACAGGGAGGCGTGCTGGCACAGGCCTCGCTGGCGTACCAGACGTTCGGCGAGCTGAACGCCGCCGGTGATAACGCCATCCTGCTGCTCAGCGTCTATTCAAACGGCCACCTCTCTTTCCTGCCGCTGATCGGGGAAGAGCGCGTACTCGACCCAAACCGCTATTTTATTGTGCTGGTCAATATGTTCGGCAACGGCCTCTCCACCTCCCCCAGCAACAGCCTCAGCCAGCCGGGGCGGCGCTTTCCGCGCGTCTCGGTGGCGGACAACGTCCACGCGCAGTTTCTGCTGCTGCGCGAGCATCTCGGCGTGCAGCAGCTGGCGCTGGTGGGCGGCTGGGCGCTGGGCGCGATGCAGGCGTGGCACTGGGCGGCCGCCTACCCGGACTATGTGAAGCGGCTGATGGTGATCTGCGGCACCGCGCGCTGCAGCCCGCTCTGCCGGGTATTCCTCAATAACATGCGCAGCGCGCTGCTGAGCGACAGCGCCTTTGCCAACGGCGACTACCTGATCCCGCCGCTGCGGGGGCTGGCAGCCTTTGGCCGCACCTACGCCGGCTGGGCCTATTCCGCCGCTTTTTTCCGCGATGAGCTGTTCCGCCGCATGGGCCACCCCAGCCTGGAGGCGCTGCTCTCCGCCTGGGAGCGCCATTTCCAGCAGCACGACGCCAACGATTTGCTGACGCTGCTGGAGACCTGGCACCATGCCGATCTGAGCCTCGACCCACGGCTGAACGGGGAATTTTCAGATAGTCTGATGAAGATCACCGCAGAGGCCATCATTATGCCCTGTGATACGGATAACTACTTTACCGTGGCGGAAGCGCGCATTGAGTGCGATCTGCTGCCGCACGGTGAGTGGCGGCCGCTGATCTCCCCGTATGGGCACTGTGCCGGGCTGCCGGGGCGGTTTGAGGCGGAGAGTGAGTTCGTGGAACGGGCGATGAAAGATCTGCTGCAACGCAAAATTTGACCGCAAGGGGCAGGGTGCCGCGGCGGCTTGCGGCGGGTAGTCTGGATCGGGTAACGTCACCTGAGCAGGAGATCCCTATGACCCTCATTGATGCCATAACAGACGATCCGCGCTGGCAGCAACTCGCCGCGCGGGATAAACAGGCCGATGGCCGCTTCGTGTACGCGGTGCGCACCACCGGCATCTACTGCCGCCCCTCCTGCCCGTCGCGCCGGGCGAAACCGGAAAATGTGCTGTTTTTTGCCACCGCGGCGGAGGCGGCGGCAGCCGGTTACCGCGCCTGCCAACGCTGCCGCCCGGACGGGGCGTCAGATCAGCAGCAGTGGGCCGCGCGCATCACCGCCGCCTGCCGCCTGCTGGAGAGTGCAGAAACCGAACCCAGCCTGCATGAACTGGCGGCGCAGGCCGGGGTCAGCGCATACCATTTCCATCGCCGCTTCCGCGCCCTGACCGGCCTCACCCCCCGCGCGTACGCCGCCGCCCGGCGCGGCCAGCGGCTGCGCGAACAGTTGCCGCAGGCCGCCAGCGTGACCGAGGCGCTGTATGGGGCGGGGTACGGCTCCAGCGGCTGCTTTTATGCGGCGTCCGGGGCGCAGCTCGGCATGACGCCGGGGCAGGCGCGCCGGGGGGCGCCGGGCGAGCGGCTCTGGTTCGCGGTGGGCGAATGCAGCCTCGGGCCGGTGCTGGTGGCCCAGAGTGCGCGCGGCGTCTGCGCCATTCTGCTGGGCGCGGAGCCGCAGGCGCTGGTGCAGGAGATGCAGGCCCGTTTCCCGCGGGCGGAATTCTGTGGCGCAGTACCGGGCTTTGAGCAGACGGTGGCGCAGGTGATTGGATTGATCGACCACCCGCAGGCCGGGCTGGATCTGCCGCTGGACATCCGCGGCACCCTGTTCCAGCAGCGCGTCTGGCAGGCGCTGTGCGCCATTCCCCCCGGCCAGACCCTGAGCTACCGGGAGGTAGCAGCCCGCATCGGCGCGCCTTCGGCGGTGCGGGCGGTGGCCGGGGCCTGCGCCGCCAACCTGCTGGCGGTGGCGATCCCCTGCCACCGGGTGGTGCGGCAGGACGGCACGCTCTCCGGCTACCGCTGGGGCGTGGAACGCAAACAGGCGCTGCTGCAAAAAGAGCGCGCCGCTGACGACGAGGAGATCGCGATCGATGCAGACGATCATACCGGATCTGTTTGATCCGCCGGCCATTCCCTGGAATGAGCCGATAGGCGACGCCTCCCTGCTGTTGCACGGCTTTGTACTGGCACAGGAGGAGGCGCTGCTGGCGGCGCTGCGCGGCGTGATTGCCGAAGCGCCGTTCCGCAAGATGCAGACCCCCGGCGGCCGCCCGATGTCAGTGGCCACCACCAGCTGCGGCCGCCTGGGCTGGATGACCGACCGGCGGGGCTACCGCTACGTCACGGGTGACCCCCTGCGCGGGCAGGCGCCGTGGCCGGTGATGCCGCCGCTGCTGGCAGATCTTGCCGGGCAGGCGGCGGCACTGGCCGGTTTCCCGGCGTTCTGCCCCGACTCCTGCCTGATTAACCGTTACGTGCCCGGCGCGAAAATGTCCCTGCATCAGGATAAAGATGAAGCGGACTTCAGCCAGCCTATCGTCTCGGTGTCGCTGGGGCTGCCGGCAGTGTTCCAGTTTGGCGGGCTGGCACGCAGTGACACACCGCAGCGCTACCTGCTGACCCACGGCGATGTGGTGGTCTGGGGTGGGCCTGACCGGCTGCGTTTCCACGGTGTGCTGCCGGTCAGGCCGGGCGAGCACCCGCGCATGGGCGCGCAGCGCATCAACCTGACCTTCCGGGTCGCGGGCTGACGCCCCGGCCGTGATGCAGTATGCTTAATAATCATCCCGTAGGCGCTATCAAAGGGGGCATGATGAGCACCACTGACCCGGCACCAACCCTTGTCGTCCGTCCGCTGACCGGCAGCGATTACCCCGGCTGGTTACCGCTGTGGGACGGCTACCTGCATTTCTGCCAACACCCGCTGAGTGAGCATGTCACCCAGCTCACCTTTGAGCGCCTGTGCATCGGCGAACGGCTGGCCGGGCTGGTAGCGGAAGCGCCGGACGGCACGCTGCTCGGCCTGGCGCATCTGGTTTTCCATCCCTCGACCTGGAGCGACCACGGCTATTGCTATCTGGAAGATCTCTACGTCAGCGAGGCCGCGCGCGAACAGGGCATCGCCCACCGGCTGTTTGAGGCCGCCTGCCGGCTGGCGGATGAAAAACAGTGTGACCGCGTCTACTGGACCACGCACGAGACCAACACCCGCGCCCGCGCGCTTTACGACCAGCTCGGCGAGCGCACCGCCTTACTCACCTACCGCCGCTGGTAAGCCTCTTTCCGCCACATCCTCCGCCGCCTCCTGGCGGCTTTTTTGTCTCTCTTTTCCCTGGAAACTATAAGCTTCTCTTATTTAATTGCCGGCTAACTAAAGCAATTGATCTGCATAAGGAAAAATGTGAAGTGTGACGGTATGTATCGAAAAGTATGCTTTTGTAAATAAAAAAGCATAGTTGTTACTTGCAGATTACTCTTATCCAGTACCTTTCACTGGGATGTTAGTAAATATCTCCGTTATCGCCGCGCGGTAACGGCGGATCGGGTGGCCGCGCCTGCCCCAGCATCCGCACACAAGGACAGTGTACACCTCCAGAATGGTTGAGATTTCTGATGAGTCTTTCCCAGGTTAACGGGCGAACCGATCACGACCTGCCCCCCAACAGAGAGATACAAGCCGTGACGATACTGACACCCCTATTGGCCAAAAACCGCAGCTGGGCCATGAAGCAGCAGCAAAGCGATCCTGACTATTTTATCCAGACGGCGCGCCCGCAGCAGCCGCACTCCCTGTGGATCGGCTGTTCGGACAGCCGCGTCCCGGCCGAGGTGTTGACCGGTTCCCACCCCGGTGAGCTGTTCGTCCACCGTAACATTGCCAATATGGTGATGGAGGAGGATGACAACCTGATGAGTGTGCTGCAATACGCGCTGGAGTACCTGAAAGTCTCGGGCATTGTGTTGTGCGGCCACTACGGCTGCGGCGGGGTGCAGGCCGCCAGTATGTTGCCTGAGATGCCGCTGGCACAGGAGGAGAGTGCGCTGGCACGGCGGATGCGTACGCTGCGGCGGTCGCTGGGCGAGGCGCTGGCGGAACAGGGCCACGCCGATGAGGGGGCGCGGCAGAATGCGCTGGTGGACGCACACGTGCGCCGTCAGTTCGTCCACCTGACCGAGTGCTGGCCGGTGCGGCTCGCCTGGCAGCAGCAGAAACCGCTGGAGGTGTATGGCTGTGTGTATGACCTGCACAGCGGCCACCTGAAAAAACTGGTCGAACAGCGCAGTATGGAGGCCCACCATGAGTGACTCAACCCTGAGCCAGGCCCCGGCCTCAGCCTCTACCCTGCGCCATGACATCCCGGCCGGGCTGGTGGTGTTTCTGGTGGCGCTGCCGCTCTGCCTCGGCATCGCCCAGGCCAGCGGCCTGCCGCCGTTTGTCGGCTTACTGACCGGCGTGATCGGCGGGCTGGTGGTGACGGTGTTCAGCCCCTCCCGCTTTGCCGTGAGCGGCCCGGCGGCCGGGCTGGTGACCATTGTCACCGCCGCGATGGAGACGCTGGGCAGTTTCCCGGCGCTGCTGTTTGCGCTGATTTTGGCCGGGATGCTGCAGATTATGCTCGGCATCGCCCGCGCCGGGCGCTTTATCACGCTGATCCCCGGGACGGTGATCCAGGGAATGCTGGTGGCGATCGGGCTGTTGCTGATTGTGCAGCAGATCCCGGTAGCGATGGGGCTGCCGGAGGGGCAGGGGCTGTTCGCGCTGCTCAGTGGCGTCGGCGAAGTTTCCGCCCCGGCGGCGATCGTGGCGCTGGTGGCGCTGCTGATCATGTGGCTGTGGACCACCGCGCCGTTCCGGCGCATCCCGCTGTTGACCTACATCCCCGGCCCGCTGGTGGCGGTGTTGTGGGGCAGCCTGGCGGTGGTGTTCGGCGAACGGCTGATGCCGGACGGGGCGATGCCGCGCATCTCGCTGCCGGCGTTCAGCAGCCTGAGCGAGCTGACCGCCCAGCTGGAGCGGCCGGACTGGCAGGCGTGGCGCAACCCGGCGGTTTATATGGTGGCGGTCACCCTGGCGCTCGTCGCCAGCCTGGAGACGCTGCTGAGCCAGGAAGCGCTGAAGAAGCTGAAAGAGCAGGTGCCTGCGCCGTCGCCGGACAAAGAGATGCGCGCGCAGGGGATCGGGAATGCTGTGAGCGGTTTTCTCGGTGGCCTGCCGATCACCGCGGTGATCGTCCGCAGTTCGGTGAACGTCAACACCGGCGCGCGCAGCAAAGCCTCGATCCTGCTGCACGGCGTGTTGCTGCTGCTGTGCGGGCTGTTCTTCAGCGACATGCTGAACACCATTCCGCTGGCGGCCCTGGCGGCGGTACTGCTCTACACCGGCTATAAGCTGGCGTCACCGGCGCTGTGGCTGATGCAGTGGAAGCAGGGCTGGCCGCAGTTTCTCCCGTTCGTCACCACCGTGGCCGGGATTATGCTGTTCGGGATGCTGGCCGGGATTGGGCTGGGGCTGCTGGCACAGCTGCTGTGCAGCACCTATAAAAGCCACGTCAACGCGCTGCAGCTCTCCAGCTATGACGATCACTACGTGGTGCGCATCCACCAGAACCTTACTTTCCTGCACAACCCGCGGCTGCACCGCATTCTGGCGGAGATCCCGGACAACAGCGTGGTGATGGTGGACAGTGAAAACGCCGACTACATCGACCCTGACGTCAAAGCACTGCTCAGCGAGTTCCGTGAGAAAGCACCGACCCGCGGCATCAGGCTCGACCGCTGGCCGGCGTAACCTGACTGCGTAGTATGATGCCGTTTCCTTACCGGGAAGCGGCATCACTTTTTAAGGCGCGGGATAGGTGAGGGTGCCCCATTTGCTGTTGCTGCGCGCCGCGTCAGCCATGATTTCCTCCATAGACGCATTCAGCATCCACAGGCATTGTTGGGTGTTTTGGCGGGATGTTTTCTCCAGCGCCTGCCGGGTGTGCCGGTAATAACGGATAACCGAGGCTTTGGTGTGATCCATGGCAGCCGGTATCCCGCAGATGGTATCCGTATCAAAGTGCTGGATAATCCGCGGATCGTCGCCGCTGTAGGCATCGATGATTGTTAATGCATCCAGCGTCTGGGCCGGGGCTTTCATTAAGGCCATACTGGCAGCGATGTGAAATTCCACTAATTGCTCATAACTCAATACCGGCCCTGTGATAAACACCGCCTCAGGCAGCGCCTTTATCGCCTCGGGGTCAGCCCGCGTTAATTGCGTGATATAGGTTGGCCAGCTATCAGGGACAGCTGTACCGGGTTCCGGGTAGAAACGGGTGCCCCATTTCATCGTCCCGCGCTGCGCCTCATAGTCAAACTCTTCCATCGTTTCACGCATTAACCATAAACAGTGTTGACTGTTTTTGTGTTTGCTGTTTTTTAGTGCCTGTGATACTTGCTGGTAATAACGCAAGACTGAAGGCTTATCATAAAGAAATCCAAGGGAGGGTGAGCATACACTTTCAGTATTGAAGCGTTGAATAAGAGAGGTATTTTCTCCGATATCGTGGTTATCAATCATGCTTAATACGTCGAGTGTTTGTGAGGTCGCCTTAAGTAAAGAGAATCTTAAAGCATTATTCAGTTGTGAAGTATGGCCACCATCCAGCGTTAATCCAAAGGAGAACACCTTTTCCGGCAGCGTTTTTAACGTCTCCGGGTTGCTGCGGGTTACCTGTTCAATCAGTGTCGGCCAGTTATCCGGCACCTGGGTACCGGGTGCTGTCACGTAATATTCTTCGGTTCCCCATGCGATCCCGCTGTGCGTGTCATCCACGTTAAGGTCGTTCATCGCTTTCTCCATAATATGCAAACAGCGTTGGCTGTTTTTATGGGAACTGGCGCTTACTACCTGCGTTGCCTGCTGGTAATAACGGGTAATTGATGCCTTATCGTAATAGCGCACCTGCGGCAAACGGCATACCGCGTGGGTCGTAAAGGAACGCATAAACGCATTGTCTTCACTGATGCTATAAAGGTCTATCTCACTCAGGGCATCAAGCGTAGTGGCAGGCGACTTCACTAAGGCCAGTGTCAGCGCACGGTTAAGTTCATTTTTATGCTCCTCATCCAGTGTTGATCTTAATGGAAACAATTTATCCAGCAAGGTTTGTAAGGTGCCGGGGCTGGCATAGGTCACGCGGTCAATCAATACCGGCCAGTTTACCGGCGGCGGATAATCGGGTTCAGCGAAACTCAGGGTCGGCAAAAGCAGGAACGTGAGTAACCCATATTTCATCGTACCACCTCCAACATATAGTCTTTTGATTTCCATATTTTTTCCCTTATTGGGTACTCTAAAATAATACATCCCTCTGATGCCCAGCCCACGGGTGGACGTCTGCGTTCACCGTGAATACGGAATGCAGAACGTCCAAAAGTTGCTCCTTCTATTTGTTCCAGCACCAGGGTATAAGGGCCTTTAGAATGGGTATTGGCAGTAATTTTATATCGCCCCCGCGGCAGCGGCCCCAGCCCTTTTACCTGCTGGCGATCAGGGTTGTTTTTATTGGTCATACGCCCGGCATAGCCTTTACCCATATAAAGGCTGTTATGATAAATCTCGCCGCTTCTCTGATGATAAATCCATGTCATATTACGCTCCTTTAGGCTGTGTGACGCATTTTTAGCTATGCGGTTAAGGTGTTCCAGGCGCGATATTACGCCTGCGCTAAACAAAGAAAACCGGCAAATCGTGCGAAGAGAAAAAATAGGATTTTTATTATCTGGAGTGGGTTTTTTACTATTACAGATTGCCGTTACTGTTTTCCGTCACGCTATTTTTAGAAATTAAACGGTGAGAGGGTTAATAAAAGTGACCGCTTTATTGATTTCCTATAAATATTTATCACCCCCGCACCGCCAACGCTGCCCGCGCGTATAGCAGAGAATTTTCCGCGCGGGCTTTTTCGTTACCCTGATGACCATTTTATTTCCATTGATTAGCCTGCGTCACAAAACGGGTAAAAAGTAGTCGCTTGCGCGATTAACTGTGATGATTTTCACATCAATTTTGCCGCGCCATGAGTATAAAAACGCCAATTCAACAAAAACGAAACGGCGGTTCAATATGAAAATGCAAGAGGCTCAACCCGGCAGCGCAGAGCGTCCGATCTTCGTGCGGCACCTGCTGGCCTATGGGGGCGGTAACCTGCTGGGCAGCGGTGCGCTGGCGATTGCCGGGGCGTGGCTGCTCTATTTCTATACCACCTTTTGTGGCCTGACGTTGCTGGAGGCCTCGGCGATCTTCTCGGTGGCCAGCATTATTGACGCCATCAGCAACCCGCTGATGGGTTACCTCACCGACAACTTCGGCCACACCCGGCTCGGCAAACTGTTCGGCCGCCGCCGCTTCTTCCTGCTGATCGGCGCGCCGCTGATGCTGTTCTACCCGCTGCTGTGGGTCGAGGGCTTCGGCTTCTGGTATTACCTTTCCACTTATGTGATTTTCGAGCTGATCTACACCTCGGTGATGGTGCCCTACGAAACGCTGGCGACCGAGATGACCACCAACTTCGCGGTGCGCTCGAAACTCACCGGCTATAAAGCGATTTTCGGCAAAATGGCTAACTTCCTGGCGGCCTTTATCCCCGGCCAGTTCATCCTGATCTACGGCAAAGAGTCGGCGGAGCCGTTCTTCTATACCGGCCTGACCTACGGCGCGATCCTGTTTATCGCCATCGGCCTGCTCTACCTCTCCAGCTGGGAGCGGGACGTGAAAGAGCTGCGCCCGCTCGACCTGCATAAAAAGAGCCTTGGGCAGACCATGCTCTCCCTGGTGCGCGACATGATCTCCACCTTCCATCTGCGGGTGTTCCGCAAGCACCTCGGCATGTACCTGTTCGGCTTCGGCGCGGAGTGGCTGTTCGCTTCGGTGTTCACCTACTTTGTGATTTTCGTGCTGCAGTATGACCCGGCGATGGTGGCGGGGCTGAACAGCCTGAACTCCATCCTGCAACTCTTCTCCACCGCTATTTTCATTGCGCTGTGCGTGAAAAAGGGCTTCAGCAAGCCGTACATCCTGGCGCTGGGGATCGTGGTATTCGCCGTGGGCTGCTACACGCTGCTCTACTTTATGCAGCTGCCCGCCGCCTACGCGACCGCCGTGATGCTGGGGATCACCGTGGTGTTCGGCATCGGCACCGGCGGCGTCTACTACATCCCGTGGACGGTCTACACCTTCCTGGCCGATGTGGATGAGGCCTTTACCGGCCGCCGCCGCGAAGGGATCTACGCCGGGGCGATGACCTTCTCCGGCAAGCTGATGCGCTCAGTGATTGTGTTTGTGATGGGGGCCGTGCTCAGCTTCTACGGTTTCCAGTCGAAATCCCATACCCAGCCGGAGAGCGCCGTGATGGCGATTGCACTGGTGTTCTGCATCGGGGTGGTAGGGCTGGGACTGTTGGCGATGGTATTCAGCAAGCAGATGAAACTTAACCGTGAAACCCACCTGGTGGTGCTCAACGAAGTGGCGCGCATCAAGCAGGGCGGCCGCATCGCGGATGTCACCCCTGAGACGCGTGCAGTGATGGAAAACCTGATCGGTTACCGCTACGAAGAGTGCTGGGGCAACAGCGCCGTGTGCCGCAAGATGCTTACGACCTCCCCGGCAATCCAGAAAATTTCTGACGCACCTCAAAAATTATGAAACGATGTTTTATTTTAATTTGAGGCCGGTTTTTATTTGCGTTAGGATGCGAGACAACTAAGCGGCCCCGCGGGGGCAGCGGCACAAAGAGGGAATTATGATGAGTCTTGATACGTCTTCTCAGCAGAACTTTTCGCTGCAAAGCTTCTCACTGCAGAACAAGGTGGCGCTGGTCACCGGCTGTGACACCGGGCTGGGGCAGGGCATGGCGCTCGGCCTGGCGCAGGCCGGGTGTGACATCATCGGCGTGAACATCGTGGAGCCGGCAGAGACCGAGCAGCAGGTCACCGCGCTGGGCCGCCGCTTCCTCAGCCTCACCGGCGACCTGCGTGACACCAGCATCATCCCCGATCTGGTCAGCCGCGCGGTGGCGGAGTTCGGCCGCATCGATGTGCTGGTCAACAACGCCGGCATCATCCGCCGCGAAGATGCGCTCGAGTTCAGCGAAAAAGACTGGGACGACGTGATGAACATCAACATCAAAGCGGTGTTCTTTATGGCGCAGACGGTGGCGAAGCAGTTCATCGCCCAGGGGGAGGGCGGCAAAATCATCAACATCGCCTCGATGCTCTCTTTCCAGGGCGGCATCCGGGTACCGTCTTATACCGCCTCCAAAAGCGCGGTGATGGGCGTGACCCGCCTGCTGGCCAACGAGTGGGCCAAACACGGCATCAACGTCAACGCCATCGCGCCGGGCTACATGGCGACCAACAATACCCAGCAGTTACGCGCCGACGAAGCGCGTAGCCAGGAGATCCTCGGGCGCATCCCGGCCGGGCGCTGGGGCCTGCCGCAGGATTTGATGGGGCCGGTGGTTTTCCTCGCGTCCCCGGCGTCTGACTATATCAACGGCTACACTATTGCTGTCGACGGCGGGTGGCTGGCGCGTTAACCCTTCTGCGGCCGCGGCACAGGCCGGGGCCACTCAACACACCGGGCGCGGCAGTCTGTGCGCCCAGAGGAGAGAAAGATGAAAATTGCACTGATGATGGAAAACAGCCAGGCGACCAAAAACGCCGTGGTATTGAAGCAGCTCACCGAGGTGGCGAATGAGAAAGAGCACAGCGTGTTCAACGTCGGCATGAGCGACGAGCAGGACCATCACCTGACCTACATCCACCTCGGCATCATGGCGAGCCTGCTGCTGAATTCCAACGCAGTGGATTTTGTGGTCAGCGGCTGCGGCACCGGGCAGGGCGCGTTGCTCTCGCTGAACCTGCACCCGGGCGTCAGCTGCGGTTACTGCATCGACCCGGCGGACGCCTTCCTGTTCGCGCAGATCAACAACGGCAACGCGCTGGCGCTGCCGTTTGCCAAGGGCTTTGGCTGGGGCGCGGAACTGAACGTGCGCTATATCTTTGAGAAAGCCTTTACCGGTGAGCGCGGCGCGGGCTACCCGCCGGAGCGCAAAGAGCCGCAGGTGCGCAATGCGGGCATCCTGAACCAGGTGAAAACCAGCATGCTGAAAGGCGGCTGCGTGGAGACCCTGCGCGCCCTCGACCCGGAGCTGGTGAAAACCGCCGTCAGCGGCGAGCGCTTCCAGCAGTGCTTCTTTGAAAACTGCCGGGATAAAGCGATCGAAGCCTACGTGCGTGAGGTTCTGGGCCAGGCGTAACCGTCCCGGTTCCGGCAAAAAGCCCGCATCAGCGGGCTTTTTTTATGGCGCAGGAAAGATTACGGCACCAGCGGTTTCGGGGCCACCAGCGGCGGGGTGTCGACGATGGCCGGGCCATTTTCGATGGCGGCGGTGGTGGTCAGCGGTTCCGGCATCGCGACCGTCTCCGGCACCAGAATCACCTTGCGGCACTCCTCCTCTTTCTTCTCGAAAATCTCGTAGCCTTTGGCGGCATCATCCAGCGACAGCTTATGGGTGATGATCTCTTCCGGCTTCAGCAGCCCCTGCTCAATCAGCGGCAGCAGCTCCGGCAGGTAAGCCTGGACGTGGGTCTGGCCCATTTTGAAGGTCAGCCCTTTATCGAATGCATCGCCGAACAGGAAGCCGTGGATAAACCCGGCGTAGACGCCCGGCACGCTGACGATACCGCCGCGGCGCACCGCCGCGATGCACTGGCGTAACGCCTTGCCGCTGCTGCCTTCCAGCTTCAGGTTAGTCAGGATGGTTTCGGTGGTGCTGCCTTTGGCCTCAAAGCCCACGGCGTCGATCACGGCGTCCACGCCGCGGTTGCCCGGCGTCTGCTCAATGATTGCCGCGGCCGGGTCATCGATCTCGTCGAAATTCACCGGGATCACGCCATAGCGTTCCTGCGCGAAGGCCAGCCGGTAGGGGTGATGGTCGATCATGAAAATCTGCTCGGCACCCAGCATGCGCGCACAGGCGGCGCTCAGCAGCCCCACCGGCCCGGCACCGAAAATCGCCACCCGCGAGCCTTTGCCGACCTGGCCGTTTTTCACCGCCTGCCAGGCCGTCGGCAGGATGTCGGAGAGGAACAGCACTTTGTCATCGGAGAGGATATCCGGCACCTTGAACGGCCCGGTATTGGCTTTCGGCACGCGCACATATTCCGCCTGGCCGCCGGGAATGCCGCCATAAAGGTGGCTGAAGCCAAACAGCGCCGCCGGCGGCGGGATCTGCTTTTTATTGATAATGGCACCGCGGCCGGTGTTGGTGGTTTCACAGGCGGCAAACTGCTGCATGCGGCAGAAGAAGCAGTCACCGCAGGCGATCACAAACGGGATCACCACGCGGTCGCCTTTCTGCACGGCGGTGACGTCACGCCCGGCTTCCACCACTTCCCCCATAAACTCATGGCCGAAGATGTCGCCATGTTCGGTTTTTGGGATCTTGCCGCGATAGAGGTGCAGGTCGGAGCCACAGATGGCGGTGGCGGTAACGCGCAGGATAATATCATCCTGATCGACGATCCCGGGGTCGGCGACCGTATCAACACTGACCTTATAAGGGCCGTGATAAGTTAGTGCTTTCACAGTTTTATCCTTTTTATGAGGAAGACCTCCTTAACTGTAGCGGCTGTTGGCGGACTCTGCCGGGCGGGTGCCTTCACAGAGGCCAAAATCAGACAAGGTGCCGGAATGCCGCGCCACCCGCAAAACCGGGATAATTATTCGGCCTATTTATTTACAGGGCTATAATTATTGGTGCCACAAATAATACGAAACTTCTGGTCAGACTTTATTAATGATAAAAACAGATGACATGTAATGTTACGTTACTGCCCCTGTCCGTTGCCGGTAATCACCCTATTATTAACGCCGGTTTAATAAAGGAATGTGATAGGTTTCTGTGTGCCTGCCGATAAAGGCGGGTGCGTACGTTATTATTTTTATAAAAGGTGTTTATGATGAAAAATTACCGGCATTTTCTGGGTGTAATCATGGTGGGTGCGCTGGTCGCGGGCGGGCTGGCACCGGCCGCGCAGGCCACGGAGCAGGGGCGTGAGCGGCGGGAAGCGCGCGACACGCGGCAGGATGCCCGCCGGGATGCCCGGCAGGAGAAACGCGAATGCATCGTACAGGATGATAAAAGTAACCATGAATGCCGCGAAGATAAACGCGAGGCCAAACAAGAGGGCCGCCAGGAGGCGCGGGATATTAAATGGTAATTGTGCCGTATTAATTTTCCCGGTTTAACGGAACGGTAGCGGGTTATTTATTAATACGCGGAATAATATATTGGCTTTTTACCGGCCGCCACATCACGGCTGTTTCTACATAGCCGCTGCATTTTCCCGGTATTTGCCGCCATAACGAAAAAAGCCTGCTTTAAAAGCAGGCTTTTCGAATTTGGCTCCTCTGACTGGACTCGAACCAGTGACATACGGATTAACAGTCCGCCGTTCTACCGACTGAACTACAGAGGAATCGTGTGAACGGGGCGGATAATAGCGGCCTGC
>NZ_PJZH01000021.1 GCF_002858715.1 Chimaeribacter coloradensis | reverse complement strand
CCCTGCTGGATTATAAATCCAACTGGCTGGGCGAGAGTGCCGCCGCCTATACGCAGCCCGCGATGGCGCAGGCGATGGCCGAGCACCGCTATGACCTGCAATACCAGCTTTACAGCCTGGCGCTGCACCGCTATTTGCGGCACCGCCTGGCAGACTACGATATTGACCGCCATTTCGGCGGCGTGATCTATCTTTTTTTGCGTGGGATCGACCAACAGCATCCGGAAAACGGTATCTTCCGCTGCCGCCCTTCGGCCGCCTTTATCCGTGAGATGGATGCCCTGTTTGAAGGTCACGCGCGTTCAACCACCGAGGCAGGAACACCTTCATGATGACCTTACTGGAACGCGCGCTGCTGGGCGGCGCGCTGAGGCCGCTGGATGTGCAGTTTGCCCGTTTTCTGGCAGATGAGGACCAGCCCGCGATGCTGCTGGCGGCTGCCTGCGTCAGCGCCGAGGCAGGCAGTGGGCACGTCTGTTTGCCGCTGACGCAACTCACCACCGCCGGGCTGTTTGACGGCCGCCACCCGGAGCTGGCACAGGCGATGGGCGAGCGCCTCGGCCACCCTGACGGTGAACAGTGGCTGAGCTGGCTGGCGGGTTCCCCGGCCGTCAGCGACGGCTCCAGACCCACGCCGCTGGTGCTGCACCAGGATCGCCTCTATCTGCAGCGGATGTGGCAGTGTGAGGCGCAGGTGGCCGGGTTTATCGCCAGTGACCGTGACCAGCCCGCTGACCATGCGGCGCTGGGCGCAATTCTGGATCGCCTGTTCGGCGCGGGCGGCAGCGAGCCGGACTGGCAGAAAGTGGCCGCCGCCGTCGCCATTACCCGCCGTATTTCAATCATCTCCGGCGGGCCGGGCACCGGGAAGACCACCACAGTGGCGCGGTTGCTGGCGGCGCTGGTGGAGTTGTCGGCTGACAGGAAGTTGCGCATCCAGCTGGCGGCCCCGACCGGCAAGGCGGCGGCGCGGCTGACGGAGTCTCTGGGCAAGGCGAGCCGTGAACTGGCGCTGGATGCCGCCATTCAGGCGGCGATCCCGCAGGAGGCCTCGACCCTGCACCGGCTGCTGGGCGCACAGCCCAACAGCCAGCGTATGCGCCACCACGCCGCCAACCCGCTGCACCTGGATGTGCTGGTGGTGGATGAGGCGTCAATGGTGGACCTGCCGATGATGGCGCGGCTGATTGCCGCCCTGCCGCCGCACGCGCGGGTGATTTTCCTCGGCGACCGTGACCAGCTGGCCTCGGTCGAGGCGGGCGCGGTGCTGGGCGACCTCTGCCGTTTTGCCGAGCAGGGGTACAGCCCGGCGCGGGCGGAGCAGCTGAGCCGCATCACCGGCTGTGCCCTAAGCGGCAGCGACCGGCACACCGCGGCCACGGTGCGTGACAGCCTCTGCCTGCTGCGCAAGAGTTACCGTTTTGATGCCGCCTCAGGCATCGGGCTGCTGGCCGGTGCCGTCAATGCCGGGAAAGCCCCGGCGGCGCTGAAGGCGCTGGACGGCACTTATGAGGATGTGCAGGGCTACCCGTTGGCGGGCAATGAGGATTACCAGCATTTGCTGGAGGTGTGCGTGGCGGAGTATCAGCCCTATCTGCACCAGGTGAAAGCCGGGGCGGACGCGGGGGAGATTCTGCGGCTGTTCAGCCATTTCCGTGTACTCTGCGCGCTGCGCGAGGGGCCGTTTGGCGTCAGCGGGCTGAATGACCGCATCGAACAGGCGCTGCACCGCCAAGGGGCCATCCGTCGCCTGCCGGGCGCGGCCGGGCGCTGGTATGCCGGCCGGCCGGTGATGATCAGCCGCAATGACAGCGCGCTGGGGCTGTTCAACGGCGACATCGGCATTACCCTGCGTGACCACCGCAATGAGCTGCGGGTCTACTTCCAGTTGCCGAACGGCGAAATCAAATCCGTTCAGCCGAGCCGACTGCCGGCCCATGAAACCGCCTATGCGATGACGGTGCATAAATCCCAGGGGTCGGAGTTTGACCATACCCTGCTGGTGCTGCCTAACCAGTGGCTGCCGGTGCTGACGCGCGAACTGGTCTATACCGCCATCACCCGCGCCAAGAAACGGCTGTCGCTCTATGCCAGCCATAAAGTGCTGGCCAGCGCCATCAGCACCCCGACCCAGCGGCGCAGCGGCCTGGGTGACCGGCTGATGCAGGCGTTTCAGGCGGCCTCTTAGCCGGTGTGCCGGTGGCATTGATGTTGCGTTTCGCGCCGGGGGGCGAGGGGTGAAAGCGCCATACAGCGCCTGCAAACAGCATGACGTCGGCGGCGAACCGCCGGCGTCATGGCCGCGGGAAAGGGGTTACAGATCCGCCAGCAGGATCTTGGAGCGGCGCTGGTAGTTGTAGAGCGCCTGTTTCTGCATCGGCAATACCTCCACATCCGCCGGTTGGAAGCCGCGCTCCTGGAACCAGTGGATGCTGCGGGTCGTCAGCACAAACAGCTTCTCCAGCCCCATCTGCCGCGCCTGGCTCGCCACCCGGTGCAGCAGCATTTCACCGCGGGACGAGCTGCGGTAGTCGGGGTGCACCGCCACGCAGGCCATCTCACCAATTTTCTCTTCCGGGAACGGGTAGAGCGCCGCGCAGGCGATGGTCAGGTTATCCCGCTCGATAATGGTGAACTTGTCGATCTCCATCTCCAGCTGCTCACGGGAGCGGCGCACCAGAATCCCCTGCTGCTCCAGCGGGCGGATCAGCTCCAGGATGCCGCCGATGTCATTAATGGTGGCGCGGCGCACCTGCTCGGCGCTCTCCATCACGATCTGCGTGCCGATGCCGTCGCGTGAAAACAGCTCCTGCACCAGTGCGCCATCCTCGAGGTAACTGATCAGGTGGCTGCGGCGCACGCCGCTGCGGCAGGCTTTGACCGCCCCGCGCAGGAAACGCACGGTGCCGGAGTGGTAATCCCCGGCTTGCTCCAGCGCCTCGATGCGCTGCTGGGCATCATTCGGGAACAGCTCAGAAATCACATTGCCTTCGCTGTCCGTGACCCCTTGCGAGGAGCAGAAGCCGATCATCTTCTCCGCTTTCAGCTTGATCGCCAGCTGCGTCGCCACCTCTTCCGAGGTGAGGTTAAAGCTCTCACCCGTCACCGACACCGCCACCGGCCCCATCAGCACGATGGCCCCGCTGTCGAGCTGGCGGTGGATCGCCTCTTCATCAATCCGGCGGATGCGGCCGCTGTGGCAGTAGTCCACGCCGTCATCCACGCCCAGCGGCTGGGCAATGATGAAGTTGCCGCTCACCACATTGATGTGCGCGCCCTGTAACGGCGTGTTATTCAAACTCATGGAGAGACGGGCGGTGATGTCGAGTTGCAGCAACCCGGCGGCCTGCTTCACCAGCTCCAGGCTTTTCGCATCCGTGACCCGGGTGTGCTTGTGGTAGACCGGCTCGCAGTGATGCTCCGCCAGGTTGGCGTCAATCTGCGGGCGGGCACCATAGACCACCACCAGCCGGATCCCCAGGCTATGCAACAGGCCAATATCATTGACGATATTGGAGAAGTTCTCATGGGCGATGGCCTCGCCGCCCAGCATGATCACAAATGTCTTGCCCCGGTGGGCATTGATATAGGGAACTGAGTGACGGAATCCCTGAACCAGCTCTGTACTACGTTCCTTCATGGGTCTCGCCTATTGCATGATTATTCGTAATTTATGTATTTTTATTCTTTATGGCGAAGATGGCAAGCACGAAATCACGCAAGAAAGTTATCAGAACGTTAACAGAGAGTAAGCATTGCGCGGCAAAACCGGCTTTTTGCCTGGCAGGCGGCTTTCAGGGTGACAGGAAGCGGCTGATTCGTTAAAGTTTTTGACGTTTAGCCCGCTTTAGCGATGCCTTTTCATCGCTTTTCATTTTCCGGAGCCGCATGACCGATACCCCCCCGAACCTGGGCCGCCGCCGTCTGGTGCAGGCCGCCGCCGCGACCTGGCTGCTGAGTGTCAGCCAGGTGGGTTTTGCCGCCAGCGCCCATGTTATTGCTGTGCGCGTCTGGCCTTCAACGCCCTATACCCGCATTACCATCGAATCCTCCACGCCGCTTAAGTATAAGCAGTTTGCGCTGAGCCACCCCGAGCGGGTGGTGATCGACATCGAAGGCATACACCTCAACAGCGTGCTGAAAGGCATCTCCCGGCAGGTGCGCACCAACGACCCCTACTTAAAGCGGGCGCGCGTCGGGCAGTTCGACAAAAATACGGTGCGGGTGGTGCTGGAGCTGAAGCAGAACAGTACGCCGCACCTCTTTACGCTGGGGCCGGTGTCAGCCTTCAAAAACCGGCTGGTGGTGGATCTCTACCCGGCCAGCGGCCGGGCGGGGGAGGCGTCTGACCCGCTGCTGGCGCTGCTGGAGGATTACAACAAAGGTGACCTGGAGCGCTCGCTGCCCGCCACCACGCCAAAACGCGGCAACGCAGGCCACGACCGGCCGATTATCATCATGCTTGACCCCGGCCACGGCGGCGAAGACTCCGGCGCGGTGGGGAAATACAAAACGCGTGAGAAAGATATTGTGCTGTTGATTGCCCGGCGGCTGAAAAAGCTGATCGACAAGCAGCCCAATATGAAAGCCTATATGACGCGCAACGAGGATGTGTTTATCCCGCTGCGGGTGCGGGTGGCCAAAGCGCGCAAACAGCATGCCGATCTCTTTGTCTCGATCCATGCCGATGCCTTTACCAGCCGGGCGGCGCGCGGCTCGTCGGTGTTTGCGCTCTCCACGAAGGGGGCGACCAGCGCCGCCGCGCGCTATCTGGCGCAGACGCAGAACGAAGCGGATAACATCGGCGGCGTAGGCAAAAGTGGCGACCGCTACCTCGACCACACCATGTTTGACCTGGTGCAGACCGCCACCATCAACGACAGCCTGAAATTTGGCAAAGAGGTGCTGGCACGTATGGGCAAGGTGAACCACCTGCATAAGAACCATGTGGACCAGGCGGGCTTTGCAGTGCTGAAAGCGCCGGATATTCCGTCGATTCTGGTGGAAACGGCGTTTATCAGTAATGTGCAGGAGGAGCGCAAACTGCGCACCAGCCGGTTCCAGCAACAGGTGGCGGAGTCGATCCTGGCAGGGATTAAAGCCTATTTTGCCAAAGGCGGATTGGTACGGCGGTAAGGGCGTGTTGGCGCTGTCTGAAAGGATGGCGCTTAACAAAAAGGACAGGGACGTGCGGAACAGGAAAAGCGGGAAAAGAGAGGGGGAACGCCAGAAACAAAAAAACACCCTGAAGGGTGTCTGATGTGGTGTAAGTGGTTGCGGGGGCCGGATTCGAACCGACGACCTTCGGGTTATGAGCCCGACGAGCTACCAGGCTGCTCCACCCCGCGTCCGTCTTACTGCTTTTCTTTTACTGCATACATCTTTTGTTGCTAACGTCCTGATTATAGGCCAGGGCGTGGTCACGTGCAATCCGGATTTTCAGCTGCTGGTACAGCACCGAATTGGTTGCGGGGGCCGGATTCGAACCGACGACCTTCGGGTTATGAGCCCGACGAGCTACCAGGCTGCTCCACCCCGCGTCCGTAACGCTTTGCATTTTACTGCTTTTCTTGCTTACTGCTTATCGGCCTATCCGGCGTTTGATGCTGCTGGTACAGCACCGGATTGGTTGCGGGGGCCGGATTTGAACCGACGACCTTCGGGTTATGAGCCCGACGAGCTACCAGGCTGCTCCACCCCGCGTCCGATGGATGCGCACTATACCGGCCATGAGATTTGCTGCAAGTTGTTTTTCCATTTAATGCATTGGACGCAGGTTTTTTAAACGAAATCGCGCGTTTTTGCCTCTTTTTTCATCGCTGCCCCCTGCTTTTTTGGCGGGGAGAATTCCTTTCTCTATGGGCGTTTGTTATCGTGCGCGGGTGAAAATCCGGTAAAGAGTGCAGGCAATGAAAGGATCGTTAGGCAAATATATCGTCAGCGGCATGGTAGTGGCCATCCTGGCCGGGTGCTCCTCCCGGCCCACCGATCGCGGGCAGCAGTATAAAGACGGGCGCCTGGAACAGTCGCTGGCGCTGGTCAATGAGCCGAATGCAAAAGGGAAACCGGTCAACGCCAAGGATTATTCAGACCAGCTGCTCGAAATTCAGTACGCCTCGCCGGGCCTGTTTAACCGCAATAACCCGACGTACCAGAATGTGCAGCAGTGGATCCGCGCCGGGGGCGATACCCGCACCCTCAGCCAGTACGGGCTGAACGCCTACCAGATGGAGGGCGTGGACAACTTCGGCAACGTGCAGTTTACCGGCTACTACACGCCGGTGGTGCAGGCGCGCTATACGCCGCAGGGGGAGTTCCGCTATCCGCTCTACCGGATGCCGCCGAAAGGCAAACGCCGCCTGCCGGACCGCGCCGCCATTTACAGCGGCGCGCTGGATGAGCGTTACGCGGTGGCCTATACCAACTCCCTGATGGACAACTTCATGATGGAAGTGCAGGGCAGTGGGTATGTCGATTACGGCGACGGCCGCCCGCTGATGTTCTTCGGCTACGGCGGCAAGAATGGCCACGCCTATCGCAGCATTGGCAAAGTGCTGATTGATCGCGGTGAAGTGGCGCGCGAAGATATGTCGATGCAGGCGATCCGCAAATGGGCGGACAGCCACTCCCCGGCTGAAGTGCGCGAACTGCTGGAGCAGAACCCCTCCTTTGTCTTCTTTAAACCGGAGATGTTTGCGCCGGTGAAAGGGGCGAGCGCGGTGCCGCTGATCGCCAAAGCCTCGGTAGCGTCGGACCGTTCGCTGATCCCGGCGGGCACCACCTTGCTGGCGGAAGTGCCGGAGCTGGACAACAACGGCAAGTTTACCGGCAAATACCATATGCGGCTGATGGTGGCGCTGGATGTCGGCGGGGCGATCAAGGGCCAGCACTTTGACATCTACCAGGGCATCGGCCCGGAAGCAGGCCACGCCGCTGGTTATTACAACCACTATGGCCGGGTGTGGGTGCTGAAATCCAAACAGAGCGGCGGCCCGCTGTTTACCGCCTACCAGAGCCAGGCCAAACCGGTTCTGAGCAGCGGTGGCCAGGGCGAAACTTTGCTGGTCAGCAATCCGCAGGTAAACAATCCGCAGATAAACAACCCGCAGTAACCCGCCGGTCAGGCAATTTTTGAATGAAGCGGCCTGCGGGCTGCTTTTTTATTTTTCGCCGGGATTCCCGGTTACAGTGTTGAGGTAATGAACGTGACAACAGCGGCCTATTCTGACGCTTATCTGCAACGCTTCGGCGGCACGGCCCGGCTTTACGGCCAGTCGGCGCTGGCGGTGTTTGCCGAGGCGCACGTCTGCGTGATCGGCATCGGCGGTGTCGGCTCCTGGGCAGCGGAGGCGCTGGCACGTACCGGCATCGGTGCGATTACGCTGATCGACATGGACGATGTCTGCGTCACCAATACCAACCGCCAGATCCACGCGCTGAAACAGAGCGTCGGCCAGGCGAAAACTGAGGTGATGGCCGAGCGCATTCTGGCGATTAACCCGGAGTGCCGCGTCACCTGCATCGACGATTTCATCACGCCGGACAACGTCGCGGCGCTGCTGGACAACAACTTCAGCTACGTGATTGACGCCATTGACAGCGTGCGGCCGAAGGCGGCACTGCTGGCCTACTGCCGCCGGTTCAAAATCCCGGTGGTGACCACCGGCGGGGCGGGCGGGCAGATCGACCCGACGCGGATTGAGGTCACCGATCTGGCTAAAACCATCCAGGACCCGCTGGCCGCCAAGCTGCGTGAACGCCTGAAGAGTGATTTTAACGTGGTGAAAAACAGCAAAGGGAAACTGGGGATCGACTGCGTCTTCTCCAGCGAGCCGCTGGTCTACCCCCAGCCGGACGGCTCGGTGTGCGCCTCACGCAGCACCGCCGAGGGGCCGAAGCGCATGGATTGTGCCGCCGGGTTTGGCGCGGCGACGATGGTCACCGCCACCTTTGGCTTTGTGGCGGTGTCCCACGCGCTGAAGAAGATGGTGGCAAAAGCGGAACACCTGGCCGCCCAGGCGTAAAACGTCAGCCGCCCTCGGCCACCGCAATGCGGGCCACCGCGTCCGCCAGCGCCTGTAACCCCCCGGCGCGGGTGGCGCTGAGCTGCTGGCGCAGGCCGAGGGTGTCAAACAGCGCCGGCACATCAAGCGCGCGCAATGCGGCCGGGGTCTTCCCCTCGGCCGCCGTCAGCACCACCGCCAGTAACCCTTTCACAATCCGGCCTTCGCTGTCGCCATAGAAGTGCAGCGTGCCGTCCTCCTTGCGCTGGTAACCCAGCCAGACGCGGTTTTCGCAGCCGCTCAGTTCACGGTCCGGCGTTTTCAGCGCCTCATCCAGCGGCGGCAATTGCCGGGCGAGCTGGATCAGCTGGCGGTAGCGATCTTCCCACTGGCTGAAGCCGGTGAAGGTGGCCGTCAGGGTGTCCAGCGTGATTTCATGGCCGAACGGGTGAGGGGCAAGCATCATTATGTTAACTCCGGTCAGGTCACTCCAGCAGCAGGGCGCGCGCCTGCCGTACGGCAGCAACCAGCGCATCCACATCCTGCGGAGTGTTATAAGGGGCAAAAGAGGCACGCAGGGTGCCCGTTACGCCGAGCTGCGCCATCAGTGGTTGTGCGCAGTGCTGGCCGGCACGCATGGCAATACCCTGTTCGGCCAGCAGGGTGATCATATCGCTGTGGTGCACATCGGTAAAATCGAAGGCCAGCAGGCTGGCATCCGAGCGGCGGAAGCTGCGGAAGCCAGGGATCGCGGCCAGTTGCTGCTCCGCACTGCGCGCCAGCCCGCGGCTGTAAGCCTCGGCGGCGGCCAGATCCTGTTCCGCCAGCCAGCCCAGCGTGGCAGAAAGCCCAATCACCCCGGCGATGTTGGGTGTGCCCGCCTCAAAGCGGTGCGGCACCGGCTGCGGCGTATAACCGGCGAAAGAGACTTCGCTGATCATTTTGCCGCCGCCTTGCCAGGCAGCCATCTCCTCCAGCCGCGCCCGGTTGCCGTACAACATGCCGAGCCCGGTCGGGCCGTAAAGTTTATGGGCGGAAAAGGCGTAAAAATCCACGCCCAGCGCCTGCACATCCGGCGGGTTATGCACCACCCCCTGCGCGCCGTCGACCACCACCAGGGTGTTATTGGCATGGGCCAGGGCGATGGCGCGCGCCAGATCGGGGCAGCCGCCGGTGACGTTCGACATCTGCCCCAGCGCAAGCAACCGTGTGCGCGGACGCAATAGCTCAGCTAATGCGTCGATGTCCGGGATCTGCTGGTGATCGAGCGGCAGCGGCACCACCACCGCGCCGGTCTGCTCAGCCAGCATCAGCCACGGCAGCAGGTTGGCGTGATGCTCCGCCTGGCTCACCAGCAGCTCATCGCCGGGCTGAAGGCGGGGGCGGAAGTAGCCCTGTGCCACCAGATTCAGTGCCTCGGTGGCACCGCGCGTCCAGACGATCTCCTGCGGTTCTGCCGCATTGATCAGGGCGGCCACCTGTTCACGCGCTGATTCATACTGCCGGGTCAGCGCCTGGGCCTGGGCGTGCTGGCTGCGGTGTACCGTGACGCCGCTCTGCTGGTAAAAGGCGGTGGTGGCGTCGATCATCGCCTGCGGCTTCAGCGCCGTGGCAGCACTGTCAAGATAGGTGCCGGCATGGGCCAGTGCCGGAAAGTGGCGGCGGAAGCCGGCGGGATCAAAAGGGGTCATGGGAATAGGCTCTCCTGGTTACGGCGCCGATCCTCGCCGATTTAACGCGGCGGCACAAGGCCGGGCGGGGGCCGGGGGCACTTTTCTGGCAAACTCCCGGAACTTTGTTATGCTGATTTATGACGGGCTGAATAATTTGCCTGATAACAGAATGCGTTCGAGAAAACATCTCTCTACAAGGAGTTCATGATGAAAAAATTAGCCGCAGTGGTTTCTGCCGTAATGTTGACGTGTACCCTGGCTGCCTGCTCCAGCAACTATGTAATGCACACCAATGATGGCCGTACCATCGTCTCTGAGGGCAAACCGCAGGTGGATGATGATACCGGGATGATCAGCTACAAAGATGCCTATGGCAATGAACAGCAGATCAACCGCGCAGACGTGAAAGAGATGGTAAAAGGGGAGTAATTTACCCGGTGCCGGGCGGGGCGCTGCTCCGCCACACGCAAAAAAAAAGCACCGCAAAGTGCGGTGCTGCATAAAATCACTATGGACAGACAGGGTAAATGTACAGGAAGTGAAAAAGAGTAGCTTTCGCTACTGCGTCTGGAGTGCCAGACAACGTGCAAACACAACATCACAACCACAAGCCAAAAGCCTCTCGGTATCCTCATACCCATCAACTTTTCGTTCCGGCCCGGGAAGTGCCGCCACTATAGGTATTTGCTGGCGCATCCTCAACGGACAATTTATAATGGCTCGGATAAAAAAATCTAATAAGTAACTAAAAATTATTTGTTGTAATCACACGTCAACTCATAAGCAGTTTACCATGTCAAAACGACTACCACCGCTCAATGCCCTGCGGGTATTTGATGCGGCCGCCCGCCATCTGAGCTTTACCAAAGCGGCTGAGGAACTGTTTGTTACCCAGGCTGCCGTCAGTCATCAGATCAAGTCACTTGAAGATTTCCTCGGGCTGAAACTGTTCCGCCGCCGCAACCGCTCGCTGTTGCTGACGGAAGAGGGCCAGAGCTACTACCTTGACATCAAAGAGATCTTTACCGCGCTCAATGATGCGACCCGCAAGTTGCAGGCCCGCAGTGCCAAAGGCGCGCTGACCGTCAGCCTGCCGCCGAGCTTTGCCATCCAGTGGCTGGTGCCGCGCCTCTCCGGCTTTAACTCCGCCTACCCGGGCATTGATGTGCGCATCCAGGCGGTTGACCGTGAAGAGGATAAGCTGGCGGACGACGTGGATGTGGCGATCTTCTACGGCCGCGGCAATTGGCCGGGGCTGCGTGCCGAGCGCCTCTACGCCGAATACCTGCTGCCCGCCTGTTCGCCGCTGCTGCTGACCACCGGCGATCACCCGCTGAAAACCCCGGCCGATCTGGCCTATCACACCCTGCTGCACGACTCCTCCCGCCGCGACTGGCTGGCCTATACCCGCCAGCTGGGGCTGCAACATATCAACGTGCAACAGGGGCCGATCTTCAGCCACAGTGCGATGGTGGTGCAGGCCGCGGTCCACGGCCAGGGGGTGGCGCTGGTCAACAATGTGATGACGCAGATGGAGATCGAGGCGGGGCGGCTGGTCTGCCCGTTTAATGATGTGCTGGTCAGTAAAAACGCTTTTTATCTGGTATGTCATGACAGTCAGGCAGAACTCGGTAAAATAGCCGCCTTCCGGCAATGGATCCTGGCCCGTGCGGCCAGCGAACAGGAAAAATTCCGTTTCCGTTACGAACATTGAGCGCGCGTCGTGCCTGAGACGACCGCGCGTTTTTTGGGTTTCACTCACACACGCCGTTTTACAGACAGATGGGTCATACCATGAGCAGCCGGTTTATGCTGATTTTCGCCGCCGTGAGCGGCTTTGTTTTTGTGGCGCTGGGGGCATTTGGTGCCCATGTGCTGAGCGTCTCGCTGGGCGCAAAAGAGATGGCCTGGATTCAGACCGGCCTCAATTACCAGGGGTTCCACACCCTGGCGATTATGGGCCTCTCCCTGGCGATGCAGCGCCGCGCCTGCCTCTGGTTCTACTGGAGCGGCGCATTGCTGGCACTGGGGACCGTGCTGTTCAGCGGCAGCCTCTACTGCCTGGCGCTGTCACAGCTGCATATGTGGGTCTTTGTGACGCCGGTTGGGGGGCTTTGCTTCCTGGCGGGCTGGGTTTTGATGTTGATTGGCGCGTTGCGTCTTAAGAGAAAGGCAGATCGCCATGAATAAGTTAGCGTTGTATTGTCGTCCCGGTTTTGAGAAAGAGTGTGCGGCGGAGATCACCGAAAAAGCGGCTGCCCGCGAAGTGTTCGGTTTCGCCCGGGTAAAAGAGAACAGCGGCTACGTGCTGTTTGAGTGCTACCAGCCGGAAGAGGCGGACAAGCTGGCGCGTGAGCTGCCGTTCCGTGAGCTGATCTTCGCGCGCCAGATGCTGGTGGTCGGGGAGTTGCTCAAAGACCTGCCGGTGGATGACCGGGTCTCGCCGATTGTCGGGATGCTGGTGGGCGTGGTGCAGGGCGCGGGTGAGCTGCGTGTGGAAGTGCCGGACACCAACGACGCCAAAGAGCTGACCAAATTCTGCCGTAAACTCACGGTGCCGCTGCGCGCCGGGATGCGTGAGCAGAACGTGATGGCCCAGCGTGAAAACCCGCACCGCCCGGTGGTGCACGTCTTCTTTATTGCGCCCGGCTGCTGCTATGTCGGCTACTCCTACAGCAATAACAACTCCCCGTTCTATATGGGCATCCCGCGCCTGAAGTTCCCGGCGGATGCGCCGAGCCGCTCGACGCTGAAACTGGAAGAGGCGTTCCATGTCTTTATCCCGGCGGACGAGTGGGACGAACGGCTGGCGAGTGGGATGCACGCGGTGGATCTCGGGGCCTGCCCCGGCGGCTGGACCTATCAGCTGGTGCAGCGCAGCATGATGGTGCATGCGGTGGATAACGGCCCGATGGCCCCGAGCCTGATGGAGACCGGGCAGGTGACGCACTACAGAGCCGACGGTTTCCGCTTTGAGCCGCCGCGCAGCAACATCTCCTGGCTGGTGTGCGACATGGTGGAGAAACCGGCGAAAGTGGCCCAGCTGATGACGGACTGGCTGGTCAAAGGCTGGTGCCGCGAAGCAATCTTCAACCTGAAGCTGCCGATGAAAAAGCGCTATGAAGAGGTGAGCCAGAACCTGCAGGCGATCCGCGAACAGCTGGATGAGCACGGCATCAACTCAGAGATCCACGCCAAGCAGCTCTACCACGATCGTGAAGAGGTGACGGTACATGTGCGCCGCATGTGGTCGGCCGTTCCCGGCCGCCGCGACGAGCGGTAATCCCCGGCGGCACGCACAGGCGTGCCGCTTTTTTTAACACCGCGTTTTATTGCACCGGTAAACGCAGCTGTTGCAGGTTCCCGTGCAGCGGCACATCCGTGCGCAGCGTCGCCACCTGTTTGCTGGCAAACGCTGCCTCACGGTGCTGCGCCAGCTTGCTGCGCCACTTCTCCGGCACCGCCTCCAGATTCTCATAAAGCGCCTCCAGCGTGCCCGCCTGTTGCAGCAGGGTCACGGCTGTTTTCGGCCCAATGCCGCTGACACCCGGGATTTTGCTGCTGCTGATGCCGGCCAGCCCCCAGAAATCGGGCAGTTGCGGCGGGGCAACGCCGAACTCCTGCATGACAAAGGGCAGGTCCAGCCAGCGCTTCTGGAAATAATCCCGGATCTGCACCTGGGGTGCCAGCAGCTGGCAATAACCCTTGTCAGTAGAGACGATAGTGACCTGATGCCCGGCACCGGCCACTTTGGCCGCCAGCGTGGCGGCGATGTCATCCGCTTCGTGGCCCGGCGACTGCCAGCAGGCCACGCCTGCCGCCTCAAACGCGGCGCGCAGCTGCGGCAGCTCCTGTTGCAGGTTGTCCGGCATCGGGTTGCGCCCGGCCTTGTACTCCGGCAGGCAGCGGTGCCGCCAGCTGTCGGCACGGTCATCCTCATCAAACACGGCGACGGCGTGGGTGGGCTGCGCATGCTGGCAAAGCTGGCTCAGGGCGTGGCGGCAGGCATCCCGGCACGGTGACCCCTGCACAGCATGGATGCGCCGGATAAGGTTGAGGGCATCAACAATCAAAAGGTGGATCATGGCGGGCAGACCTGGTGTCAGACTCTGCCGGGCGACCGGCAGAAAGGGGAAAAGACGCCGCCGCAGCGGCGCCGGGGGCACGGGGATCAGGCACAGATCTCATAGCAGGGGATGTAAGCGCTGCCCGGCAGTTTCATGCGGTGCTGCGCCACAAAGCCCTGCAACAGGCTGTCCATCTGCTTCATCAGGCGCGGATCGCCGTGCAGTTTATAGGGGCCGAACGTCTCAATCGCGTGGATGCCGAACTCTTTGACGTTACCGGTCACGATGCCGGAGAAGGCGCGCCGCAGCGCCGCCGCCAGCTCCTGCGCCGGCTGGTCCGGGTAGAGGTTGAGGTTGGCCATGTTTTCGTGGGTCGGCAGGAACGGCAACTGGAGATCCGGCTCAATGCGGATCGACCAGTTGAAGCTGTAGGCATCGCCAGTGTTGCGGCGGTTCTCTTTCACCCGCGGCATCGCCAGCTTCATCTGACGGGCCACCTCTGCCGCGTCATCAATGATGATGGTGTAGTGGCGGCGGGCCTCTTCACCCAGCGTATTGAAGATGAACTCATCCAGCACGCGGAAATAGTCGGCGCTCTCTTTCGGCCCGGTGAGGATCAGCGGTAATACCTGATCCTGGTTCTCCGGGTTCATCAGAATACCCAGCAGGTAGAGCAGCTCTTCGGCCGTACCCACGCCGCCGGGGAAGATGATGATCCCGTGGGCGATGCGCACAAAGGCTTCCAGCCGCTTTTCGATGTCCGGCATGATGATCAGCTCATTCACCAGCGGGTTAGGCGGCTCTGCGGCGATGATCGACGGCTCGGTCATGCCGATAAAACGCCCGCCTTTGTAGCGCTGCTGCGCATGGCCCACGGCCGCGCCTTTCATCGGCGCTTCCATTGCTCCCGGCCCGCAGCCGGTGCAGATGTTCAGCTCACGCAGCCCCAGCTCGCTGCCGACGCGGCGGGCATAGAGGTATTCGGTTTCATTGATCGAGTGGCCGCCCCAGCAGACCACCATATTCGGGTCTTCATCCAGGTGGAGCGTGCGCGCATTACGCAGGATGGAGAAAACCAGGTTGGTAAGGTGGGCCGGGTTCTCCAGATCGAGATGGTGGAGACGCCCGGCGCTGGTCATCTGCGCATTGACGAACAGAATATCGCGCAGCACCGCGAACAGGTTCGCCTGCAGGGAGCGGATAATCTTCCCGTCCACAAACGCCTCTTCCGGCGGGTTGACCAGCTCCAGCTTCACGCCGCGCTCGCGGCGCAGCACGTTGATATCAAAAGACTGATAACGGTCCAGCAACTGCTTGCTGTTGTCCGTCTGGCTGCCGCTGTTCAGCACGGCCAGGGAACAGTTACGGAAAAGGCGGTATAAGTCGCTGCTGGCGGTCCGTTTCAGCATATCGACTTCCAGTTGTGACAACAGATCCATAGAGCCAAGCGGGCTGATATGAGTAATCAAAATTGCTCCTTACATCCTGTGTGATGCCGTTGTTGTTTCCTTAACCTTAACGATGCCCCAGCCTTTTTACCAATACCGGTTCAGTGTTCGGTTGTTTGTTGAGCGGCGTCTCGCAATTATTGCCGTACCAGACGGCCCGCGGCCGGTTCAAAGGCGAAATTGGCGCGCCACGGGTTGATGTCCAGACCGCCGCGGCGGGTATAACGGGCATAGACCGCCAGCTTCTCCGGGCGGAAAAAGCGCATCAAATCGTTGAAGATGCGCTCCACGCACTGCTCATGGAACTCGTTGTGGTGGCGGAACGAGACCAGGTAGCGCAGCAGCGCTTCGCGGTCGATGCGGTTGCCGCGGTAGTGGATCTGCACTGAGCCCCAGTCCGGCTGGTGGGTGATCAGGCAGTTGGATTTCAGCAGGTGGCTGACCAGCGTCTCCTCCACCGGCTCGCCGCCCGCGGCCTGCGCCAGTACATCGGTGCTGAACTGGTAGTTGTCGATCTCAATATCCTGATCGTCAATGCAGTCACCCTCAAAGCGGCTGATGGGCTGGCCTTCCACCTCATTCAGCCGGAACAGCGTGACCTGCACCTCGCCCTGGGCGCAGTGGGCGAGGTCGCGTTGCAGCGTCGCCTGTACCTCGTCCCAATCGGCGAAACGGGTCTGGTTAAAGCTGTTGAGGTAGAGCTTGAAGCTTTTGGACTCCACCAGGTTGAGGCTGCCGGCATTGAGCCGGACGTCACCCACTGCGACCTGCGGCAGGCCTTTGGCGTTCAGCCAGGAGAGTTCGTACAGCGTCCAGATATCCGCGCCGTGGAACGGCAGGTTATCCGGATAGAGCCCCAGCGGTTCGCGGTTCATGCTGCGCGGCACCGCCTGCAGCAGGGAGGCGTCATAGTGGTCTTGGTATGCGGTGGGTTTCCCCAGAGTCAGTTTTTGCAGAGCCTGATGCTCCTGATAGGAGGACATGCTGTCACCTTACGTCGGGATAGGTACAATAGTGCCCAGTTTACCGTACCCCGCCCCAGAGATGAGAGAAAATATGAGAGAGACTGTTGAGGCGCTATCTGCCTTTACCCGGCGTTATGCCGATCGCTGGCAGGCTGAGACCGGCTTCGCGCCCGCCAGCGAGGCGCTGTTGGGGGTGCCGTCCCCCTGTGTGCTGCGCAGCAGCGATGAGGCGGTCTACTGGCAGGCGCAGCCCCTGGCCCGGCCGGGCACGCTGGCCAACGTCGAACGGGCGCTGGAGATTCAGCTGCGTGACGAGATCCACGCCTTTTATGCCAGCCAGTATGCCGGGGACATGGACGCGACCTTTAACGATCAGGCGCTGACGCTGTTGCAGGTCTGGAGTGAGGAGGATTTCATCCGCCTGCAGGAGAACCTGATCGGCCACCTGGTGACGCAAAAGCGGCTGAAGCTCTCGCCGACGCTGTTTATCGGCACCACGGACTCCGACATGACGATGGTGTCACTCTGCAACCTGACCGGCAACGTGGTGCTGGAGGAGTTCGGCACTTCTCGCCGCCCGGTGCTGGCCCCCGACCTGCCGACCTTCCTTGCGCAGCTGCAACCGGTGGTGGGGTGACTGCCGGCTTACGCTTCTGGCTTACGGGCGTGTGAGAGATCTCTCACACAGCCTGTGAGACATCGCTTTTAATTTCAGGTGTTATTATCTGCGTGATAAATAAAAAGTTAATCTATTCAGATAATTAAATTATGGTGTCCCGCAGGGATTACAGCGCCTTGTTACGGGTTCTGCTTACAGTGGCTTGCGACGCCGGGGCAAATCAGCGATTGTATTACCACCACGAGGGAACGCGGTGAAGCAGGTTAATCAGGATGATCCCCGCTTCAGTAGGAGAGCATTCAGGATGAATGCAGGAGAGTATCAGGATGATGCTCAGGATACTTCAGGAAGAAGTAAGGGACACCTCCAGGATGGAGAACGAGAGCTTGTCCACGGAGCAGACAGGTGGGTCAGGAAGACTAAAGGAGTACGCACCGGCAGGGTGCAGGATGACACGTCAGGATGAAAGAGGGACGCCGGAAAGGGATGGCAGGTTAGGATAACCGTTGGAAAAGTTTTCAAGGATTGAGCAGGGAGCACACAGGTAGCGGGAGCGCTGCAAAACGAACCGGGGGTACTGTTTTTACAGTACCCCCATTTTTTTGTGCCCTTGAGGGGCAGAGAATTGATGGTATGCTCTGCGGCCCGGCCGGATGAGTGACGCGGAAGGCGCAGAACCCCGCTGCCGGATGATAATGCACGCTGCAGGCGTAGAGATGCCGGGAGAGATCATGAGCACAGAAAACCAGGTTCAACAACACCTGCTGGAGATTGAGCAGGCGATGAAAAGCGCCGGATTATGGCAGGCGATGCCGCCGGAGCCGGCCGCCTTTAACAGCACCGAGCCGTTCAGCGTGGACACCATGCAGGCGGAGCAGTGGCTGCAGTGGGTGTTCCTGCCGCGTATGCAGGCGCTGCTGGCGCAGCGGGGCACGCTGCCGGCCCGTTTTGCCCTTACCCCCTATTTTGAGATGGCTTTTACCGGGCACACTGACGTGCCGCACGGCCTGCTGGCGGCGTTGCAGCGGCTGGACGACCTGCTGAACCAAGAAGACTGAGATGCTGGAAATCGTTTATCAGGACGCGCATCTGGTCGCCGTCAATAAGCCCGCCGGCTGGCTGGTACACCGCAGCTGGCTTGACCGCCATGAAACCGTGTTCGTTATGCAGACCCTGCGCGACCAGATTGGCCAGCATGTGTTTACCGTCCACCGCCTTGACCGCCCGACCTCCGGCCTGCTGCTGATGGGCCTGTCGAGTGAGGTGGCGCGCCTGCTCTCGCAACAGTTTGAGCGGCGTGAAGTGCAGAAAACCTACCATGCGGTGGTGCGCGGCTATGTGCTGGAGGACGGCACCGTGGATTACGCACTGACCGAAGAGCTGGACAAGATCGCCGACAAGTTCAGCAACCCGGACAAAGCCCCGCAGCCTGCCGTCAGCCACTACCGTGCGCTGGCGCAGGCGGAGGTGCCGCTGGCCCTGGGGCGCTACCCGACCTCCCGTTTCAGCCTGCTGGAGCTGACGCCGGAAACCGGCCGTAAGCACCAGTTGCGCCGCCATATGGCGCACCTGCGACACCCCATCATCGGCGATACCACCCACGGCGATCTGCGCCAGAACCGCGGCATCGCCGGCCATTTTGACTGCCCCGGCCTGATGCTGCATGCCAGCCACATGGCGCTGACGCACCCGGTGACCGGCGAACCGCTCTCCCTCACCGCCCGCTGGGACAGCCGCTGGCAGCAGCTCGTCACCGCCTTTGGCTGGCAGGGTCGCGTGCCCGCGCTGGAAAGGGTTGAGTTTCCGGCGCAGGCGGGTCAGGATAACGGCTGATTCATTCACCCCGAAGGGAGGAGCGGCATGGCTCAGGTGGGGATTTTTGTCGGAACCGTGTATGGCAACGCGCTGATGGTCGCAGAGGAGGCGGAAGCCATTCTCACGAAGCAGGGGCATCAGGTGAAGCTGTTTGAAGAGGGCACGCTGGAGGCGTGGCAATATTACCGGTCGCACTACGCGCTGGTGGTCACCTCTACCACCGGCCAGGGCAACCTGCCGGATTCCATTGTGCCGCTGTTTGAGGCGATCCGTGAGCATGTCGGCTATCAGCCGGAGTTGCGCTACGGCGTGATTGCGCTGGGCGACAGCAGCTATGACCACTTCTGTGGCGGCGGGCGCGCTTTTGATGCGCTGTTGCAGGAGCAGGGGGCCACCCGTATTGGCGAGCGGCTGGAGATCGACGCGATCGAGCAGCCGGAGCCGGAAGTGGTCAGCGGCCCCTGGGTGCAGCAGTGGAGCACCCTGCTGAACTGACCCTGCGGGCATAAAAAAGCACAGCGCAGGCTGTGCTTTTTTTTCGCCTGAGCCGCGCCCTTAACGGCCGTTACGGGTCAGCTTTTCCAGATCGGACTCGATCTCAGAAATCTTATTGGCCACCACCGATTCCAGGTGGCGCAGGTCATCCAGGATTTTGCGTTTCAGATCCACTTCGACCTGATCCCGCTGGCAGATCTGGTCCAGCTCATCGATCACATAGCGCAGGTTCGGGTTGATCTCGTGGATCTCTTTGAACCCCTGGCCGGCATTGTCCGCCGCCACCGTTTTGCGCTGGCGCGGGTATTTGAACTTCACGCTTTTGGCGAAAAATTCACCCTTATCCTTTCTGAAATAGATTTTGAGAATATCGTTGTTGGCTTCCTGGCGGAGGCTGTAACGGTCAACATCGTCCGGGTTGGGGATCCCTAAACTTTTCAGGTTTTCATACATAGCAGCACCTTTTTGGTTATTTTCCACAGGGAAGTATGGCCCAAACCGGCGGGATAAGATGTGACCAGAGGCGATGCGTGATGTACGGCAGGCAAAAAAATAGCGGGTGAATCACCCGCTATCCTGGTTTGACGCTTAGTCGATAGAGCGCAGCAGCTCGTTGATGCCGACTTTACCGCGGGTTTTCGCGTCCACTTTCTTCACGATCACCGCACAGTAGAGGCTGTAGCTGCCATCTTTGGACGGCAGGTTACCGGAGACCACCACCGAGCCGGCGGGGACGCGGCCGTAGTGCACTTCGCCAGTTTCACGGTCATAAATCTTGGTGCTCTGGCCGAGGTAGACGCCCATGGAGATCACGGAACCTTCTTCAACAATCACCCCTTCCACCACTTCTGAACGGGCACCGATGAAGCAGTTGTCTTCGATGATGGTCGGGTTAGCCTGCAGCGGCTCCAGCACGCCGCCGATGCCGACGCCGCCGGAGAGGTGCACGTTTTTACCGATCTGCGCACAGGAACCCACAGTGGCCCAGGTGTCCACCATGGAGCCTTCATCCACATAGGCACCGATGTTGACGTAAGAAGGCATCAGCACGGTATTGCGGGCGATATAGGCACCCTGGCGCACGGCCGCCGGCGGCACCACGCGGAAGCCCTCTTTCTGGAAACGGGCTTCGTCGTACCCGGCAAATTTCATCGGTACTTTGTCGTAATAACGGGTTTCTGCGCCGTCAATCACCTGGTTGTCATTGATGCGGAAAGAGAGCAGCACGGCCTTTTTCAGCCACTGATGCGTTACCCACTGACCGTCGATCTTTTCGGCAACGCGCAGGGCGCCGCTGTCCAGCAGACCAATGACCTGGTTAACCGCTTCGCGCGTTACGGTGTCCACGTTCGCCGGGGTGATCTCTGCGCGGCGCTCGAAGGCGTTTTCAATAACGGTTTGTAATTGCTGCATCCTGTTATCTGTCCTGATTTGTCGTTTAGGGAAAATTTCTATGACACTTTATCGTTTGGGTTGAGGGCTTCTGTCAACCGTTGTTCCAGTTTTCGCCGTGTTTCCCGGTTCAGGGAGCGGCGATCGCGGTCCGCCAGAATAAACAGATCCTCGACCCGCTCGCCGATGGTGGTGATGCGCGCGCCATGCAGCGACAGCCCCAGATCGGAGAAGACTTCGCCGACCCGCGCCAGCAGGCCGGGCTGGTCAAGTGCCACCAGCTCCAGATAACTGCGGCGGTCAGTGTGGGTCGGCAGGAAATTGACGTTGGTCGGCACGCTGAAGTGGCGCAGCTTCGGTGAGGGGCGGCGCGCACGCGGCGGCTGGTACTCCTGGGTCATCGCCTGCACCAGCGCCTGGCGGATCGCCTCATGGCGGTCTGCGGCCAGCGGGCTGCCGTCCGGTTCCAGCACGATAAAGGTGTCCATCGCCATGCCGTCACGGTTGGTGAAGATCTGGGCGTCATGGATGCTCAGGTTACGGCGGTCAAGCTCACCGGCCACGGCGGCAAACAGGTAGGGGCGGTCAGGCGACCAGATAAAGATCTCCGTGCCGCCGCGCGTGGCCTGCCGGCTGACCAGCACCAGCGGCAGGGCAGAGTCATGCTCCAGCAGGTGGCGGGCGTGCCACGCCAGCTGGTTCGGCGAGTGGCGCAGGAAGTAGTCGGCGCGGCAGCGGCTCCAGATGCGGTGCAGCGACTCTTCGTCGATGTTGTCCATCCGCAGCAGCGCCAGTGCCTGCAACCGGTGGTGGCGCACCCGCTCGCGCAGGTCCGGGCTGTTCTGCATGCCGCGCCGCAGCTGTTTTTCGGTGGCAAAATAGAGCTCGCGCAACAGGCTCTGCTTCCAGCTGTTCCAGAGGGTTTCATTGGTGGCGCAGATGTCCGCCACCGTCAGGCTTACCAGGTAGCGCAGCCGGGTTTCGCTCTGCACTTCGGCGGTAAATTGCTGGATGACCGTCGGGTCCTGGATGTCACGCCGCTGGGCGGTCACCGACATCAGCAGGTGGCAGCGCACCAGCCAGGCCACCAGCTGGCTCTCGCGCGAGTTCAGGCCGTGCAGCTCGGCGAAGGCCAGCACATCCTGCGCGCCGAGGATCGAGTGGTCGCCGCCGCGCCCTTTGGCGATGTCGTGGAACAGCGCCGCCACCAGCAACAGCTCCGGATGGGGCAGGCGCGGGTAGATCTCCACGCAGAGCGGATGGCGCGGGCGGGTGGCTTCGTCAGCAAAGCTCTCCAGCTTTTGCAGCACCCGGATGGTGTGCTCATCCACGGTATAGGCGTGGAACAGGTCAAACTGCATCTGCCCGACGATGTTGCCCCACTGCGGCATATAGGCCAGCAGCACGCTGTGGCGGTGCATCGGCACCAGCGCACGTGAAACCGCGCCGGGGTGGCGCAGAATCGCCATAAACAGCTCACGCGCCTCAGGGATGGCACAGAGCGGGGTGTGCAGGTTCCGCAGCACATGGCGCAGCCGGCGCAGGGTGGTGGAGTAGATGCCTTCGATATCGCGGGTTCTGACCATCAGGTAGAACATGCGCACGATCGCTTCGGGCTTGCGCTCAAACAGGCTTTCGTCACGCAGGTCGATCAGGTTGCCGCGCAGCTGGAACTCATCGTCCAGCGGGCGCGGCTTCTCGGTGGCGTCCAGCGCCAGGATCGCCTCATCAAACAGCTGCAGCAGCATGTGGTTCAGTTCACCCACGCGGCGGGTGGCGCGGTAGAAGTCTTTCATCATCCGCTCGACCGGCTCATTGCCGTCGCCCTGGTACTGCAACAGCTGGGCCACGTTCAGCTGGCGGTCGAACAGCAGGCGGTTGTCATAGCGCGTCAGCACCAGATGCAGCGCAAAGCGGATGCGCCACAGGAAGCTCTGGCAGGCATTCAATTCACTGCGCTCTGTTTCAGTGAGGAAGCCGAAGCCCACCATCTCATCCAGCGAGGTGGCCCCGAAGTGGCGGCGGGCCACCCACAACAGGGTGTGGATGTCGCGAAGGCCGCCGGGGCTGCTTTTGATGTCCGGCTCCAGGTTGTAGCTGGTGCCGTGGTAGCGCAGGTGGCGCTCGTGCTGTTCTTTGATTTTGGCGCGGAAGAAATCGGGCGACGGCCAGAACCCTTCGCTGAAGATGTGCTTCTGCATGGAGAGGAACAGCGCGACATCCCCGCAGATCATCCGGGACTCGATCAGGTTGGTGGCGACGGTGAGATCCGCCAGCCCTTCCAGCAGGCACTCTTCCAGGGTGCGCATGCTGTGCCCGACCTCAAGCTTCAGATCCCACAACAGGGTGATCAGCTCACCGCCGCGCTGGGCCTGGGCGTCGCTGAGGCGCTGCTGGCTCAGCAGCAGCACATCAATGTCGGAGAGCGGGTGCAGCTCACCGCGCCCATAGCCGCCCACCGCCACCAGCGCGGTTTCCGGCACATCATCAAAGCCGTAAAAGGTCCAGAGCCGGCGCAGCAGGCGATCGATATAGAGGCTGCGGGCCGCCACCAGCGTCTCCGCACTCTCACCGGCATTGAAGGCCGCCGCCAGCCAGAGCTGGAACGCCTCAAGGCGCTGCTTCAGAGAGGCACAGGTGATCTGTTCATCGGTGAGGTGGGTAGGGGAGGGGGGCTGCTCAGGCACGGAGCGCGGGGGAATAACAGGGATTTCGTGATCGGGGAAATTCTCAGACATAAGCGCCGCCCATTAAAAAGCCGGCAACCGCCGGCTTGTTCTCTTACTGTTCGTGCGTAATCACCGCCGGCAGGGTGTCATCCTTGCGCAGGGTCATTATTTCACAACCGTTCTCGGTCACCACAATAGTATGCTCATACTGTGCGGACAAGCTGCGGTCTTTGGTTTTTACCGTCCAGCCATCTTTCATGGTACGGATGCGGTAGTCACCGGCGTTGACCATCGGCTCGATGGTGAAGGCCATGCCCGGCTGCAACACCACGCCGCCGTCATCCGCATCGTAATGCAGCACCTGCGGCTCTTCGTGGAACCCTTCGCCGATGCCGTGGCCGCAATATTCACGCACCACTGAGAACTTCTCCGCTTCCACAAAGGCCTGGATCGCTTTGCCGAGGCTGCGCAGGCGGATGCCGGGGCGCACCATCTTAATGGCCAGGTAGAGGCTCTCCTGGGTAATGCGGCAGAGGCGCTCGCCCTGGATAGTCGGTTTCCCGGCGATAAACATTTTGGAGGTGTCGCCGTGGAAGCCGTCTTTGATCACCGTGACGTCGATGTTCACGATGTCACCCTCTTTCAGCACCTTCTCCTCACTCGGGATGCCGTGGCAGACCACTTCATTCACCGAAATACAGACCGATTTCGGGAAGCCGTGGTAGTTCAGGCAGGCGGAGATGGCCTGCTGCTTGTTGGTGATGTGGTCGTGGCAGATGCGGTCAAGCTCGCCGGTGGTCACACCGGGTTTGACATAAGGTTCAATGATTTCCAGCACTTCCGCGGCCAGGCGGCCGGCGACGCGCATTTTTTCAATGTCTTCAGGGGTTTTAATCGAAATTGCCATGAAATATTCCGCAGATGTTCAGGGGGCCGGCCGGTCAGCCGGCAAAAATAACGTGCATCACAATATGGTATCAGCCCGGCAATGGGCTGCCAAACGCTGATTTTCCCGCCCGCGGGAGGATAACAAGTAGTGGAGTCAGGTGCGGGTTTATGGTATAAAGCGCGCCGGCGAACCGCATCTGCGTCGTGAATAATGACCAGACGGTATCGGCCAACTAAACTCATATGTGTATAACACACACGTATCGGCACATACGCCGGGGTGCCTTGAGGAGCAGCATGCTCTGACAGGTCGGCGGTATGGGATACGTGGAGGCATAACCCCAACATCTACTATAGAGGTTTTATCATGGCAACTGTTTCCATGCGCGACATGCTCCAGGCTGGTGTTCACTTCGGTCACCAGACCCGTTACTGGAACCCGAAAATGAAGCCATTCATCTTCGGCGCACGTAACAAGGTTCACATCATCAACCTTGAGCAGACCGTACCGATGTTCAACGAAGCTCTGGCTGAGCTGACCAAGATCTCTTCCCGTAAAGGTAAGATCCTGTTCGTTGGTACCAAGCGCGCTGCAAGCGAAGCGGTAAAAGAAGCAGCCAACAACTGCGACCAGTTCTTCGTGAACCATCGCTGGTTGGGCGGCATGCTGACCAACTGGAAAACTGTTCGTCAGTCCATCAAGCGCCTGAAAGATCTGGAAATCCAGTCTCAAGACGGTACTTTCGACAAGCTGACCAAGAAAGAAGCGCTGATGCGTACCCGTGAGCTGGACAAGCTGGAAAACAGCCTGGGCGGTATCAAAGACATGGGCGGCCTGCCGGACGCACTGTTTGTTATCGACGCTGACCACGAACACATCGCGATCAAAGAAGCAAACAACCTGGGTATCCCGGTATTCTCCATCGTTGATACCAACTCCGATCCGGATGGCGTTGACTTCATCATCCCAGGTAACGACGATGCAATCCGTGCAGTAAACCTGTACCTGAGCGCCGTGGCTGCCGCTGTACGTGAAGGCCGTTCGCAAGATCTGGCTGTTCAGGCAGAAGACAGCTTCGTAGAAGCTGAATAATAAGGCAAGCTCACCACTGAGCCCTTATTAACCAGGTATTGAATATGGTTGGTTAGGGGGCCTTTATAGGCCCCCTTTGCTTATCTTAAATGCGAGAACCGTCTCTGTGAGAGCCTCTCGCTCCCCCACGAGATAACCGAGGAAAATAGAATGGCTGATATTACCGCTTCCCTGGTAAAAGAACTGCGTGAACGTACCGGCGCAGGCATGATGGAATGTAAGAAAGCACTGGTTGAAGCTAACGGCGACATCGAGCTGGCTATCGACAACATGCGTAAATCCGGTCAGGCGAAAGCTGCTAAGAAAGCAGGCCGTGTGGCTGCTGAAGGCGTGATTCTGACCAAAGTGTCTGCAGACGGTAAATATGGCGTGATCGTTGAGCTGAACTGCGAAACTGACTTCGTTGCCAAAGACGCCGGCTTCAAAGCCTTCGGTGATGACGTTATCGCTGCGGCGATGGACGAAAAAATCAGCGACGTTGAAGTGCTGAAAGCGAAATTCGAAGAGCAGCGCACCGCGCTGGTGGCAAAAATTGGTGAAAACATCAATATCCGCCGCCTGGCTGTGCTGGAAGGCGACGTGCTGGGTACCTACCTGCACGGCGCGCGTATCGGCGTGATGGTTGCTGCAACCGGCGCTGACGAAGAGCTGGTGAAGCACGTAGCGATGCACATCGCTGCAAGCAAACCGGAATACGTGAAGTCTGAAGACGTCCCGGCTGACGTGGTTGCCCGTGAGCACCAGATCCAGCTGGACATCGCCATGCAGTCCGGCAAGCCGCGCGAAATCGCTGAGAAAATGGTTGAAGGCCGTATGCGTAAATTCACCGGTGAGATCTCTCTGACCGGCCAGAACTTCGTTATGGACCCGAACAAAACCGTTGGCCAGCTGCTGAAAGAGCACAACGCTGACGTGATCAACTTCATCCGCTTTGAAGTGGGCGAAGGCATCGAGAAAGTCGAAACTGACTTCGCTGCTGAAGTTGCAGCCATGAGCAAGCAGTCTTAATGACGTTACGGAGCCGCCATCAGGCGGTTCCGTTTTATCCAGCCAGATTAATCCCAATGACATCCTGCCTTGTAGCGCCTGCAACAAAGTTGTGATGTGATACACAAAAAACCCCACTACTCTCACTGCTTCTTAGGACAGAACACCATGGCAACCAATGCAAAACCCGTATATCAGCGTATCCTGCTAAAGCTGAGTGGCGAAGCCCTGCAAGGCGCAGAAGGTTTTGGTATCGACGCTAGCGTTTTGGATCGTATGGCACAGGAAGTAAAGGAATTGGTCGAGCTGGGCATCCAGGTCGGTGTGGTCATTGGCGGGGGTAACTTGTTCCGCGGTGCGGGCCTGGCTCAGGCCGGCATGAACCGCGTAGTGGGCGATCACATGGGAATGCTGGCCACCGTGATGAACGGCCTGGCGATGCGTGATGCGCTGCACCGTGCCTATGTGAATGCCCGCCTGATGTCTGCAATTCCGCTGAACGGCGTGTGTGACAACTACAGCTGGGCCGAAGCGATCAGCCTGCTGCGTAACAACCGCGTGGTCATCTTCTCTGCCGGTACCGGTAACCCATTCTTTACCACTGACTCCGCAGCCTGCCTGCGCGGCATCGAAATCGAAGCTGACGTGGTACTGAAAGCGACCAAAGTAGACGGTGTCTACTCCGCTGACCCGGTGAAAACCCCGGACGCCACGCTGTACGACCAGCTCTCCTATGCCGATGTGCTGGAACGTGAGCTGAAAGTCATGGACCTCGCGGCCTTTACCCTGGCACGTGACCATAACCTGCCGATCCGTGTGTTCAATATGAACAAACCGGGCGCGCTGCGCCGCGTCGTGATGGGCGAAAAAGAAGGCACGCTGATCTGTAAATAACGGCGTACCCGTAATTTTGGTATCATGGGCGCACGCGGGAGCGGCACAGGCTGCCGGTGCTCCCCTGTTATCTTTAGCCAGTCTCGCTGCTGGTTTGAATATTTACCGACTATACTGAGTGTAGAGTCTGCCAAGTAACCAGTTTTCAAGGGTTCGCAACGTGATTAACGAAATCAGAAAAGATGCTGAAACGCGTATGGAAAAATGCGTGGAAGTGTTTAAAAACCACATCAGTAAAATCCGTACCGGCCGTGCTTCCCCGAATATCCTGGACGGTATTCAGGTGGAATATTACGGTTCCGCAACGCCGCTGCGTCAGCTGGCCAACATCGTGGCTGAAGATTCACGCACCCTGGCGATTACCGTCTTTGACCGTAGCCTCGGCCCGGCCGTTGAGAAAGCCATTATGGCCTCTGACCTCGGCCTGAACCCGTCCTCTGCGGGTACCGTGATCCGTGTGCCGCTGCCGGCACTGACGGAAGAGCGCCGTAAGGACCTGATCAAAGTCGTGCGTAACGAAGCTGAGCAGGGCCGCGTTTCTGTGCGTAACGTCCGCCGTGATGCGAATGAAAAAGTGAAAGTCCTGCTGAAAGATAAAGAGATCAGCGAAGATGAAGAGCGTCGTTCTCAGGATGATATCCAGAAAATGACCGATGTTTTCATTAAGAAAATCGATGCCGCGCTGGCAGATAAAGAAGCGGAATTGATGGAATTCTGATTCCCGCTGTGAAATAAAGCGTCGCCCCGGCGGCGCTTTATTATTTTATAAGGTGATATTTCTGTTTGTCGCTGAAATCCCATAGACAACAGAGGTTGCAGGTTTCAGACTGGACGCCTTCCTATCATAATAAACAGTTATTCAGAGCATCCTCATGAAGCAACTGACCATTCTGGGTTCTACCGGGTCTATTGGCACCAGCACGCTGGCTGTTATTCGTGCCAACCCTCAGCAATTTGCGGTTAAGGCATTGGTTGCCGGGCGCAATGTCGATGTCATGGCACAACAGTGTGCTGAATTCAGGCCTGAATATGCCGCGATGGCGGATGAGCCCTCGGCCGGGCAGCTGCGTGAGCGGCTGGCGGAGATGGGTGTCCGCGTTGAGGTGATGGCGGGCGAACAGGCCGCCTGCGCCCTGGCGGGCCTGCCTGAGGTTGATCAGGTGATGGCGGCCATTGTCGGCGCGGCCGGCCTGCTGCCGACGCTGGCCGCGATCCGGGCCGGCAAACAGGTGTTGCTGGCGAATAAAGAGTCCCTGGTGACCTGCGGGCGCATCTTCATGGATGCCGTGGCCCAGAGCGGCGCCCAGCTCCTGCCTATCGACAGCGAACATAACGCGATTTTTCAGAGTTTACCGGAAAGTATTCAGCGCCGTCTGGGGTATGCTTCCCTGGAAGATCATGGTGTCTCGCGCATCATCCTGACCGGTTCGGGCGGCCCGTTCCGCGATACGCCGCTGGCCGATTTCCCGGCCGTCACCCCGGCGCAGGCCTGCGCGCACCCTAACTGGTCGATGGGCCGTAAAATCTCCGTCGATTCCGCCACCATGATGAATAAAGGACTGGAATATATTGAGGCCCGCTGGCTGTTCAATGCCTCGGCTGAACAGATGGAAGTGATCCTGCATCCGCAATCGGTCATTCATTCCATGGTGCGCTACCGTGACGGCAGCGTCCTGGCCCAGCTCGGCTCCCCGGACATGCGCACGCCGATCGCCCATGCGATGGCCTACCCGCAACGGGTTGAGGCGGGCGTGGCGCCGCTGGATTTCTGCCGCACCGGCGCGCTGACCTTTATGGAGCCGGACTATCAGCGCTACCCCTGTCTGAAGCTGGCCATTGATGCCTGCAATGCCGGCCAGGCGGCGACCACCGCCCTGAACGCGGCTAATGAAATTGCCGTGGCGGCATTTTTGGATAATGAGATCCGCTTCACTGACATTGCCGCAATAAACCGTGGCGTGCTTGATACACTGGCACTGACTGAGCCGCAAAGCGTCGGGGATGTGCTGGAGATTGACCGCCAGGCACGTGACGCCGCCCTGCGGCAGCTGAACGTGTCCTCACGCTGAGCTATCTGCTTGCATTTACGGCAATTTGTCGCCGATAGGTGAAAATGGTATAGTCAGCGCCTCCCGGCACCTGTCATGAATATCAGTAAAAAGGATTTTCAGCGGCGCGCTGCGACCGGCAGACCGGGGGCTTTTTAGGGTAAGCCGTGCCTGTTCACGGCTTTTTTGCGCACACAGGGCCTTATGTTCCGGTAGCACTGTTGTATTTCTGATTGAGGAAATAAGTACGCGTTATGTCGTCCGCAAATCAACAAGGGGCTGACCTGCCCATCCCGGGACCACGCCACGTCGCCATTATTATGGACGGCAATGGGCGTTGGGCTAAACGTCAGGGAAAGTTACGGATCTTTGGTCATAAAGCAGGGGTGAAATCGGTGCGCCGCGCAGTGAGTTTCGCTGCCAACCACCATCTTGATGCACTCACGCTTTATGCCTTCAGCAGTGAAAACTGGAATCGTCCCGCACAGGAAGTGACCGCACTGATGGAGCTGTTTGTCAGGGCGCTGGACAGCGAAGTCAAAAGCCTGCATAAACATAACGTCCGCTTACGGGTCATTGGCGATACCAGCCGGTTCAGCGCCCGTCTGCAAGAGCGGATCCGGCGTTCCGAAGCGCTGACTGAAAATAATGATGGCCTGACGCTTAACATTGCCGCGAACTATGGCGGCCGCTGGGATATTATTCAGGGAGTGAGAACGCTGGCGCGACAGGTTCAGGCCGGTGAGCTTCTGCCGGAGCAGATTACCGAAGAGGGCCTGAGCGAGCTGGTCTGCCTGCATGAGCAGGCGCCTGTGGATCTGGTGATCCGGACGGGCGGGGAACACCGTATCAGTAATTTTTTGCTGTGGCAGATTGCCTACGCTGAGCTTTACTTTACTGATGTCCTCTGGCCTGATTTTGATGAACATGTCTTTGAAGGTGCGCTGAATGCATTTGCACATCGCGAGCGCCGCTTCGGGGGAACAACACCTATCGGCGCCGATGCGTCCTAGGGAGAACTTTTGCTGAAGTATCGCCTCATCACCGCGTTTATTTTAATCCCGATCGTCATCGCTGCGCTGTTTCTGCTTCCGCCGGTTGGGTTCGCTGTCGTTACCCTGGTCGTCTGTATGCTGGCGGCCTGGGAGTGGGGGCAGCTCGCCGGTTTTACCTCACGGAACCAGCGCGTCTGGCTGGCTATTCTGTGCGGCTTCCTGCTGGCACTTATGATGCTGACCATTCCGGCGTACCACCAGACGGCGCATGTCCCGCAGGTGAGCCTCTCTCTGTGGGCCTCCCTGGTGTGGTGGGGCGCGGCACTGCTGCTGGTGCTGTTCTACCCCAAATCAGCCGGGGCGTGGCGCAACTCAACGCCGCTGCGGCTGCTGTTTGGCCTGCTGACCATCGTGCCGTTCTTCTGGGGCATGGTGTCGCTGCGCCAGTATGGGTATGACGAAAACCCGGCCACCGGCGCATGGTGGCTGCTGTATGTGATGCTGCTGGTCTGGGGTGCGGATTCCGGGGCCTATATCTTCGGCAAACTGTTCGGAAAACATAAGCTCGCTCCTAAAGTTTCACCGGGGAAAACCTGGCAGGGGCTGATTGGCGGGCTGGTGACCTCGGCCGTGATCGCCTGGGCTTTCGGCCGCTACGCGCCGCTGAGCATCCAGCCGATGACCCTGCTGGTCTGCTCCATCGTGGCGGCGCTGGCCTCCGTGCTGGGCGACCTGACCGAAAGCATGTTCAAGCGTGAAGCCGGTATCAAGGACAGCGGCAGTCTTATCCCCGGCCATGGCGGGATTCTCGACCGGATTGACAGCCTGACAGCGGCAGTACCGGTGTTTGCCTGCCTGATGCTGTTGGTGTTTTAAGCCGTCTGAGACGGGGAGTTTAGGGAATATGATGAACATACTCTGGAGCCTGGCGGCGTTTATCGTTGCGCTGGGGGTGTTGATCACCGTGCATGAGTTCGGCCATTTCTGGGTCGCCCGTCGCTGTGGTGTCCGTGTTGAACGTTTCTCTATCGGTTTCGGCCGCGCGCTCTGGCGGCGGACCGACCGGCAGGGGACGGAATATGTTATCGCGCTTATTCCCCTGGGCGGCTACGTCAAAATGCTCGACGAGCGGGTCGAGGCCGTCCCGCCTGAATTACGTCATCAATCCTTCAACAATAAAACCGTCTGGCAGCGTGCAGCGATTATCAGCGCCGGGCCGGTGGCCAACTTTATCTTCGCGATTTTTGCCTACTGGCTGGTGTTCATCATCGGCGTGCCGAGCCTGCGCCCGGTAGTCGGGGAGATAGCCCCGGATTCCGTTGCCGCACGCGCGGAAATTTCGCCGGGCATGGAACTTAAGTCACTTGGCGGCATCGAAACGCCTGATTGGGATTCAGTGCGTCTGGAGCTGATTGGTAAAATTGGCGATGCACAAACCACGGTAGGTGTGGCACCGTTCGGGTCTTCGCAGGTCACTGAGAAGACACTGGATTTACGCCAATGGCAGTTCGAGCCGGACAAGCAGGATCCCGTCGTGGCACTGGGCATTATGCCGCGCGGCCCGCAGATTGAACCGGTACTGGCTGAGGTGCAGGCCGGGTCAGCTGCGGTAAAAGCGGGTTTGCAACCCGGTGACAGGATCGTTAAAGTCAATGGTCAGCTTTTGGGGCAGTGGCAACGTTTTGTCACGCTGGTGCGTGATAATCCGGGTAAACCACTGGCGCTTGAGATTGAGCGGGGCGGTTCCCCCTTGTCTTTGACCCTGATTCCGGATACAAAGCCGGCAGGTCAGGCTGGGGGGGAAGGGTTTGCCGGTGTGGTTCCTAAGGTGATCCCGCTGCCTGATGAATACAAGACGATCCGCCAGTATGGGCCGTTTACCGCATTTTATGAGGCCGGGGATAAAACCTGGCAGCTCATGAAGCTGACGGTCGGGATGCTGGGCAAGTTGATTACCGGTGATGTCAAGCTGAACAACCTGAGTGGCCCGATTTCGATTGCACAGGGCGCCGGGATGTCAGCGGAGTTTGGGTTGGTCTATTACCTGATGTTCCTGGCGCTTATCAGCGTGAACCTCGGGATTATTAACCTGTTCCCACTGCCGGTACTGGATGGTGGACACCTGCTCTTCCTGGCGATTGAAAAGCTGAAGGGTGGGCCGGTTTCTGAGCGAGTACAAGACTTCAGCTATCGCATCGGCTCGGTATTGCTGGTGCTGTTGATGGGGCTTGCACTTTTCAATGATTTCTCCCGCCTCTGAGGTGGGGGATAGGTTAGGAAGAACGCATAACAACGATGGCGATGAAAAAGTTGCTCATAGCGTCGCTGCTGTTTGGCAGCGCCACCGTATACGGTGCAGACGGGTTCGTAGTGAAGGACATTCATTTCGAAGGCCTGCAACGAGTTGCCGTCGGTGCGGCGTTACTCAATATGCCGGTTCGCGTAGGCGATACGGTGAATGATGAAGATATCAGCAGCACCATCCGTGCCCTGTTTGCCACAGGGAACTTCGAGGATGTCCGTGTCCTGCGTGATGGTGATACCTTAATCGTCCAAGTGAAAGAGCGCCCGACAATCGCCAGCATCACTTTCTCCGGAAATAAATCGGTGAAAGATGACATGCTCAAACAGAACCTGGAAGCCTCCGGCGTCCGCGTTGGTGAAGCGCTCGATCGCACGACTCTCTCCAGCATTGAGAAAGGCCTGGAGGATTTCTATTACAGCGTCGGTAAATACAGCGCCTCTGTGAAAGCAGTGGTCACGCCGTTGCCGCGTAACCGTGTTGACCTGAAACTGGTCTTTACGGAAGGCGTCTCTGCCAAAATCCAGCAGATTAACATCGTGGGTAACCATGCGTTCCCGACCGATGAGCTTATCTCGCGCTTCCAGCTGCGTGATGAAGTGCCGTGGTGGAATCTGGTAGGTGACCGTAAATACCAGAAGCAGAAGCTGGCCGGAGATCTGGAAACCCTGCGCAGTTTCTACCTGGACCGTGGCTACGCCCGTTTCAATATCGACTCTACCCAGGTGAGCCTGACGCCGGATAAGAAGGGCATTTACATCACCCTGAATATCACCGAAGGCGAGCAGTACAAACTCTCCGGCGTAGAAATTAACGGCAACATGGCCGGGCACTCGGCGGAAGTCACCAGCCTGACTAAAATCGAGCCGGGCGAGCTTTATAACGGCACCAAAGTGACCAAAATGGAAAACGACATCAAACAGATGTTGGGCCGTTATGGTTACGCCTACCCGCGCGTGATTACCCAGCCGGAAATCAACGATGCGGACAAAACGGTAAAACTGCATATTGCAGTGGATGCCGGCAACCGCTTCTACGTGCGTCATATCCGCTTTGAAGGCAATGACACCAGCAAGGACTCCGTCCTGCGCCGCGAAATGCGCCAGATGGAAGGGGCCTGGCTGGGCAACGATCAGGTTGACCAGGGTAAAGAGCGTCTTAACCGCCTCGGCTACTTTGAAAGCGTGGACGTGGACACCCAGCGTGTTCCGGGCACGGCCGATCAGGTCGATGTGACCTATAAGGTGAAAGAGCGCAACACCGGTACCTTTAACTTTGGTGTGGGTTACGGTACCGAAAGCGGCGTGAGTTTCCAGGTTGGCGTTCAACAGGACAACTGGCTGGGCACCGGGAATACCGTGGGCATCAGCGGCACCAAGAACGACTACCAGACCTACGCAGAACTCTCCCTGACCGACCCGTACTTTACGGTGGACGGGGTCAGCCTGGGCGGTCGTCTGTTCTATAACGACTTTAAAGCAGACGACGCCGACCTGTCGGACTATACCAACCGCAGCTATGGCCTCGGCACCACGCTGGGCTTCCCGGTCAACGAGAATAACTCGCTGCGCCTGGGGCTGGATTACGTCCATAACGACTTGTCCGATATGGAGCCGCAGGTCAATATGTGGCGTTACCTGAACTCCGTCGGTGTTAACCCGGCGGTGACCGTAGGTGAAGATACCAACACCACCGACTTCAGCGCAGATGACTTCATGCTGAACCTCGGCTGGACCTACAACAACCTTGACCGCGGCTACTTCCCGACTTCCGGGACGCGTGCCAGCCTGAACGGCAAGGTCACGGTGCCGGGTTCCGATAACGAATACTACAAAATCACCTTCGACTCGACCTCCTACCTGCCGCTGAGCGAAAACCGCGAGTGGGTGTTGATGGGCCGTGCCCGTGCCGGTTATGCCGATGGCCTGGGCGGCAAAGAAGTGCCGTTCTACGACAACTTCTATGCCGGTGGTTCAAGCACCGTGCGTGGCTTCCAGTCCAACACCATTGGCCCGAAAGCGGCGTATTACCGTTGTAACAGCGGTAACACCAGCTATGCAGGTTGCCCGGTGGAGAACTCGGATGACGCAGTGGGCGGTAACGCCATGGCGGTTCTGAGTGCTGAACTTATCGTACCGACGCCGTTTATCAGTGATAAATATGCCAACTCTGTGCGCACCTCCCTGTTTGTGGATGGCGGTACGGTCTGGGATACCAACTGGGAAAACACCTCCGCGACGGATGCTGCCGGTGTGCCGGATTACAGCTCGCCGGATAACTTCCGCGTGTCGTCTGGTATCGCGCTGCAGTGGATGTCTCCGCTGGGGCCGCTGGTCTTCTCCTACGCACAGCCAATTAAGAAATATGATGGCGACAAGGCGGAGCAGTTCCAGTTTAATATTGGGAAAACGTGGTAATGCAGCCTGCGGGCTGCGTACCCAGTTAGATCACGACGACATCACGCGGCCGCGCCCTTTCCCAGGCGAGCTCTGGGAAAAGGCAGTGTGTTTTGCTTGATGGGTTGTGTAATTCAAGTGTCTCTGACACAAACGGGTGATGTTAAGGAGTTTATAGTGAAAAAGTGGTTGTGTGCCGCGAGCCTCGGTTTAGCAATGGCTGCGTCTGCAGGCGTTCAGGCTGCTGACAAAATTGCAGTCGTTAACGTTTCCAGCATTTTCCAGCAGCTTCCTGCTCGTGATGCAGTTGCCAAGCAACTGGAAGGCGAGTTCAAAAGCCGTGCCACTGAATTGCAGGGAATGGAACGTGATCTGCAAACCCAGATGCAAAAACTGCAACGCGATGGCTCTACCATGAAAGCCAGTGAGCGCAGCAAACTGGAAAAAAGCGTGATGGCCCAGCGTGAAACCTTCTCCAGCAAAGCGCAGGCGTTCGAGCAGGATAACCGCCGCCGCCAGATGGAAGAGCGTAACAAGATCCTGAGCCGTATTCAGGATGCAGTGAAATCCGTTGCCAGCAAAGAAGGCTATGACGTGGTCATCGACGCAAACGCCGTGGCTTACGCAAATGCTGACAAAGACATTACGGCTGACGTGCTGAAACAGGTTAAATAATCCATGTCTTCAATTCGACTGGCTGATCTTGCGCAGCAGTTGGATGCACACGTGCACGGTGATGGCGATCTCGCCATCACCGGCATTGCTTCTATGCATTCCGCAGATTCTGAGCACATCACTTTCCTTTCCAACAGCCGCTACCGTGACCAACTTGCCGCCTGCCGGGCGGGCGCTGTGGTCTTAACGGAAGCTGACCTGCCGTTCTGGCACGGGGCTGCACTGGTAGTGAAAAACCCTTACCTGACCTACGCGCGCATGGCGCAGCTGATGGATACGACCCCGTCACCGGCGGAAGATATCGCACCGAGTGCGGTGATCTCCCCGCAGGCGAGCCTGGGGGCCAATGTGGCCATTGGTGCCAACGCGGTGATTGAGTCCGGCGTTGTCCTGGGCGACAACGTGGTGATCGGCGCGGGATGTTTTATCGGTAAAAATACCCGGATTGGCGCAGGCACCCGTCTGTGGGCCAATGTGTCGGTTTACCACAATATCGAAATCGGCCAGCAATGCCTGATACAATCCGGCACGGTCATTGGCGCAGACGGTTTCGGCTATGCTAACGATCGTGGTAACTGGATCAAAATTCCTCAGCTCGGCACGGTAAAAATCGGTGACCGGGTAGAGATTGGTGCCTGCACTACCATCGACCGTGGTGCACTGGATGACACCCAGATCGGCAACGGTGTTATCATTGATAACCAATGTCAGATTGCGCATAACGTCGTGATTGGCGACAATACGGCGGTTGCGGGCGGTGTTATCATGGCCGGCAGCCTGAAAATCGGCCGTTACTGCCAGATTGGCGGGGCCAGTGTGATCAATGGTCACATGGAGATCTGCGATCAGGCGGTGGTCACCGGAATGGGAATGGTTATGAGACCAATCACTGAACCTGGGGTATACTCTTCGGGCATTCCGTTGCAAACCAATAAAGCGTGGCGCAAAACTGCCGCGCTGGTGATGAATATTGACGAAATAAACAAGCGCTTAAAAGCTGTTGAGCGTAAAGTCGGAAAAGACTAATCACCACCCCTTGCCCGCTAAGCAGTGGGCAGGGCCGCAAAGTGCAGCAGCATTTTGCCTATACATACCCCTATTTGCGGCCTGCCTTATGCCCTCCTTTTGGGGGTTAAGCAGGCCGTGTTATTAATGCCATCAGTTTTTTTAGACAGGAAGAGTATTTTGACTACTGACACTCATACTCTGCATATTGAAGAGATTCTGGACTTGCTTCCGCACCGCTATCCTTTTTTGCTGGTCGATCGCGTTCTGGATTTCGAGGAAGGTAAATTCCTTCGTGCAGTGAAAAACGTTTCAGTCAACGAACCGTTTTTCCAGGGCCATTTCCCTGGTAAGCCGATTTTCCCAGGTGTACTGATCCTTGAGGCTATGGCTCAGGCTACCGGTATTCTGGCCTTTAAAAGCGTCGGAAAACTCGAGCCGGGTGAACTCTACTACTTCGCTGCCATTGACGACGCCCGCTTCAAACGTCCAGTATTACCGGGTGACCAGATGATTCTGGAAGTTGAATTCATTAAAGAACGTCGTGGCGTAGCGCGTTTCAAAGGTGTCGCCAAAGTTGACGGTGAAGTGGCCTGCGAAGCTACAATGATGTGCGCCCGTCGTCGGGAGAGTTAATTCGTGACTGACAAATCCGCCTATATCCATCCCAGCGCTATTGTTGAAGAGGGTGCCGTTATCGGTGCCGGCGCGCATATCGGCCCTTTCTGCTATATCGGCTCAGACGTTGAGATCGGTGAAGGGACGGTGCTGAAATCGCATGTTGTGGTCAATGGCGTCACCAAAATTGGCCGTGATAACACGATCTATCAGTTCGCTACCATTGGTGAAGTTAACCAGGATCTGAAGTACGCCGGGGAACCGACGCGCACTGAGATCGGCGATCGCAACAGCATCCGTGAAAGCGTCACCATTCACCGCGGCACCACCCAGGGCGGCAACCTGACGAAGATTGGCAATGACAATCTGCTGATGGTTAATGCGCATGTGGCGCACGACTGTGTGATCGGTAACCGCTGTATTCTGGCCAATAACGCCACCCTGGGCGGCCATGTGCATATCGATGATTTCGCGATCATCGGCGGCATGACGGCGATTCACCAGTTCTGTGTGATTGGTGCGCATGTGATGGTAGGCGGGTGTTCCGGTGTGGCGCAGGATGTGCCGCCGTTTGTCATCGCGCAGGGCAACCATGCCACGCCGTTCGGCATCAATATCGAAGGGCTGAAACGCCGCGGTTTTGAGAAAGAGTCACTGCACGCTATCCGTAATGCCTACAAAGTGCTCTATCGCAGCGGGAAAACGCTGGAAGAGGCGTTGCCGGAGATTGCTGCTATCGCTGAGCAACATCCTGCGGTCAAACCTTTCAGTGAGTTCTTTGCCCGTTCCAAGCGCGGCATTATTCGCTGACCTATGCAAAAGCGTCCATTGACGATCGGCCTGGTGGCCGGTGAAACTTCCGGCGACATTCTTGGCGCCGGTTTGATTCGCGCGCTGAAAGCACACCACCCCGACACCCGCTTTGTGGGTGTCGCAGGGCCGCTGATGCAGGCCGAAGGGTGTGAAGCCTGGTATGAGATGGAAGAGCTGGCGGTGATGGGCGTGGTGGAAGTGGTTGAACGGCTGCCACGCCTGTTGAAAATCCGCCGCGACCTGACCCGGCGCTTCAGCGAGTTACAACCCGATGTGTTTGTCGGTATTGATGCCCCGGATTTCAACATCACCCTGGAAGGGCGGTTGAAGCAGCGCGGCCTCCGTACTATTCACTACGTCAGCCCCTCCGTCTGGGCCTGGCGGCAAAAACGCGTTTTCAAAATCGGCAAAGCCACCGATCTGGTGCTGGCTTTCCTGCCTTTCGAAAAAGCGTTTTACGATAAATTTAATGTGCCTTGCCGCTTTATCGGCCATACCCTGGCTGATGCGATGCCGTTGCAGCCGGATAAACAGCAGGCGCGCCAGCGGCTCGGTATCGCGGCCGGGGCGCGTTGCCTGGCGTTATTGCCGGGCAGCCGCAATGCCGAAGTAGAGATGCTCAGCGCCGATTTCCTGCGTACTGCGCTGTTACTGCGTGAGACCTATCCCGATCTGGAAATCGTGGTGCCGCTGGTGAATGCCCGGCGCCGTGAGCAGTTTGAGCGTATCAAAGCGGAGGTAGCGCCTGCGTTGCCAATGCACCTGCTGGACGGCCAGTCACGGGATGCGATGATCGCCAGTGACGCCGCGCTGCTGGCGTCCGGCACTGCCGCGCTGGAGTGTATGCTGGCAAAATGCCCGATGGTGGTGGGTTACCGGATGAAACCTTTCACCTTCTGGCTGGCCGAGCGGCTGATCAAAACGCCGTATGTGTCACTGCCCAACCTGCTGGCCGGGCGTGAGATTGTCACCGAGCTGTTGCAGCACGACTGCGTGCCGGAGAAACTGGCCGCCGCCTTGTTGCCGCTGCTGGCCGGGGGCGGGCAGAGCGAGGCACTGAAGCAGACTTTCCTCGAATTACATCAGCACATCCGCTGCGACGCCGATGAACAGGCGGCGCAAGCCGTATTGGAACTGGCTCATCCATGAGTGAAATTTTTGTCTATCCCGCCGCACGCTGTATCGCCGGTGTGGATGAAGTAGGCCGCGGCCCCCTGGTAGGGGCGGTGGTGACGGCTGCCGTCATCCTCGACCCGGCCCGCCCGATTGCCGGGCTGGCAGATTCCAAAAAACTCAGTGAAAAGCGCCGCCTGGCGCTGTTTGATGAGATCACGGAGAAGGCGCTGGCCTGGAGCCTCGGGCGCGCCGAGCCGGAAGAGATTGATGAGCTGAATATTCTCCACGCCACCATGCTGGCGATGCAGCGGGCGGTCGCCGGGCTGGCCGTGACACCGGATATGGTGCTGATTGACGGCAACCGCTGCCCGCCGTTGCCGATGGCCGCCCAGGCGGTGGTCAAAGGGGACAGCCGGGTCGCGGAGATCAGCGCCGCGTCGATCCTGGCTAAAGTGACCCGTGACCGCGAGATGGCCGAGCTGGATCAGCAGTTCCCGGACTACGGTTTTGCCCAGCATAAAGGGTACCCTACCGCCTTTCACCTGGAGAGGCTGGCGCAGTTCGGTGCGACAATCCACCACCGGCGCAGTTTTGGCCCGGTCAGGCGCTTACTGACGCTGACCGCGCAGTAATATCATGCCCTGTGCACCCGCCGGTGCGCAGGCTTCTATTCATTCTATTCTGGTATTTCGATATGGCCGAACCTCGTTTTGTTCACCTGCGTGTACACAGTGACTATTCCATGATCGATGGGCTAGCCAAAGTGGGCCCGTTGGTTAAGCGAGCGGCTGCCCTCGCTATGCCTGCCCTGGCAATAACGGATTTCACCAACCTTTGCGGGCTGGTGAAGTTTTACGGCAGCGCACACGGCGCTGGGATCAAACCGATCATCGGCGCGGATTTCCATGTGCAGAGCGCGGAGCTGGGCGACGAGCTGGCCCAGCTCACCGTGCTGGCGATGAATAATGAAGGTTATCAGAACCTCACCCTGCTGATTTCGCGCGCCTATCAGCGCGGTTATGGCGCAGCCGGCCCGATCATTGACCGGGAGTGGCTGGCCGAGCAGAAAGAGGGGCTGTTGCTGCTCTCCGGCGGCCGCCTGGGTGATGTCGGCAAATTCCTGCTGCGCGGCAACCAGGTGCTGGTCGATCAGGCGCTGGCGTTTTATGCCGAGCATTTCCCCAACCGCTACTACCTGGAGCTGATCCGCACCGGGCGCGCGGATGAGGAGGCCTATCTCCATGCGGCCGTAGCACTGGCCACAGAACGCGGTGTGCCGGTCGTGGCGACCAACGATGTACGCTTCCTGGTGGCCGACGATTTTGATGCGCATGAAATCCGCGTGGCTATCCATGACGGCTTTACCCTCGACGATCCCAAACGGCCGCGCAATTACAGCCCGCAGCAATACATGCGCAGCGAAGAGGAGATGTGTGAGCTGTTTGCCGACATCCCCGAGGCGCTGGAAAACAGCGTGGAGATCGCCAAACGCTGTAACGTGACGATCCGGCTCGGCGAGTACTTCCTGCCGCAGTTCCCCACCGGGGAGATGACCACCGAAGATTTCCTGGTGATGAAATCCCGCGAGGGGCTGGAGGAGCGGCTGGAATTCCTGTTCCCTGACCCGGAGGTGCGGGCGCAGAAGCGGCCGGAGTATGACGATCGCCTTGAGGTTGAGCTGAACGTCATCAACCAGATGGGCTTCCCCGGCTACTTCCTGATCGTGATGGAGTTTATCCAGTGGTCAAAAGACAACGGCGTGCCGGTGGGGCCGGGGCGTGGTTCGGGTGCCGGTTCACTGGTGGCTTACGCGCTGAAAATCACCGACCTCGATCCGCTGGAATTTGACCTGCTGTTCGAACGTTTCCTGAACCCGGAACGTGTCTCGATGCCCGACTTCGATGTCGACTTCTGCATGGAGAAGCGTGACCTGGTGATTGAGCACGTGGCGGAGCTGTATGGCCGTGACGCGGTCTCCCAGATCATCACCTTCGGTACCATGGCGGCCAAAGCGGTAATCCGTGACGTCGGCCGGGTGCTGGGCCACCCCTATGGCTTTGTGGACCGCATCTCCAAGCTGGTGCCGCCCGACCCGGGCATGACGCTGGAGAAAGCCTTTGCCGCCGAGCCGCAGCTGCCGGAGATCTACGAGGCGGATGAGGAAGTCCGCGCACTGATCGACATGGCCCGCAAGCTGGAAGGGGTGACGCGTAACGCCGGTAAACACGCCGGTGGCGTGGTGATTGCGCCCACGAAAATTACCGATTTTGCGCCGCTCTATTGCGATGCGGAAGGGAACCAGCCGGTTACCCAGTTCGACAAGAATGACGTGGAGTACGCTGGGCTGGTGAAGTTTGACTTCCTCGGCCTGCGTACCCTGACCATCATCAACTGGGCGCTGGAGATGATCAACGCCCGGCGCGCCAAACAGGGGCTGGAGCCGATCGACATCGCCTCGATCCCGCTTGATGACAAGAAAAGTTTCGACATGCTGCAACGCTCGGAGACCACCGCGGTGTTCCAGCTCGAATCGCGCGGCATGAAGGATCTGATCAAGCGCCTGAAACCCGACTGCTTCGAAGATATGATCGCCCTGGTGGCGCTGTTCCGCCCCGGCCCGCTGCAATCGGGCATGGTGGACAACTTCATCGACCGTAAACATGGCCGCGAAGCGATCTCCTACCCGGACATCCAGTGGCAGCATGAGTCGCTGAAGCCGGTGCTGGAGCCGACCTACGGCATCATCCTCTATCAGGAGCAGGTGATGCAGATTGCGCAGGTGCTGGCGGGTTACACGCTGGGCGGCGCAGACATGCTGCGCCGTGCGATGGGGAAAAAGAACCCGGTCGAAATGGCCAAGCAGCGCGGCGGGTTTGAGGACGGCGCGAAATCACGCGGCATCGACGGCGAATTGTCGGTGAAAATTTTCGACCTGGTGGAGAAGTTTGCCGGCTACGGCTTTAACAAATCCCACTCTGCCGCCTATGCGCTGGTCTCCTACCAGACGCTGTGGCTCAAGGCGCACTACCCGGCGGAGTTCATGGCCGCGGTGATGACCGCCGACATGGACAACACCGAAAAAGTGGTCGGGCTGGTGGACGAATGCTGGCGCATGGGGCTGAAAATCCTGCCGCCGGACATCAACAGCGGCCTCTATCATTTCCACGTCAATGATGACGGTGAGATTGTTTATGGCATCGGCGCGATCAAAGGCGTCGGGGAAGGGCCGATTGAGGCGATCATCGAGGCGCGTAATAAAGACGGCTACTTCAAAGAGCTGTTTGACCTCTGCGCCCGCTCTGACATCAAAAAGCTGAACCGGCGGATTCTGGAGAAGCTGATCATGTCCGGGGCGTTTGACCGCCTGGGGCCGCACCGCGCCGCGCTGATGAATTCGCTGGGCGACGCGCTGAAAGCCGCCGATCAGCACGCGAAAGCGGAAGCGATCGGCCAGGTGGACATGTTCGGCGTGCTGGCCGAGGCCCCGGAGCAGGTGGAGCAGTCCTACGCCAGCGTCGCGCCGTGGCCGGAACAGAAAGTGCTGGATGGGGAGCGCGAAACGCTGGGGTTATACCTCACCGGCCACCCCATCACGCAATACCTGAAGGAGATCGAACGTTATGCCGGCGGGCAACGTTTGAAAGATATGCACCCGACGGAACGGGGCAAAATGACCACTGCGGCAGGATTAGTGGTGGCATCACGCGTTATGGTGACCAAACGGGGTAACCGCATCGGGGTTTGTACGCTGGATGACCGCTCAGGGCGTCTGGAGGTGATGCTGTTCACCGATGCGCTGGAAAAATACCAGCATTTGCTGGAAAAAGACCGTATCCTGATTGCCACCGGACAGGTCAGCTTTGATGACTTCAGCGGCGGCCTTAAAATGACGGCCCGTGAACTCATGGACATCAGTGAAGCCCGGGAAAAATATGCTCGCGGGCTTGCTATCTCGCTGACTGACAGGCAAATTGATGACCAGCTTTTGAACCGTCTCCGTCAATCGTTGGAACCCCACCGATCGGGGACGATTCCAGTGCATCTGTATTACCAGCGCGAAGATGCACGCGCACGGTTGCGCTTCGGGGCAACCTGGCGCGTCACGCCGACCGATCGCTTATTGCTGGATTTACGCACCTTGGTCGGTAATGAGCAGGTGGAACTGGAATTTGACTAATATAGGAATACTATGAGTCTGAATTTTCTTGATTTTGAACAGCCGATTGCAGAGCTTGAAGCGAAAATTGACTCGCTGACTGCAGTCAGTCGTCAAGACGAAAAATTAGATATTAATCTGGACGAAGAGGTTCAGCGCCTGCGTGAGAAAAGCGTGGAATTGACCCGCAAAATCTTCTCCGATCTGGGGGCCTGGCAGATCGCCCAGCTGGCGCGCCATCCGCGCCGCCCTTATACGCTGGATTATATCGAACATATTTTCACTGAGTTTGACGAGTTGGCCGGTGACCGTGCCTACGCGGATGACAAAGCGATTGTCGGCGGCATCGCCCGCCTCGATGGCCGCCCGGTGATGATCATCGGCCACCAGAAAGGGCGCGAGACCAAAGAGAAGATCCGCCGTAACTTTGGTATGCCGGCACCGGAAGGTTACCGCAAAGCCCTGCGTCTGATGGAGATGGCCGAGCGCTTCAAAATGCCGATCATCACCTTCATCGACACCCCGGGCGCTTACCCGGGCGTTGGCGCGGAAGAGCGCGGCCAGTCAGAAGCGATCGCCCGTAACCTGCGTGAGATGTCTCGCCTGAAGGTGCCGGTCATCTGCACCGTGATCGGTGAAGGCGGCTCCGGCGGCGCTCTGGCCATCGGCGTGGGTGACAAAGTCAACATGCTGGAATACAGCACCTACTCGGTGATCTCGCCGGAAGGCTGTGCCTCCATTCTGTGGAAAAGCGCCGACAAAGCGCCGCTGGCCGCAGAAGCGATGGGCATCATCGCCCCGCGCCTGAAAGAGCTGAAGCTGATCGACTCGGTGATCCCGGAGCCTCTGGGCGGCGCGCACCGCGACATCCCGGCGGTGGCGGCGTCCCTGAAAGCCCAGCTGCTGGCTGACCTCAGCGACCTCGACGTGCTGAATGAAGAAGAGCTGCGCAATCGCCGCTACCAGCGTCTGATGACCTACGGCTACTGCTGACAGGTTAACGTACGCAGACAGCCCGCCCCCGCAAGGGGGCGGGCTTTTTTATTGCCGCTGCCGGCAGAGATAAATGATTTATTCTCATTCACTCCCGGCGGGTTTCTCTTTTTATTATTTATGCCTTTCACTTTTCTTTATTTTATTCCCCCTTCATTCATCATGTTCGCCATTGAGATGAATTGAGTTTGTCACCCGGCCGGCGCTATTTAAGCTGAACATGTTTCGCGTCAGGCGGAATAATTACGGCGGCCGGCGCGATGGCAGACATTAGCGTGGCGGCCGCTATTTTGTTCTCAAAGGGGTTAACTATGACAATGACATCCACGCAAAAAATAGCGCTGAATTCGATTGCGCTTTCACTGGGGCTGTGTGCTTATCTGCCGCTTCAGGCAGCAGAAACCACAACCACCAAAACGGCTGAACCTTACGTTGTAAAATACAGTGATTTAGTTAATAAAGAAAAAGAGCTGACGACCGACCCATTAATGCTGAGCGTAAAAGAATCTATCCGCACGCTGGATAATACATTAGTGGAACAGATTGAACCGGGAAAACCCTCTAATCCAGAAAACGTAAAACGGGTTGAGAAAATATTAACGAATAAGGATTGGGACTATATTTTCCCGCTGCGTGCGCCGGAATACAGCTACAGTAATTTCCTTAAAGCGATGGGTAAATTCCCGGCGGTGTGCGGCACCTATACCGACGGGCGGGATTCCGAGGCAATTTGCCGTAAAGTGCTGGCGACCATGTTTGCCCACTTCGCGCAGGAGACCGGCGGCCATGAAAGCTGGCGGCCGGAAGCGGAGTGGCGGCAGGGGTTGGTGTGGCTGCGTGAAATGGGCTGGGCCGAAGGCCAGCCGGGCGGCTATAACGGCGAATGTAACCCGGACGTGTGGCAGGGCCAGACCTGGCCGTGCGGTAAAGACGCCGAGGGGAACTTCCTCAGTTACTTTGGCCGGGGGGCCAAACAGCTCTCTTATAACTATAACTACGGGCCATTCTCTGACGCGATGTACGGCACCGTGCGCACCCTGCTTGACCGCCCGGACCTGGTCGCCGACACCTGGCTGAACCTGGCCAGTGCGGTATTCTTCTTCGTTTACCCGCAGCCACCGAAACCCAGCATGCTGCATGTGATCGACGGCACCTGGGTGCCCAACGACCATGACAAAGCCAATGGGCTGGTCCCCGGCTTCGGCACCTCGATTCAGATCATTAATGGCGGCGTTGAGTGCGGCGGGCCGCAGGATATCGCCCAGGGCCTGAACCGTATCTCTTACTATAAGAGCGAAGCGGAGTACCTGAAAGTGCCGGTACCGGCCGATGAGGTGCTGGGCTGCGCCAACATGAAACAGTTTGATGAAGGCGGCGCAGGTGCCTTGCCGATCTACTGGGAGCAGGACTGGGGATGGAGCCCCGATACCCCGGACGGCAGTACTTACGCCTGTAAACTGGTAGGTTACCAGACGCCGTTCACCGCCTTTAAAGAGGGTGACTATGTGCGCTGTGTTCAGCATAACTTTAAAGTCACCATTGAAGGCGCGCCGGGTGAGGGCGGTTCCGCTGAGCCGGTCGTACCGGATACCAAACCTGTGGTTCCGGATACTAAACCGGTGGTTCCTGATACCAAACCTGTGGTGCCGGACACCCCGGCCACGCCGGAAAACCATGCGCCGGTTGCCGTGATTGCCGGCCCGATTGGTGCCGTGGAGAGCCAGGCGAACGTAACGCTGAACGCGGGCGACTCCCATGACGCTGACGGCAATACCCTGAGCTATACCTGGTTGCTGCCGAACGGCAGAAGCCTGGCCGACAAAACCAGCCTGAGCTTCGTGGCACCGGTCGTGACCAAAGAGACCACCTATAAATTTACCCTGACCGTGTCGGACGGCAAAAGCAGCAGCGTTGCCCGTTACGAACTGAAAGTGTCGCCGAAAGTGCTGCCGATCCCGGATGCAACTACCGGCTGCGCCAACTCCTGGGAGCAGAATAAAATCTATTACGGGGGTGAAAGTGTTGTCTGGAAAGGCAATGAGTACCGCGCAAACTACTGGACACAAAACAATGAACCCGGGAACCCGGACTTCACCGGTGACTGGTCACAATGGAAGCTGATTAAAAGCTGTAAATAAGCGGTGTGATTGACGCAAGGAGTCACTGGGCGGGGCAACCCGCCCATTTTTATGCGGTAACCGGTTTTCGGACAGCAGGCGTAACGCCGGCTGTTTTGCTATGTTTCAATGAAGGACAATCCGAAAACCAATAAGGATCATTGCATGAATATCATCGCCATTCTTTCGCCGCCTGCGGCCTACTATAAAGATGAGCCGATGCGTGAGCTGGATGCTGCCCTGACCCGGCGCGGGTTTCAGCTGGTCTATCCGCAGAATGCCGCGGACCTGCTGAAGCTTATCGAGCACAATGCGCGGATTTGCGGCGTGATCTTCGATTGGGATCAGTACAGCATGGAGCTGTGCACCGAGATCAATGACCTCAATGAATACCTGCCGCTCTATGCCTTTATCAACACCCACTCCTCGCTGGACGTCACGCTCAATGAGATGCGCATGGTGCTCTATTTCTTCGAGTATGCGCTGAACGCCGCGGAAGATATCGCCCAGCGTATCCAGCAATACACCGATGAATACCGCGAGGCGATTACGCCGCCGCTGACCCGGGCGCTGTTCAACTACGTTAAGGAGGGGAAATACACCTTCTGTACCCCCGGCCATATGGGCGGCACCGCCTTCCAGAAAAGCCCGGTGGGTACGCTGTTCTATGACTTTTTCGGGGCCAATACCCTGAAGGCGGATGTCTCCATCTCGGTGACGGAGCTGGGGTCACTGCTTGACCACACCGGCCCGCATCTGGAGGCGGAGGAGTACATCGCCCGCACTTTTAATGCTGAACAGAGCTACATGGTGACCAACGGCACCTCGACCGCGAATAAAATTGTCGGGATGTATGCTGCCCCGGCCGGCAGCACGGTGCTGATTGACCGTAACTGCCATAAGTCGCTGGCACACCTGATGATGATGACCAACATCATCCCGATCTACCTGCGGCCAGTGCGCAACGCCTACGGCATTCTGGGTGGTATTCCGCGCCGTGAGTTCAGCCGCGAAAGCATCGCCCTGAAAGTGGCGCAGACCCCGAATGCCGGCTGGCCGGTCCATGCGGTGATCACCAACTCCACCTATGACGGCCTGCTCTACAACACCGACTTCATCAAACAGGAACTGGATGTCCCGTCGATCCACTTCGATTCCGCCTGGGTGCCTTACACCAATTTCCACCCGATCTATGCCGGGAAAAGCGGCATGAGCGGCGAGCGCATCCCCGGCAAAGTGATCTATGAAACCCAGTCCACGCATAAGCTGCTGGCGGCCTTCTCGCAGGCGTCGATGATCCATATCAAAGGCGACTACCGGGAAGAGACCTTCAACGAAGCCTACATGATGCACACCACCACCTCGCCGAACTACAGCATTGTGGCGTCGATGGAGACGGCCGCGGCGATGCTGCGCGGCAACCCGGGGCGGCGGCTGATTAACCGGTCGGTGGAGCGTGCGCTCCATTTCCGCAGCGAAATCCAGCGGCTGCGCCAGGAGTCCGACAGCTGGTTCTTTGATGTCTGGCAGCCGGAAAATATCACCGAGGCGGAGTGCTGGCCGCTGAACCCGGATGATAACTGGCACGGCTTCGGCGCGACCGACCCGGAGCACATGTATCTCGACCCGATCAAAGTCACCATTCTGACGCCGGGCATGGATGAGCAGGGCAACCTGGAGGCGTCCGGCATTCCGGCGGCGCTGGTGGCCAAGTTCCTGGATGAGCGCGGTGTGGTGGTGGAGAAGACCGGCCCCTATAACCTGCTGTTCCTGTTCAGTATCGGCATCGACAAAACCAAGGCGCTGAGCCTGCTGCGCGGCCTGACGGAGTTCAAGCGCGCTTTTGACCTCAACCTGCGGGTGCGGAACATGCTGCCGGACCTCTACGCGGAAGACCCGGATTTCTACCGCAACATGCGTATTCAGGATCTGGCGAAGGGCATCCATAACCTGATCGTCCGGCACGATCTGCCCCGGCTGATGCTGAAAGCCTTTGATGTGCTGCCGGAGATGGAAATGACGCCGTATGAGATGTTCCAGCAGCAGGTGAAAGGGAACGTTGAGGTGTGCGAGTTGAGCGAGCTGGTGGGCAAAGTCTCGGCGAACATGATCCTGCCCTATCCGCCGGGGGTGCCGGTGGTGATGCCCGGCGAGATGATCACCGAGCAGAGCCGCGCGGTGCTCGATTTCCTGCTGATGCTCTGTTCCATCGGCCGGCACTATCCGGGCTTTGAAACGGACATCCACGGGGCGAAGCTTACCGAGGATGGCCGTTATCTGGTGAATGTGCTGAAAGTCCCCGAAGGGGAAGAGGGCAAGTTACACCAGGTGTGACTCAGCAATCCTCAATAATCACATAGGCGGCGTGCACCGGGCCGTGCACGCCCACCACCTTGATCAGTTCAATGTCCGCGGTGGAACTTGGCCCGGCAATCAGGTTGATGCAGCTCGGCATCCGTTCGCCGCGCTGCGCCCGCTGGTGAAGCTGCTGCGCCAGTTGGGCGACCCGCGGCAGAATGGCGCTTTTGCGCAGCACAAAGATCGAGGCGGTGGGCAGCAGGCTCACAGCGCGGCCGCGCTCCGGCGCGGAGAACAGCACCACGCTGCCCGATTCCGTCAACCCCGCTTCGGCATACACCACGCCGACCTGCGCTTTTTCCGCCCGCGTCAGGTTCTCCTCCCCGGCGTCCGGCTGCCAGACCGCCGCCCCCAGTTGCTGTTGCAGCGCCTGCGTCACCCCCAGATCCTGTAAACGGCTGTCGCCGCTGACGATCACCGGCGCGCGGCCATACTCTTCGCACAGGGCCAGCACCGCGGGGATCAGTTGGTCCTCATTGACCCGCTGGCAGTTCACCTTCAGCACATCCCGTGCGTAAACGGAAAAGGCGACGCAGAGTTCCTCCTGCGTCAGCTCGGTCAGGCGTGATGCCGCGAAATTGCTGACCGGCGGCGGCGGGGCGGCCGCCTCGCGGCGCACCGGCCGCCCCAGCTGGCGGGCAATCTCTTGTAGAAAATCGTGACGGTTTTGTGGGTTCAGCATTACTCTTCTCCCGTGGCCTGATGGCGGGCAAACCAGCTGCGGAAGCTTTCGCCGTCTGCGTCCGGCAGGTCACGCGCCTGTGTCCATTCCCCAATCGCTGCCGGGCTGAAGGGGGTTTTGCCCTCTTTAATCAGCCAGCCTGCCGCTTTGGCGCCGATTTTCATCCCGACTTTCCACAGGCCGGGGCGGGCGTTGGCATAGTTGAACAGCCGGGTAATGCGCTGTTCCGCTTTCGGCGTCATCCCCTGTTCGGCCAGCTTCTGCCGGTGTTTCAGGTGCAGTTGCGCCAGCGGAATTTTCACCGGGCAGACCTGGTTACAGGCCGAACAGAGCGAACAGGCGTAGGGCAGGTCTTTGAAATCCTCATAGCCGCCGAGCAGCGGCGACAGCACCGAGCCGATTGGGCCGGGGTAGATCGAGCCGTAGCTGTGGCCGCCGATATGGCGGTAGGCCGGGCAGGTGTTCATGCACGCCCCGCAGCGGATGCAGCGCAGGATGTCGCGGAACTCAGAGCCGAGCACCTGGGAGCGGCCATTGTCCACGATGACCAGGTGGAACTCCTCCGGCCCGTCGATATGCCCGGCCTCACGCGGGCCGGTCAGCCAGGTGTTGTAGCTGGTCAGGCGTGAGCCGACGGCGCTGCGGCAGAGCAGGGTGATCAGCACATCCACCTCTTCAAAGGTCGGCGCGATGCGCTCCATGCCCATCACCGCGATGTGGGTCTTCGGCAGGGTGGTGCTGAGGCGCGCGTTGCCCTCGTTGGTCACCAGGCAGATGGAGCCGGTTTCCGCCACCGCGAAGTTACAGCCGGTGATGCCGATGTCCGCCGTCAGGAAATGCTCGCGGATTTTGCCGCGGATAAACAGCGTCATCGCCTCCGGCGTTTCCGGGCCGTCATAGCCCAGCTTGTTACGCAGCACGTCGCGGATCTGGAAGCGATCTTTATGGATCGCCGGCACCACGATGTGGGACGGCGGATCCTCGTCGAGCTGTAAAATATATTCGCCGAGGTCAGTTTCAATCACCTCGATCCCTTGCTGCTGTAACACGGCATTCATGCCGATCTCTTCCGTGACCATCGATTTTGACTTCACCACCTTTTTCGCCTGCTTGCGCGCCGCGACGTCGCTGATGTAGGCGGTGGCATCCTCTTTGGTGCGGGCGAAAAAGACGTGGCCGCCATTGCGGGTGACATTTTCCGACAACTGGTAAAGGTAAGCGTCGAGGTTCTCCAGCACATGGTTGCGGATCTGCTCCGCCCGGTCGCGCCATGCTTCCCAGTTGCCCAGCTCATCGACCATGATCTGCCGGTTGGTGCCGATGCGCTCCTGCGCCATCGCCACCGCATTGCGCATGACGCTGTCCTGCATCTGGATATGGATGCGCGGCTTGAAGGCCACCGCACTGGTTTTCATTGACATGGCGGCTCCTCAGCGGCTCATCAGGACTTCGGCAATATGCAGCACTTTGACCGGCTGCCGCTCACGGTGCAGGCGGCCGCCGATATTGATCAGGCAGCTGGCGTCCGCGCCGATCAGGTAATCCGGCCGGGCATCCATCATATGCACCACTTTCTCTTTCACCATTTCGCCGGAGATCTCCGCCATTTTCACCGAGAAGGTGCCGCCAAAGCCGCAGCAGGTCTCCTGGTTACGGATCGGTAAAAGCTCTAGCCCGGCGACATGGCGCAGCAGCGTCAGCGGTTCCTCTTTGACTCCCAGCTTACGGAACAGGCTGCACGACGGGTGGTAGACCGCCCGGCCGGGCAGGCGCGCACCGACATCGCTCAGCCCCAGGGTATTCACAATAAAGGAGGTGAGATCCTGCATCCGGTCGCCGATCGCCTGCGCCCGGCGCGCCCAGGCCGGCTCATCCGCCAGGTAACCGGCGTAGCTTTTGATCGCATAAGTGCAGGAGCCGGCGGGGGAGATGATCGGGTAATCATTCTCCTCGAAGGCCGCAATCAGGGATTTCATCGCCGGTTTGGCGTCGTTGACATAGCCGCCGTTAATCGCCGGCTGGCCGCAGCAGCCCTGGCGCTCCGGAAAAAGCACCTCGCACCCCAGCTTCTCCAGCAGCAACACGCTTTTTTTAGCCATGTTGGCTTTGATCGCGTCACCAATACAGGTTACATAAAAGTTAACTTTCATCGGCATGCTCCCGCATTGCAGTAGGCAGAACGCATCTGCGCTTTTTGTCCTGCCACCATAGTAAAAGGCCTGTACAGCAAGGCACGAGCACTTTGTGACTTTGGTGCCGGAAGTTCAGGCTTGCTCAACTTTTTCACGTCGCAGTCAGTAAAATTACACAGTTTATTAACATTCACTTTGTCTGTTTCTGCACAGGCGCGGGAATTTCGGGCTTTCTCGGAGTAACCGCATTGACGCTGTTTGGCGGGCTGGTTAACGTGCGGGGTCTTAGAAAATAAGAACGACATTCATAAGGAGTGAGGAATGCTTAAGTTACGCCAGGTGCACCATATCGCCATCATCAGCAGCAACTATCAGGTCAGCAAACAGTTCTATTGTGATGTGCTGGGCTTCAGCCTGCTGGGCGAGTTTTACCGTGAAGAGCGCGACTCCTGGAAAGGCGATCTGGCCCTGAACGGTCTCTATACCATTGAGCTGTTCTCCTTCCCGCAGCCTCCGGCGCGCCCAAGCCGCCCGGAATCCTGCGGGTTGCGCCACCTGGCGTTTACGGTGGAAAACATCGCGGAGGCGGTGGCAGCGCTGGCGGCGTCCGGCGTGACCTGTGAGCCGGTGCGCATCGATCCCCTGACCGGCCAGCGGTTCACCTTCTTCAGCGACCCGGACGGCCTGCCGCTGGAGCTGTATGAGGTACGCCCGGCTGCCAATGAGGACGCGGCCACCATCGAGCGCTTGCCTGCCGGGGCCTGAGTGGGTAACGTGCGCGTCATGAAAGAGTGAGGCGCAGGAAAACCCGCTGTATGAATGATGAAACGCTGTTATCACACCTGACCACCCAACTGGGCGACAGCCGCGCCTGCTGCGTCGCCTTCAGTGGCGGGCTGGACTCCACCGTGCTGCTGCACCTGCTGGCGGCACTGCGCCACGGCGGGCGCGATCTCCCGCTGCGCGCGGTGCATATCCACCACGGGCTGAGCCGCTTTGCCGATGAGTGGGCCGCCCACTGTGAGGCGCTGTGTGCGCAGTGGCAGATCCCGCTGACCACCTTGCGCGTCACGCCCGATCCGCGGCAGGGTGGGGTCGAAGCTGCCGCCCGCGACGCGCGCTATCAGGCGCTGGCTTCTACCCTGCAACCGGGCGAAACCCTGCTGACCGCCCAGCATCTCGACGATCAGTGTGAAACGTTCCTGCTGGCGCTAAAGCGCGGCAGTGGCCCGGCCGGACTTTCGGCGATGAAAAACATCACCACGTTTCACGGCCACCGGCTGTTGCGCCCGCTGCTGGATGTCTCCCGCCAGGAGCTGGAAGGGTATGCCGGTGAGCAGGGGCTGAGCTGGATCAATGATGACAGCAACCAGGACGACCGGTTTGACCGCAATTTCCTGCGGCGGCAGGTGCTGCCGGTGCTGCACCAGCGCTGGCCGCACTTTGCCGCGGCCACCAGCCGCAGTGCCGCGCTCTGCGCCGAGCAGGAAGCCCTGCTGGATGAGCTGCTGGAGGAGACGCTGACCTCGCTGCTGGATGTGCAAGGCTCGCTGGCGATAGAGGCGCTGCGGCCGATGTCAGAGGCGAAACGTGCCGCGCTGCTGCGCCGCTGGATGGCGCGCCACGCCATGCCGATGCCCGCCCGCGAGCAGCTTCAGCGGCTGTGGCGGGAAGTGGCAGAGAGCCGCGCCGATGCAGAACCACAGCTGCAGCTGGGCGGCGGGTCGGTGCGCCGCTTCCGCCAGCGCCTCTACCTGTTGCCGCCGATGCAGGAGATTGATGACCAGGTGCTGGCATGGGCACCGCCCACGGCGCTGACCCTGCCGGATGGCGTGGGCAGCCTGCAGGTCACGGAGCAGTTTACCGCCGAGAAAGCGCAGTGGATCCGCCGCGCGCGGCCGGATGAGCCGGTGACCGTGCGTTTTCATGCGGAAGGATCGTTCTATATTGTTGGCCGCCCGCATTCGCGGCAGATCAAAAAACTCTGGCAGGAGTTGGCCATTCCGCCGTGGGAGCGTAACCGTACGCCGCTGATCTTTTATGGCGAGCACCTGATTGCCGCCCCCGGTATTTTTGTTACCCGTGAGGGCGCGGCGTCTGCCGGTCAGCCGGGCTGGCGCGTGACCTGGCAGAAAGCGGTCACCTATAACGTTGAGGAACAGGCATGAAGTGGGCAGGTGTAGTGATGCTGGCGTGCGGGCTGAGCGGCCCGGCGCTGGCAGCGGGCAACAGTGCAGCAGGCAAAGAGAAAGCCGCAGCCTGTATGGCGTGCCACGGGGAGGCGGGCAAATCTTCCGCGCCGGTTTACCCTAATCTGGCCGGGCAGCAGCAGGATTACCTTGAAGCGGCGTTACACGCGTATAAAAGCGGCGACCGCAGCGCCGGGCAGGCGGCTATTATGAGCGGGTATGCGTCCGAGCTGTCGGATCAGGATATTCAGGATCTGGCCGCCTGGTACGCAGCGCAGAAGCCCTGAGTGTGCAGAAAAGTAAAAGGGCAGCCTCTGGCTGCCCTTGTCGTTTCGGGGGATGTCAGTCGATGCTGACGTCCACGGTGCCCAGTTCCGGGTGGCTGAAGCTGGCAATGTAATCCAGCCGCACTTCCCGTGCATTGCCGGCCTCCTCGATCACCAGATATTCCACGCGCTTACGTGAAATCAGATCGCTTGCCTTGCCTTCCACAATCTCTCCGCTTCGCATCTTCAGCGTCAATACATAATGCTTCTGACAGGCGAGCTCAAGATTATCGTAGTCATCACAATTGATGGGTTGATACTCATCATTCATCGACATAATCGCTCACCAATAAGTTAGCGGCGGCAAATGCCGCCTGGTCCCTAACGGAGGACGGAAGGGCCGGGTTAGCGGCCACTTCGTCCAATGTTTGCAACACACAGCCCAGCGCATCGGGCACATAGCCGAGATCACCACTGCCGATCTCGGCATAAAACCGGCGTACTAACTCGCAATATTGTCGCACAATATCCTCCCCTGAACGCTTATCCCAGTAGGCTACGCGCCCAGCGTGCCGATTGCCCTACGAAGATAAACGCTCATTATCTAACGACTATAGCACAGGCGACGCTGAGAGTTCAGCGCCCCGCTCAGGGTTTCATCTGACATCAGGCATTTAGCCGCAGCGGGCACCGCTGGTCGTTGCCCCACGCTTTCAAGTACACTGTCGCCCTGAACAGGAGAGATGAAACATGGCGCTGAAAGCCACTATTTATAAAGCGGCGATAAACATTGCCGACATGGACCGTAATTTTTTTTATGACGCCAGCCTGACGGTTGCCCAGCACCCTTCGGAAACGGAGCAGCGCATGATGCTGCGGCTGCTGGCCTGGATCTGCCACGCCGACGAACGGCTGCACTTTACCCGCGGCCTGAGCGCCGAAGGGGAGCCGGAACTGTGGCAGCGCAACAACCATAACGGCCTGGAGTTGTGGATTGAGCTCGGCCTGCCGGATGAAAAGCGGCTGAAAAAAGCCTGCAACCAGTCGCCGCGCGTGGTGCTGTATGCGTATGGCGAACGGGCCGCCACCGTCTGGTGGGCGCAGATGGAGCCGAAAGCACGGGCGATGAAAAACCTTAGTGTGCGTTTTCTGGATGATGCCCAGATGGCGAAGCTGGCAGGTTTAGCTAACCGGAACATGGATTTACAGGCTACGCTTCAGGAAGGCACCCTCTGGTTGTCTGATGCGCAGACCAACCTGGAGATCCATTTCACCGAATGGCAACAGGCGAGCTAAGTGGCATTAATTATTTCAAACAGTGTGACACTGCCTGACCACGAAATAGAGCTGACGGCAATCCGCGCGCAGGGCGCGGGTGGGCAAAATGTGAATAAAACCTCCACGGCGATCCACCTGCGTTTTGACATCCGCGCCTCCAGCCTGCCGCCCTTTTACCAGGCGCGGCTGCTGGCGATGACCCACCATCTCATCACTGCTGAAGGGGTGGTGATTATCAAGGCGCAGGAGTACCGCAGCCAGGAGATGAACCGCGAGGCGGCGCTGAGCCGGCTGGTGGCGCTGATTCAGCAGGCCGTGGTTGTGGAGAAGGTGCGCCGCGCCACCCGGCCGACCAAAGCCTCAAAAGTACGGCGGCTGGAAGGCAAAAGCCGCAAGGCCTCCACCAAAGCTTTGCGCGGCAAAGTCCGGCCGGTTTAGGCGGGCTTCACCTTAACCAGGAAGAAGCACACAGCAGGAGATACTGTGAAAAAAATAACCCTGGCGTTGCTGTTTTCATTGGGCGCGCTCTCCCTGTTTGGCTGCCACCGCGCCTTTCATGCGCATGAGCAATCCTTACAACCGATGGAGCAGAGCTATCGCGGCCTGCTGCCGTGCGCGGATTGCAGCGGCATTGACACCACGCTGTTTCTGGCCGAAGACGGCACCTATATTTTGCAGGAAAATTATACCGGCAATGAGAAAGCGGGTGCGGAAAAGCGGGTGTTTGCCGGTTATGGCCGCTGGGCGCGTACCGCCGACAAACTGGTGCTGACCTCGCCTGAGGGTGAAAAGCGGTACTTCCGCGCCCGCGAAAAGAGCCTGGAGATGCTTGACCGCAACGGGACGCCCATCACTTCCGCGTTCAACTACACCCTGCATTCTGTAACTGCGCCGCTGCCGTCCACGCCGATGGCGATGCGCGGCATGTTCCGGCAACAGGCGGGCAAAGCGACCTTCCACGACTGTGCCACAGGTCAGCGCTACCCGGTGGAGCAGCAGGGGGCGCTGGCGCAGGCATGGGGCAAATTGCGCGGTGAGGATCTGGCAGCGGAGCCGGTTTTCCTGACGCTGGAGGGCCATTATGCCATTCAGCAGGGGCCGGAGAGTGACGCATCGCAACGGGTTGTGGTGCCGGACAGCGCGCCGCAGCTTCACCCCGGTAAACAGTGTGAGTGACGCTTGAAAAAAGCGCATAAAAAAACGCCCAATCAAGGGCGTTTTTTATTACGTATAAGTCTGGCTTAGCGCGGGATCTGGCTCAGCAGGAAGTCCGCCATCTCAGCGGTTTTCAGCATCTGCTTCTCACCGGAGCGGCGGTTTTTGTACTCCACCTCTTCAGCGTCCAGATTACGATCGCCGATGACGATGGTGTGCGGCACGCCGATCAGCTCCATGTCAGCAAACATCACGCCCGGGCGCTCTTTACGATCGTCGAGGATGACATCCACACCCTGGGCACGCAGGGTGTTGTAGAGCGCTTCGGCCACTTCTTTCACACGGAAAGATTTGTGCATGTTCATCGGCAGGATCGCCACCTGGAACGGCGCGATGGCGTCCGGCCAGATGATGCCGCGTTCGTCGTGGTTCTGCTCAATGGCTGCCGCGACCACACGGGTGACACCGATGCCGTAGCAGCCCATGGTCATGGTCTGGTTGCGGCCATCTTCGCCCTGAACCGTGGCGTTCATCGCCTCGGAGTATTTGGTGCCGAGCTGGAAGATGTGGCCCACTTCGATACCGCGTTTGATCAGCAGCGTACCCTGGCCATCCGGGCTGATGTCGCCCTCTTTGACGCTGCGGATGTCCGCCACCTGAGGCAGCGGCAGGTCGCGCTCCCAGTTGATGCCGAACAGGTGCTTACCGTCACGGTTGGCACCGGCGCTGAAGTCGCTCATCACGGCGACGGCGCGGTCAGCCACCACCGGCACCGGCAGGTTGACCGGGCCGAGTGAGCCCGGGCCTGCGCCGACCAGCTCACGGATCTCCGCTTCGGTCGCGAAAGTCAGCGGGGCGGCAACCAGCGCCACTTTTTCCGCTTTCACTTCATTCAGCTCGTGATCGCCGCGGATCAGCAGGGCCACCAGTTTATGGCCGCTCTCTTCACGGGCATGAACCAGCAGGGTTTTGACGGTTTGCTCAATCGGCTGGTTAAACTGCTCAACCAGTTCAGCGATGGTTTTCGCATCCGGCGTCTCGACTTCACGCATCGCTTCAGCCGGCGCGTCACGTTCCGCTTTCGGGGCGACCGCTTCTGCCAGCTCGATGTTGGCGGCATAGTCGGAGCCGGTCGCGAAGACGATGTCATCTTCACCGCTGGAGGCCAGCACCTGGAACTCATGGGAGGCGCTGCCGCCGATGGAGCCGGTGTCCGCCTGTACGGCACGGAAATCAAGGCCCATGCGGGTGAAGATTTTGCTGTAGGCGGCGTACATCGCGTCGTAGGTTTCCTGCAAGGATTCCTGCGTGGTGTGGAAGGAGTACGCATCTTTCATCAGGAATTCACGTGAACGCATTACCCCGAAGCGCGGGCGCACTTCGTCACGGAATTTGGTCTGAATCTGGAAGAAGTTCAGCGGCAGCTGCTTATAGGAGCTGATTTCGTTGCGGATCAGGTCGGTGATCACTTCTTCATGCGTCGGGCCGAGGACGAACGGGCGATCGCCGCGGTCAACCAGGCGCAGCAGCTCCGGGCCGTACTGCTCCCAGCGGCCGCTCTCCTGCCACAGGTCCGCAGGCTGTACCACCGGCATCGACACTTCGATGGCGTTGGCGTTGTTCATCTCTTCGCGCACGATGTTTTCGACTTTTTTCAGAACGCGCAGGCCCGTCGGCAGCCAGGTGTACAACCCGGAGGCCAGCTTGCGAATCATCCCGGCGCGCAGCATCAGCTGGTGGCTGATGACCTCTGCGTCGGCTGGGGTCTCCTTGAGGGTGGAGAGCAGATATTGACTAGTACGCATGATGTAGTGGTTCCAATTAGAACAGCAAATTGCATCAGGCTGCCGGGAGGGCGGCCAAAATATGAAAAGTCACTTAGTTTACCAGTGCCGCGGGCTTGCGCAAAAGAGAGCGGCAAGAAAATTACACCCTGTCGAGGCTGAGCACTTCCGTTTCATTTTGCTGCACCCGCCAGCGCACATTAAACGCCAGCAGGTGGACGGCGTAGTCACGATTTTCCTCGTCCCCTTTGCGGTAGGCGGGGCGGGGGTCCTGCGCCAGCACCTGGGTGAGGAAGCGGCGCAACTGCGGATAAGCACGGCTTTCCGCCTGTAACTGCTGCTCCGCCAGGGCGGAAAAGCGCACCGGCATATCCGCCGCCGGGGCCAACTGGGCGAAGCCAGCGCGCGCGCCGGGGTGGCTTTCAGCAAACGGCAGATAGGGTTTGATGTCCACCACCGGGGTGCCGTCGACCAGATCCAGGCTGCCGAGCTGCAAAATCACCGTATTGCCCTGCTGGCGGATGCCTTTCAGTTCAATCAACGACATGCCCAGCGGGTTGGGGCGGAAGGTAGAGCGGGTGGCGAACACGCCCATCCGGGCATTGCCGCCGAGACGCGGCGGCCGTACCGTGGGGCGCCAGCCGCCTTCCATCGTCTGGTGAAAGATAAACATCACCCACAGGTGGCTGAACGCCTCCAGGCCGCGCACTGCTTCCGGCTGATTATAGGGGGGCAGCAGATGCAGCTCGCCGCCGCCGTCTTCGACCAGCCCGGGCTGGCGGGGCACGGCAAATTTCTCTTTATAAGGAGAGCGGATAACCCCGATCTGCTGAAAGCTGAAAGCGGTCATTTAAAGGTGACGTCCAGTGCGGTGCCCTGACAAACCGCCTGCTGATAGCAGCCCGCCGTATTGCTGACCACTTCACATTTATGGACCAGCACCGCATTGGCTTTCATGGTGGAGGCGCGGATCTGCATTTTCTTGCGGGCAGTGGCGAGGTTAGGCGCAGCGGCTTGCGCCGTCGCCTGGCAGGACTCTCCGGACACCGGGCCCAGGTCGCGGAACGGCTGGGCGACCAGCTCTTCGGCGCTGTTATAGAGCTTCACCGGCGCGGTATGCACGACGGGCTTAGGCCGGGCGGGTTTAGGGGAGGAGAAGATCGGTTTGTTGGCAGAAGCCGGCGGGTGGGTCGGCGTAGTGGTGCATCCTGCAAGCAGCAGCGCCAGCAAACAGAGAGGTAAAGCGCGCATGGGAGTTCCTCTGCTATAAAAAAGTGGCGTTATTGAAACAATCTATCGCGCAAATAACAAGACGGGCCGCAGCCCGTCTCAGAGATATCAGGTTAAAAACCGGAAACAGGAGATTTACCAGCCTTTTACCGCACCGCCGTTGAAGATTTTATTGGCCGCTTCATCCACTTCAGCAGACTGATAGGCCTGGATAAACTTCTTCACGTTCTCCGCGTCTTTATTGTCTTCACGGGAAACGATCATGTTCACGTAAGGCGAGTCTTTGTCTTCCACAAAGATGCCGTCCTTCGCCGGGGTCAGGCCAATCTGACTGGCGTAGGTGGTGTTGATGATCGCCAGGGCGATCTGCTGGTCGTCCAGGGAGCGCGGCAGTTGCGGGGCTTCCAGCTCAACCAGTTTCAGCTGTTTCGGGTTTTCTACTACGTCCAGCACGGTCGGCAGCAGGCCTACACCCTCTTTCAGCTTAATCAGGCCCTGTTTCTGCAGCAGCAGCAGGGAGCGGCCAAGGTTGGTCGGGTCGTTCGGCAGGGCGATCTGGGAGCCATCCTGCAGTTCAGACAGGGATTTGATCTTTTTAGAGTAACCGGCGATAGGGTAGACAAAGGTATTACCCACTGACACCAGCTTGTACCCGCGATCTTTGATCTGCTGGTCCAGGTAAGGTTTATGCTGGAAGGCGTTGACGTCGATGTCGCCTTTGCTCAGTGCTTCATTCGGCAGGACATAATCGTTAAAGGTGACCAGCTCCACATCCAGACCATATTTCTCTTTGGCCACTTTCTGTGCCGCTTCCGCAACCTGCTGTTCAGCACCGACAATCACGCCGACTTTAATATGGTTAGGATCTTTCTCTTCCTGCCCACACCCGGCCAGGGCCAGCGTACCCAGAAGCGCACCCACTACCGCGAGAGATTTAAACTTAAAAGCCATATCCTTTTCCTCTATAGACGGATATTAATTATGCGCCCCGCAGGGCGCTATTATGACGACCGTTATTTATGTGTGACAGTTTTGACAATGCGGTCACCGCAGAGCTGGATCAGATAAACCAACAGAACCAGCAGCACCAGGACCGTATTCATGACCGTGGCATCATAACCGATATAACCGTATTGATAGCCAATCTGCCCCAGACCGCCGGCACCGACGGCACCCCCCATTGCAGAGTAGCCCACCAGGGTGATCAGCGTGATGGTCGCGGCATTCACCAGGCCCGGCAGCGCTTCCGGCAGCAGAATCTTTTTGATGATTTGCATCGGGGTGGCACCCATTGCACGGGCCGCCTCAATCAGGCCGGTTGGGATCTCCAGCAGGGCGTTCTCCACCATCCGGGCAATAAAGGGCGCAGCGCCTACGGTCAGCGGCACAATCGCCGCCTGCAGACCAATAGAGGTGCCGACGATAACGCGCGTGAACGGGATCATCCAGACCAGCAGGATGATAAAAGGAATCGACCGGAAAATATTCACCAGTGCCGACAGGAAACGGTAAAGCTTCTTGTTGTCACTGATCTGGCCCGGGCGGGTAATATAGAGCAGTACGCCCACCGGCAGCCCCAGCACAAACCCAAAGAAACCGGAGACGAAGGTCATCATCAGGGTTTCCCAGATGCCGCGGCCTAATAACCACATCATTGCCTCAGACATAACCAAGAACCTCAACTTTCACATGATGTTCCTTCAGGAACTGAATTGCCGCCAGCGTAGATGCCTCGTCACCATGCAGCTCTGTCAGCATAATGCCGAATTTAACGCCGCCGGCGTAATCCATCTGCGCGCTGATAATGTTGTTATTAATGTTGAAACGGCGTACCGCCTCAGACAGCAGCGGGGCATCCACTGACTGGCCGGTGAACTCCAGCCGTAACAGCGGCACGCGGCCGGCAGCCGGTTCCGGGATCATCCGCTCTGCATAATCATCCGGAATATCCAGATGCAGGGTGGACTGAATAAAGGCCTGGGCCAGCGGGGTTTTCGGGTGCGAGAACATCTCGCTGACTTTATCCTGCTCGATCAGCTTGCCGCCGCTGATGACCGCAACCTGATCGCAGATGCGTTTCACGACGTCCATTTCATGGGTAATAAGCAGAATCGTCAGGCCGAGACGCCGGTTGATGTCTTTCAACAACTCCAGGATCGCGCGGGTGGTGGCCGGGTCCAGCGCGCTGGTGGCTTCATCACACAACAATACCTTAGGGTTGCTGGCCAGTGCCCGGGCAATCGCCACACGCTGTTTCTGGCCACCGGAAAGGTTGGCCGGATAGACATCATGCTTGTCTGCCAGGCCAACCAGGTCCAGCAGTTCGGTGACGCGGCGTTTGATCTCGGCGGCGGGCTGGTTGTCCAGTTCCAGCGGAAGGGCGACGTTACCGGCGACGGTACGCGATGAGAGCAAATTGAAGTGCTGGAAGATCATGCCAATCTGGCGGCGGGCGCGTACCAGCTGGCTCTCAGAGAGCGTGGTCAGATCCGTGCCGTCCACCAGGACCTGCCCGTGGGTAGGGCGCTCCAGCAGATTAACGCAGCGGATAAGGGTACTCTTACCTGCGCCGGAAGCACCGATAACCCCATAGATCTGCCCGGCAGGGACGTGAAGTGACACGTCAGAGAGCGCATTAATAGTGCGCGAGCCCTGCTGAAACACTTTAGTAATGTTGGAAAGTTTAATCATGTTCTTCTTATTTTATCGCTGTTGCCTGTGGCGTGATAAAAGTGGCCCTGACATGACTGCCGGGGCATGGGGCGGATGGTAAGGTGTCTAGACGTCCAAGTCAACGCAGATTGCTGCGCCCCGGCACTCTTACGCCGGATAAAAACATGCGATACTGACCGGGTTTTCCAGCCATCAGGAGCCAAAACGTGGCACAACAAGTTCCAGCAATTTTTCTCGACCGTGACGGTACCTTAAATGTTGATCACGGGTACGTGCATGAGATCGATAACTTCCAGTTTATAGAGGGCGTCATTGAAGCCTGTCAGGCCCTGAAAAAGATGGGCTTTGCGCTGGTCGTTGTGACCAACCAGTCAGGCATCGCCCGGGGGATGTTCACGGAAGATCAGTTTATGCAGCTGACGGAGTGGATGGATTGGTCACTGGCCGATCGTGATGTGGATCTTGACGGCATCTATTTCTGCCCGCATCACCCGGAAGGCAGCGTTGAGGCTTATCGCCAGAACTGTGAATGCCGCAAGCCTCAGCCTGGTATGCTGCTGGCCGCACAACAGGAACTCAACATCGATATGGCTGCTTCTTATATGGTAGGGGATAAGCCAGAGGATATGCTGGCAGGCCTGGCGGCCGGGGTAGGGACGAAAGTCCTGGTCCGGAGCGGCAAGCCGGTAACGGAAGCAGGGGAAAATAGCGCCGATTGGGTGTTAAATAGCCTGGCAGACCTGCCGGAAGCGATTAAAAAGCGCAAAAGATAAGCGTATTGCTTGAAAAGAGAGCATGCAGAATAAAGGTGAAGATATTTGCTTGCCATCCTGAGCCAGCTCCCTATAATGCGCCTCCATCGACACGGCGCAAGTGATTCACTTCACAAGCGGCCGGGACGAAAGAGAAAAAACTTCTGAAAAAGAGGTTGACTCTGAAAGAGGAAAGCGTAATATACGCCACCTCGAGTTAGCAAGCGAAAGCGCGTAACTCACTGCTCTTTAACAATTTATCAGACAATCTGTGTGGGCACTCACAAGACGATATCCAGCATCTTCGGATGCACAAAA
>NZ_PJZH01000020.1 GCF_002858715.1 Chimaeribacter coloradensis | reverse complement strand
CAGAAGTGAAACGCCGTAGCGCCGATGGTAGTGTGGGGTCTCCCCATGCGAGAGTAGGGAACTGCCAGGCATCAAATTAAGTGTGCTGATATGGCTCAGTTGGTAGAGCGCACCCTTGGTAAGGGTGAGGTCCCCAGTTCGACTCTGGGTATCAGCACCAGTTTTTAAGCGGTTAGAGTTCGGCAAATAAAGAATTTGCCTGGCGGCACTAGCGCGGTGGTCCCACCTGACCCCATGCCGAACTCAGAAGTGAAACGCCGTAGCGCCGATGGTAGTGTGGGGTCTCCCCATGCGAGAGTAGGGAACTGCCAGGCATCAAACAGAGATGAAGCCTCATACGAAAGTATGAGGCTTTTTCTTTTGTTATAACGGCTAAACTGCCTCGCCTTGTCGACATTTCTTCTCTTCACTTTCCCTTTTTACATCCCAAACTTCCCTTTTCTGTTCTCTTTTTGCTCATTTAAAGGCGTATTTACGCTCATCTGCAGGGGTTAAACGCGTTCCCTTATGCACCAGGCAGTGAAACATTTTCATCTATTGCATGAAGACTCGACAATCTGGGCAGAAACCGCTATCTTCGGGCATCTAGAAGTCTAAACGTTTAAACGTATGCTGTGAGGATAAAAGTTATGCCGATTCGGGTTCCGGATGAGTTGCCAGCCGTGAATTTTTTGCGTGAAGAGAACGTTTTTGTAATGACCTCTTCCCGTGCAAAGACACAAGAGATCCGTCCTTTGAAGGTTCTGGTGCTTAATCTGATGCCGAAAAAGATCGAAACTGAGAATCAGTTTCTGCGGCTGCTTTCCAATTCGCCCCTGCAGATCGATATTCAACTCCTGCGTATTGATAGTCGTGAGTCTAAAAACACACCTGCTGAGCATCTCAATAACTTCTATTGCGACTTCGAAGATATCCAGCATGAAAACTTCGATGGCCTGATTGTGACAGGTGCGCCGCTGGGGCTGGTTGACTTCAATGATGTCGCTTACTGGCCGCAAATCGAACGTATTGTGCATTGGGCCAAAGAGCATGTGACTTCCACCTTGTTTGTTTGCTGGGCGGTGCAGGCTGCGCTGAATGTGTTGTACGGCATCCCGAAAATGACGCGTGACGTAAAGTTGTCCGGTGTTTACCAGCACCAGACGCTTCAGCCCCACGCCTTACTGACGCGTGGGTTTGATGAAACCTTCCTGGCTCCGCACTCCCGTTATGCTGATTTCCCTGCAGATGTACTCCATGCGGTGCCTGACCTGGATATCCTGGCAGAGTCAGAAGAGACAGGGCCTTACCTGTTTGCCACCAAAGATAAGCGTATGGCGTTTGTTACCGGCCATCCGGAGTATGATGCCGGGACACTGGGCGGAGAATACCTGCGGGATGTGGCTGCAGGCCTGTCACCGACACTGCCGGTCAACTATTTCCCCCAAGACAACCCCGATTTACCGCCAAAGGCGAGCTGGCGCAGCCACGGGCATCTGCTGTTCTCCAACTGGCTGAACTATTACGTTTACCAGATCACACCGTTTGATCTGCGCCAGATGAACCCGACATTAGATTAATTCCACGCCAGAACGGCAGCCCTCAGGCTGCCGTTTTTCATTTTCCTCTCCCTGATTCTGATCTCACCTGATCCCGCTTTGATCCCATGAGCATTTCCCCCCTTTTAGCATTTCTGAGGTGTACTTCTTAATTTCTTTGTATCAACTTGTCGTTTAACACGCTGGTTTGGAAGGCACTTTCCGTACGTAATAAATAAAATGGAAATCGTTTTTGATTTTTTATGAGGTTGAATTATGCTCAATATGACCGGCGTACTCTTAACCACCCTGACCAGGGATCGTCCGGTAATCACACGAACGGGTTTGCTGTCCCGGCGCGTAAGCCTTAGCAATGTCTCTGATACAGATGCAGGAGAAGGTGATGAATCAACCCACGTTAAGCCCGGATCTCAGCTTTACCCAACCGTTTCACGACAATGAACAGATCGTTCTGACAGAGCCGGCCATCCGGTTTATGACGGAACTGGTCAGCGAATTTACTTCCCAGCGGAACGAGCTGCTCAATGCACGCCAGCGCCGGCAGCAAGAAATTGATGCAGGCAAGTTACCTGATTTTGCTCCGGAAACGCTTTCCATCAGGCAGAAAGCCTGGTCAATCCGCGGCATCCCTCAGGATCTGCAAAACCGCCGGGTTGAAATTACCGGGCCGGTTGAGCGCAAAATGGTGATTAATGCCCTGAATGCTGACGTGAATGTTTTCATGGCAGACTTTGAAGACTCACTGGCCCCAAGCTGGGAAAAAGTGATCGATGGGCAGATCGCACTGCGTGATGCCGTTAATGGGACGATCTCCTATACCCATGACAACGGGAAGATCTATCAGCTGAAGCCCGAACCGGCGGTATTAATTTGCCGGGTGCGGGGGCTCCACCTGCCGGAAAGGCATGTGCAGTGGCAAGGCGAAGCCATCCCGGCCAGCCTGTTTGATTTTGCTCTCTACTTTTTTCATAACCATCAGGCATTGCTGGCAAAAGGCAGCGGGCCCTATTTTTATCTGCCAAAAATGCAGTCCTGGCAGGAAGCCGCCTGGTGGAGCCGGGTGTTCAGCGTGACGGAAGATCGCTTCTCTCTGCCGCGCGGCACCATCAAAGCCACCGTATTAATTGAGACGCTCCCGGCCGTATTCCAGATGGATGAGATTCTCTACGCCCTGCGCGATCATATTGTCGGGCTGAATTGCGGCCGGTGGGATTATATCTTCAGCTATATCAAAACATTGAAAAACCACAGCGATCGCGCCCTGCCGGACCGTCAGTCGGTTACGATGGACCAGCCCTTCCTGGACGCCTACTCAAGGCTGTTGATCAACACCTGTCACCGCCGCGGTGCCTTTGCGATGGGCGGCATGGCGGCCTTCATCCCCAGCAAAGATCCTGAGAAAAATGCCGCAGTATTGGAGAGGGTCAGGGCAGACAAAATGCGCGAAGCTGCCAATGGCCACGACGGCACCTGGATTGCCCATCCCGGCCTGGCTGACACGGTGAATGCCGTGTTCGATCAGGCATTGGGAAACCGGCCTAACCAGCTGGATGTCCTGCGCGGGCAGGATGCCCCGATCACGGCCGACGACCTGCTGGCCCCTTGCCCCGGCGAGCGCACGGAGCAGGGAATGCGCGCCAATATCCGGGTCGCAGTGCAATACATTGAAGCCTGGATCAGCGGCAATGGCTGCGTACCCATTTATGGCCTGATGGAGGATGCGGCCACGGCTGAAATTTCCCGGACGTCCATCTGGCAGTGGATTCACCACCAGAAAAGCCTGAGTGATGGTCGTGTCGTCACTAAAGCCCTGTTCCGGCAGATGCTGGCCGAGGAGTTGCACACGATTCAACAGGAAGTGGGAGAGCAACGCTTCAGCCACGGCCGTTTTACCGAAGCCGCGAACCTGATGGAGCAGATCACTACCCAGGATGAACTCATCGATTTCCTGACCCTGCCCGGTTATGCCTTGCTGGCCTGAACCCCCACGCCCATTGATATAAGGATCGCTGCTATGATTCTCTCCCGTCACCAACAGATCGATGCACTTGAACAACAGTGGAAAGCGCCACGCTGGCACGGCATCACCCGCCCTTATCGGGCTGAAGAGGTTATTGCCCTGCGGGGCTCCGTCAACCCGGCCTGCACGCTGGCGCAACTGGGTGCCGAAAAGTTATGGAAGCTGCTGCATGGCGAAGCACGCAAAGGCTATGTCAATTGTCTGGGCGCGCTGACCGGCGGGCAGGCGCTGCAACAGGCCAAAGCCGGGCTTGAGGCGATCTACCTCTCCGGGTGGCAGGTTGCGGCAGACGCCAACAGCGCCTCCGCCATGTATCCTGACCAGTCACTCTATCCGGTGGATTCTGTTCCGGCCGTGGTAAAACGCATCAATAACACGTTCCGCCGTGCGGATCAGATTCAGTGGGCAAAGGGCATCGGGCCGGGGGACCAGGGCTACACCGACTATTTCCTGCCGATTGTGGCCGATGCCGAGGCGGGGTTCGGCGGGGTGTTGAACGCGTTTGAGCTGATGAAAGCGATGATTGAAGCCGGAGCCGCGGCGGTACATTTTGAGGACCAGCTCGCCGCGGTGAAGAAGTGCGGCCACATGGGCGGAAAAGTGCTGGTGCCGACCCGGGAAGCCGTGCAGAAACTGGTGGCGGCGCGGCTGGCGGCCGATGTGCTGGGGGTGCCGACGCTGTTGGTGGCCCGCACTGACGCCGATGCTGCCGATCTGCTGACCTCTGATTGCGACCCTGAAGACAGCCGGTTCCTGACGGGGAAACGCACGCCGGAGGGCTTCTTCTGTACCCATGCCGGTATCGAACAGGCGATCAGCCGTGGGCTGGCCTATGCGCCCTACGCCGATCTGGTATGGTGCGAAACCTCTACGCCGGATCTGGCCGCTGCCCGTAAATTTGCCGACGCCATCCACGCCCGTTTCCCCGGCAAGCTGCTGGCATACAACTGCTCCCCGTCGTTCAACTGGAAGAAAAACCTGGATGACGCCACCATCGCCCGCTTTCAGGATGCGCTGGCAGAGATGGGGTATGTCTATCAGTTCATCACCCTGGCGGGTATCCACAGCATGTGGTTCAACATGTTCGACCTGGCCCATGCCTACGCGCAGGGAGAGGGCATGAAGCATTACGTGGATAAAGTGCAGCAGCCGGAGTTTGAGGCCGGTGCACGGGGCTACACTTTTGCCGCCCATCAGCAGGAGGTCGGCACCGGCTATTTTGACAAGGTCACGACGGTGATTCAGGGCGGCAGCTCCTCTGTGACGGCGCTGACCGGTTCTACGGAAGAGCAGCAATTCTGAGGCGCAGCGGGGCGGGCAACCGCGCCGCTTGCCGGGCAGCGAGGGCAGCGCGATGGAAACATTGATTGCACAGACCATTCTTCAGGGGTTTGATGCCCAGTATGGCCGTTTTCTGGAGATAACCGCCGGCGCGCAGCAGCGTTTCGAAAAGGCAGACTGGCCCGCCGTACAGCAGGCGATGAAGCAGCGCATCCATCTCTATGACCATCACGTCGGCCTGGTCGTCGCGCAGCTGACGTGCATCGCCGGGCCGCGCGTCCACGATGCGGCATTTATCAGCCGGATTAAAACCCTCTATACCGGGCTGTTACCGGACTACCCGCGTTATGAGATCGCAGAAAGCTTCTTTAACTCCGTTTACTGCCGCCTTTTCCAGCACCGGGGGCTGACGCCGGATAAGCTGTTTATCTTCAGTTCGCAGCCCCCGGCGCAGTTTCACCCTCTTCCCAGGCCGCTTGACCGGCATATCAGGCCGGAGCGGGGCATCGCGGGGATGCTGCACAGGCTGCTCAGCGACCTGCCGCTGCGCCTGTTATGGGAAGATCTGCCGCGGGATGTGCAGGCGATTGAACAGGTCATAGTGCGCCAGTTTGGTGCCCCGGCGCTGGCAGATGCGCGGTTTGAGATTGCCAACGAGCTGTTTTACCGCAACAAAGCGGCGTGGCTGGTGGGCAAGATCAGAATGGCAAATCGCGTTACGCCCTTTCTGTTACCCATTCACCGCAGCGGCGCGGGGCGGCTGTTTGTTGATACCTGCCTGACGGGGGAGGATGACGCCAGCATCGTGTTTGGTTTTGCCCGCGCCTATTTTATGGTGTACGCCCCGTTCCCGGCGGCGCTGGTGGCGTGGCTGCATGAGATTCTGCCAGGCAAAAGCACGGCGGAGCTTTACACGGCAATCGGCTGCCAGAAGCATGGCAAAACCGAATACTACCGCGAATACCTGGCGTTTATGGCCCGGCATAATGAGCCGTTCATCATCGCCCCCGGCGTGCCGGGTATGGTGATGCTGGTGTTCACGCTGCCCTCGTTTGACCGGGTATTCAAAGTGATTAAGGATCGGTTTGCGCCGCCTAAAGAGGTAAGCGCGGCACGGGTTCGCGCCTGTTACCAGTTGGTAAAGGAACATGACCGGGTCGGCCGCATGGCTGACACCCAGGAGTATGAAAACTTTGTGATCGACAAGGCCGCTGTTTCCCCGGCGCTGCTGGCTGCACTCCGGCATGAGGTGCCGGAGAAGCTGGAAGATCTGGGGGATCAGCTGCTGATCCGCCATCTGTATATGGAGCGGCGCATGACGCCGCTGAACCTCTACCTGGCGCAGGCGGATGAAGCAGAGCAACGGAACGCCATTGAGGAGTATGGCAACGCCATCAAGCAGTTGGCTGCGGCCAATATCTTCCCCGGCGATATGCTGTTCAAGAATTTCGGCGTCACCCGCCACGCGCGCGTGGTGTTTTATGACTATGACGAAATCTGCTACATGACGGAGGTTAATTTCCGCGACATCCCCGCAGCACGCTATCCGGAGGAGGAGCTGGCGGCGGAGCCGTGGTACAGCGTCGCGCCTAATGATGTCTTCCCGGAGGAGTTCCGCCACTTCCTCTGCAGCGATAGCCGCACCCGGGCGCTGTTTGAGGAGCTGCACGCTGAGCTGTTCAGCGCCGCATACTGGCGCGCCCTGCAACAGCGGATCCGCAGCGGCCACAGTGAGGATGTGTTCGCTTATCCCCGCAGCCGGCGCTTCAGCCAGCGGCCCGCGGAGGATTACCCGCGCATGCCGCCATAGGCCTGCGTCACCTCTTTGGCGGCATGGATCACCAGCGCACCCAGTTCCGTCACGCGCTCATCTGTAATACGGGACACCGGCCCGGAGATAGAGATCGCGGCGTGAGCGTCATGGTGCTCGTCAAAAATGCAGGCTGCCACACAGCGCAGGCCGAGCGCATGTTCCTCATCATCGAAGGCGTAGCCGCGCTTGCGGGTCTCTGCCAGTGCCTGCCGCAAGTTGGCCGGCGCGGTCAGGGTGCGCGGCGTATAGCTGTGCAAACCGGTTTTATGCAGCAGTGCCACCACGCGCTCTTCGGGCAGGGTCGACAGAAACGCTTTACCCGCGCCGGAAGCGTGCAGCGGCAGTTTGCCGCCAATCGGCGCGGACATGCGCATCAGCGCGTTGCACTGCACCTGATCGATGATAATGACCTGCGAATCGCTGTGATCGAACACGGCCAGGTTCACCGTCTCACCGGACTCCTCCATCAGCGAGCGCAGCACCGGGTGCACCATCGCCAGCAGGTTGCGGCTCTGCAAAAAACTGCTGCCGACCACAAAGGCGTGCGTACCGATGGTCCATAACCCCAGGTCGCCTACCTGCCGCACAAAGCCTTGCTGCTGCATGGTGGTCAACAGGCGGTGGGTGGTGGAGTTCGGCAGCCCCGCCTGCTGGGCGAGGTCAGTCAGCGCCACACTGCCGTGTGAGGCGGCAATATATTCCAGCAGTGTCAGCCCACGGGTCAGTGACTGTACCTGGCCGGTGGCCGCCGGGGTAGAAGCCGCAGTGCGGGGCTTTTTGCCGCGTTTAGCAGGGGGTGACGTCACCATGGCGAAATCCTTTATCAAGAGGGCGAAAGGGAAAACATGGAAGTTATTTTCATTTCATCAGTATGGCGGACAAGCCTCCGCTTTGCTCATCCGATGAGTCAGCGGCTATGGCTGAAAAAGTCTCAGTATGGCGGGTGATGGCGGCAGAAAAACTTGTGTTAGGATGGCGGTTGTCTGATTTTTCAGCACGCCGTCAGGTGCGCCATCGCATACAGGTTCCGGGCCGGCCGTCCGGTGAAAGGTGAGGTTGAGGTTACAGTGACACATCGAACAGAAGCGCTGCGCGCGCAGCTTGCCCAACGTATTTTGGTGCTGGATGGCGGTATGGGCACCATGATCCAGAGTTACCGGCTGGAAGAGGCGGATTACCGGGGCGAACGGTTTGCCGGCTGGCAAAGTGACCTGAAAGGAAATAATGACCTGCTGGTGCTGACGCGGCCGGAGGTGATCACCGCCATCCATTACGGCTACCTGGAGGCCGGGGCGGATATTCTCGAAACCAATACCTTCAACGCCACCCCCATCGCGATGGCTGATTACCATATGGCGTCCTTCTCCGCGGAAATTAACTACGAAGCGGCCCGGCTAGCGCGGATCTGCGCTGACGAGTGGACGGCGCGCACCCTGGAGAAGCCGCGTTACGTGGCCGGGGTGCTTGGCCCCACCAACCGTACCGCCTCCATTTCGCCCGACGTCAACGACCCCGCCTTCCGTAACATCACGTTTGACCAGCTGGTGGCCGCTTACCGGGAATCCACCCGCGCGCTGATCGAAGGCGGTGTCGATCTGATCATGATTGAAACCGTATTCGACACCCTGAATGCCAAAGCCGCCACCTTTGCGGTGGAGAGTGAGTTTGAGGCGCTGGGGGTAGAGCTGCCGGTGATGATCTCCGGCACCATCACCGATGCCTCCGGCCGCACGCTGTCGGGCCAGACCACTGAAGCCTTCTATAACTCGCTGCGCCATGTGCGGCCGCTCTCTTTTGGCCTCAACTGTGCGCTGGGGCCGGGCGAACTGCGCCAGTATGTGCAGGAGCTGTCGCGCATGGCCGAATGCTACGTGACCGCCCACCCCAACGCCGGGCTGCCGAACGCCTTTGGCGAATACGATCTGGATGCCGGGGAGATGGCCGCGCAGATTGGCGAATGGGCCCGGTCAGGGTTCCTGAATATTGTCGGCGGCTGTTGCGGCACCACGCCACAGCACATCGCCGCCATTGCCCGCGCGGTGGAGGGCGTCACCCCGCGCCCGTTGCCGGTGATTCCGGTGGCCTGCCGCCTGGCCGGGCTGGAGCCGCTGACCATTGATGCCAACACCCTGTTTGTGAACGTCGGCGAGCGCACCAACGTCACCGGTTCGGCGCGTTTCAAGCGGCTGATCAAAGAGGAGAAATATGCTGAGGCGCTGGACGTGGCGCGCCAGCAGGTCGAGAGCGGCGCGCAGATCATCGACATCAATATGGATGAAGGCATGCTGGACGCCGAAGCGGCGATGGTGCGTTTCCTCAACCTGATCGCCGGTGAGCCGGACATCGCCCGCGTGCCGATCATGATCGACTCCTCCAAATGGGAGGTGATTGAGAAAGGGCTGAAGTGTATTCAGGGCAAAGGCATCGTTAACTCCATCTCGATGAAAGAGGGCGAGGCGGCCTTTATCCACCACGCGAAATTGGTGCGGCGCTACGGCGCGGCAGTGGTGGTGATGGCGTTTGATGAAGAGGGCCAGGCAGACACCCGCGCGCGCAAAATTGAAATCTGCCGCCGCGCCTACCAGATCCTGACTGAACAGGTCGGTTTCCCGCCGGAAGACATCATCTTCGACCCGAACATCTTCGCCGTCGCCACCGGCATCGAGGAGCACAACAACTACGCGGTGGACTTCATCGGTGCGTGCAGTGACATCAAAGCCGAATTGCCGCACGCGCTGATCTCCGGCGGCGTCTCTAACGTCTCTTTCTCGTTCCGCGGCAATGACCCGGTACGCGAGGCAATCCACGCCGTTTTCCTCTACCACGCCATCCGCAACGGCATGGACATGGGGATCGTGAACGCCGGGCAGTTGGCGATCTATGACGATTTGCCGGCTGAATTACGGGATGCGGTGGAAGATGTGGTGCTGAACCGCCGTGCCGACAGCACCGAGCGGCTGCTCGGGCTGGCGGAAAAATACCGCGGCAATAAAGGGGGCGGCGAAACAACCGGCGTGCAGGCGGAGTGGCGCGCCTGGCCGGTGAACAAGCGGCTGGAATATTCACTGGTAAAAGGCATCACTGAGTTTATTGAGCTGGATACCGAAGAGGCGCGGCAGGCGGCCGGGCGGCCAATCGAAGTGATTGAAGGCCCGCTGATGGACGGCATGAACGTGGTGGGCGACCTGTTCGGCGAGGGCAAAATGTTCCTGCCGCAGGTGGTGAAGTCCGCCCGCGTAATGAAGCAGGCGGTCGCCTATCTCGAGCCGTACATTGAGGCCAGTAAACAGAAGGGCAGCACCAACGGCAAGATCCTGCTGGCGACGGTCAAAGGGGATGTGCACGACATCGGCAAAAACATCGTCGGCGTGGTGTTGCAGTGTAATAACTATGAAATCATCGATCTGGGCGTGATGGTGCCCACCGACAAGATCCTGAAAACCGCGCGTGAGGAGAAGGTGGATATTATCGGCCTCTCAGGGCTGATTACGCCGTCGCTGGATGAGATGGTCAACGTTGCCAAAGAGATGCAGCGCCAGGGCTTTACCTTGCCGCTGCTGATTGGCGGGGCCACCACCTCAAAAGCGCATACTGCGGTGAAGATCGAGCAGAACTACAGCGGGCCGACGGTCTATGTGCAGAACGCCTCGCGCACCGTGGGCGTGGTATCGGCGCTGCTTTCTGAGTCCCAGCGTGACGGCTTCGTGGCACGTACCCGCAAAGAGTATGAGACGGTGCGCATCCAGCATGGGCGCAAAAAGCCGCGCACTCCGCCGGTGACGCTGGCGGCGGCGCGGGAGAACGCGCTGGCGCTGGACTGGGACGATTACACCCCGCCGGTGGCGCACCGCCTGGGCGTGCAGACGGTCAGCGTCGGCATTGAGACCCTGCGTAACTACATCGACTGGACGCCGTTCTTTATGACCTGGTCGCTGGCCGGCAAATATCCGCGCATCCTGGAGGATGAGGTCATCGGGGAGGAGGCAACGCGCCTGTTTGCCGATGCCAACGCCATGCTGGACAGCCTGGCCGCCAATAACGCCCTGGCGCCGCGCGGCGTGGTGGGGCTGTTCCCGGCCAACCGCATCGGGGACGACGTAGCGATCTACCGTGATGAGCGCCGCGATGAGGTGCTGCTGGTAAGCCACCACCTGCGCCAGCAAACCGAAAAGAGCGATTTCCCCAACTACTGCCTGGCGGATTTTGTCGCCCCGAAAACCAGCGGCAAGCGGGACTACCTCGGTGCCTTTGCCGTCACCGCCGGGCTGGAGGAGGACGTGCTGGCCGCGGCCTATGACGCCCGGCATGATGATTACAATAAAATCATGGTGAAAGCGCTGGCAGACCGGCTGGCAGAGGCGTTCGCTGAGTACCTGCACGAGCGGGTGCGTAAGGTGTACTGGGGTTATGCGCCGAATGAAAACCTGAGCAACGAGGCGCTGATCCGGGAGAATTACCAGGGCATCCGCCCGGCACCCGGCTACCCGGCCTGCCCCGAGCACACGGAAAAGGCGCAGATCTGGCAGTTGCTGGAGGTGGAGAAGCACACCGGCATGAAGCTCACCGAATCCTACGCCATGTGGCCGGGGGCAGCCGTTTCCGGCTGGTACTTCAGCCACCCGGAAAGCAAATACTTCGCCGTGGCCCAGATCCAGCGTGACCAGGTGGAAGATTACGCCCAACGTAAAGGGATGCCGGTAGCGGAAGCTGAGCGCTGGCTGGCACCCAATCTGGGTTACGATGCCGAGTGATCGGGGCTTGTCCACCGGCTCTTTTCCACAGAGGGGGGCCGGTCTCAGGAGACCAGTTTTTTAAACTGGTCAAACTCTGCGTCGGTTACGTTTTCCGAGACTTTCCGGGTAAAGAAATAGAACCGGCGGGTAATGGCCGCGAGATCGCGGGTGTCCAGTTTTTTGGGGTAGTGCGGGCCGCTGTGCCAGTCGATATAGCGCAGGCAGTGGCTGGTGGCCTGAGGATCCTGATAAAGGCGCAGGTCAGGTTTACATTTTAATAGCGAATGAAAGAAAATTTCATCGGCACAGAAACTGCCGTGAAATGCCCGCAGCAATTCGGGGTGGGCATCATGATACGCCACAATAAATTTCACACTCTCCGCCGTTAACGTAAACCAGTTGGTGCCTTTATAAAGCGGCGGTAACTGGTTACTCGCGATCAAAGCGGCAATCTCCCGGTTTTTAAACAGTGGGCGGCTATAAACGCAGAGTTTTCTTTTTATCCGTGTGAAGAGATCATTTTTTCTTTGGAAGAAACAGGCAGGGTAACGATATAACACACGCGGGTAAGGGTCGACATAGGTGCCGCGGCCATTTTGGTAGTGGATAAATTCCTGATGATTATTTTTCTCCAGGAATGTATTTATCTTTTCATTCGAGGCCGCCGGCACATCTTCCCCGGAGATAAAAAAGCAGTAATCAAACTCAACGCTGAGCGCCTGGCGAAGCAGCAGTAAAGTGGCCTGGATTTGTGATACATCGCCCCAATAGACAGGCAGGCGCGCCCGAAGAATATAAACGTTTCTTTTTTCCAGCGGCAGAATCTCATTAATATCAGATTTGGCATCGTAATGAATAATGAGGTGGTTGTCCGGAAATGATGAGAGGTACTCTACCGTCCAGAAAAGCGCCCGGCTGGGCTGGTGCGCAGCCACAATAAATACTTTTTGCATCACGCAACGTCCTTGTTATTAAGCCAGAATTTATGCCGCTACCATACCAACCCCGCGGTATAAAACAGTGTGCTTAATCAAAAGAGCAGCGCGTTATAAATATGATTTTTTGTTGCGTGAATGCTAAATATCATAAAATATCTTGTGATTATTTTTTATATAACAAGAGAAGCCGGATTTTTCAGGGGTTATTATTATCGCTATCCAGGCAGACTAAACGGCTGGCTGGTTTATTGTGGTCTACAATTACCATGATAAATCTTATGGAAAGCCGCACACAGCGTACCTGAAGGGATTAGGTAATAGGTTGATTGAGGATGAAAAATGCAGGCCCTGCAGCCCCTGCCTTCCCGGCAGGGGAACGCAAGGCCGAGAACTACTTTGCGATTGCCGGCCCGGGCAAGAGGCCCGCGCCGGTAATTTGGATGCCACTCTGTTCCACGCGCCGGGCAGGCGGGGTGGCCGGTTAATGCCTGGCGAAGGAGAACGTATTCCGTGTTAACCCTTCTTCACTTGCTTTCGGCCGTCTCGCTGCTGGTGTGGGGCACGCATATCGTGCGCACCGGCATCATGCGGGTATTTGGCGCCAACCTGCGCCAGATCCTCAGCAGCGGTGTGGAAAAGAAACCGCTGGCGTTTGTCTCCGGCATCGGCGTGACGGCGCTGGTGCAGAGCAGCAATGCCACGGCACTGCTGGTCACCTCTTTTGTGGCGCAGGGGCTGGTGGCGCTCTCTCCGGCGCTGGTGATCATGCTGGGGGCGGACGTCGGGACGGCACTGATGGCGCGTATCCTGACCTTCGATCTCTCCTGGCTTTCGCCGCTGCTGATCTTCGTCGGCGTGGCGCTGTTCCTCAGCCGTAAACAGATGCGCGCCGGGCAGATTGGCCGGGTCGCCATCGGGCTGGGGCTGATCCTGCTGGCGCTGGAGTTGATTGTCACCGCCGCGACGCCGATTACCCAGGCATCCGGGGTAAAAGTCCTGTTCTCCTCCCTGACCGGGGATGTGCTGCTCGATGCCCTGACCGGCGCGCTGTTCGCGATCATCAGTTACTCCAGCCTGGCGGCGGTGCTGCTGACCGCTACCCTCACCGCCACCGGCGTGATCTCCCTGAAAGTGGCGCTCTGTCTGGTGATCGGGGCCAACTTCGGCAGCGGCCTGCTGGCGATGATCAACGCCAGCAAACAGAATGCGGAAGCCCGCCGCGTGGCGCTCGGCAGCCTGCTGTTTAAGCTGATCGGCTGTGTGCTGGTGCTGCCGTTCGTGACTCCGCTGGCGGAAGCGTTTGACCGCCTGCCGGTGTCAGACGAGGAGCTGGTGATCTATTTCCACGTCTTCTACAACCTGCTCCGCTGCCTGGTGATGCTGCCGCTGACCGAGCGGATGGCGCGCCTCTGTCAGGTGCTGATTGTCGCCTCCCCGCAGGATGACCCGCGCCTCAGCCCGCGCCACCTGGACAGCAGCGCGCTGGACACCCCGACGCTCGCACTGGCCAACGCCGCGCGCGAAACGCTGCGCATGGGCGATGTGGTAGAGCATATGCTGGTGCTGCACCATGAGGTGGTGCACGGCAACCTGACGCAGGAGCGCGAGGTGAGCCGGCTGGATGATGATGTGGATGTGCTCTATACCGCCATCAAACTCTATCTGGCGCAGATGCAGAAAGAGGATCTGGGCGAATCCGATTCGCGCCGCTGGGCGGAAGTGATTGAGATGGCCCTGAACCTGGAGCAGGCGGGGGACATCATCGAACGCATGACCGGCGACGTAGCAGCGAAATCCCACGGTGCGCGCCGTGCCTTCTCCGCCGCCGGGCTGGCAGAGCTGGACGAGCTGCACAAGCGGCTGCTCGATAACCTGCGCCTCAGCATGTCGGTGTTCCTCTCCGGGGACATCACCAGCGCCCGCCGTTTGCGCCGCTCCAAACACCGCTTCCGGCTGCTGGATCGCCGTTACGCCCATGCCCACGTTGACCGGCTGCACCAGCAGAACGTGCAGAGCATTGAAACCAGTTCGCTGCACCTCGGCCTGCTGGGGGATATGAAACGCCTGAATTCGCTGTTCTGCGCGGTGGCATACAGCGTGCTGGAGCAGGAGCTGGAGGATGATGAGCGTGACGAAGAGGAGCTGGTGACGCGCTGAGTGCGGCAACTGGAAAAGAGAGGGCGCGGAAATCCGCGCCCTTTTTTATGGCTGAAAGGTTATGCCGGGAGGCTGTTATTTTCCGGCACGCACGGTGGCGGCCGGGGCCGGTTTCTCCACCGGTTTGCCCGACCAGTAACCGGCCAGCAGCGAGCCGGAGAGGTTATGCCAGACGGAGAACAGCGCGCCGGGCAGGGCAGCCAGCGGCGAGAAGTAGAGCTTGCCCAGCGTGGCCGCCAGCCCGGAGTTCTGCATCCCGACTTCCATCGCCAGCGTACGGCAGGTGGTCTCGTCGAAGCCGAACAGCTTGCCGCCCCAGTAGCCGCTCAGCAGCCCGATGCCGTTATGCAGGATCACCGCCACAATCACCACCAGCCCGACCGAGCCGATAAAGCCCTGGCTGCCCGCCACCACGGCGCTGATGATCGCCAGGATGCAGGCCATCGAAAACAGCGGCAGCACCGGCTCCAGCTTTTTCACCAGCCCGGTAAACAGGTGGTGGATCACCAGCCCGGCGAAAATCGGGATCACCACGATTTTCAGGATGCTGAGCAACATCCCCTCCACATCCACGCTGATCTGCGTATCCACGTAGAGCCGCGTCAGCAGTGGCGTGGCGAACACGCCCACCAGCGTCGAGACGGCGGAAATCGTCACCGAGAGCGCCACATCCCCTTTTGCCAGGTAGATCATCACGTTGGACGCAGTGCCGCTGGCGACGCTGCCCACCAGCACCATGCCTGCGGAAAGGTCAGGCGGCATCTGGAACAGTTTCGCCAGCACCCAGGCGGCCAGCGGCATCACCAGATAGTGCAGGAAGGTGGCGGCGGCCACCGGGGCGGGGCGCGACAGCACCCGTTTGAAGTCAGCAAACTCCAGCGTCACTCCCATGCCGAACATGATCAGCATCAGCAGCGTGCTGACATAGGGGCCGATGGGGGTAAACGTACCGGGGGTGTAATAGGCGGCGACGGAGAGCAGCACGGCCCATAACGGAAACAGGCGGGTGATTTTCGCTAACATAGGTGGTCGGTTCCTTCTTCTTGTGGGTGGGGATGTTGTGTTTTTTCTACGGTAATAATGTTCCTTGCCGGTCTTTCTCTTGAGCAGCGGGCATAAAAAAAGCCGGGCATGCGCCCGGCTCCGCCCTGCGCGCCGCGGTATTACTCGAATAGGTTGCGGTGCAGGGTCTGCACGACCTGCTCGGCGTCATCGCCGGGGACCAGGAAGCAGAGGTTATAGCTGCTGGCACCGTAACAGATCATGCGGATGCTGAACGGGTCGAGTACGCCGAACACCTCTTTGCCGACGCCGCACGCCTGCGAAAGCTTGTTGCCGATCAACGCGATCAGCGCCAGGTTCTCTTCCACTTCCACCCGGCAGAGCGAGGAGAGGTCAGTGAGCAGCGAGGTGGTCAGCAGGCTGTCGCCGGTAGAGGTCGAGCCGGTGGTGTCGAGCGTCAGCGACACGCTCACTTCCGAGGTGGTGATGAGGTCCACGGAGATGTTGTGGCGCAGCAGGATGTTAAACACTTCCGCCAGGAAACCGCGCGCGTGCAGCATGTTGAGGCTGTGCAGCGTCAGCAGCGTCTGCTTGCGGCGCAACGCCAGCGCCCGGAACAGCGGCGGGTTTTTGGTGGAGTTGCAGACCAGCGTGCCGCCGGCGGCCGGGTCTTTGCTGGAGCCGACAAACACCGGGATGTCGCTGCGCACCGCCGGCAGCAGGGTCGCCGGGTGCAGCACTTTCGCGCCGAAGGTTGCCATTTCGGCAGCTTCTTCAAAGGTGATTCTGTCGATGCGCTTGGCAGTCGGCACTACGCGCGGGTCGGTGGTGTAGATCCCCGGCACGTCCGTCCAGATGTCGACGCGCCCGGCGTGCAGCGCCTCGCCCAGCAGGGCGGCGGTGTAGTCACTGCCGCCGCGGCCGAGGGTGGTGGTGCGGCCTTTCTCTTCACTGCCGATAAAGCCCTGGGTCACTACCAGCGCCCGTTCCAGGCGCGGCCGTAACTGTTGGGTGGTCAGCTCCGCCAGCAGCGCGGTGTCCGGCTCGGCGCGGCCGAAGCGGTCGGTGGTGCGCATCACTTTACGCACGTCAAACCATTCGGCTTCAACCTGGCGCTGGCGCAAAATCTCAACAAACAACAACGTAGACATCAGTTCGCCGTGGCTGACCAGTTCGTCGGTCAGGGCCGCGGAGGTCGCCAGGCTTGCCCCCTCGGAGAGCATGGCGATGTTCTCCAGCAGGCGGTCAATCTCCTCGCGGATCACCTCAGGCTCCGTGAGTCGATCTATGATGGCGTATTGAATACGGCGGATTTCGCTGAGTTTCACGTCACGCTGCTCTTGCTCACACCCTTCCGCCAGTGCCACCAGCAGGTTGGTGATGCCGGCAGACGCGGAAAGGATAACCAGACGGTTGGCGGGGTTGGCCAGCACCACATCCGCACTGCGGTTCATGGCGTCAAAATCCGCGACGCTGGTGCCGCCGAATTTCGCCACGACCATCGGCTGATCGGCGTGATAAGAGGAGGAGACTGCTTGATTCATGGTAAACCTCGTGTCAGGTGCCATTCTTTGATGGCAAAAAATTCATAACCTTGGCACAAGGGGAGAGCGGTAGACAGGGGGCAGACGTAGGGATTAAAGCTACGATACTCCCAGAAGCGCTCCACCTTGCTGGCCGCCCGCGTTGGGCGATCCTGGTGACAACCCAGAGGATTCAGCCTCTGTAGCCGATACGGGGCATCCGTCTGCCTGCGTACCTCGGCGTCGCTCCCCCTCAAGTGCCGTCAGTGGAATACGGTTCCTCTGACACCCTGCCTGGGCGACGCGCCTCTTCTGGCTCGCACACCGTGGCGCGAGTAGAGGGCTAGGATTACCGGTTCTGGCGGCGCTGTCAACGAAAGAGCGCCCGGCTTTTCATTTTTATTCGTTACGGAGGGTAAGCCTCTCTTGTCACACTTCATAACCGATTAATAAATAATCATTAACAGATGCAGCCTATTGCAAGAAAAGGCATATCATCGAAAGCATTACAGGCTACAATCGGGCCAGGCGGTCCGTAAAGCGTATCCCAGCATGACGTGTTTGCCCGTGCGGTTCGCGCCTGCTGGGATAGGCTTTTAATCTCACTCTGTGAAACTCAACCGAGAGCATTGCGATGAAAAATATCAATCCGAGTCAAACCGCGGCCTGGCAGGCCCTGCAGCAGCATTTTGAACAGATGAAAGATGTTCAGATCAGTGACTTATTCGCCCAGGAGAGCGACCGTTTCGCCGCCTTCTCCGCCACCTTCAACGATCAGATGCTGGTGGATTACTCCAAAAACCGCATCACCAAAGAGACGCTGGAGAAGCTGCAGGCGCTGGCCAAAGAGACCGATCTTCAGGGAGCCATCAAAGCGATGTTCTCCGGTGAGAAGATTAACCGCACCGAAGACCGCGCCGTGCTGCACGTGGCACTGCGCAACCGCAGCAACACCCCGATTCTGGTCGACGGCAAAGATGTGATGCCGGAGGTCAACGCCGTGCTGGCGAAAATGAAACAGTTCTGTGACCGCGTGATCGGCGGTGACTGGAAAGGCTACACCGGCAAGCCGATCACTGACGTGGTCAACATCGGCATCGGCGGCTCTGATCTCGGCCCGTTCATGGTGACCGAAGCGCTGAAGCCGTACAAAAACCACCTCAACATGCACTTCGTTTCCAACGTTGACGGCACCCACATCGCGGAAACGCTGAAAACCCTCAGCCCGGAAACCACCCTGTTCCTGGTGGCCTCCAAAACCTTCACCACCCAGGAGACCATGACCAACGCCCACAGCGCGCGTGACTGGTTCCTGAACACGGCCGGTGACCAGCAGCACGTGGCGAAGCACTTCGCGGCGCTCTCCACCAACGCGAAAGCGGTGGGCGAGTTCGGCATCGACACCGACAACATGTTCGAATTCTGGGACTGGGTCGGCGGCCGTTACTCCCTGTGGTCAGCGATTGGCCTGTCGATTGCACTCTCCCTGGGCTTTGAGAACTTTGAGAAGCTGCTGAGCGGCGCGCACGAGATGGACAAGCACTTCGCCAACACCCCGGCGGAGCAGAACCTGCCGGTACTGCTGGCGCTGATCGGCATCTGGTACAACAACTTCTTCGGTGCCGAAACCGAAGCGATCCTGCCGTACGACCAGTACATGCACCGCTTCGCTGCCTACTTCCAGCAGGGCAACATGGAATCCAACGGCAAATACGTTGACCGCAACGGCAACCCGGTGGACTACCAGACCGGCCCGATCATCTGGGGCGAGCCGGGCACCAACGGCCAGCACGCGTTTTACCAGCTGATCCACCAGGGCACCAAAATCGTCCCATGTGACTTTATCGCCCCGGCCATCAGCCACAACCCGCTGAGCGACCACCACGCCAAGCTGCTCTCCAACTTCTTCGCCCAGACCGAAGCGCTGGCGTTCGGCAAATCGCTGGAGACGGTAGAGGAAGAGTTCGCGGCACAGGGCAAAACGCCGGACGAAGTGAAGCACGTTGCGCCGTTCAAGGTGTTTGAAGGCAACCGCCCGACCAACTCCATCCTGCTGCGTGAAATCACCCCGGAAAGCCTCGGCGCGCTGATTGCGCTCTACGAGCACAAGATCTTCACCCAGGGCGCGATCCTGAACATCTTCACCTTTGACCAGTGGGGCGTGGAGCTGGGCAAACAGCTCGCTAACCGCATCCTGCCGGAACTGGCGGGTGACGAAGAGGTCAGCAGCCACGACAGCTCCACCAATGCGCTGATCAACCGCTTCAAAGCCTGGCGTTAAGCCCTGCTGCCTGCGGTAAATCTTAACCAACGGTTAAGCATTGGCCGGAAAACAGAGAATGGCCCTGCGGGTTTTTGCCCGGCAGGGCCTTTTTAATGGCCCATTCCGGCCATTTGCCAGTAGGGTTTGTCTGAAAAAGCAGGGATTCCGCCTTCACTGAGTGTGCTTATAATTTCCTCGCGCATTATCCGTTATTTTTCCTGAGATTAGCGGAAACGGCAGATATTATTCTTTTCATAAGTCAGCTTTCCGGCGCAAAACCCTGTTTAACCCGTTTTTTAACCACTCTTTCCCACCTTGACAAACGCCGCTGAAAACGCCGCCGCGCTCCCCGGGCGAAAACCCCCGTTATAAAAAACGCCGTAAATCATTAAGTTAAGTTAAGTGATGAAAACGGCGCGCCCTAAGTGAAACTGCCCGCTGGCGAGCCATTCACGCCATCAATGATGACACCTCGTAACAGTTTATTGCATTATAAATAAGCAGCCTTCCTGCCCGCCGCACCCGACAGAGACCGGTTCTTTCCCTGAGGCAACGCGTTGATTCGCCTTGGGAGATCCTCCAGTTTCCGGAATGTATCGGCGGCCGGAACGGCGTAACAGACCAGCCATCCGGCAAACGTGCCCCGCTTTTCGCAGGGAATTCCAGCACCTGTGCTGGCGAAAGGGGCCACCGGCGTTAACCGGTATACGTTTGCCCGCCGGGGCCTGCCCCGGTGAGGTCAATTATTATGCATCAGCCCGCCCGTGGTGAGGCTGCCTGGCCGCCCTTATGACGGGCCTGTTTATCCTGGGAAAAGAACGTGCGCTATTTACTGTTATTGGCTTCTCTCGTGCTGTCGGCCTGTAGCCAGACGCAGCGCGGCATCGGCGACACGCTGGCGATTGCCGCGTTTGGGATGCCCGACGTTGAGCTGAGCGATCCGTCGCTGCGCGACCTGCCGTACTCCAGCATTTATGCCCGGCTCGATGACGGCCCGCAGATTTTTGTGGTTGCCGCTTTTGCCGAAGAGGGGCAGGTGAAATGGCTCTCCTCTGACCGCGTGCTGCTGGTGACGCAAAACGGCCGCCTGACCCGTACCGTCGGTTACCGCGACAACCTGCTGGAGACCACCGACCGCCAGCATGACCCGCTGCTCCACCCGCAAAACCTGAAAGAGGGCGCAAGCTGGACGCGCACCCTGAGCTGGACGGAGGATCGGCAGTTCCACAGCGCCACGGTGAACTCGGTCTTCCACCTGGACGGCAGCGAACCGCTGATGATTGCCGGTACACCCCTGAACACGCTGCGCGTCGAGGAAGAGGTGACGGTGCCGTCACTGAACCGCCACTACCGCAACCGTTTCTGGATCGACCCCGCCACCGGCATTGTCAGGAAAGCGGAGCAGTTTCTCGGCCCCGATTTCATCCCCGTTAACATCACAATTTTGAAACCGTAAATACCATGAAAAAACGTCTCTTACTGGGCGTCAGCCTGGGCATGGGCCTGGCGGCCTCTGTGTGCGCACAGAGCCACGTCACGGTGTATTTACCGGCGCAGGCCGGCAGCGTCACGGTGGACGGCGCGCGCGACCTGAGTGAACTGGTGATGAACCCGGCGCTGTTTAACCGCACCTGGTGGCCGGGCACGGTGATCGCCGCGCCACAGGCCACGGCGCAGCAGCAGGCGATGAAGCAGGCGGTGCTCGCCTCGCTGAGCGCACTGGCCGCCGGGTTCCGCGCGGACGGCGACGGCGACCTGGCCGCCGCCGCCGACAACCTGCACCAGCAGGTGTCACAGCTCAGGGTCACTGGCCGCCAGTTCGTGCCGCTCGACCCGGACGCCGTGCGCATCCAGCCGCAGGCCAACCGCCGCCTGGAGGGGGAATACAGCATCTACACCCTGCAACGGCCCACCACCGTGCGCCTGTTCGGGCTGGTGGAAAACAGCGGCCCGCAGCCGTTTGTGCCGGGGCAGGAGGCAAAAACCTATCTCGACAGCCACGCCCCGCTGTCGGGGCACGATAAAAACCAGCTCTGGCTGATCCAACCCGACGGTATGACCCAACAGGTGCCGGTCGCCTACTGGAACCACCGCCGCGCCGAACCGGCACCGGGCAGCACGCTCTTTGTGGGCTTTTCCGCCCACGCCTTACCCAGCGCTTACCGCGATCTGAACCTGCGGATTCTGGCGCTGTTGACCAACCGGGTCCCTGACTAATGAAAAGATCCTATGTTATCAGCGCGCTGGCGATGGCCGTGGCCGCAGGCGTGCAGGCTTCCCCTTACACGGAACCGCTGGGGCCGTCCCAGGGCGATTTCGGCGGCGTCGGCCTGATGCAGGTGCCGACCGGGCGCATGGCGAAAGAGGGCGAGTTCAGTCTCAACCTGCGCCATAACGACCAGTACCGCTTCTATTCGCTGGCGGTGCAGCCCTTCCCGTGGCTGGAAGCCACCATCCGCTACACCGACGTGCGCACCCGCAAATACAGCAGCGATGCGGCGTTCAGCGGCGACCAGACTTACAAAGACAAGGGCGTAGACCTGAAACTGCGCCTGTGGGAAGAGGGCTACTGGCTGCCGGAAACCTCGGTCGGCATCCGGGACTTCGGCGGCACCGGGCTGTTTGACAGCGAATTCATCGCCGCCAGCAAAGCCTGGGGGCCGCTCGACTTCACCCTCGGCCTCGGCTGGGGCTACCTCGGCAACAGCGGCAACGTAAAAAACCCGTTCTGTAAGGCCAAGGCGAGCTACTGCTACCGCAACAACGTGCAGGGCGAAGCGGGCGAGTTCAACGGGAAAAACTTCTTCCACGGCCCCGCCTCCCTGTTCGGCGGCATCGAATACCAGACGCCGTGGCAGCCGTTGCGCCTGAAAGTGGAGTATGAGGGCAACGACTACCAGGGCGATTTCGCCGGGACGATCAAACAGGATTCGAAAGTGAACGTCGGCGCGGTCTACCGCATGACCGACTGGGCCGACGTCAACCTGAGCTGGGAGCGCGGCAATACCCTGATGGCGGGCGTGACCTTGCGCACCAACTTCAATACCCTGTCCCAGCGCCATCTCGACCCGGCACCGCAGCCTTACCAGCCGCAGCCACAGGACGCGATCCTCGACCATCAGGTGGTGGCCGATCAGCTGGCCGCCCTGCAGGACAACGCCGGTTACACCGCGCCGCACATTCAGGTGAAGGGCAGCACCCTCTACATGACCGGCGAGCAGAACCGCTACCGCGACAATAACGCGGCAGTTGCGCGCGCCAACCGTATCCTGATCAACCGGTTACCGGCCGGTGTCGATACCCTGAACGTTACCGACACCAGCATGAACATGCCGATTTCCAGCACCGTGACCAGCGTGGAGAGCCTGAAGCAGGAGCTGGAGGGGTACCCGCTCGGGCAGGAGAAGCCGCTGCTGCAGCACCGTGCCGACCCGCATCTGCCGGAACGGGCGGAGCAGGGCTACTACGTGGAGAAGAGCACCTTCAGCGCCGGGCTGGCCCCGGTGCTGAACCAGTCCATCGGCGGCCCGGAAGATTTCTACATGTACCAGGTCGGTATTCAGGGCAACGCCGACTGGTGGATGACGCAGCACCTGCTGGCCTCCGGCTCGCTGTTCCTGAACCTGTTTAATAACTACGACAAGTTCAACTACAAGGGGCCGCCGGCTGACAGCTCCCTGCCGCGTGTGCGTACCCGCATCCGTGAGTATGTCGACAACAACGACCTCTACCTGAATAACGCGCAGCTGACCTACATGGACCGCCTGGGCGACGGCTGGTACGGCCAGATCTACGGCGGTTACCTGGAGCAGATGTACGGCGGCGTGGGCGCGGAAGTGCTTTACCGCCCGCTGGACAGCCGCTGGGCGGTGGGGGTGGATGCCAACTACGTCAAACAGCGTGACTGGGACAGCCCGCTGCGCTTCACCAATTACAAAACCCAGACCGGCAACCTGACTGCCTACTGGCAGCCGCGTTTCCTGGATGGTGTGCTGGTCAAAGCCAGCGTCGGGCAGTATCTGGCGAAAGACAAGGGCGCGACGCTCGACGTCTCCAAACGCTTCGACAGCGGCGTGATTGTCGGGGCCTTTGCCACCAAGACCAACGTCTCCGCCGAGGAGTACGGGGAAGGGGAGTTCACCAAAGGCTTCTACATCTCCGTGCCGCTGGACATCCTGACCGTTCAGCCGAGCCGGACGCGCGCGCAGATCAACTGGATACCGCTGACCCGCGACGGCGGCCAGATGCTCGGCCGCAAATACCAGCTCTACAACATCACCGACAGCCGCTCGCCGTACTTTAACTAGGTAAACCGGCAGGCATCACGCAGATGCTGTGAAAAAGGCCGCAACGGATAAGGTTGCGGCCTTTTTTATCCCCATCCGTTGAGTAATGGCGGAACAGGAGGTTACTCAATCACCAGATGGACTTTTTTGCCGATGCAGCCAACCATGCTGATCAGGGCATCAAGGGTAAACTTTTCCGTTTTCTGATTGACCACGTCAGACACGCGCGGGCGTGACACCTGCAAGATTTTTGCCGCGGTAATTTGCTTGATGTCCCCCTCTTTCATCCAGTCCGCGATCTCGGACATCACCTGCTTTTTCATCGCAATAAGCTGCAAAATCTCTCTGTCGGACTCTTGAGTAAGCTGGTCAGCGCGCTCAGCGGAAAACCCCAGCGCCTCGAAGAGATTATCACCAGCACGTGTTACTGGGTCGTCGTAAGTTTTGGGTTTATCTGTCATAGCGGCCTGCTCCTGTCGTTAACGACTTTACGATAACGCGTTTTAATCAGGTCAATATCTGCCTGACGGGTCTTTTGTGTTGTCTTTTTGAATCCGTGCAGCACGTAAAGTGCCTCCTCAAATTTAGCGACATAGACCACGCGATAGATGCCGTCTTCGTCACCAATAAGGATTTCAATCACACCGGCCCCCCACCTGGGCACGGCTTTAAAATCGGCCGGATCCTGGCCGAACTGCACCTTACGTAACTCCTTCCCGGCAGTGGCACGCGGCGACTCAGGAAACGCCCTGAGATCCTGTAAAGAGGTACCGCACCAGACAATATCTTTAGGAATGATTTTTATATCACCTGCATCCATTTCAGCGCATCCTTCCCGAATGTATAAAATTTTATACATCATCCTGCTGAGATGCAATCGGGTCAAGTCGTTTCGTTGCGTGATTATCTTTGGTAAGCAAAGGGACTTTTATCTGCGCCCCTGTCCCCCTCCGCCCGCATTCGGTATGCTGCTGAAACGATTTAATCACTAAAGAGAATCTTAATGGGTGGTTCACCACGCGGCATCATGATAGCCGTGATTATGCAGCGTATTTTAAATGTGTTTTTACTCGGGCTGGGCGCAATCCTGCTGCTGTTTCTGGGGCGGGAGACCTACCACCTGACGCTGGTGCTGTTCGTCAACGGCGATGAGCCGTCTTCCTATCTGCTGATTGAAGGGATTGTGATTTACTTCCTCTACTTCGAGTTTATCGCCTTGATTGTGAAGTATTTCTCTTCCGGCTATCACTTCCCGCTGCGCTACTTTATCTACATCGGCATCACGGCGATTGTCCGGCTGATCATCGTTGATCACAAAAACCCGCTGGATACGCTGATCTACTCCGCCGCCATTCTGGTGCTGGTGGTCACGCTCTACCTCGCCAACACCGACCGCCTGAAGCGCGAATAGTCTCTGGGCCTGCCGGTATCCCCCGGCAGGCAACGTTCTCTTTTCCCTCACTGTAAAGGCGCGGTGATCAGCGCCAGGGCGCGGTCGAGAATAGCGTCGGCATTGATGCGGCCAAAATGCACCGGGTTAATCGCCTCCACCGGGCGGCTGTGGTTCACCCGCTGCTGGATAGAGGCGGTGAGATACGCGATCTGCGGCCCGACCAGAATCACGTCCGCCTCCTGATAGCGCCCCTCCAGCGCGGACTCAGGGATCGCCCAGGCGGTCACGGCTATCCCACGCGCTTTTGCCGCCGCATTGATCTTGTTGCATAAGAACCCGGTCGACATCCCTTCATTACAGACCAGCAAAATACTTTTCATCATTCATCACCTTATTACGCATGGGGAGGAGGCACGGTGCCGGAGGCGGCCTGCTGTTCTGCGGCTGCCAGCACTTTTTCATACAGCATCAGAAACGGCATATAGAGCAGCACGCCGATGGCGATCAGCAGTGCCTGAAGGACGACGTTGCGGTAATCCCCGCCGCTGGCTAAGTAGCCTGAAATCAGCGGCGGCACCGACCAGGGCACATACACCACAATGCGCGACACCCATCCCCATGCGGTGGCATACCAGGCCAGGATATAGAGCAGACTGGGAATAAAGGTAAAGGGAATCATCAGGATAGGGCTGAACACAATCGGGAAGCCGAAAATCACCGGCTCGTTGATATTAAACAGCGTGGTAGGTATCACCGTTTTTGAGAAGGAGCGCAGATCGCTGCGGCGGCTTCTGATAAACACCGCCAGAATCAGGCAGAGCGTAATGCCGGTGCCGCCCATCCGCCCATACAGATCGCTGAACGGGCGGACAATAATGTTGGGGATCTCCCGCCCGGCGGCCCAGGCATCCATATTTTGCTGCATGGCGACCAGCAACGGCGGCTCAAGCACCGCGCCGGTAATGCCGCCGGGATTAATGCCGAGGGAAAACAGCGCATTATTGATGATGTCGAGCAGCAGGAAGCCGGGCAGGCTGGTGGTCAGCCCCAGCAGCGGCGCCTGGATCAGCACGTTGATCGCCTCATGGAATTCATGGCCCGTCAGGGTCGCCACCAGATAAGAGCCGACGGCAAACAGCAGGATGGTGATCATCACGGCAAACAGCGTATTGAAAGATTGCGTGACGGCGGGCGGTACGTTGCCCTCAATCCGTATCTGTAACCGTTTGTTTTTACTGACCCAGACAAACAGCTCCGTCGCCAGCGCCCCACACATCAGCGCGACAAAGGTACCGCTGGTGCCCAGTAGTGAATAGGCGGCTGCCCCGGTGACCATCACCGCGTTGCCGCCGCTGACCGGCACAAACGGCAGCGCGACCGGCATCAGCACAAACAGGCAGGCGACCGTCACCAACGCGGGCATCAAGGGGGTGCTGTACTGGCGGTTACGCGCCAGGTTAAACGAAAACAGGATGCCGATCAGCACACCGAGAATATTCATCGTCCCGTTAACCACCTTATTCCCCACGGTTTGCCAGTCTGCCAGGCGGTCAGGGGAGATCAGGGCGGATAAAAACCCGTCCGGGGCGATCACAACGTTATTAAATAAGATCATCATGCCCGACAGCACCAGAAAGGGAATTAAGGTGATGAAGGCGTCACGCATAGATCGTAAATGAATTTGCGATCCCATTTTTTGGGCGAGCCACATGATTTTCTGGAATAGTTTCTCTTTCACCATGATCTCCGTGTTATTCAGCGAATGGCAAAACAGTGGCGGGGAACGTCTCTGTATAAACAGGGCGAGGGTGAAATTCACCTGTAAATAAGTCAACTGTTTTTAGCGTAAACCGGGCGGCTTTTACGCGAAAAGCGATATTGTTATAATTTCGCGCAGTGTTTTATCCGGCATGCTATGCGTACGGCACAAAGTAACAGGTGAAGATATATTAAGTCAGTGAATGTCATCATAGAAAAGCCATTGAATTTTATATAAAAGTAGATCTGCCGACTGTGCCGGATAAATCAGTGTTTTTACGAAAAGTGTGATCAATATAGATTTAAACAAAAACGATAGGGTTTTAAATGGCTTGTTTATTACTTTTTGGTGGCAGGGGAAATAACGTCTTAATACGCTAAAGAAGTTATTTTCATTGCCTCGTTGTCGCGTTAATCAGGAAATATGTTGATGAATATCGCCTATATTGCGTTTGGTAAAAGCACCACCCGTTATCATCTGCCCTATGTGCTGGCACGCAAGGATAAATTTAATGTGAAATGGATTTATGCCCGGCGACGCAAACCGGAACAGGAATCCCTGCCTGCGTATCAGGGCATCCGTTTTACTGAAGAGCTGAATGACATTCTGCATGATGACACCGTGACGCTGGTGACGGTCTGCACGCCGCCGGAAAGCCACTACCATTACGCCCGGCTCTGCCTGGAGCACGGAAAACATGTGCTGGTTGAGAAGCCGTTTACCACCACGCTGGCCGAGGCGGAAGCGCTGTATGCGCTGGCGCGGGAAAAGGGGCTGACGGTAACGCCGTTCCAGAACCGCCGCTTTGACAGCTGTTTCCTCACCATGAAGCAGGCGATCGACAGCGGGAAACTCGGCGACATCGTGGAGATTGAGAGCCATTTCGACTATTTCCGGCCGGAGGCGGAGACCCGCCCCGGCAGCCCGTTCAACGGCGCGCTGTATGGTCTGGGGGTGCACACCCTCGATCAAATCATCGCCCTGCTGGGCAGGCCGCAAAAGGTGGGGTATGACCTGCGCTCAGTACGCAACCCGGCCAACCCGGATGACACCTTCGACGTGCAGCTCTACTACCCGCGCACCAAAGCGATAGTGAAAACCAGCCACCTGGTCGCCCTCAGCTACCCGAAATTTACCGTCCACGGCACCCGCGGCTCCTTTATCCGCTATCGCATCGACCAGCAGGAAACCAGCCTGAAAGCGGGCATCATGCCCGGCGACGCCGGTTTTGCCGAGGATCATGAAAAGGCGGTGATGGTGTACCTGAATGCGCAGGGGGAGAGCGTGCGGGAGGAGATCCCGGCGGTGCCGGGGGATTATGGCCGGGTTTACGATGCGCTGTATGAGACGCTGACCCACGGCAAACCCAGCTACATCAGCGAGCAGGAAGCGTTGACGAATCTGGAGATTCTGGAGAAAGCCTTCCGCCAGCCCTCCCCGGCGATTGTGACCCTGGGCTAAAGGGGCTGTCTTACCCAGACAGAGGGGAAGACGCCCGCCATAAAAAAGGCGGCCCGCAACGGCCGCCCAAGACACAGGTAAATCCAACAATAACGGCACAAAACGAGGGTTACCCCTTCACCCCCCCGGCGGTCAGGCCACCGACCAGCCAGCGCTGTGCCAGCAGGAAGATGGCCGTGATCGGGATGGCGGAGAGCACGGCAGAGGCGGCAAAATCGCCCCATAAATAGTTCTGCGGGTTGAGGTACTGCTGCATCCCCACCGCCAGCGTGTAGCTGTTCACATCCCGCAGCAGCAGGGAAGCCACCGGCACCTCGGTGATCGCGGCGATAAACGACAGGATAAATACCACCGCCAGAATCGGCACCGACAGCGGCAGCAGCACCAGCCGGAACGCCTGCCACGGCGTCGCGCCGTCCAGGGACGCCGCCTCCTCCAGCGAGTTATCAATCGTCTCGAAATAGCCCTTGATCGTCCACACATGCAGCGCGATGCCGCCCATATAGGCGAAGATCGCGCCGCCGTGGGTATTCAGCCCGATAAACGGCAGATACTGGCCGAGGCGGTCAAACAGCGCATAAAGCGCCACCAGCGACAGCACCGCCGGGAACATCTGGAAAATCAGCATCCCGCGCAGCAAATTGCCTTTGCCGCGGAAACGCATCCGCGCAAAGGCGTAGGCGCAGGTGGTCGAGAGCGTCACGATGCCGATGGCGGTGATAAACGCGATCTTCACCGAGTTCCACAGCCACAGCAGCACCGGGAAGGGCGGCGGCGTCACGCTGCCGTCCGCGTGGGTCACGCTGAAGCCCAGCGCCAGCCGCCAGTGGTCCCAGGAGATCTGATCGGGGATCAGGCTGCCGGTGGCAAAGTTGCCGGGGCGCAGTGAGATCGCCACCACCATCAGCAGCGGGAACATAATCATCGCCACAAACGCGATCAGCAGCAGGTGCGTCACCAGCAGGCGTACGCGCTGCGATTTTGGTTTTACCATGCCCATCGGCGGCTCTCCTTAGTCAAAGTTCATTTTGGTGGCTTTCAGGTTGAGGATCGCCAGCGCCCCCACCAGCAGGAAAATCAGGGTGGCGATCGCCGCCGCCAGGCCGAAGTCCTGCCCGCCGCCGCCCTCGAAGGCGATGCGGTAGGTGTAGCTCACCAGCAGGTCGGTGTACCCGGCCGGGGTGGTGGTGCCGAGCCGGTCGGGGCCGCCGTTGGTCAGCAGCTGGATCAGCACAAAGTTATTAAAGTTAAAGGCGAAACTGGCGATCATCAGCGGCGTCAGCGGGGTGATCAGCAGCGGCAGCGTGATGCGGAAGAAGTTCTGGAACGGCGTCGCGCCATCCATCGCCGAGGCCTCATACAGGTCTTCCGGGATCGCCTTCAGCAGCCCCATGCAGAGGATCATCATGTAGGGGTAGCCGAGCCAGGTGTTCACAATCAGCACCATCGCCTTGGCGGTGGTCGGGTCGCTGAACCAGGCGGGTTTGATGCCGAACAGCGCGCCGAGCATCAGGTTGATCTCACCGAAGCTCTGGTTAAACAGCCCCTTGAAGATCAGAATCGAGATAAACGACGGCACTGCATAGGGCAGGATCAGCAGCACGCGGTAGAGCGCCTTGCCTTTCAGCGCCTCCCACTGCACCAGGCAGGCGAGCACCATGCCCACCGCCACCGTCAGCACCACCGTCAGCAGTGAGAAAACAATCGTCCAGACGAAGATCGACAGGAACGGTTTCTGGATGCCGTCATCCTGCATCACGCGCAGGAAGTTTTTCCAGCCGATGCCGACGGTAAAGCCGGGGCTGAGCTTCTCTGCCTGCCAGTTGCCGTCAGCGTCAGTGGCCTGGTAGAAGCCAGTGTCCGGGTTCGGTTTATAGACCACCCGGGTCTGGTTATTGGTCAGGGTGGTGTTGTCTTCCGCCAGGGTGTAGAGCGGGGCGGTGCCGGAGAACTGGCGCAGCGAGCTCATGCGCAGGTCGCTGCCCTGCGGCAGGTGCGCCACCAGCGCGCTCATCGCCTGTCGGTTCTGCGTCACCACGCGCAGCGTGGCTTTTTCCCCTTCCGGCGCGGTCTGCTGCGCCTGCATCTCCAGCGGCGGCGGGTTCGGCCCAAGGGTGAACGGCTGGGAGATCCACTGTTCATTTTTCGCTGCGTCGGTGAGCTGCAACCGCCACTTGTCGCCCGCCGGGTAGAGCGCGAAGGCGTAGGTGTCACCGGCCTGGTACTGGCGCTGCATCAGCACCGATTGCGCGCGCTCAAAGGTGAGCTGGTTGGTGCTGCTGTAGTTGGTAAAGGCGATGGCAATGGTCGCGACCAGCGGGAACAGGACGAACAGCCCCATCCCGGCCAGCCCGGGGTAGACGTAACGCCAGGCGTAGGTGCGGCGGTTGGCGAAAATATACAATCCGGCGCTCAGCAGCACCAACGTGACGATGGCAAACAGGTACTCGCCCTGGGCGTACATCAGCACCACCAGGTAGGCGGTGAACAGGGCGAACAGGCCAATAACCAACCACTTCAGCGGATCACGCTGCCACCAGGCGGTGGGGCGGCGGCCGGCACGATCGGTACGGGTCAACTGCATAACGACATTCCTTGCGAGAATTCGGGGGGAGGGCACGCCCGCCGCCCGGCCGGGCGGCGGGACGGGGCATTACTTGGTAATGCGGGCCTGCACATCATCCAGTGCCTGCTTCACGCTCTGGCGGCCGGAGACGGCGTTGATCACCGCGCTGCGTTCGGCATACCAGAAGGCGCTCATCTGCGGGATGTTCGGCATGATTTCGCCATTTTTGGAGTTTTCCATGGTGGCGGCAATCTTCGGATCTTTCTCCAGTTGCGCCTGATAGGACTTCAGTGCCACCGCGCCCAGCGGCTTGTCTTTGTTGACCTGCGCCAGCCCTTCGTCCGTCAGCAGGTAGTTCTCCAGGAACTCGGTCGCCAGCTCTTTGTTCGGGCTGGCGGCGTTGATCCCGGCGGTCAGCACGCCGACGAACGGCTTGGACGGCTTGCCTTTGAAGGTCGGCAGCACCGCCACGCCGTAGTTCACCTTGCTCTGCTCGATGTTGCCCCACGCCCACGGGCCGTTGATGGTCATCGCCGTTTCGCCCTTGTTAAAGGCGGCTTCCGCGATGGAGAAGTCGGTGTCGGCGTTGATGTGCTTGTTCTTCACCAGATCGACGATGAATTGCAGCCCCGCCTGTGACCCGGCGTTATTCACGCCGACATCTTTCACGTTGTATTTGCCGTTCTCCAGCTTGTAGGCGTAGCCGCCGTCTGCCGCGATAATCGGCCAGGTGAAGTAGGGCTCCTGGAGGTTCCACATGATGGCGCTCTTGCCTTTGGCGCGCAGTTCTTTGTCCAGCGCCGGGATCTCTTCCCAGGTTTTCGGCGGGGTTTTGATCAGGTCTTTGTTGTAGATCAGCGACAGCGCTTCCACCGCCACCGGGTAGCCGATCACTTTGCCGTCAAATTTCACCGCGTCCCAGGTGAAGGGGAACAGCTTGTCCTGCGTGGCCTGGGAGGGGTGGATCTCCGCCAGCAGGCCGGACTGGGCGTAGCCGCCGAAGCGGTCATGCGCCCAGAAGATGATGTCCGGGCCGTCGCCGGTAGCCGCGACCTGCGGGTATTTCTCCTCCAGCTTGTCCGGGTGCTCCACGGTGACCTTGATGCCGGTGTCTTTTTCAAAGCGTTTGCCCACCTCGGCCAGCCCGTTGTAACCCTTGTCACCGTTGATCCAGATGACCAGTTTGCCCTCTTCGATTTTGGCCAGGGCCGGGGCGGAAAGCACCAGCGTGGCCAGCGCAGAGAGGGCCAGCGTGCGGGTAAAGCCAGACCTGTTACGTGTGTGAGTCATAATCCTGTCCTGTTATCCGTGTCAGTAGGCAGCGACGCAGACAGCCCAGAAAGCTGGCGCGGCCGGGGTGAAAGAGTTTCAGCGCCGTCATAGTCGTTCACAATCTGATACAGGCTCATCCTCCCCCCCTCTACGCCCCCGCAAAAGGAGTTGTGATCCAGTTAACACTCCGGCCGGTTCTGTGGGATCAGGCACAGAATCAACAGGCTGTTTTTGTAAGCCGGATCACAAACTTGGCATTGGGCCGGAACTTTTGTACCCCGCCTGTTTCCTCTCATCCTCCCGGCTCCTCCCCCATGAAAAACCTTGTAACGGATGATTACCGGCTGATTACAAACGCGCATCCTCAGCAGCAATTAATTCACCACATAAATTCTTGGCAGAAAGGAGTCTTGCATGGCGGGCGTTACGCTGCAGCACGTACATAAAGCCTACGGTGAAACCGTGATCTCCAAAGACATTAACCTGGAGATCGATGACGGTGAGTTTGTGGTGTTTGTCGGGCCGTCCGGCTGCGGGAAGTCCACGCTGTTGCGGATGATTGCCGGGCTGGAGGAGATCACCTCCGGCAACCTGCTGATTGGTGAAAAGCGCATGAATGAGGTGCCGCCCGCAGAGCGCGGCATCGGCATGGTGTTTCAGTCCTACGCCCTCTATCCCCACCTCTCGGTGGCGGACAACATGTCCTTCGGCCTGAAACTGGCCGGGGCCAAAAAGAGCCTGATCGGCCAGCGGGTCAACCAGGTCTCTGAAATTCTGCAACTGGCGCACCTGCTGGAGCGCCGCCCGAAGGCACTCTCCGGCGGCCAGCGCCAGCGCGTCGCCATCGGCCGTACGCTGGTGGCAGAGCCGGATGTCTTCCTGCTGGATGAGCCGCTCTCCAACCTCGACGCGGCGCTGCGGGTGCAGATGCGCATTGAGATCTCCCGCCTGCACAAGCGCCTGAAGCGCACCATGATCTACGTCACCCACGATCAGGTCGAGGCGATGACCCTGGCCGACAAGATCGTGGTGCTGGACGCCGGGCGTGTGGCGCAGGTGGGCAAACCGCTGGCGCTCTACCACTACCCGGCCAACCGCTTTGTCGCCGGGTTTATCGGCTCGCCGAAAATGAACTTCCTGCCGGTGAAGGCGCTGGCCGCCGAAACAGAGCGGGTACAGCTCGAACTGCCGAACCGTCAGCAGGTCTGGCTGCCGGTAGCCGGGCAGGGCGTCCAGCCCGGCAGCAACCTCTCGCTGGGCATCCGCCCGGAGCACCTGCTGCCGAGTGACGCCTCAGAGGTGACCCTCTCCGGCGAGGTGCAGGTCGTCGAGCAACTGGGCAACGAGACCCAGATCCATATCCAAATCCCTGCGCTGCGTCAGAACCTGGTCTACCGCCAGAACGACGTTGTGCTGGTAGAAGAAGGTGCAACATTCGCTATCGGCCTGCCGCCACATCGCTGTCATCTGTTCCGTGAGGATGGCTCGGCCTGTCAACGGCTGCACGAAGAGCCGGGCGTTTAAAGCACGCACATGCCATCAGGCAATTCCATAACAGGAGATTTTAGATGTCTACTCTGCGCATTGTACCTCTGGCACTGGCGGTTGCGGCCGGTGTGATCTCTTCTCAGGCGGCGGCGGTGGATTTCACCGGCTACGCCCGTTCCGGCATCGGCTGGAGCGGCAGCGGCGGCGAGCAGCAATGTTTCCAGGCCACCGGCGCCCAAAGTAAATACCGTCTCGGTAACGAGTGCGAAACCTACGCGGAACTGAAATTCGGCCAGGAAGTGTGGAAAGAGGGCGACAAGAGCTTCTACTTCGACACCAACGTCGCCTACTCCGTCTCCCAGGAGAATGACTGGGAAGCCACCGAGCCTGCGTTCCGTGAAGCCAACATTAAAGGGAAAAACCTGATCGACGCCCTGCCGGGTGCCACCATCTGGGCCGGTAAGCGCTTCTACCAGCGCCATGACGTCCACATGATCGACTTCTACTACTGGGACATCTCCGGCCCGGGTGCCGGCCTGGAAGATATCGACCTCGGCTTCGGCAAGCTCTCTCTGGCCGCGACCCGCAGCACCGAAAGCGGCGGCTCCATCGGCTACATCAACAATGACCGTGAAGAGGTGCCGACCTCCAACGACGTGTTTGACGTCCGCCTGGCCGGTCTGGCAGTCAACCCGGGCGGTACGCTGGAACTCGGCCTCGACTACGGCCGCGCCAATGCGCGTGACGGCTACTCGCTGGATGACAACGCCTCCAAAGACGGCTTCCTGGTGACCGGTGAGCACGTCCAGAGCTACATGGACGGCTTCAACAAATTCGTGGTGCAGTACGCCACCGACGGCATGAGCACCAACAATGCCAACGCCGGCCGCTCGCAGGGCGCACTGGTCAACAACGACGGCCACATGATCCGCGTGCTGGACCACGGTGCCATCACCCTGGCCGAGAAATGGGACCTGATGTACGTCGCCATGTACCAGGACGTTGACCGCGACAACAACAACGGCACCACCTGGTACACCGTGGGCGTGCGCCCGATGTACAAATGGACGCCGATCATGAGCACCCTGCTGGAAGTCGGTTACGACAACGTGAAATCGCAGGAGACCGGCGACCGCAACAGCCAGTACAAAGTCACCCTGGCGCAACAGTGGCAGGCGGGTAACACCATCTGGTCACGCCCGGCGATCCGTGTGTTTGCCACCTACGCCAAATGGGATGAGAAATGGGGCTATGACGAAGCCGGTGTTGCGGCGCGTGATACCGACCTGACCACCTTCAGCCGCGGCGATGATGACGAAGTTACCTTCGGTGCGCAGATGGAAATCTGGTGGTAAGACCCCGCGCCGCCGGGGATACCCGGCGGCCATGACCGGTTTGCGGCCGGTCAGCCTGTTATGGATGGTTTCAGAGATTAGCCGGCGCAGTGCATTGCCTGCCTGACGCCGGCGCTCCCGCTCCACAAAAAGGGTTTCATCATGAAAAAAACACTGCTTTCCCTCTGCCTCTCCCTGAGTATCGGGGCGCTGGCACCGATGGCGGCACACGCCATCTCCCTGACCTCTTCCCCTTCCCCGGCGGTATCCAGTGATGTCGCCACTGCCCCGGCGATCCCGGCGGAAACCTTGCAGCGCCTCCCGTGGGTGCCGCTGGTGCCGCCCGCCAATGAAACCCTGACCCTGGACGGCAGCAGCAGCCGCATCAACCAGGGCGACGTGCAGGGCGCGGTTGCCGCCTTTGCACTCCCGGCCGACCGCGGCTCGCTGGAGATCCGGCTGAGCAGCGTGGCGGAAAACCGCTCGGTCTATGCGCCGAATGTGCTGGTGCTGGACGAGCAGATGCGCCCGGCCGCGTTTTACCCGAGCAGCTATTTCCCTTATCAGCAGCCGGGCGTGATCTCCAGTGACCGGCTGGAAGGCACGCTGAAACTGACCCCGGCGCTGGGCCAGAAACAGATCTACATGCTGGTCTACACCACCCGCCAGGATCTGGCGCGCACCACCCAGATGGTTGACCCGGCCAAAGCCTATGCGGCGGGTGTCGGCAATGCGGTGCCTGCGATCCCGGATCCGGTGGCGCGCCACAGCGACAGCGGCACCCTGAAGATCAAAATCAGCGCGGAGCAGCAGTCCGGCAATATCATGATTGGCCAGGCCTTTACCGCCCCCGCCCCGGCTCCGGTAGTGGTCGGCAATACCGCCCCACGCCCGGCCGCCCCGGCCCCGGCACCTGCCCCGGCGAAACCGGCCGAGCCGATGCTGAATGACACCGAAAGCTACTTTAATCAGGCCATCACCAAGGCGGTAAAAGCCGGCGAGATTGATAAGGCCCTCAAACTGCTGGATGAAGCGGAACGCCTCGGTTCCAAAACCGCGCGTCAAACATTTATCGGCAGCGTGAAAGGCAAGGGGTAACTCCCCACGCCGCCGGTTATGGCTGGATGATTGGTGCGCTCCGGCGCACCTTTTTTCGTGACGGCGCGCTTTCCTTCCCCCTCAGGCTGTGCCGTCAGGTATTGCCGCCAGGTTAGTAGCTTGTTAACACACCCATTCCCCTAATGCTTTTCTGCGTTACAATAGCGCCCTGTGATTTCCCAAGCCTGTTTGAAACGGACCCCCATGCCTGACGCGCTCCTGATTCCTGCTTCTTTGCACTGGCTCGCCCCGGGTGAGCCGGTGCCGCCGCACATTGCCGACTGGCTGGGCGAAATCGGCTCCATGACCCGGCGTTTCGAACAGCACTGCCGGGAAGTGACGGTGCAGCCGGTGCGCGAGGGGTTTGTCCCGCGGGCGGCGCTGCGGCCGGAAGAGGCGGACGCCCTGCCGGACAGCCCACGCTACTGGCTGCGCGAGATTGTGCTGCTGGGGGACGGCGTGCCCTGGCTGCTGGGGCGCACGCTGATCCCGGAGGAGACGCTCACCGGCCCGGACCGCGCGCTGGTGGACCTCGGCACCGTGCCGCTGGGGCGCTACCTGTTCGGCGGCGCAGCACTGACGCGGGACTATATCCATTTTGGGCTGGCAAACGAGGGCGCAGGCGGCGAAGCCTGCTGGGTGCGGCGTTCGCGCCTGCGGCTCTCGGGCAAGCCGCTGCTGCTGACTGAACTATTTCTTGCGGAGGCACCGGTGTACGGTGCGCCGCAGCCAACACACCAGGAGGGGAGATAAGGTGGAGGCAACTGTAACGCAGAGCAAATGGCGGGCGTATTGCCGCCTGATGCGCATTGATAAACCGATTGGTTCCCTGCTGCTGCTGTGGCCGACCCTCTGGGCGCTGTGGCTGGCCTCCGGGGGCGTGCCGCCGCTGAAGCTGCTGCTGGTGTTTGTGCTGGGGGTGTTTTTCATGCGCGCCGCCGGTTGCGTGGTGAATGACTACGCAGACCGCAAATTTGACGGCCACGTCAAACGTACCGCCGGGCGGCCGCTGCCGAGCGGGCAGATTTCCTCCGGGCAGGCCAAGGCGCTGTTTATCGGGCTGGTGCTGGTCTCCTTCGGGCTGGTGCTGACGCTGAACCTGATGACCATCGCCCTGTCGCTGGTGGCGCTGGCGCTGGCCTGGACGTACCCGTTTATGAAGCGGGTGACCCACCTGCCGCAGGTGGTGCTGGGCGCGGCGTTTGGCTGGGCGATCCCGATGGCCTTTTCTGCCGTGGGCGAAAGCCTGCCGCTGACCTGCTGGCTGCTGTTTATCGCCAACCTCTGCTGGACAGTGGCCTACGACACCCAATACGCGATGGTCGACCGTGATGATGACCTGAAGATCGGCATTAAATCCACCGCCATCCTGTTCGGCGCGCAGGACAAGCTGATTATCGGCCTGCTGCAACTGGCGACGCTGGGGCTGATGCTGGCCGTGGGCCAGCTGATGCAGCTCGGCGCGGTCTACTACGGCGGGCTGCTGCTGGCCGGGGTGCTGTTTGTCCGCCAGCAGAGGATGATTGCCGACCGCCAGCGTGAGCACTGCTTCCGCGCCTTCCTGAACAATAATGCGGTGGGGATGGTGCTGTTCCTCGGCATCCTGGCGAGCTACCCGCCGTTCAGCGGCTGACGGCCGGAACGGCGCTGTGCTTTCTGCGGGCACGAATCGCCGCACAAACCTGAACCGGCGGGCGCTCCTGAAAACGCCCATAAAAAAAGGGCACTGCATCGGCAGTGCCCTTTTTGCTTTCTGTTATTGGTGACCCGTTACCTGCCGGGCAGGCATCACTCCGCCTCTTTTTCCACGGCGGCCTGGCCCTCTGCCGTGGCCAGCAGCGCGTCGGCCGGGGTCATCACGCTCTCAATCGTCAGGCGCACTTCCGGCGTCATCAGGTCGCTCAGCATGTTGTACACCGCCAGCGTATGCTCCTGGATGGCGTCACCCACATCATTGATGTAGCCCTCGGCGCGCAGCGTCCCGACCAGCGTCGAGAAGACCGCCTTGTCGAAGAACTCCGGCGCATTGATGCCGTGCAGCACCGAGAGGCGCTGCGCCATGATGCGGCTCTCTTTCTCCAGCGCGCCCCGGCTGATGCTGGGGTTGGCGCTGAGCAGGGAGAGGGTGATGGCATAGCGTTGCAGCGTCTCGCGCACCCCCGCGGCCAACAGTTGCAGCGGGCGGATGCGGACCGGGTTGATCGCCAGCTCGTCATTGTCGGTGATGATCAGGTGCTGGCGCGCCAGTTCGTCACACAGGGTGTCGAGCACCGCCGGCAATCCCTCTTTGGTGATATGCAGGAACAGCTCTGCCTTCACCATCGGGTAGATCAGGCCAATCTGGCGCAGCAGCTCCGCACGGCTGACGCGGCGGTGGTGCATCACGATGCTGGCAATCAGGGACGGCAGCACCAGCAGGTGGTGGATGTTGTTACGGTAGTAGGTCATCAGCACCGCCTGCTCACGCGGCAGGATGATGATGTCACCGATGTTGTCCTTCTCTACCTGGAACTTGTTCATCTTCAGCGCGTGGTCCAGCAACTGGGCCGGGGTCTGGTCCGGTACCGTCACATCCCCGGCATAGGGCACGTTGCGCATCAGCTGCAGGTAGCACTCCAGCTGCTCCAGCAGCTGCTCGCGGGTCAGCGAGCGCTGGCGCGAGGCGAGCAGGGCGGTGGAGCAGAGGTTCATGGCGTTGGCGGCGGCCGCATTGTTGATGCGCACCATAATTTTGTCCGCTAGATCCTGCACCGTCGGCGTCAGCCAGCTTGGGCGCTGCGCCTCAATCGGGTCGATGGCGTCACGCCAGGCCGGAACATGCTGGTTCAGGTAGGTGGTCAGCGGCAGCGGTTCGCCGAAGTTCACATAGCCTTCGCCCAGGTTGCGCAGTTTGCGCAGGCCGCGCAGCATCTGCAACAGGCTCTCTTTCTCTTTGGTCGCGCCGCGCAACTCTTTGGCGTAGGTGCCCACTTCCATCACATGCTCATAGCCGATGTAGATCGGCACCAGGGTGATGGGGCGGGTGCCGCCGCGCAGCATCGCCTGGATGGTCATCGACAGGGTGCCGGTTTTCGGCTCCAGCAGGCGGCCGGTGCGGGAGCGCCCGCCCTCCACGAAGTACTCCACCGAGTAGCCGCGGGTAAACAGCTCGCCCAGGTATTCGCGGAACACCGTGGAGTAGAGTTTGTTGCCTTTGAAGGTACGGCGGATGAAGAACGCCCCCAGGCGGCGGAAGATCGGCCCGGCGGGCCAGAAGTTCAGGTTGATCCCGGCCGCGATGTGCGGCGGCACCAGCCCCTGGTGGTAGAGCACGTAGGAGAGCAGCAGGTAGTCCATGTGGCTGCGGTGGCACGGCACATAAACAATCTCCTGGCCGTCCTGCGCCAGCTGGCGCACGCGCTCGGCGTTGCTGACGTTGATGCCCTGGTAGAGGCGGTTCCACGTCCAGCTCAGGACGCGGTCAGAGAGGCGCACCGTTTCGTAGGAGAAGTCCGCGGCGATCTCTTCCATCAGCGCGATAGCGTTCTGCTGCGCCTTGTCATGGGAGATCTTCTTGCTGCGCGCCTCATCCTCTACCGCTTTTTCAATCGCCTTGGAGGCGAGCAGCTTATTGAACAGATCCTGACGGGCGGGCAGGCGCGGGCCGACAGCGGCCAGCCGCTGGCGGGCAAAGTGCATCCGCGCGACGCGCGCCAGCTTCTGCGCGATGGTCTTGTCCGTGCCGTGCTCGGTGGCCATATAGCGCAGTGACACGGTATTGGAGAAGCGCACAAAGCTGTCACGCCCCAGCCAGATCACGGCGAAGAATTTTTGGATGCCGTTGAGCAGCCGCAGGTGTGGCATCATCTGCCCGTCGCCTTCACGCCCCGGCGAGCGGCCGAACATCACCGACACCGGCAGCATCTGGATGTCGAGCGTCGGGTTGCTGCGGTGCAGGTCGAGATAGTCGTGGAACAGTTTCACCGACTCGTGCTGCGGCGTGTAGTAGCGGAAGAACCGCGGCCCCTGGCCGATAAAGACATGGCTCGGCAGCAGGTGGCCGTCAATCTCCAGCGGGATCAACGGATCGGGCAGGTTCTGCGCCAGACACTGCTGACGCAAGGTCAGCAGGTCGGCGTCTGAATCATAAGGTAATACGTACAATATCGGCCGGGTCGGGTCCAGGCGGAACTCCGTGACCGGATCGGCAGGGATCACCTTGCTTCTTACCAATAATTTCAGCGGTAAGTTTAAAAGGGAGTAATAAAGTTTGCGCCAACCTGACATAAAAATGTGAAGCCTCATAGTAGCAATGCGCCGCAAGGATAGCAGAAAGCCGGGTGGAGATCTTTCGTGCCGGGCAGGGGAATTCCCGCTAAAATGTTGTTAATTCATCCTAAGGTGCAAAAAATATGGCAAATCAGACGACCGGGTTGATCCGCATTTATAAAGCAGCCGGTTACTCCGTAAAGGGCATCGCGGCAGCCTGGAAAAATGAAGCCGCGTTCCGGCAGGAAGCCATCATGGTCATCCCGGCTATGTTACTGGCTTTCTGGCTGGATGTGAGCACCGTTGAACGCATTCTGATGATAGGTTCACTGCTGCTTATCCTTATTGTTGAAATTATCAACAGCGCCATTGAAGCCATCGTTGACCGCATCGGGCCGGAACTTCACCCGCTCTCCGGCCGCGCCAAGGATCTCGGGTCAGCGGCCGTTGCGCTGGCTATCATACTGACACTTTTCGTCTGGGCAATGGTACTGCTGCCCCGATTGTTCTGAGTTGCGATGTTTTACTCAAATTCCGCCTGCAAACCGGGTAAATCGCGCCATAACAGGGCTTTTTCTTGCCTGTGCGGTTTTCAAGTGCGTGTTAGCTGTATATACTCCCAGCAAGACTGTATAAACAACCAGGGGGCGGGATGAAAGCACTAACAGCCAGACAGCAAGAGGTCTATGACCTTATTCGCGACCATATTTCTCAGACGGGTATGCCGCCGACGCGTGCTGAAATCGCGCAGCGTCTGGGGTTCCGCTCACCGAACGCGGCCGAAGAGCACCTCAAGGCGCTGGCGCGCAAAGGGGTGATTGAGATCGTTTCCGGCGCCTCACGCGGCATCCGCCTGCTGATGGAAGAGGAAGACGGCCTGCCGCTGATCGGCCGCGTGGCCGCCGGTGAGCCGCTGCTGGCCCAGCAGCACATTGAGAGCCACTACCAGATCGACCCGGCGATGTTCAAGCCGAACGCCGACTTCCTGCTGCGCGTCAGCGGCATGTCGATGAAAGAGATCGGGATTCTGGACGGCGACCTGCTCGCGGTGCATAAAACCCAGGATGCGCGCAACGGCCAGGTGGTGGTCGCGCGTATTGATGATGAAGTCACCGTCAAGCGCCTGAAAAAGCAGGGCAACATTGTGCATCTGCTGCCGGAAAACAAAGAGTTCTCCCCGATTGTGGTTGACCTGCGCCGCCAGACGTTCTCCATTGAAGGGCTGGCCGTCGGCGTGATCCGCAACGGCGACTGGAGCTGATCCGTCAACGGCGCGGTTAACGGAACGGCCGCGCCTATACAGTCCTCCAGCTGTGCCGCATCGCCCCTTTATTGGGGCGATGTCGTTTCTGGCGTCCGGCAATCGTGGGCAGGTGCAGCCTGTGTCATGCCTGTGCCCCACGTGGGCCGGGGAGACCCGGCCCTGTTCAGGTACCGTGCGCTGCTGCGCCGGGGCACAGCGGGGGCGTTTTTCGCCCATGCCGTTGCGCATGGGGCATGATTTAAGGGAGCCATTCTGATGCAACTGAGCCTTGCCGCCTTTTTTGGGCACACTGACCGGGCGCTCTGGCGGCTGGCGCTGCCGATGATCTTCTCCAATATCACCGTGCCGTTGCTGGGGCTGGTGGATACCGCCGTGATCGGCCACCTCGACAGCCCGGACTACCTGGGCGGGGTGGCCGTGGGCGCAATGGTGACCAGCTTCCTGTTTATGCTGCTGCTGTTCCTGCGCATGAGCACCACCGGCCTGGCCGCGCAGGCGTTCGGCGCCCAGGATGCGCCGCGGCTGGCGCGTGCCTTTATGCAGCCCCTGCTGCTGGCCCTGCTGGCGGGCGTGGCGATTCTGCTGCTGCGCGGGCCGCTGATCGCGCTGGCGCTGAAGATGGTGGGCGGGCATGAGGCGGTGCTGGCGCAGGCGCGGATTTTCCTTGAAATCCGCTGGCTCAGCGCGCCCGCGGCGCTGGCGAATATGGTGATCCTCGGCTGGCTGCTTGGCGTGCAGTATGTGCGCGCGCCGGTGATTCTGCTGATTGTCGGCAACCTGCTGAACATCGTGCTCGACCTCTGGCTGGTGGTAGGGCTGCACTGGAACGTCAGCGGCGCGGCGTGGGCCACCGTCACCGCCGAATACGCCACGCTGCTGCTGGGGCTGTGGCTGGTATGGCGGGTGATGCAGCGGCGCGGCATCGGCTGGCCGCTGCTGGCGCGTGGCTGGCAGGGTGACCTGCGGCGGCTGCTGGCGCTGAACCGCGACATCATGTTGCGCTCGCTGCTGTTGCAGCTCTGCTTCGCCTCCCTGACCATTCTCGGCGCGCGGCTCGGCAGTGAAACGGTGGCGGTCAATGCGCTGCTGATGAACCTGCTGACCTTCACCGCCTACGCGCTGGATGGCTTCGCCTATGCGGTGGAGGCCCACTCCGGCCAGGCCTTTGGCGCGCGCAACCGGGCGCGGCTGCTCGCGGTGTGGTACGCCGCCTGCCGGCAGGCGGGGATCGTGGCACTGGGGTTTGCCGCCGCCTATGCGCTGTTCGGCATGCAGATTGTCTTTGCGCTGACGTCACTGCCCGCGTTGCGCCAGCTGGCGGAACACTATCTGGGCTGGCAGGTGATCCTGCCGCTGGCCGGGGTCTGGTGCTATCTGCTGGACGGCATGTTTGTCGGCGCGACGCGCGGCCGGGAGATGCGTAACAGTATGGCGGTGGCCGCCGCCGGTTACGGCCTGACCCTGCTGACGCTGCCGTGGCTCGGCAACCATGCATTATGGCTGGCGCTGACGCTGTTTCTGGTACTGCGCGGGGCGGCGCTGGGCTGGATGTGGCACCGCCACTGGCAGCAGGACAGCTGGTTTTCCGCCGCCTCAGCCCCGCATTGACCCCTGCTTTTCCCTCCGGTGCCGCGCCGGGGGGAGCGGCCGGCGGACATATCGGTTTACATCTGCTGACAGTTATTATCACTCTCCGTTACCGGCTGTTTTGCCTGCGTTTTTACCGCCGCTTCGCCCGCAGACCCGGCGGTTTTAAGGTTAATCTGACTGGAAACGGCCCCATAATCCGCACGACCTACTATAGTTATTCCTACGGCAGGCGCAGAAACAGCCGGATATACCGGGCTGACACTGGCACCTGCGGGTTCTGTGAAGGATGAATTCTGAACCCGTCACACAGGTTCCCTGCCGCGACTATCTGTAACGGGCGATGGAGTGAGTTCCATAACGCCTCATCTGAAAGAGATAAGGAGATTACGATGAATAAAGATCAAGCCGGCGGTAACTGGAAGCAGTTTAAAGGCACCGTGAAAGAGCAATGGGGCAAGCTGACGGATGACGACATGACGGTCATCGAAGGTAAACGCGATCAGCTGGTCGGTAAAATTCAGGAGCGCTACGGCTACGGCAAAGAGGCTGCTGAAAAAGAGGTGAAAACCTGGGAAGACAGCAACAACTACAAATGGTAGTGCTGCGATAAAAACAGGGTGTAACGTGTCGCGATAGCTGTCGCCCCCCCTGTTCCGGCCCGCTCCCTCCCAGGCGTGATGCCACTCACGCGGGGGCAGGCCAGAAGTAAAGCATCCAGGGGCTCTTCGGCTGCTCCTACCCTGAAAAGCGAAGAAGCGGATAGGATGGTACAAGGATGTACCCTTTTCTTACCTGTACGCGCTTCCCCACTGAACACCTTTTCTTAAAAAGCGTTTTCCTTTCCTCAAAATCCTTTTTTTCCTGCAAATCCCTAGCGTTTCTTGATCGCGATGCTGTGGTCATGTTCACAGGCGTGCTGATCGTCACAGGCTTCCACCTCTTTGCAGGGCGCGCACAGCCCGTGCGCTTCCACGACGCTGTGGCGCAGGCTGAAACCGGCGGTTTGCGCCAGCTTCGCCAGGATCTCTTCAATCCCTTCAGTGGTTTTCTCGGTCACCTGGCCGCAACGGTCACAGATGAACATCGCCGAGGCGTGCGTCGGCTCTTCGAAATGGTGGCAAAGCACATAGCTGTTGGCAGACTCCACGCGGTGGATAAACCCCTGTTCCAGGAGGAAATCCAGCGCGCGGTAGACCGTGGGCGGCTTGGCCTGCGGCTCCGATTGCCGCAGCAGATCCAGCAGATCATAGGCACTGATTGCGCCGGGCTGAAGCGCCATCAGGCGCAGCACTTCCAGCCGCTGGGGGGTCAGGCGCACATTACGCTGTTGGCACAACTGCTCAGCCTGAGCAAGGAGCTTTTCCTGATTGAGGGAGTCCTGGAGGGAAGAGTTCATGGCAATAGTCCCGGCACAAAAGAAGAAGGGGATTTTAGCACGTTTAGCGTCAATCGCCGACCCTGAGCGCCGATCGCCCCTGTGCTGTTAAAATGCACCAATCGCTGTACAATAGGGGCTTGCCTGCGGCGTTGCGCCGCACCGTTGTGCCTGTTGCTGACAGGTGACCTTTTGACCTTCCGGAACTGCCCAATCCCGTTATGACAACTTCACACACCGCCCCGGCTACCCGCCCGGCTCATACCTTTTCTGTGGCGCCGATGCTCGACTGGACCGATCGCCACTGCCGCTATTTTCACCGTTTGCTGAGCCGCCAGACGCTGCTCTATACCGAAATGGTGACCACCGGTGCCATCATCCACGGCAAAGGGGACTACCTGGCATACAGCGAAGAGGAGCACCCGGTGGCGCTGCAACTGGGCGGCAGTGACCCGGCCGCGCTGGCGCACTGCGCCAGGCTGGCGGAAGAACGCGGTTACGATGAGGTGAACCTGAACGTCGGCTGCCCCTCTGACCGGGTCCAGAACGGCATGTTCGGTGCCTGCCTGATGGGGCAGGCCGGGCTGGTGGCGGACTGCATCAAAGCGATGCGCGACGTGGTGTCGATCCCGGTGACGGTCAAAACCCGCATCGGCATTGACGATCAGGACAGCTACGCCTTCCTGTGTGACTTTATCGACACGGTCTCTGGGCGCGGCGAGTGTGAGGTGTTCACTATCCACGCGCGCAAAGCCTGGCTCTCCGGCCTCAGCCCGAAAGAGAACCGCGAAATCCCGCCGCTGGACTACCCGCGCGTCTACCAGCTGAAACAGGATTTCCCGCACCTGACGGTGGCGATCAACGGCGGGGTGAAAACGCTGGAAGACGCGAAAGCGCACCTCACCCATCTCGACGGCGTAATGATGGGCCGCGAAGCCTACCAGAACCCCGGCATCCTGTTGCAGGTTGACCGCGAGATTTTCGGCAGTGATGACGAAGTACGCGCCGGGGTGGACGTGGTGCGCGCGCTCTACCCGTACATTGAAGCGGAGCTGGCGCGCGGCACCTATCTGGGCCACATTACCCGCCATATCCTTGGCCTGTTCCAGGGCATCCCGGGCGCACGCCAGTGGCGGCGTTACCTGAGCGAAAATGCCCACAAAGCCGGGGCGGATGTCGGGGTCGTGGAACGCGCCCTGCAGTGCGTGATCGCCCCGCACGGCGCACTGTAGCAAATTCCGCCATTTTTTCGTGTTTTCTGCCAATACCCGCCGCTGACCGCTGCGGGTGTTTTTTTATTTATCAACAGGTTAGTGGTATAAAAACCTGGCACAGATCTTGTAATAACCGGGTAAGACCTTTTATTACGGGAGCCTTGCCATGATTGAGCTTTTCTTTGTTATCGGCTTCTTTGCCATGCTGATGTTCACCGGGATTTCGCTGATCGGTATTGTGGCGGCGCTGCTGGTGGCCACGCTGTTTATGATGGTCGGCGGCTTGTTCACAATGGTTATAAAGTTGTTACCGTGGCTGCTGCTGGCGGTGGTGATCGTGTGGATTTACCGGGCGATGCAGAAGCCAAAACTGCGCCGATATTAATGGAACCTGTTACAGCGCCTTGCGGCTGGTTAAAAAATAACGTTACATTTCAGGGTAATAAATCGGCGTTCAGGTAACAGGATGGTGAAAAACTCTGCGGCGGCCCAGGGTCATTCTGCGGCAGTGATCACAACCCGGCAGATTTCCCGGGGTTTTAGGAAATTATGCATATTTTTTAACAAAGCGGGCTGTTAGGATATTTCCAGCTTTCCATTGCCGGCTATGCCACGGCCTGCAATAACGGATTCATCCAGCCCGACGGGCAGACAATAGTCACCCAAGTGACACCGTCCACCGGGTTTGCCGCTGTGACCCTACCATTACAGTGTATGAATTATCGTGAAGGCGTTTATCGTTACGCGATAGCATCAGAGGGCTTCTTCGGAAGCCCTCTTTGCGTTTCTGGGGCGGGGATCAGCGCCCCGGGATCAGCAGGCTGGAGCCTTGTGTTCCGCGGCTTTGCAGCAGTTCATGGGCGCGCTGCGCCGCGGAGAGCGGGAACTTCTGGCTCTCCGGCACTGACACCTGGATCGCCCCGCTGGCCAGCATCGCGAACAGTTCGCGGCTGGCGCTGAGCAGCTCCTCATAATTCGTGACATAGCCATTGAGCGACGGGCGGGTCACGAACAGCGAGCCTTTCTGGTTCAGGATGCCGAGATCGACGCCGGTCACCGGGCCGGAGGCGTTGCCGAAGCTCACCATCAGGCCGCGGCGCTTCAGGCTGTTGAGGGAGTCGAGCCAGGTCGCTTTCCCCACCGAATCAAACACCACACCCACTTTTTCGCCCTGCGTCAGCTCCGCCACGCGCGCGGCGATATCCTCACGCTGAGAGTTGATCACCGCCCAGGCACCGGCCTGTTTTGCCCGTTCCGCTTTCTCATCACTGCCTGCGGTGCCGATCAGCTTCGCGCCCAGCGCTTTCGCCCACTGGCAGGCAATCAGCCCCACGCCGCCCGCTGCCGCATGGAACAGGAACACTTCCCCCGGCTGCACCTCATGGGTTTTGCGCAGCAGGTAGTAGACCGTCAGCCCTTTCAGGAACGACGCCGCCGCCAGCTCGAAACTGATCCCCTGCGGCAGCGGCACGGCCTTGTCCGCCGGGACATTGTGCACCTCGCTGTAGGCACCCAGCGCAGCCTGGGCGTAAACCACCCGGTCGCCCGGCTTCAGGTGGCTGACGTCACGGCCGACTTTGGTCACCACGCCCGCCGCCTCGGTGCCCAGCCCGGAGGGCAGGGAGGCCGGGGCGTAGAGGCCGCTGCGCACATAGGTGTCGATGTAGTTGATGCCGATAGCCCGGTTCTCCACCTGGACTTCCCGGTCAGCGGGGTCCGCCGGGGTGAAATCCACATACTCCAGCACGTCCGGGCCGCCGGTGGCGGAAAACTGAATGCGTTTAGCCATGTCGCTCATCTCCGTTTGGGTTTCCTTTCACGCTACGCCAAAGCGCGCCGCCTTGCCACCCACGCTTTTCATCGCACTGCTGAGGGATAGTACGGAAAGCGTGAACAGAATTGAGTATACTGACGCGTCGAATTTCCGCTGCGCCCGCCGCAGCCCTCCTCACAGGCAGGAGCCTTTTTACCCCAGGAAACATAGCTACCCATGTCAGCAAAAAAACCCTTCAGCAAACCGACCGAAACCCGAGACCGCCAGATGGAAGGGCTGAAACTCCCGCCGCATTCGCTGGAAGCGGAGCAGTCCGTGCTGGGCGGGCTGATGCTGGACAACGAACGCTGGGACAACGTATCAGAACGCGTTGCGGCCAACGACTTCTTCAGCCGCCCGCACCGCCTGATCTTCACCGAGATGCAGCGCCTGCTGGAGATGAGCAAGCCGATCGACCTGATCACGCTCTCGGAGTCGTTGGAGCAGCGCGGCGATCTGGACTCGGTGGGCGGCTTCGCCTATCTGGCGGAGCTGTCTAAAAACACGCCGAGCGCCGCCAACATCTCCGCCTATGCCGACATCGTGCGTGAGCGGGCGGTGGTGCGTGAGATGATCTCCGTGGCGAATGAGATCGCCGACGCAGGCTACGACCCGCAGGGCCGCAGCAGCGAAGACCTGCTCGATCTCGCCGAGTCACGCGTGTTCCAGATCGCCGAAAACCGCGCCAACAAGGATGAAGGGCCGAAAAGCATCGACCAGATCCTGGAAGCCACGGTGTCGCGCATTGAGTCGCTTTACCAGACCCCGCACGACGGCGTCACCGGCGTGGACACCGGCTACCAGGATCTCAACAAGAAAACCGCCGGGTTGCAGAAATCTGACCTGATTATCGTAGCGGCGCGCCCGTCAATGGGGAAAACCACCTTCGCCATGAACCTGTGCGAAAACGCCGCGATGCTCCAGGAGAAACCGGTGCTGATCTTCAGCCTGGAGATGCCCGGCGAGCAGCTGATGATGCGTATGCTGGCGTCGCTGTCGCGCGTCGACCAGACGCGCATTCGTACCGGCCAGCTTGATGATGAGGACTGGGCGCGCATCTCCAGCACCATGGGCATCCTGCTGGAGAAGCGCAACATGTACATCGATGACTCCTCCGGCCTGACGCCGACCGAGGTGCGCTCGCGCGCCCGGCGCGTATTCCGCGAGCATGGCGGCCTGAGCATGATCATGATCGACTACCTCCAGCTGATGCGCGTGCCGTCGCTCTCGGACAACCGTACGCTGGAGATCGCCGAGATCTCCCGCTCCCTCAAAGCGCTGGCGAAAGAGTTGCAGGTGCCGGTGGTGGCGCTGTCGCAGCTCAACCGCTCTCTGGAGCAGCGCGCCGACAAGCGCCCGGTCAACTCCGACCTGCGTGAGTCCGGCTCCATCGAGCAGGATGCTGACCTGATCATGTTCATCTACCGCGACGAGGTCTACCACGAAAACAGTGACCTGAAGGGCATCGCGGAGATCATCATCGGGAAACAGCGTAACGGCCCGATTGGCTCGGTGCGGCTGACCTTTAACGGCCAGTGGTCACGCTTTGACAACTACGCCGGCCCGCAATACGACGACGAATAACGGTTTACCCCACTCACGGTTTACCCCGGATAAGGACGAAACATGAAAGCGGCAACCGCGGTGATCGACCGCCGCGCCCTGCGCCATAACCTGCAACAGGTGCGCCGGCTGGCCCCGCAAAGCCATCTGGTCGCCGTGGTCAAGGCCAACGCCTACGGCCACGGGCTGCTGGAGACGGCGCACACCCTGCAAGATGCCGACTGCTACGGCGTGGCGCGCATCGGCGAGGCGCTGACCCTGCGTTCCGGCGGCATCGTAAAACCGATCCTGCTGCTGGAGGGCTTCTTCAGCGCGGACGATCTGCCGGTGCTGGTGGCGAATAACATCGACACCGCCGTGCACAGCGAGGAGCAGCTTCAGGCGCTGGAGCAGGCCGATCTGCCGCGGCCGGTAAAAGTCTGGATGAAGCTCGACAGCGGCATGCACCGGCTCGGCGTGCGCCCGGAAGAGGCGGAAGCCTTCTACCGCCGCCTCTGCGCCTGCGCCAACGTCAGCCAGCCGGTCAACATCATGAGCCACTTCAGCAGCGCCGATGAGCCGGAAAAGCGCACCACGCTGGACCAGCTCGCCTGTTTCGACCGCTTCGCCCAGGGCAAACCGGGCGAGCAGTCGATTGCCGCGTCCGGCGGCATCCTGCTGTGGGCCGACGCGCACCGCCACTGGGTGCGCCCCGGCATTGTGCTCTACGGCGTATCGCCGCTGGCGCAGGGGCAGGCCACGGATCACGGCTTCCAGCCGGCGATGACCCTGAAAGCCAGCCTGATCGCGGTGCGTGAACACCGGGCAGGGGAGCCGGTGGGCTATAACGGCATCTGGCAGAGTGAACGCGACACCCGCCTCGGCGTGATCGCCATCGGCTACGGTGACGGCTACCCGCGCAGCGCCCCCACCGGCACGCCGGTGTGGATCAACGGCCGTGAAGTGCCGATTGTCGGCCGGGTGTCGATGGACATGATCTCCGTGGATCTCGGCCCCGGTGCGCAGGATCGGGTCGGGGATGACGCCATCCTCTGGGGTGACGTGTTGCCGGTCGAGCGCGTGGCCGCGGCCACCGGCATCAGCGCCTATGAGCTGATCACCAAGCTGACGTCACGCGTGGCGATGGAGTACCCGGGCGAATAACCCCCTTGGGATAAATAAAATTTTCTCAGGCGGCCGCGTGCCGCCTGTTTATTTATCAGCTTTAACGCTTTTTATTTCCCTTCCCGCGCCCCGCCTTATCGATCTTTTATTGCACTTTCCCGCGGTTTGCCGGGCGCGCCGTTTTTCCCAGCGACATGAACAGCTTGAATTTAGCATGATAAACAACCGATGATTAAAAAAAGTAACCAGTCAGCCGGATAATGGTTAACACTATTTTTAACGCCATAGGTTAATTATTAATATTCCCTGGCATTAGCCGGATAAAAGTGTGAGATACGCCTTATTTTTATCCGGCGTTAAATAAGCTCATTTTTTCACAGAAATAGCGGCCCCGGCAACGTGATACGGCGCGCCTGTATTCATTTATGCTTGATAAACAGCAAATTGACTGTAAATCATGCCGGGATTCCGCGCAGCCTGCCGGTTGGCGAAGCCAATTAATGCGGTGAGAATGCCGGCATTTAAAATAAGCAGCGGTGTTTGACAGTGTTAATTAAAGGCTATAGGTTTATGGTCAGTTATTCCTTGTTCGCTTTACCTTCTCTTTGTGACATCCGGCGGTGCCAGCCGTTCACCGCTTTTATAGGCAGTGGTCTGTTTCCCAAAAGTGGCCGGAATTAACCGGCCTCTTATTCCCGCGTACGTGCGTGCTCAAAAGACGCGGGCCGGCTTTATTTAAAATTCGGTAAACAGGGTGGGATATAACAAATGAACGTTTCTTCCGGCGCGTCTCTTCTTGGGGCGGTGCGTGCGCACCGCTGTCTGTTGCTGTGCACCGCATGGCTGCAAATTTTCCTCCAGGTGTTACTCGTGGCACTGCCGATTCAGGCGCGGGCGGCACCCCCCGGCCTCCGGCTGGAGGAGCAGACCCTCAGCCGCGCCAGCATGTACACCCTGCAACCCGGTGAAAACGCGGCCATCGTGGCGCAGCGTAAAAACCTCACTCTGGACGACCTCTGGGAACTGAACCAGTACCGCCAGCCCGACCGCGCGGCGATGCTTAAGCTCGGCGGCGGGGACATCCTGCTGATCCCGATGAGCGAGCGTGATCAGGCCCTGCCGCTGCTGGGCAGCGCCCCACTCAGCGAAGAGAAAATGCCGGATAACCGCGCCTTCGCCCAGCAGGCCAAAGCCTTCGGCCAGGCCACCGGCAGCCGTTACAGCAACGGCGACGCCGCGCAGAACTTTGTGCAGGGGCAGGTGGCGCAGGCCGCCACCTCTACCGTGGAGGGCTGGCTCAGCCAGTTCGGCACCGTGCGCGCCAATCTGGCGGTCTCCGACGGCAGTGACCTCGACAGCAGCTCGCTGGATATGCTGACGCCGATCTGGCAGAGCCCATCCCGCATTTTCTTCACCCAGTTCGGCGTGCGCGACACCGACGACCGGGTGATCGCCAACCTCGGCGTCGGCCAGCGCCACTTTACCGATAACGGCTGGATGTTCGGCTACAACGCCTTCTACGATCAGGAAGTCACCAACAACAACGCCCGCCTCGGGCTGGGGCTGGAGGCGTGGCGCGACTACCTGAAACTCTCCACCAACGTCTATATGCGCCTGACCAACTGGGTGGACTCCAAACAGCTGGAAGATTATGAGGAGCGCCCGGCCAACGGCTGGGATGTGATGGCGCAGGGCTATATCCCCGCCTACCCGCAGGTGGGCGGCAAGCTGGCATATGAACAGTACTACGGCAACAGCGTGGCGCTGTTCGGCATCGATAACCGGCAGAAAGATCCGCACGCCATCACCGTGGGGCTGAACTATACCCCGGTGCCGCTGGTGAGCTTCGGCGTCGACTACCGCCAGGGCAAAGGCGGCATGGACGACACCCGCTACAGCATGATGGTGAACTACACCTTCGGCGTGCCGTGGGAGGAGCAGGTCGCGTCGGAAAATGTGGCGCTGAAACGCAGCCTGGCGGGCAGCCGGCTCGACCTGGTAGACCGCAACAACGAGATCGTGATGGAGTTCCGCAAGAAGATCCTCATCACCCTCGGCCTGCCGCCGGAAATCACCGGCCGCAGCGGCCAGACGTATGACATCGGCTACACCCTGCAATCTAAATATGCGCTGTCCCGCATTGAGTGGCAGCAGAGCGAACTGGTGGCGGCCGGCGGCGCGGTGGTTGACCTCGGCGGCGGGCGCTATCAGGTGAAAATGCCGCCCTACCGCTATGACGGCAGCCCCAACAGCTACCCGCTCTCCGGCATCGCGGCGGACACCAAAGGCAACCGCTCCAATACCGCCTCCTCACTGATTACCGTCAGCGGCGCGGCAATCGATAATGTGAAATCCACCACCACCGCCACCCCAACGGACATCCTGGCCGACGGCCAGAGCACCTCGCTGGTGGAGGTGAAAATTGTCGACACCGACGGCAACCCGGTTTCCGGGCTGGGGGCGAACCTGAAATTTGCGCTGGCGGAAACCCTCACCGACAGCAGCACCCAACCGGCCGTGGCCGCGCAGCTCGGCAACGTCAATGAAACGGCGCCGGGCGTTTATCAGGTGCTGCTCACCGCAGGCAATAACCCCGGCAGCGTGGTGATCACGCCGTCCGTCGGGGCGGTGACGCTGGCAACTGCCACCGTCAATGAAACGGTTGCGGTGCGTAATGCGCGTATCGCCAGCCTGACGGTGAATAAAAACCGCGCCGTCGCCAACGGGCAGGATCCGGTGATCTACAGCGCCCAGGTGCTGGATGACAACGACCGGCCGGTGAAAGGGGTGCTGGTGCGCTGGGCCACCTCACTCGGTGAGGATGCGGTGCCTGCCAGTACCACGGATGAAAACGGCATCGCCACCGTGACGCTGACCAGTACCCAGGCCGGGATCGCGCTGGAGATTGCGCAGGTGACGCTGGTCGGGCAGCCGACCGGTTCCGAGCCGGTGCAGGCCCCGCCGGTGCTGTTCGTGCCGGATGCCGCCACCGCCACCTTCAGCCAGATCACCGAAGATAAAACCCAGGCGCTGGCCAACGGCGCGGATGCGGTCACCGTCACTGTCACCGTCGTGGATGCCAACGGCAACCTGATCCCCGGGCAGACCGTGAACTGGGCGACGACACTGGGCGAGATGTCCGCTGAGAGCACCACCACCGGCGTCAACGGCACCAGCAGCATCACCCTGACCAGCGCCGTGGCGGGCAGTGCGCAGGTGTCGGCACGGCTTAACAATAATGCGGCGATCGCGGCCGATCCCATCACCTTCAGCGGCGATCCGTCCACGGCGGTGGTCAGCACGCTGACGCCGGATAAACTCACTGCCGTCGCCAACGGCAGCGACCCGGTGACCTATGACGCGCTGGTGCTGGATGCCAACAACAACCCGGTGAGCGGCGTGGCGATCACCCTGACCACCGATCGCGGCACGCTGGCAGCGCCCACCGGCGTCACCAACGCCGAAGGGCACTACCTCACCACCCTGACCAGCACCGAGCGCGGCGAGGCGATTGTCTCGGCCACCATCCCGAACCAGCCGGCGAAAACCGCGCAAACCGTGACCTTCGTGGCCGATACCAGCAGCGCCACCGTGACCGCGCTCACCGTGGATAAACGGCTGGTGCTGGCCAACGGCAGCGATCAGGCGGTCTACACCGCCACCGTGACCGATGCGCAGGGCAACCCGGTCGCCAACCAGACGGTGAGCTGGACGACGAACTTCGCCACGCTCTCCGCGCCCACCAGCACCACTGGGCCGGAGGGCACCGCCACCATCAGCCTGACCAGCCTGCAAGCCGGTGCGGCGGTGGTGAATGCGCAGGCCGGCAGCAGTGCGCCGCGGGCGGCGGAGGAGGTGACCTTTACCGGTGACCCGGCCACCGTCACCATCGCGACCCTGACACCGGACAAAACCACTGCCCTGGCAAACGGCAGCGACGCCATCACCTATGTCGCCACCGTCCGGGACATCAACAACAACCCGGTGGCCGGGCAGACGGTCACGCTCACCACCGACCTCGGCACGCTGGGCACCACCACCGCGGTGACCAACGCCGCCGGGCAGGTGCAGACCACGCTGACCAGTATCCTGGCCGGGACGGCCACGGTGGGCGGGTCGCTGACCAACGGCGCGACCATCAACGCCACGCCGGTGACCTTTACCGCTGATCCTTCCACTGCCCGCATCACCACGGTCACGGTGGACAAAACCAGCGCGCTGGCGAACGGCAGTGATGCGGCGACCTACACCGCCACCGTCACCGATGCCAACAACAACCCGCTGACCGGCATCGCGGTGAACTGGGCCACCACCCTCGGCACGCTGTCCGGCGCGCAGAGCAGCACCGGCGCGGACGGGCTGGCGACCATCACCCTCAGCAGCACGGTGGCCGGGGCGGCGCAGGTCAACGCGCAGCTCAGCGGCGGTACGGCCTCGGCCGCACCGGTGGTGACCTTCACGGCCGATGCCTCGACGGCGCAGATCACCGCCCTGACGGTAGACAAGCCCACCGCCGTGGCGAACGGCACGGATGCGCTGACCTACACCGCCACCGTGGCGGATGCCAACGGCAACCTGCTGGCGAACCAGACCGTGACCCTGACCACCGACCGCGGCACCTTCGCCAACGGCGGCACCGGCCAGACCGACGCCGCCGGGCAACTGGCGTTGCCGCTGGTGAGCACCCAGGCGGGGCCGGTGGCGGTAAGCGGCAGCGTCAACGGCGGAACAGCGGTAGGCGCCCCGGCCGCGGCCTTTATCGCGGACGCCTCCACCGCCACGATTGCCAGCCTGACGGTTGACCGCACCACCGCCATTGCCAACGGCAGCGACAGCGTGACCTATACCGCCACGGTGCTCGACGCCAACAGCAACCCGGTGGCCGGTCAGGCGATCACCTGGAATAGCTCGCTCGGCACGCTCTCGGCACCGGGCGGCACCACCGGCAGTGACGGTGTGCTGACGGTTGGCCTGACCAGCGTGGCAGCCGGGGTGGCGAACCTCACCGCCACCCTGAACGGCACGGCAACCGGGGCCGATCCGGTGACCTTCACGGCGGACATCACGACTGCGGTGGTCACGGTGCAGGCCAATACCGACACCGTACCGGCCGACGGCGTGACGCCGATTATCGTCACCGCTACGGTACGTGACGCCAACAACAACGTGCTGCCGGATCTGCCGGTGACCTACACCACCGACTTCGGCCAGCTCTCGGTACCCAGCGGCACCACCGACGCCAACGGGCAGGTGACCTTCAACCTCACCAGCCAGCAGGCAGGCACGACCACAACGGTGGCGGCACGCCTGAGTAACGGCGTGACCGGCACCGGCGGGCCGTACCAGTTCATTCCTGACCTGAACACCGCGGTGGTGACGCTGACGCCGTCCGGCAACGGCATCTACACCACCGACACGGAAAATGCGGTGTCAGTCCTGGTGGTGGATGCGTTCAACAACCCGATTGTCGGCACCGTGACGCTGACGGCGGACAACGCCGGGGTTAACGTCATCGGCAGCCCGATCACGCTGAGCCCCTCCGGGAGCGGGAGCGTCAACGTCAGCAGTGCCACGACGCTGGCACCGGTAGTGCTCACGGCCACGCTGGATCAGAACCCGGCGAAAACCGCCACCGCCAACGTCAGCTTCACCACGCCGATGACGGTGGTATCACGTGAGGCGGTGGACGCCAGCGGCGGCAATGCCAACGGCAAAACCTTCGGGCAGGGGCCGGGCATCGCCTGGCCGGGGGCGCGCTTCCACATCACGCTGGCCGGGGGATCGGGCAACCTGACCTGGGTGAGCAGCAGCGCGGCGGTCTCGGTAGAGAGTGACGGCACCGTGACTTTCAACGACAACCCCGGCGATGGCCCGCTCAGCATCACCATCACCGACAACCTGACCCAGCAGACCCTGACGGAGAACTGGAACTTCGTCAGCTGGTTTAATACCGCCGGTTCCAGCGCGCAGGGCGACCACCCAACGGCCGTTGCTGCGTGCCTGGGCAGTGGCGGGCTGCCGACGCTCGGCAACGTCACCAGCCTGGTCAACCTGTGGGGTGACATGAGCGCCTATAACTGGGATACCTCCAGTGACTACTGGACCAACGAGAGCGATCTGTCGCAGCTTAACTACTACTTCGCCTCCGACCTCTCACGCGGCGTACAGAACTCTTACCCGGAAACCACCCAGACGGCGTATGTGTGTGGGGGTGAATAAGAATATCCCTGGTTGAAAGGGAAAAAATGTACCTCTGCTGCCCTTCCACGCCCTCCCGTGGAAGGGCTTTTTTTGGTGAAAATGGGCGACCCGCGCGATTTTCCGGCCACTTTTTCCCTGCGGGTGCACAGTTGTGCGGGAAAAGCGGCGGCGGTTCAGTGGGATCGCCCGTTTTCTTTGCGGTGCGTGAAAGAGACAGCGCCCGCCACGGAAAAACAGGTAGTCTGTGTGACCACTCAAAAAAACAGGCCGGGACGATGTACACCATTGATGATTTCGATTTGAAGATTCTGACCCTGTTGCAGGGCAACGGGCGGCTGACCAACCAGGAGCTGAGCGATCTGGTGGGGCTGTCGGCGTCCCAGTGTTCGCGCCGCCGCATCAGCCTGGAGCAGGCGCAGCTGATCCTCGGCTACCATGCGCGGCTCGCCCCGGAAGCGGTGGGGCTGGGCATGATCGGGCTGATTGAGGTGCGGCTGGTGAACCATATGCCGGCTTATGTCGACAGTTTCCATGCCATGCTGGGCGAGGTGGACGCGATCATCGACGCCTATAAAACCACCGGTGATGCGGACTATTTGCTGAAGGTGGCGGTGGCCGATCTGGCCGGTTTAAGCGATCTCATCAGCAAAATCCTCTCAAGCCATGAAAGTGTCGCCCATATCAAGACCTCGGTGGTGCTGAACCGCCTCAAAGAGAACGGGTTACTGACGCCGGTGCACTAAGCCCGTTTTGCACCTTTTTGGTGCCTGGCTTGCGCGAAAAAGGTGCATGCAACAGGGAGAAGGTGCGGGAAGTGTGTAGAGAAAGGGGAAATAGCGCGCAGCAAACGCATCAAGAAGGAAAAAAATGCAAAATGTGTGTCAGGAAGATGACGAACATTAACAAGTGATTGCCGGCAGGCAAACCGCTGAAAAAGGCCCGCTGGGAAAAAATCCTTTGCCCAGTCGCTGTTTTTGCCGGATATGGCGCGCTTTTTGCTGGAGAGTAGGGTCCGCAGCCCGGCTGCCCCCTTATCTGATGAAGTGACCGACCTATGGCTAATGTCATTACCCCTGAACCGCAAAAACTGTCCCACACCCTGCTGGAAGATGTGCTGGCGATTGTGATGGGCACGCTGATGGTGTCGTTCGGCGTGATCCTGCTGCGCCAGTCCGGCGCGCTTACCGGCGGCACCGCCGGGATGGCGTTCCTGCTGCACTACCTGACCCACGTCTCGTTCGGCACCGCCTTTTTCCTGATTAACCTGCCGTTCTACTGGCTGGCGATCCGCCGCATGGGCTGGCAGTTCACGGTGAAAACGTTCTGCGCGGTCGGGCTGGTGTCGCTGTTCTCCGACCTGCACCCGCTGTTCATCCACGTTGACCATTTGCAGCCGTTTTACGCCACGCTGTTCGGCAACATGATCATGGGTATCGGGTTTATTGTGTTATTCCGCCACAAAGCGAGCCTGGGCGGGGTAAATATCCTGGCACTTTTCCTACAGGACAAATATGGTATCCGTGCCGGGAAATTACAGATGGGCGTGGACGCCGCCATTGTGCTGGCGTCGCTGTTTGTGGTGAGCCTGCCGATGCTGGTGGCCTCGGTTGCCGGGGCTTTCCTGCTCAACCTGATCATCGCCATGAACCATCGTCCCGGCCGTTACAGCGTATAAGGGCGTAACACCGCCTAATTTCAGAGCCAGACCAGACAATTCAAGGAGTGCAGCACCGTGTTCCACAATGTTGATGCCTATGCGGGTGATCCCATCCTGTCGCTGATGGAAAGTTTCAAACAAGATCCGAGAGAACAGAAGGTTAACCTGAGCATCGGGCTTTACTATAACGAGCAGGGTGTGATCCCGCAGATGCAGGCCGTTGAACAGGCAGAAAAGGTGCTGGCCAACACGCCGCACGGTGCCTCGGTCTACCTGCCGATGGAAGGGCTGGCGGGCTACCGTTCCGCCATCCAGACGCTGCTGTTTGGTGACGATCACCCGATGCTGGCACAGGGGCGCATCGCCACCATCCAGACCGTGGGCGGTTCCGGCGCGCTGAAAGTGGGCGCGGATTTCCTCAAGCGCTACTTCCCTGAGTCTGAAGTCTGGGTCAGCGACCCGACCTGGGAGAACCACATCGCCATCTTCGCGGGCGCGGGCTTCAATGTGCACACCTACCCGTACTACGACGCAGAGCGCCTGGGCGTGAACGTGCCGGCGATGCTGGAGAGCCTGCAACAGCTGCCGCCGAAAAGCATCGTGCTGCTGCACCCGTGCTGCCACAACCCGACCGGCTCTGACCTGACCCACGCCGAGTGGGACGAGGTGATCGCCCTGGTGAAAGCGCGTGAGCTGATCCCGTTCCTCGACATCGCCTACCAGGGCTTTGGCGGCGGCATGGACGACGACGCTTATGCCATCCGCGAAATGGCGCGTGCCGGGCTGCCGTGCCTGGTCAGCAACTCCTTCTCCAAAATCTTCTCGCTGTATGGCGAGCGCGTCGGCGGCCTGTCGGTGGTGTGCGAAAGCGATGACGCTGCCGCCCGCGTGCTGGGCCAGCTCAAGGCGACCGTGCGCCGCAACTACTCCAGCCCGCCGAATTTCGGTGCGCAGGTGGTGGCGAAAGTGCTGAACGACGCCGACCTGAAAGCGCAGTGGCTGGCAGAAGTGGAAGCGATGCGCACCCGTATCCTGGAGATGCGCGAAACGCTGGTCGCCAGCCTGAAGACCTCCCTGCCGGGGCGTGACTTCAGCTACCTGCTGGCGCAGCGCGGCATGTTCAGTTACACCGGCTTCAGCGAAGCGCAGGTAGATCGCCTGCGTAACGAGTTCGGTGTTTACCTGATCGCCAGCGGCCGCGTCTGCATGGCCGGGCTGAACCACGGCAACGTGCAGCGCGTCGCGGACGCCTTCGCCGCCGTGCAGTAACCCTGTTGCGGCAGGCCCTCTGCGGCCTGCCGTTTCCTTGCCTTACGCCTCCCGCCTTTACGCCCCCGCGCGGATAAATTCCGCCTGCCGCCTTTATCTTTCACGCCGTTGATGCACACTCAATAGGGACCCAAACGAAAAATGGAGAACCTATGTGGCATCAGCAGACCCTGACCCTCAGCGCCAAAGCGCGCGGGTTTCACCTGATCACCGATGAGGTGACCGGCAAACTGGAACGGTTACCGCAACTCAGAACCGGCCTGTTGCACCTGTTGCTTATGCACACCTCGGCCTCCCTGACCCTGAATGAGAATTGCGACCCCACCGTGCGGGCGGACATGGAGCACCATTTCCTGCGGCAGGTGCCGGAAAACGCCGACTACCAGCACGATTATGAAGGCCCGGATGATATGCCCGCCCACATCAAATCCTCGCTGCTGGGCGTGTCGCTGCTGCTGCCGGTGCACCACGGGAAACTGCTGCTCGGCACCTGGCAGGGCATCTGGCTGGGCGAGCACCGCAACCACGGCGGCCAGCGCCGCATCGTCGCTACTTTACAAGGAGAAACCCAATGAACAGTTCGGATCTGCTCGACTACTGCATGTCCAAGCCGGGCGCGGAACAGAGCGTGAATAACCAATGGAACGCCAACCAGATCAAAGTCGGCGAGATGATGTTTGCGATGGTCACGGCGGTGCAGGAGCGGCCTGCCATTTCGCTGAAAACCAGCCCGGAGCTGGCGGAGGAGCTGCGCGCCCGGCACCCGGAGATTGTGCCCGGTGAGCACCTGAACAAAACCCACTGGAACACCATTTTCCTAGACGGCGACCTGCCGGATTCCCAGTTCTACTTCCTGATCGACAGCTCCTACCAACTGGTGGTGGAGAGCCTGCCGGAAGCGGTGCGGCACGAGCTGGGGGTGTAACCCGGCGGCACCCGGCGGGGGCCGCGGCCCCTGTGGTGCCTACTTTTCCCGCTTTTTCACCGGTGCCGGGCACGCCCCGCGCCCGGTAAACTCCCTGACCAGATCCATCTCCCCCTGCCGGAACGGCACGCCCTGCTCGTCGAGCACATCGTGGAACCAGAGCTGCGGGTCGTCGCGCTTCTGCTTGCGTATGGCGGGCCACGGCAGCCAGGTCTGGGTTTTGCCGCGCACCAGCCCCCACTGGTAACAGCCGACCCTGGTGGCGCAGAACTGCGGGAGCTGCGTTTCAACCACGCTGCCGATATGGCGCGCCAGCCACTCGGTGCAGATCGCCGGGCGGTGGGTCTGCTGCCAGTAGCCGAGGATCGGCAGCAGCGCCGGGGTGTCGACGTAGGCGTGGAAGGTGATGATGTCTGAGAGCTGTGCCGCCGCGACGTCAATCGGGTGCTGGTACCAGCTCGGCGTCGCCTGGCCGGGGTTGAGCGGCAGGTGCCACGCCGCCACCGTCAGCGGCTGGCTCGGGTCCTCCTCGCGCGCCCATGTAAACACCAGGTGCATCAGCTCCAGCGCGAAGGTCTCCAGCTCCTGCTCAAACAGCACCTCTTCGTCGGGGCCGATGAAGATCCCGCGGTTGCCCGGCTCGTTGTAGAGGTCCCAGATAAACACCCGGCTGTCGTCGCGGAAATGGCGGATCACGTCGCGCACGTAGCGCTCAATCTCCGGCCACGCCTCGCGGTTCATCACCGTGCGGCGGCCGGGGCTGGCGGCGGCCTGGCTGTTGTGGACGTCCGGCACCGGGGGCTTTTGCGGGCCGAGGAAAGGCTCGTCACCGGAGAAACCGCAGTCATCCATCAGCGTCAGCATCACCTTGATCTCATGGGCGTCCGCCAGCGTGAGAAAGTGATCGATGCGCGCCAGCAGGCCGTCACGGTCTGCCCGCCAGACGATAAACGGCAGGTTGATGCGCAGCTGGTTATAGCCGATGGCCTGCGCCCAGCCGAGCTCCTGATCGATGGTAGGTGGGTCGAAGGTATCGGCCTGCCAGAGTTCCGTCCAGTTTACGGCCGTTCGCGGCAGGTAGTTAAACCCGCACGGCCAGGCTTGTTGGCGATACCAGTCATTGGCTTGTTGCTCACTCCAAGGCTGACGCATTGCCGGCTCCTGATAACCAGAATAGGCGGTGGGAAGGGCAGAGCAGGGCGTTCCTGTCTCTCTTTATTGATCGTAGCAAGCCTGTAGAAAAAGTTTGCGGCTTCGCTTCATTCTGCGTGATAAACCGATAAAAAAAGCCACGCGTCAGGGCGTGGCTTATTGATTATTACCGTTCCGGCTCAAAATGGGCGAATCAGGCCGATTTTTTCTGCTTTTGCTTCTGCCGGTGGTGCGCCAGGATCGGTTTCAGGAAGCGGGCAGTGTGGGACGCCTCGCACTCTGAAACGGTTTCCGGTGTGCCGGAGACCAGGATCTCCCCGCCGCCGCTGCCGCCTTCCGGCCCCAGGTCGACAATCCAGTCCGCGGTTTTAATCACGTCCAGGTTGTGCTCAATCACCACGATGGTGTTGCCCTGGTCACGCAGCTGGTGCAGCACCTGCAACAGTTGCGCGATGTCCGCGAAGTGCAGGCCGGTGGTCGGCTCATCCAGGATGTAGAGCGTCTGGCCGGTGCCGCGTTTCGACAGCTCGCGCGCCAGTTTCACGCGCTGCGCCTCCCCGCCGGAGAGCGTGGTGGCCGACTGCCCCAGCCGGATGTAGGAGAGGCCGACGTCGATCAGCGTCTGGAGCTTGCGCGCCAGCGCCGGCACCGCGTCAAAGAACTCGCGCGCCTCTTCGATGGTCATCTCCAGCACCTCGTGGATGCTCTTGCCCTTGTAGCGGATCTCCAGCGTCTCACGGTTATAGCGCTTGCCGCGGCACTGGTCGCACGGGACGTAGATGTCCGGCAGGAAGTGCATCTCGACTTTGATCACGCCGTCGCCCTGGCAGGCCTCACAGCGCCCGCCGCGCACGTTGAAGCTGAAGCGCCCCGGCGTGTAGCCCCGCGTGCGGGATTCCGGCACCCCGGCGAACAGCTCACGCACCGGCGTGAAGATGCCGGTGTAGGTGGCCGGGTTGGAGCGCGGCGTGCGGCCGATCGGGCTCTGGTCGATGTCGATCACCTTGTCGAACTGCTCCAGCCCGTGCACTTCACGGTAGGCGGCCGGTTCGATAATGGTCGCGCCGTTGAGCGCGCGCTGCGCAATCGGGAACAGCGTGTCGTTGATCAGCGTCGATTTGCCCGACCCGGAAACGCCGGTGATGCAGGTGAACAGCCCTACCGGCAGCGTCAGGGTGACATCTTTCAGGTTGTTGCCACGTGCGCCCACCAGCTTCAGCACCCGTGACGGGTCAGCCGGGACGCGCTCCACCGGCACCGAGATTTCCCGCTCGCCGCTGAGGAACTGGCCGGTCAGGGACTCGGCATTGGCCATGATGTCCGCCGCGGTGCCTTCCGCCACCACCTGGCCGCCATGCACCCCGGCACCGGGGCCGATGTCGATGATGTGGTCAGCGGCGCGGATGGCGTCCTCATCGTGCTCCACCACAATCACGGTGTTGCCGAGGTCGCGCAGGTGGATCAGCGTCTCCAGCAGCCGTTCGTTGTCACGCTGGTGCAAACCGATGGACGGCTCATCCAGCACGTACATCACGCCCACCAGCCCGGCGCCGATCTGGCTCGCCAGGCGGATACGCTGCGCCTCGCCGCCGGAGAGGGTCTCCGCCGAGCGCGACAGCGACAGGTAGTTCAGGCCGACGTTGACCAGAAACTTCAGACGGTCGCCGATCTCTTTCAGCACTTTTTCCGCAATCTTGGCGCGCTGGCCGCTGAGCTTCATGTTCTGGAAGAAGGTCATGGCGTGGCCGATGCTGAAGTCGGAGATCTCCGGCAGCGTGGTGTTCTCGACGAAGACGTGACGCGCCTCTTCCCGCAGGCGGGTGCCGTGGCAGGTGGTGCAGGGGCGATTGCTGATGTACTTCGCCAGATCCTCGCGCACGGCGGTGGATTCCGTCTCTTTGTAGCGGCGCTCCATGTTGTTCAGCACGCCTTCGAACGGGTGGCGGCGCACAGAGGTGTCGCCCCGGTCGTTGATGTATTTGAACTCGATGGTCTCGCGGCCGGAACCGTTGAGAATCGCCTTCTGCACCGCGGCGCTCAGGGACTCAAACGGCGCTTCGATGTCGAACTTATAGTGGTCCGCCAGCGAGCGCAGCATCTGGAAGTAGTAGAAGTTGCGGCGGTCCCAGCCGCGGATCGCGCCGCCGGCCAGCGACAGCTCCGGGTTCTGCACCACGCGGTCCGGGTCGAAGAACTGCTGCACGCCCAGGCCGTCACAGGTCGGGCAGGCACCGGCCGGGTTGTTGAAGGAGAACAGGCGCGGTTCCAGCTCACGCATGCTGTAGCCGCAGATCGGGCAGGCGAAGTTGGCGGAGAAGAGCAGCTCCGGGGCGTTGGCGTCGTCCATGTCCGCCACCACGGCGGTGCCGCCCGACAGCTCCAGCGCCGTCTCAAACGACTCCGCCAGGCGCTGGGCCAGATCCTCACGCACCTTGAAGCGGTCGACCACCACTTCGATGGTGTGCTTCTTCTGCAGCTCCAGCTTCGGTGGGTCGGAAAGGTCACACACTTCGCCGTCGATGCGGGCGCGGATGTAGCCCTGCGCCGCCAGGTTCTCCAGCGTTTTGGTGTGCTCGCCTTTGCGGTCTTTGATGACCGGTGCGAGCAGCATCAGGCGGCGGCCCTCCGGCTGCGTGATGACGTTGTCCACCATCTGGCTCACCGTCTGGGCGGCCAGCGGCACGTCATGCTGCGGGCAGCGCGGCTCCCCCACGCGGGCAAACAGCAGGCGCAGGTAGTCATGAATTTCGGTAATGGTCCCCACGGTGGAACGCGGGTTGTGTGAGGTGGATTTCTGCTCAATCGAGATCGCCGGTGACAGCCCCTCGATATGGTCCACATCCGGCTTTTCCATCAATGACAGGAACTGACGGGCGTAAGCCGACAGCGACTCCACGTAACGGCGCTGCCCTTCGGCGTACAGGGTGTCAAAAGCCAGTGAGGATTTGCCCGAACCGGACAGGCCGGTGACAACGATCAGTTTGTCGCGCGGGATGATCAGGTTGATATTCTTGAGATTATGGGTGCGTGCGCCCCGAACTTCGATCTTATCCATTCATATTTCCCGGATTAAACACGATCTCTCACTATGCCGGTCACTGGTTTCCGGTACGGGATGGGGCGATGTACCGGAAGAAAAAGCAGGGGGCACAGAAAGTACGAAACGTATAATTATGACACAAAAAAACCTGAATGGATATCCAGTATAGTGAAGCGGAATTGGTTATACTGTACCCAATTCTGGGGCGCACTTCGCAGGTATGATCGCGCGGGGTGGCGTGCTAAAATGATTGGTTTAGTATCGTAAAAATTAACTCATTGTGGAGAGTCGACATGGCCAGCAGAGGCGTAAACAAAGTGATTCTTGTCGGGAATCTGGGCCAGGATCCGGAAGTGCGCTACATGCCGAGCGGCGGCGCTGTGGCGAACATCACCCTGGCAACATCTGAGTCCTGGCGTGACAAAGCCACCGGCGAGCAGAAAGAGAAAACCGAATGGCACCGTGTAGTGCTGTTCGGCAAACTGGCGGAAGTGGCGGGCGAATACCTGCGCAAAGGTTCCCAGGTCTACATTGAAGGCTCCCTGCAGACCCGTAAATGGACGGATCAGTCCGGCCAGGAAAAATACACCACGGAAGTGGTGGTGAACGTGGGCGGCACCATGCAGATGCTCGGCGGCCGTCAGGGCGGCGGCGCACCGGCAGGCGGCGGCCAGGCATCCGGCAACAACAACGGCTGGGGCCAGCCACAGCAGCCGCAGCAGAACAACCAGTTCAGCGGCGGCCAGCCGTCCCGCCCGGCACCGCAGCAGAACTACGGTTCCAACCAGGGTTCGTCTAACAACGCCCCGATGAACAACGAACCGCCGATGGATTTCGACGACGACATCCCGTTCTGATCCGGCGTTTTTACGGCGTGATAAAACGCGCAATAAAAAAATCGTGTTACAAAAAAGCCCCTCGCGGGGCTTTTTTCGTTTTAACGCCGTGAGGCGGCCATCTGGCTGACCGGGACGCGCGCCTCGCGCCGTTTCCGGTGCACCCAGAAGGAGCTGCCCACGACCACGGCGGCGAGGATCAGGGTGGAGAGCACCTGCGGGCGCTGGTCAGGCATAAACAGCATGCAGGCCAGCATCGCCACGATAAAGACAATCACCGCCAGCGTAATCCCCGGGTAACCCCACATGCGGATCGGCATCTGCGCGTTGCGCAGCTGGGTGCGCATCCGCAACTGGGAGACCGCAATCACCAGGTAGACCAGCAGGGCGATGGCACCGGTGCTGGCGATCAGGAAATCAAACACGCTTTTCGGCGCATAGTAGTTGGCGACCACCGTCAGGAACGCCGCGATGGTGGAGAGCATCACCGCCATATAAGGGGTTTTGACCTTATTGATCTTGCGGGCGGCGGCCGGGGCGTCACCGCGTTTGCTCAGGGAGTAGAGCATTCTGGAGGCGGTGTAGAGCGCGGAGTTCAGGCAACTGCACACCGCCAGCAGGATGATGCCGTCCATGATCGGCTTGGCATACGGGATATGCAGCGACTCCAGCACCGACTGGTAAGAGCCGATGGTGGTCAGGCCGTGGCTGTTCCAGGGCACCAGCGTCACCACCATAAAGATCGAGCCGAGGTAGAACACCGTAATGCGGCCAATCACTGAACGGGTCGAGCGCACCACATGTTCCGCCGGGGAGTCCGTCTCTGCGGCGGCAATAGTGACGATCTCGGTGCCCATAAAGGAGAACATGGTGATCAGCACCGCCGCCAGCACCGCGCCGATGCCGTGCGGCATAAAGCCGCCCTGGCTCCACATCAGGGAGATCCCGGCGTGTTCCGCTTTCGGCAACACGCCGGTCAGCGCCAGGGTGCCCAGCACGATAAACGCCAGAATGGCGATCACTTTGGTCAGCGCGAACCAGAACTCAAACTCACCGTAATTTTTCACGTTCAGCAAATTGCTGCCGGTCAGCGCCAGGGTGATCAGCAACGAGAAGGTCCAGACCGGCACCGTCCCGAACCAGTTATGCAGGATGGTGGCGGCGACGTTGGCTTCAAGCGGGATCACCAGCACCCAGAACCACCAGTAGAGCCAGCCGATGGTGAACCCGGCCCATTTGCCGATGGCGCGGTCGGCATAGGTGGAAAAGGAGCCGCTGTCCGGTGAGGCGGCGGCCATTTCGCCCAGCATCCGCATAATCAGTACCACCAGCAGCCCGGAGATGGCGTAAGCCACCAGCGCCGCCGGGCCGGCCAGCGCCACGGCACTGCCGGAGCCGACAAACAGCCCGGCACCGATAACGCCGCCAATCGACAGCATGGTGATATGGCGGGATTTAAGATTGGTATTTAATTCACTGGCTTGTTGACTCATAAGCTTCCCTTACTTTCCTGTTTGTGCCGTACGCGCAAACAGGAAAATGTCGTGATGTGGTTAATGACGTCGTGCGGTGAATCCCGGTGTCCGCGGGCCAGGCAGGGTGCGCCCGGCCGCGGCATCACCGGTGGGTGTAAAACTACGTGATGTCAAAGCAGAGGTATTTCAGCTCGAGGTACTCCTCCAGCCCGTAGCGTGAGCCTTCACGCCCCAGCCCGGACTGCTTCACGCCGCCGAACGGCGCGACTTCATTGGAGATGGCACCGGTGTTGACCCCGACCATGCCGCTCTCCAGCGCCTCGCTGACCCGCCAC
>NZ_PJZH01000001.1 GCF_002858715.1 Chimaeribacter coloradensis | reverse complement strand
CCCGAGCGGCCAAAGGGAGCAGACTGTAAATCTGCCGTCACAGACTTCGAAGGTTCGAATCCTTCCCCCACCACCATCCTTTCAGATAGCAGTAACTCCCTGATAAGCATCCCAGTAACAATGAACTTCCCATTCGGGGAAAAACGAAGAACCTTCGGCCAAGATCCGGGCGTTTCAGCCATAAGTAAAGATGATACGCGTGCCCGGCCGGAGAGCGCCGGGCAGCAAAGGCGGGAATCAGGTGCGTGGGCTGCTTTTGCTCAGCGCGCCTTTGACCTGACCAACCAGATCACGGCGGAAATCCCCCAGGCGTGGTTTATCATCTTCCAGCCACGGCAGGGGGCGGCACAACTCCATCGCTTTGATGCCCAGCCGCGCGGTGAGCAGCCCGGCACCAATCCCCTGGGCCGCCCGGGCGGAGAGACGGGCAGCCAGATCCTGCGACAGCCAGTCCACCCCCACTTCACGGGCCAGCTCAGACGCCCCGGCAAAGGCCATATTCAACAGCACCAGCCGGAACAGCCGCAAGCGGCTGAAATAGCCCAGTTCTATGCCGTACAGCGCCGCAATCCGGTTGACCAGCCGCAGGTTGCGCCAGGCGATAAAGGCCATGTCCACCAGCGCCAGCGGGCTGACCGCAATCATCAGCGCCGATTCCGCCGCCGAATGGCTGATCTCCCGGCGGGCCTGCCTGTCCAGCACCGGCTGCACCAGCCGGGCATAGAGCGCCACCACTTCGCGGTCATTTTGCGTCTCATGCAGTGAAGCCTGCCAGCGCTGCAGCGCCGGGTGGCCCGGCTCAATCCCGGCCTGCCGGGCCAGGTTCTCGCAAAAGGCCCGGGCCTGCCCCACGCCGTGACTGTGCAACAGATCGCGCGCGGTATCGCGCATTTCAGCGCGCTGGCGCAACCGGTATAACCGCCGCCACTCGGTGATCAGCGACCCGGCCCCGGCCAGCACAATCAGCCCACCGGCCGCACAACCGCCCAGGGCGATCCACTGCTGTTCCAGCCAGGCCTGATGCGCCCACTGCACGCCCTGCGCGACGAGGCTGACGCCAAATATCGCCAGCCCCAGCGTCACCATGTTGCGCCACAGGCTGCGGCGTGGTTTCAGCACCTGCGTCACTACCGCTTCCGCCTCGCCTTCGCTCTCCTGCGGCTCCGGCCCGGCGGGCAGAAATTGTTCCGCCTCGCGCTCGCTGAACGCCTGCGCCGCGCGCAATACCGGCTGCGCCGGGGCATCAAGCGGCTGATCGAAATCGATGCGCGGTTTTATCGGATCGTTCATCGCAATTTATCTCCCAGTAAAAACTCCATGACGGCATCCAGCCGGATGTGCGGCAGCGGCGTGTCTACGGGAAGGGACGGCGGCCGGAACTGCTCAAAGCGGAACCCCTGCTGCTGCCAGAACGCCCCGCCCGGCAGGCGCGCCGGCACTTCGCCGGGGAACACAGTCAGCGGCGCGCCATCTTCCAGCCGGTGCCCCTTCAGCGCCGGCACCGGCTGCCCCTGATACTCAATGATGCCGCTCTGGGTCGCCTGCACCGAGGCCAGGCCGACGCAGTCCATGCTGATGCCCTCAAAGGCGGCATTCTGCCACGCCTCCTGTACCAGCTGCTGAAGCAAGGAGACCAGGTTGGCATGCTGCTCGCCGGTGATGTGGTCCGCTTTGGTGGCGGCGAACATCAGCTTATCAATGCAGGGGGCGAACAAGCGGCGGAACAGCGTGCGTTTGCCGTAATGGAAACTCTGCATCAGCTGGGTCAGCGCCAGGCGCATATCATTGAAGGCATGCGGGCCGCTGTTGAGCGGCTGGAGGCAGTCCACCAACACAATCTGCCGGTCGAAGCGCACAAAGTGCTCTTTGTAGAAACCCTTGACGACGTTCTGGCAATAGTAGTGGTAGCGCTCACGCAGCATGCCGAAGTTGGTCTGCTTGCCGGCCTGCGCCAGCCGCGCCTCCCCGATGCCGTTAACGTCCGGCCAGGGGAAAAATTGCAGCGCCGGCGCACCCGCCAGCTCCCCGGGCAGCACAAAGCGCCCCGGCTGGATAAAGTGCAGCCCCTCCTGCTTACAGCGCACCAGATAGTCGCTGTAAGCCTGGGCGATGGCCGCCAGCAGGTTTTCATCCGCCGGGGCGAAAGGATCGCACTTCCGGCAGAGGGCGAGCCAGGGTTCCGCCCAGGTCGCGCGCTCCCCCTGTAACAGCCCGGCCATCTGCAAAGACCAGCCGGCGTAGGATTGATCCAGCATCGGCAGGTCGAGCAGCCATTCGCCGGGGTAGTCCACAATTTCCAGGTAGAGCGTCGAGGTCTCTTTGAGGTGGCGCAACAGGGAGGCCTGCGAGCGGAAACGCAGCGCCAGCCGCATTTCACTGACGCCGCGTGTCGGCAGCGGCCAGGCGGGCGGCGTGCCGTGCAGCGCCGCCAGCCCTTCATCGTAACGGAAGCGGGGAATACCCAGGTCGCGCTGGGGCACGCGTTTCACGCCCAGCAGGCGATCTTCGCGGGCGGCGGCGAACAGCGGCAACCGGGCACCGCTGTGCAGATGCAGGAGTTGGTTAACGAAGGCGGTAATAAAGGCGGTTTTGCCGCTGCGGCTCAACCCGGTGACGGCCAGCCGCAGATGGCGATCCATGCCGCGGTTGACCAGAGAATTCAGTTCATTTTGTAATCGTCTCATTCGGCTCCCTGGTGAAACGTCCAAACAGCGCGGTAAACCCGCGTTTCAGTAGTGGTTCCAGCACCAGCGCCAGTACAAAGCGCAATGGGCGGCTGCCCACCACACCCAGAATACGGGCAGCCACACCGGCCGGTCCATAGCTGATCGCCATCATAAACAGAAAGCGCAGCACTTTTTTAAGGGTAACGCCGGACGCCGAGCGTGTCATAAGTTAACTCCAGAGTGAATGATTCTGCATGATGTTAAGGCGGCAATCAGCCATAAAAACGGCGCGTACCGCCGGGCGATACGCGCCGTCATGGGTAAACTCAAAGCTGGCGGAAACGGCTGCGCACCCCGAAGGTTTCCGATGTGACATAGCGCTCTACCTCGCGTAAGCGGCGCTCACTGTGGCGCAGCACCGCATCGGCTTCGTCCAGCAGCTCATGGGGCGTGGCCGCCTCTTCACCGCTGAAACGGCTGGCAGGTGCCGGGTCGAGCACAAAGCTGAGGATGATGTACGCCAGCACGGTAAAGGCAAACAGCCCGAAGAACAGCGAGAGCACCACCATGACCCGCAGCAGCTTGACCGGCACGTTAAAGTAGTGGGCCAGCCCGGCCAGCACCCCTTTCACCATGCCCTCTTCCGGCACCCGGTAGAGTTTTTTCTCTGTGAAATTATTCTTCATTATGACTCTCTCCAGTGCGGGTGTTCAGCATCCAGGATCTCTTCCAGCGCCCGGATGCGCTCTTGCATCCGGCGTGCATCCTGCGTCAGTTGGGTCAGGTGTTGCACATCCTGCTGGCTGAGCTGCCCGCCACGCTGCTGGCGGCTGCTGTAGTGCAGCCAGAGCCAGATCGGCGCCACGAACAGCACGAAAATGGTCAGCGGAATTGCTAAAAATAAGACGCTCATTCCTTCTCCTTAATGTGTGACATAAGCGCGGCAACCGGCCCGCGCATGGGCCGGCATTCCCTGTCCCTGTTATTCCGGGCGCTGCATTTTGGCTTTCAGGGCCGCCAGTTGCGCACTGATCTCATCATCTGCTTTCAGTTCCGCAAACTCCTGACTGAGCGACTTCTGTTTGCCGAGGCTGACGCTCTCCGCTTCCGCTTCCATCTGGTCGATGCGGCGTTCAAACTGCTCGAAGCGCACCATCGCCTCGTCGAGTTTGCCGCTGTCGAGCTGGCGGCGCACCTCACGTGACGAAGAGGCTGCCTGGTGGCGCAGCGTCAGCGCCTGCTGGCGGGCGCGGGTCTCCGTGAGCTTTTTCTCCAGCTCGCCGATTTCGCCCTTCATGCGGCCCAGCGTCTCTTCCACCACCGCCACTTCGGTTTTCAGGGTGGTGACCAGATCGGCCAGTTTCTGCTTCTCGATCAGGGCAGCACGGGCCAGATCGTCTTTGTCTTTACGCAGCGCCAGCTCGGCCTTCTCCTGCCACTCCGCCTGCTGGGTCTCGCCCTGCTCAATGCGGCGCAGCAACTGTTTTTTCTCTGCCAGCGCGCGGGCAGAGGTTGAACGCACTTCCACCAGCGTGTCTTCCATCTCCTGAATCATCAGGCGGACCAGCTTCTGCGGGTCTTCGGCTTTGTCCAGCAGGGAGTTGATGTTGGCATTTACGATGTCAGCAAAACGCGAAAAGATACCCATAAAACACTTCCTCTTTGACGGTCACGCGGCAATGGCCGCAAAATTTTTCTCTCGCCAGCCGCCTGTTGCGTTGGCGGATTTCTGTAACGCAAAGGGTAATACAATTGCCGTGCCAACTTTTGGCAGAAAATATCTTCTTGAAATAACAGCGCTTTATGAAAAAGAGTCTGCTAGCCTTAAGGTGAGACTGGTCAATTTAACCAATGGGTGGTGAATTTAATCATGAGTGAAACCCTGGATAACCTGCTGGGTGAGGCCAACAGCTTTATTGACGTGCTGGAACAGGTGTCGCAACTGGCGAAGCTGAACAAACCGGTGCTGGTGATTGGCGAGCGCGGCACCGGCAAGGAGCTGATCGCCCACCGGCTGCACTACCTCTCCGAGCGCTGGCAGGGGCCGTTTATCTCCCTGAACTGCGCCGCGCTGAATGAAAACCTGCTCGATTCCGAACTGTTCGGCCATGAGGCCGGGGCGTTTACCGGCGCGCAGAAGCGCCACCTGGGCCGTTTCGAGCGCGCCGATGGCGGCACGCTGTTTCTGGATGAGCTGGCCACCGCGCCGATGCTGGTGCAGGAAAAACTCTTGCGGGTGATTGAGTATGGCCAGCTGGAACGCGTCGGCGGCAGCCAGCCGCTGCGGGTGGATGTGCGGCTGGTGTGCGCCACCCACGCGGATCTCCCGGCGCTGGCGGCAGCGGGCCGGTTCCGCGCTGACCTGCTCGACCGGCTGGCGTTCGATGTGGTGCAGCTCCCGCCGCTGCGGGAACGCCAGCAGGACATCATGCTGCTGGCTGAACATTTCGCCATTCTGATGTGCCGCGAGCTGCACCTGCCGCTGTTCCCCGGCTTCAGCGAGCGCGCCACGTCCACACTGCTGGGCTACACCTGGCCGGGCAACGTGCGTGAGCTGAAAAACGTGGTTGAGCGCTCTATGTACCGCCACGGCACCAGCGACGCACCGCTGGATGAGATCATCCTTAACCCCTTCCGCCCGCGCGCGCCTGCCGCTGCCCCCGCCGCCGAACCCGGCAGCCTGCCTGCGCTGCCGCTCGACCTGCGGCACTATCAGCACCAGCAGGAGCACGCGCTGTTACAGCAGGCGCTCACCCAGGCGCACTACAACCAGCGCCGGGCGGCCGGGCTGCTGGGGCTGACTTACCACCAGCTGCGCGGGCTGCTGAAAAAACATGCGTTGCTGGCCGGTGATGCGCCCGATGGGGCAAAAAACCCCTGACTCAGCCGGCCACAAAGGTGCAACAGATTGGGGTGATCGCCAGAGTACGGTACAATCATCTTATTGCTTACTTAACAATGAAGCGTTTATGCGAGTCTTAACTTACTGGGTGCTGGCGCTGGCCGGGCTGGCCGGCAGTGTCTGCGCCGCACCGAAACCGGTGCCCGCCACCCCGCCCGACATCCGCCAGAGCGGCTTTGTCTACTGCGTCAGCGGCATCCTCAACACCTTCAACCCGCAGATGGCCAGCAGCGGGCTGACGGTGGACACATTAGCCGCCCAACTCTATGACCGCCTGGTGGATGTTGACCCTTACACCTACCGGCTGATCCCGGAGCTGGCGCAACGCTGGGAAGTGCTCGACAACGGCGCGACCTACCGTTTCCACCTGCGCAAAGATGTGCCGTTCCAGACCACCGGCTGGTTCCGCCCCACGCGCCTGATGAATGCCGACGATGTGCTTTTCAGCTTCCAGCGGATAGTGAACCCCCGCCACCCTTACCATGAGATTAACGGCGGCAGTTACCCCTACTTTGACAGCCTGAAATTTGCGGACTCCATCAAACGCATCCGCAAGATTGATGATTTTACCGTGGAGTTCCGCCTGAACCAGCCGGACGCCTCGTTCCTCTGGCACCTGGCAACCCATTATGCGCCGGTGCTCTCCGCAGAGTACGCCGGCGACCTGACCCGCCGCGGCCATGAGGAGGAGCTTGACCGCCAGCCGGTGGGCACCGGGCCGTTTATGCTGAACGAGTACCGTGCCGGGCAGTATATCCGCCTGGCGCGCAACGGCGCCTACTGGAAAGGGGTGCCGCGTATGCCGCAGGTAATCATCGACCTCGGCGCGGGCGGTACCGGCCGCCTCTCCAAGCTGCTCACCGGCGAGTGCGATGTGCTGGCTTACCCTGCCGCCAGCCAGCTCACCATCCTGCGGGACGACCCGCGCCTGCGGATGACCCTGCGCCCCGGCATGAACGTCGCCTACCTGGCGTTCAACACCGGCAAGCCGCCGCTGGACAACCCCAAAGTACGCGAGGCGATTGCGCTGGCCATCAACAACCAGCGGCTGATGCAGTCGATCTACTACGGCACGGCGGAGACGGCGGCCTCGATCCTGCCGCGCGCCTCCTGGGCCTACGACAACGCCGCGCAGGTCACGGAATATAACCCGGAGAAAGCGCGCCGCCTGCTGCAAAGCCAGGGCATCTCCGGGCTGCAACTCTACCTCTGGGTGCCGACCGCCTCGCAGGCCTATAACCCCAGCCCGCTGAAAACCGCCGAGCTGTTGCAGGCCGATCTGGCACAGGTGGGCATCCAGATTGTCATCGTGCCGGTGGAGGGGCGCTACCAGGAGGCGCGGCTGATGGAGATGAACCACGACCTGACGCTCTCCGGCTGGGCCACCGACAGCAACGACCCGGACAGCTTCTTCCGGCCGCTGCTGAGCTGCGCGGCGATCCATTCGCAGACCAACTATGCTCACTGGTGTAACCCGGAGTTTGACGCCCTGTTGCAGCGCGCCCTGCTCTCCCAGCAGCTCTCCCAGCGGATGGATGAGTACCAGCTGGCCCAGCGCATCCTGGAGCAGCAGCTGCCGGTGCTGCCGCTGGCCTCCTCACTGCGGTTGCAGGCCTACCGTTATGACATCAAGGGGCTGGTGCTCAGCCCGTTCGGCAACGCCTCCTTTGCCGGGGTGTACCGTGAGGCTCCGGAAGGAACACAACCATGATTATCTTTACCCTGCGCCGCCTGTTGCTGCTGCTGATCACGTTGTTCCTGCTGTCGCTGGTCGGGTTCAGCCTGAGCTACTTCACCCCGCACGCCCCCCTGAGCGGCGCGGCGCTGCTGGACGCCTACAGCTTCTACTTCCAAAGCCTGATGCAGTGGGATTTCGGCGTCTCCAGCATCAACGGCCAGCCGATCCGCGAACAGCTGCATGAGGTGTTCCCGGCGACCATGGAGCTGTGCGTGCTGGCGTTCGGACTGGCGCTGCTGATTGGCATCCCGCTCGGCATCACCGCCGGGGTGATGCGCCACAAGTGGCCGGACACGCTGATCAGCATGCTGGCGCTGATCGGCTTCTCTATGCCGGTGTTCTGGCTGGCGCTGCTGCTGACGCTGTTCTTCTCGCTGCACCTCGGCTGGCTGCCGGTCTCCGGGCGGCTCGACCTGCTCTACCAGCTGAAACCGGTGACCGGCGTGACGCTGATTGATGCCTGGCTTTCCGACTCCCCCTACCGGGACGACATGCTGCTCAGCGCCCTGCGTCATATGGTGCTGCCGATTGCCGCGCTGGCCGTGGCCCCCACCACCGAGGTGGTGCGCCTGATGCGCATCAGCACCGATGAGGTGTTCAGCAAGAACTATATCAAGGCGGCGGCCACCCGCGGCCTGTCGCGCTTTACCGTGATCCGCCGCCACGTGCTGCACAACGCGCTGCCGCCGATCATCCCCAAACTGGGGCTGCAGTTCTCCACCATGCTGACCCTGGCGATGATCACCGAAGTGGTGTTCAGCTGGCCGGGCCTGGGCCGCTGGCTGATCAACGCCATCCGCCAGCAGGACTATGCCGCCATCTCTGCCGGGGTGATGCTGGTCGGCGCGCTGGTGATTGTGGTCAACGTGCTCTCCGACATTCTGGGCGCGCTGACCAACCCGCTGAAACATAAGGAATGGTATGCCCTTCGATAATGTCTACCACGAGAAGCGGATTGCCGGGCCGCTGCGGGCGATGTGGCGCGCGTTCTACCGCGACACCCTGGCGATGATCGGCTTCTACGGCGTGGTGCTGCTGATGCTGCTCTGCGTGTTCGGCCACTACCTCGCCCCCTATACCCTCGACCAGCAGTTCCTGGGCTACCAGCTGTTGCCGCCCTCCTGGTCGCGCTACGGTAACGTCTCCTTCTTCCTCGGCACGGACGACCTGGGGCGAGACATCCTGAGCCGCCTGCTCTCCGGTGCCGCCCCGACCCTCGGTTCCGCCGCAGTGGTGACGGCGGCGGCGGCGCTGTTTGGGCTGATCCTCGGGGTGCTGGCGGGCATCACCCACGGCCTGCGCTCGGCGGTGATGAACCATGTGCTGGATACCCTGCTTTCGATCCCCTCGCTGCTGCTGGCGATCATCGTGGTGGCGTTTATCGGCCCGAAGCTGGAACATGCGATGCTGGCGGTGTGGCTGGCGCTGGTGCCGCGCATGGTGCGCACCGTTTACAGCGCGGTGCATGACGAGCTGGAGAAAGAGTATGTGGTGGCCGCCCGGCTCGACGGGGCGTCCATCCGCTACCTGCTCTGGTATGCCATACTGCCTAATATTGCCGCAGTGCTGGTCACCGAATTTACCCGCGCCCTCTCAATGGCGATCCTGGATATTGCCGCCCTGGGCTTCCTGGATCTCGGCGCACAGCTGCCCTCGCCGGAGTGGGGGGCGATGCTGGGCGACTCGCTGGAGCTGGTCTATGTCGCGCCCTGGACGGTGATGCTGCCGGGCGCGGCGATCATGGTCAGCGTGCTGCTGATCAACCTGATGGGCGACGGGATGCGCCGGGCGATAAACGCGGGGATTGAATCATGAAACAGGCCGTTATGCGGCGTCACCTTACCCGCCGGGAGGGCCAATAATGCCTCTGCTTGATATCCGTAACCTGACCATTGAATTTATGACGCCGGATGGCCCGGTCAAAGCGGTTGACCGCGTCAGCATGGCGCTGATGGAGGGCGAAGTGCGCGGGCTGGTGGGTGAATCCGGCTCCGGCAAGAGCCTGATCGCCAAGGCGATCTGCGGCGTCACCAAAGATAACTGGCGCGTCACCGCTGACCGGTTCCGCTTTAATGACATTGACCTGCTGCAACTGACGCCGCGCGAGCGGCGCAAGGTGGTCGGCCATAATGTCTCCATGATCTTTCAGGAGCCGCAATCCTGCCTTGACCCGTCCGAGAGCATCGGCCGCCAGCTGATGCAGGCGATCCCCGGCTGGACCTACAAAGGCAAGTGGTGGCAGCGGCTGCACTGGCGCAAGCGCCGGGCGATTGAGCTGCTGCACCGGGTCGGCATCAAGGATCACAAAGACATCATGGGCAGCTTCCCCTACGAACTCACCGAAGGGGAGTGCCAGAAGGTGATGATCGCCATCGCGCTGGCCAACCAGCCGCGTCTGCTGATCGCCGATGAGCCGACCAACGCCATGGAGCCGACTACCCAGGCACAGATTTTCCGCCTGCTGGCGCGGCTCAACCAGAATAACAACACCACCATTCTGCTGATCAGCCACGACCTGCAGACCATGAGCAAGTGGGCTGACCGCATCAATGTGCTCTACTGCGGCCAGACGGTGGAGAGTGCGACCTGTGAGGATCTGCTGGCCGCGCCGCACCACCCTTACACGCAGGCGCTGATCCGGGCGATGCCCGATTTCGGCCGTTCCCTGCCGCACAAAAGCCGGCTGAACACCCTGCCGGGGGCGATCCCGTCGCTGGAGCATCTGCCGATCGGCTGCCGGCTGGGGCCGCGCTGCCCCTACGCACAGAAAAAATGCATTGAGACCCCGCCGCTCAAGCCGGTGAAAACCCATGCGTTTGCCTGCCACTTCCCGCTGAACATGGAGAAGTCGTGATGGCCGAGACCCTGTTTGAGGTGCGCAACCTCAGCAAGACCTTCCGTTACCGCACCGGCCTGTTCCGGCGCATGAACGTGGAGGCGGTGAAGCCGGTGAGCTTTACCCTGCGGGAGCGCCAGACGCTGGCGATCATCGGCGAGAACGGCTCCGGCAAATCAACCCTGGCGAAAATGCTGGCGGGTATGGTGGAGCCAAGCGGCGGCGAAATGCTGATCGACAACCATCCGCTGGCCTTCGGCGATTACGGCTACCGCAGCCAGCGCATCCGCATGATCCTGCAAGACCCCAGCACCTCTCTGAACCCGCGCCAGCGCATCGGCCAGTTGCTGGATGCCCCGCTGCGCCTGAATACTGACCTGGATGCCGCGGCACGCGTACAGCGCATCAACCAGACGTTGCGCCAGGTGGGGCTGCTGCCCGACCACGCCGCCTACTACCCGCATATGCTGGCGTCCGGCCAGAAACAGCGCGTGGCGCTGGCGCGGGCGTTGATCCTGCAGCCGCAGGTGATCATCGCGGATGAGGCGCTGGCCTCGCTGGATATGTCCATGCGCTCACAAATTATTAACCTGATGCTGGAATTGCAGGAAAAACACGGCATATCGTATATCTACGTCACCCAGCATCTCGGCATGATGAAACATATCAGTGACCAGGTGCTGGTGATGCACCAGGGCGAGGTGGTGGAGCGCGGCTCTACTGCGGAGGTGCTGGCGGCCCCGCTGCATGACCTCACCCGCCGGCTGATTACCAGCCACTTTGGCGAAGCCCTGACCGCCGATGCCTGGCGGCGTGATACCCGCTAAGCCACACTGATCGGAGCAGATGGCGAATCATCTCCTAATTTCGTCCGGGCATGCTAGAATCGCCCGGTTTATTAACGCGGAAGCGCGGCCCGGCGCTGCTGCCGGGCAGTCAGGCTTCCGCACGCACAATGACCACAAGGATTATTGCTATGGGTTTTCTTACCGGCAAACGCATTTTGATTACTGGCGTTGCCAGCAAACTTTCCATCGCTTACGGTATCGCTCAGGCTATGCACCGCGAAGGCGCGGAACTGGCCTTCACTTACCAGAATGACAAGCTGAAGTCCCGCGTTGAAGAGTTCGCGACCGAGCTGGGTTCCAACCTGGTGCTGCCGTGTGACGTGGCAGAAGATGCCAGCATCGATGCAATGTTTGCTGAACTGGCTAAATCCTGGCCGAAATTTGACGGTTTCGTTCACTCCATCGGTTTCGCCCCGGCTGACCAGCTGGACGGCGACTACGTGAATGCCGTGACCCGTCAGGGCTTCGGTGTGGCCCACGACATCAGCTCCTACAGCTTTGTCGCGATGGCGAAAGCCTGCCGTACCATGCTGAACCCGGATTCCGCCCTGCTGACCCTCTCTTACCTGGGTGCAGAGCGCGCGATCCCGAACTACAACGTAATGGGCCTGGCCAAAGCCTCCCTGGAAGCCAACGTGCGCTATATGGCGAACGCCATGGGCCCGGAAGGCGTGCGTGTGAACGGCATCTCTGCCGGCCCGATCCGCACCCTGGCGGCGTCCGGCATCAAGAACTTCCGTAAGATGCTGGCCCACTGCGAAGCGGTTACCCCGATCCGCCGTACCGTAACCACCGAAGACGTGGGCAACTCCGCCGCGTTCCTCTGCTCCAACCTGGCAGCCGGTATCTCCGGTGAGATCCTGCACGTAGACGGCGGCTTCAACATCGCTGCCATGAACGAGCTGGAAATCAACTAAGCCTCTCTCCGGCAGCGCCTCTGCTGCCGGGTGACCCAACCGGCCCCGGGCCGGTTTTTTTATGCCCTTCACCTTCTGGGAGTGCCCTCCTGCCCTGCGGCGGGGCTGAACTTTCCCTCTCCCCATTTTCTGCCGGAATTGTGATTTAAAACGGATAAACCCCTGCGTCTTCCCCGGTTAATCACCTCATCTGGTAAAAACATTTTTTTCAACCTGAAATTTAAGCCAGAAATGGGATCTTCTTCACGTTTTCAGGCTGAGACAAAAAAGCAGCGAATCTTCTGCCTTCATTGAAAAGGGGAATATAGGGGAAAAGGCCACCCTGCCCTTATCATCTTCAATCAGACTATTCAGAGATAAGCAGATGAACCATAAGTGGGCTAAAAAGCAGAATATATCACTGATAAAAAATTGGATGGCGATTAATCAATATAATAGTTTGGAAAAGCCGCTGAACATAAACGTTAATCCTGCATAACATTTGCAACACCTGCTCATTATGCCACTGGGAATATATGTAACAGGTTATGTCAAATAGCTTGCCTCATTGACAAAGATCGTGAACATTACCTGCCGCTATCCATCTTATAACAATGCAAAGGATGCTTTCGGCATCACTTCTGCGCCATCCCTGTGCAACTTAAAACAGGCTGTGAATAAAGAGGTTTCAGTGTCAACATCAAACAAACAGACATCACAAGACGTCAGCTTAAACGCCTTTAAACAACCCAAAGCGTTTTACCTGATTTTCTCCATCGAACTCTGGGAACGGTTCGGCTTTTACGGTTTACAGGGCATCATGGCGGTGTACCTGGTCAAACAGCTTGGCCTGAGTGAAGCCGACTCCATCACCCTGTTCTCCTCCTTCAGCGCGCTGGTGTATGGCTTTGTGGCCATCGGCGGCTGGCTGGGGGATAAAGTCCTCGGCTCCAAACGCGTGATTATCCTCGGCGCGCTGGTGCTGGCGGTGGGTTATGCCTGCATCGCCTACTCTAACCACGACGTCTTCTGGGTTTACGTCGGTATGGCGACCGTGGCCGTGGGCAGCGGCCTGTTCAAGGCCAACCCCTCTTCCCTGCTCTCCACCTGCTATGAGAAAGATGACCCGCGCCTCGATGGGGCCTTCACCATGTACTACATGTCGGTGAATATCGGTTCCTTCTTCTCTATGCTGGCGACGCCGTGGCTCGCGGCCAAATATGGCTGGAGCGTGGCCTTCTCCCTGAGCGTGGCCGGGATGCTGATCACCCTGGTGAACTTCCTGTTCTGCGCCAAATGGGTCAAAAACCACGGTTCCAAACCCGATTTTGAACCGCTGCAGGTAAACAAACTGCTGATGACCCTGGTGGGCGTTGTTGCGCTGGCGGCGGCCTCAACCTGGCTGCTGCACCACCAGGACATCGCCCGCATGGCGCTGGGCGTGGTGTCACTGGGGATTATCATCATCTTCGCCAAAGAGACCTTTGCCCTGCACGGCATCGCCCGCCGCAAGATGATCGTGGCGTTCCTGATGATGCTGGAAGCGGTGGTGTTCTTCGTGCTCTACAGCCAGATGCCAACCTCCCTGAACTTCTTCGCCATCCATAATGTGGAGCACAGCCTGTTCGGCTTCCAGATGGAGCCGGAACAGTATCAGGCCCTGAACCCGTTCTGGATCATGCTGGCCAGCCCGCTGCTGGCGGCGTTCTATGCCAAAGCGGGTGACCGCCTGCCGATGCCGCACAAATTCGCGATCGGGATGGTGCTCTGCTCCGCCGCGTTCCTGGTGCTGCCGTGGGGCGCGACCCTGGCGAACGACGCCGGGATTGTCTCCGTCAACTGGCTGGTGCTGAGCTATGCGTTGCAGAGTATTGGTGAGCTGATGATCTCCGGCCTGGGCCTGGCGATGGTGGCGCAGCTGGTGCCGCAGCGCCTGATGGGCTTCATCATGGGTTCCTGGTTCCTGACCACCGCGGCCGCGGCCATCATTGCCGGGAAAGTGGCAAACCTGACCGCCGTGCCGCAGGACATCACCGATGCCCACGCCTCCCTGGCGATCTACAGCCATGTCTTCCTGCAAATCGGCATCGCCACCGGCGTGATCGCGCTGCTGATGATTATCGCCGCGCCGAAACTGCACCGCATGACGCAGGATACCGAGCAGGAACGCAAAGCGATGGATCTGGCGAAAGCGCGTTAATCCGCCGCCCGTTATCTGCAAAAACGCTCCCCCGGGAGCGTTTTTTTATGCCTGTGGCCCGGCGTGCATCAGGATCAGCGCTTTCGCCATGCAGTTTTCCACCCCGGCGACAAAGGAGACCGGCGCGATCAGCCCCACCTGCGCCTGATGCGCCTGATCCGCCCCCTGTTTCAGTGCGTCTGCCAGCGCCGCATAGAGCGGGGTCTGGAGGGCGATCGCCTGTAACAGCATCGCCTTTTTTACCGGGTAGAGCCGGGACAGCAGCAGCTGCGCCCGTTTCCCCGCCTCGCCCCCCTGTTTGCTGACCACCTCAAGCTGGGCCAGTGTGCGGTTGAGTTGCTGCATCAGGCTTTCACTCATGATTGACCTCCCCTTGTGCCGGCAGTGAGAGTAACGGCATCAGCCGCCCGGCATAGCTGACCCGGCGGCTGTACTCTTCCAGCGCCGGGTGGGCATCCACCGGTTCATCCAGGTTGCGCAACGTCTCCTGCTGGGCGGCGTACAGCGACGTCACCATGCCGACCATCCGGGTGCTCAGGGCCTGCCCCTGCGCCTCTGCCTGCTCAGCATCATTCAGCGCCTCCAGCGCCTGCCGCCGCCGCGAAGCGCCGGTCTGCGGGTCGTCCAGCACCTGCCGGGCGGTGTTGCGCAATTCTGCGGCACTGGTCAGGTAGAGCGCCATATAGCCTGAGCCGTTGGCCTCGAAATCCTCCGCCAGCAGACCGGCCAGCTGGCCCACCACCGGCTGGTAGGCGTTCATCAGCAGCCTGACCCGGGTGAGTTTGCGCTGGAAGTAGTACCGCTGCCCCAGCGTCTCCCCCATCGCCCGGATCTGTTTCGTCACCATCACCGGCAGAAACATGCCCAACGCCAGCTGGGTATTATCCAGCAGGCCGTTAAAGGCTGCGGTGGCCTCCGGCGTCCGCTCCTGGCGCAGCAGCGCCTGCATCGCCTCGCCGTAGCGTTGCAACGCCCGGGCGGCCGCCACGCGCTGCACCGTGTGCTCCAGCGGCAGATCCTGCCGCGGCGGGATGCCGCTGTCGCGGGTCAGCAGCAGGAACTGCTGCTGATAGGCCATGCGGTTAATGCCCTGATGCATCATGATCAGCGCCTGTTCACTGAGTTTGCCCGCCTCGGCATTCTGCCCGGCAAAATTTTCGGCGGTGTGCTGCGGTTGCGTATCGGCGGCGCACCCCGCCAGCAGGCAGGCGACAAGTAACGCCAGTGCCGGCCACACTCTTTTTACCCAGCTTCTTTTTATCGATTTGCTTTCTATAGACATCGTGCCCTGTTCCCCTGCCCGTTACACAGGGATAACCTTAGCCTGCCGGGATCGCGCCCGGCAGAGGGCGCGCGGCTAAATGAGGAAAAATGAGGAAGATGAGTGAGGCAGAGGGCGGCTTACCCGGGTTACAGGTGGCTGACCCAGTTCAGGTGGGTCGGCGTCCCGGCGGCCGGCGGCGGCGCATTCAGCAGCGCGGTGCGGACATCACGCGATGACATGCCATACTCCTGCACCAGCAGGCGGCGCAGGGTGGCGGGCGACAGGCCGCAGCGGCGGGCAATGGCCGTCAGGCTCAGATCCGAGAGGGAGGTGGTACGCATCAGCCGCCGCGCCAGGGTGGCGCGCCGGTTACGGATAAACAGCGCAATGCCACCCATCGGCTCAAACAGCCGGTAGAGCGCCGCGCGTGACAGGCCAAACTGCCGGCACAGCATCTCCGCCGTCAGCGGCTGCGCCAGATGCTGCTCAATATAGAGGCAGACCTGCTCCAGCCGCGAGCTGTGGGCGAACGGTGCCTCGACCGGCACGCCCGCCACCAGCGACAGGGTGTGCAGGATCAGCGCCGCCGCCCCTTCGCCGGTCGCCAGCACCTCCGGCTCGCTCAGGGTGTCAAACACCTGCAACATACCGTTGAAATGCTGGCGCAGCAAAAAGCTCATCGGCGACGCGGCAGGCAGCACCCGGCCATGCAGCGCGGCAATATCCAGGCTCAGGGCGACCGTGTGTTTCGGCAGAATAATGTACTGGTAGGTGCAGAGATGGGGCGGCGAGCTGCTGGGGTGAACATGGATGGCGATCGGTTGCGAGGAGTCCTGGATCAGGATGTCCCCCTGCTGCACCGAGAAACGGCGGCCAAAACAGCGGCACTCCATGCCGCCCAGCACCATGATGAAAATCAGCACATGATCGGGCATTGAGAAAATATTGCCGCGCTGGCGATGAATATCATGCTCACTGACGTTCAGTATCCCGCCGACCAGACGGCCGAAGTTATAGCCAGTGACCTCCCAGTCAAACCCGGTGAAGGCCTGCCGTGACAGCTCCAGCTTGAGGCCGGCCGAGGACATGCCATCTTCCCACTCATAAAAACGCGTATCGAAATCCTCATAGATATGGGCTGAATCGGTAATTTTTCGCGTAATAAGGTGGCTCATCGTCCTCTCCGGGCGCAGGCACAAGGGTAAGGCCCCCGGTGCAGTGTCGTCCGGAAGCGGTTTCTTTCATTATCGGCATGGCGTGGCGGATATTTACTGCCTCCGGTGGATTTTTGAGCGGGCCTTTTGCTTTTGCCGCCCGCCCCCTTCTATAGTCATGGTAAGGCAGCCGGCCGGTTGCCCCTTTCAGGGAGGTGCGCGATGCTGACGATTCTGGGGAGAACCTCCTCGATCAATGTCCGGAAAGTGTTATGGACCTGCGATGAGCTGGCGCTTGATTATCAGCAGGAGATGTGGGGCCACGGCTTTCAGTCTACCCACCAGCCTGCGTTTCTGGCGCTGAACCCCAATGCCCAGGTGCCGGTGCTGCGGGACGGGGAATTTGTGCTGTGGGAGTCCAATGCCATCTGCCGTTATCTGGCGGGCGGACCGCCGGGCAGCGCCCTCTACCCGCAGGAACGGCGCGCCCGGGCGGATGTCGACCGCTGGATGGACTGGCAACTCGGCGATCTCAACAGCGCCTGGCGCTATCTGTTCAACGCCCGGATGCGTAACACCCCCGCCGAGCCCGATCGCACCCTGCTGGCGGAGAGTGAAGCCAGCTGGAACCACCACCTCACGCTGCTCGCCCGCCGGCTGGAACAGACCGGGGCCTATGTCACGGGGCATGAATTTACCCTGGCGGATATTGTGCTGGGCCTTTCGGTGCACCGCTGGCTGATGACGCCGGTGTCACGCCCGTCACTGCCGGCCATCGACCGCTATTATGACCGGCTGCGTGAACGGCCTGCGTTTGCCCGGTACGCCACTCAGCAGTGGCCCTGATGTGATAGGTGCACGGCAATTAATTGCTCGCGCAAAGTAATCACTCTTTGCTACCCTTTATCCTGCTGAGAATTCAGCAACATGACCGTTTTTTCCCCACTTTACCCGCTACCTGAGAAGACGATGGAAAAAAGAAAATTCCTGGATGAATCGCGCCAGCTCAAGCGGCTGAATGCCCTGACCCGGCGGCAATCCCACGTCTATAAATGGTTTGCGATTGTTGCCGCCCTGGACTGCCTGCTGGTCTCATTCTATGACCAGGATATGCGCAATATCCTTTTCTCCGGGGCGGTCTGCGCGGTCAGTACCTATCTCTATTTACGTGACCGCGCCAGGGCGCGCCGCTACCGCCGGGAGTGGGATGAGAAGTTCGGCCCAAAGCCGTGAGCGGTGCGGCGGCGCTTAGCGCCTGACAGGACGCGCCGCATGGCGGTTCAGACGGTTTCCCCCGGCCGGATAAAATAGGGCGGGCGGCACTTAGAGCGTGATAAACAGTTGATGATACTTAAATAATCAGAATGGCGTTATGATTGGCTGGCAAAATCAAAAAAGCCAGTAAAATAATTCACTTATCCTTCGCCCTGCGCGAGACGCCGCCATATTTCAGTGCTAATCTTGCCGCATTCCCCTGCTCAGGACGTTTGAAAATGCTCAATGACATTGCCATATGTCAGGCTGTGCTGAATGCACTTCCGGAAGCCACCCTTATTAAAGATGATTCACTGAAACTGGTGTTTGTGAACCAGCGAGCCTGTGAGTTTTTCGGTTATTCCTATGACGAAATGGTTGGGCAGGATTTCACCTTTTTCATGACGGCTGAGCAGTCCGCACGGCACACCAGCCGTGTGCTGAAGGTATTAAAAAGCGGTGAGCCGCTGGAGAGCGAGGAGATCATCACCGACGCGGCCGCCAAGAGCCGCACGGTGCTGATCCGTAAAACCCGGATCGTGATGAACAACCGTTTCTTCGTGCTCTCTATCCTCAGCGACATCTCCCTGCTGCGCAGCTCTGAGGCGCAGATCCGCTATCTCGCTTACCATGACACCCTGACCGGCCTGCCGAACCGCACCTCCCTGAATGAGGAGCTGAACCAGCTGGCCGCCCGCAGCCTCTACCATCCGCAGCATTGCGCGCTGCTGGTGTTTAACCTCAACCATTTCACCGTGCTGAATGACACCTACGGCTACCAGTCCGGTGACAGCATCCTGTGTGAATTTGGCCAGCGCCTGCGGGCGCTGATTGGTCAGCAGGGGCTGCCGGCGCGGCTGGGCGCGGATGAGTTCGCCCTGTTGTTGCGCGGCAAATCCTCGGTGGCGGAGGTGGAGCCGGTGGCCAACGCCATTATTTCGATGATGCATGAGCCCTTTACCCTGACACAGGCCAAGCCGGTGGTGACGATCTCCTGTGGGATCGTCAGCATCAACAGCGAAAACCTCACGGCCGGGGAGATCCTGCGGCGCGGTAATGCCGCCCTGCGGGAGGCGCAGCGCCAGGGGCAGAATACCTTCTGCTTCTACTCCGAGGCGCTGGATGCCGGGTCAGAAAACAAGCGGGTGATGGTGAAGGCGCTGGCGGAATCCCTGACCAAAGAGGGCGAGCTGACCTGCGTCTACCAGCCGATTTTGCGCAGCAGCGATGAGAAGATCATCGGGGTTGAGGCGCTGGCGCGCTGGACGCACCCGCAGCTGGGGCCGGTGCCGCCGGTGCAGTTTATCGCGCTGGCGGAAGAGACCGGGCTGGTCAGCCAGCTTGGCGAGTCGGTGCTGCGCCAGGCGTGCCGCCACATCCGGCCGCTGGGGGATCTGCGGCTGGCGATTAACGTCTCTGCGGTGCAGTTACGCGAAACGCAGTTTGCCGAGAAAACCCTGGCGCTGCTGCAGGAGGAGGGGTTCCCCTGCCACCGGCTGGAGCTGGAACTGACTGAAACCGCCGTGCTCAACGCCGACGCGCGCAGCCTGCAACAGCTGAAGCAGCTGCGTACCGCGGGCATCAAAATTTCGCTGGATGATTTCGGCACCGGTTACTCCAGCCTGAGCCTGCTGAAAGACATTGCGGTGGACAGCGTCAAAATCGATCGCTCCTTTGTGCAGTACGTCAATGACGTCACCGACACGGCGGCGATTGTCACGGCCGTGTCGCAGCTCGGCCATAAGATGAAGCTGAACGTCATTGCCGAAGGGGTGGAGAATACGTCGCAAAAGAGCTTCCTGCTGACGGCCGGCTGCTCCCATATGCAGGGTTTCCTGTTCTCACGCCCGGTGCCGGTGGATGTGCTCGCCGCCCTGCTGCCCGCCGCCTGAGGGTATGGCCGTCCCTGCCGCGGCAGGAACGGCAACCTATAAGCAAAATCAATAATACCTTTTTTGGTATTAATTCATTCAATTGGTACTTCGCCCTGCGCTGCGTCATAGTCTTTACAGGCGGCCACCCCCGCTTAAAGAAGCCTAAAATCAATCCACTATGGAACAGCTTATGACGCACTCTGCCCCCCTGACCGGCCCTTACGGCACCCCTGCGGTGACCCTGGCCCGTGGCGCGCGTGCTGCTGATAAATCCAAGAAACAGTCGCTCATTTGACCGGGCGCTGTCCCGTCAGGTGAGATGACAGGACAGCGGTACCACGGCAACGTGATTCCCCCCTGACCTCTTCTCCCTGACGGTACCCTACTTTTACAAGGAGAAGTCTATGTCACATTTTTCAGGTATCTGGGTTCCGCTGGTTACCCCGTTCCGCCAGGGCGCGCTGGATCTGCCTGCGCTGCAACAGCTCGCCACCTCCCTGATTGCCCGCGGCGTGTCGGGCGTGGTGGTCTGCGGCACCACCGGTGAGGCGGCGGCGCTGAGCCATGATGAGCAGTTACAGGCGCTGGACGCGGTGCTGGACGTGGTGCCGGGCGCACAGGTGGTGATGGGGCTGGCCGGTAACCACCTGCCGTCGGTGCTGGCGATGCAGGATGCCATCCAGCAGCGGCCGGTGGCCGGGCTGCTGGTCGCGGCACCTTACTATATCCGCCCGACCCAGGCGGCGCTGGCCCACTATTTCACTACCCTGGCCGACCGCACCCACCTGCCGGTTATTCTGTATAACGTTCCTTACCGCACCGGCATTGCGCTGGAGTGGGAGACGCTGCGCACCCTGAGCGATCACCCGCGGATTGTCGCCATCAAAGATTGCGGCGGCAATGCTGAGCTGACGCTGGACCTGATCAACGACGGCAAGCTGGATGTGCTGACCGGTGAAGACACGCAGATGCTCACGGTGCTGGCGCTGGGCGGCACCGGGGCGATCACCGCCTCTGCCCACCTCTGCCCGGAACGCTTTGTGGCACTGGTGCAGCAGGTGGCCGCGGGTGACCTCCCGGCCGCGCGCGCCACCTTCTTCGGCCTGCTGCCGATGATCCGCCTGCTGTTCTCCATTGCCAACCCGGTGGCGATCAAATGCGCGCTGGCGCTGGACGGCCAGATGGAAAACGAGCTGCGTGAACCGATGCTGCCGGCCCCGGCAGAAGTGGAACAGGCGCTGCGCGACTACTTTACTCTGCATCTGCACTGAACCCCCGGCGGCGAACCGGTGCCCCTGCGCCACGCCGCTGTTTTATTTGCTTTTGCGCACGGTTGCCCCCTGACTTTTCCCCCATCCACTTCTAGGATAAAGGCTTAATCAACCCCCCGATGGAGCCTTTACCATGAAACTGTATTACAAGCCGGGTGCCTGCTCGCTCTCCCCCCATATTGTGCTGCGTGAAGCCGGGCTGGACTTCAGCATTGAGAAGGTCGACCTGGCCTCAAAAAAGACCGAACACGACGCTGACTTCCTGGAGATTAACCCGAAGGGCCAGGTGCCGGTGCTGCAACTCGATGACGGCAGCATCCTGACCGAGGGCGCGGTGATTGTGCAGTACCTGGCCGACCAGAAGCCTGACCGGCAGCTGCTGCCGGAAGCGGGCAGCGCGGCGCGTTACCATGCGCTGGAGTGGCTGAACTATGTCGCTACGGAGCTGCACAAAGGGTTCAGCCCGCTGTTCAACCCGCGCCTCCCGGAAGAGGCGAAAGCGGTGATGCGTGAGCTGCTGGAGAAGAAGTTTGTGTTCCTGGATGGGCAACTGGCGGATAAAGAGTATCTGTTGGGCAGCCGCTTCAGCGTGGTGGATGCCTACCTGTTTACCATTCTGGGCTGGGCCAAGGCGCTGAAATTTGATTTTTCCGGCCTGCCGCACCTGCGCGCCTTTATTGACCGCATGGCGGCCCGCCCGGCGGTGGATGCGGCGCTGTTCGCGGAAGGGCTGAAATAACGCAGACGCGTTCCCAAAAGCAGGGGCAGCGCATGCCCCTGCCGGGCTTCAGAGTTTTTCTGCGCTGAAGTGGTGGGTCGGGCGGGCGATCGCGTCCTGTGCGGCCACCACCTGCAACTCATACTCCCCCATCTCACGCGTGGTCAGCATCACGTCGTAGACCGCCGCCGTCACATGCTCCAGTGCCTTGTCCAGCGGTTCGCCCTTCAGCAGGTTCACCAGCAGCAGGCCGCTGGTCAGGTCGCCGACGCCCACCGGCTGGCGATCCGGGAAGGTCACCAGCGGGCGGCTGATGTGCCACGCCTCATCCGCCGTCACCAGCAACATCTCAAAGGCGTCGGCACTGCGGGCCGCGCGGGCCAGGTGTTTTACCAGCACCACTTTCGGCCCCTGGGCGCAGAGCGCGCGCGCCGTGGCCACCGCCTCCTCCACGCTGTTGATTGCCCGGCCGCTCAGCTGCTCCAGTTCAATCAGGTTAGGCGCAATCACATCGCTGCTCGGCAGCGACTGCGTGCAGTGGAACTCCGCCACGCCCGGCGCGACGATGCAGCCCTTTTCCGGGTGGCCCATCACCGGGTCACAGAAGTAGAGCGCCTGCGGGTTGGCCTCCTTCACGCGGCGGACAACCTCCTGGATATGCTCGCCCTGCTCGGAGGAGCCGATATAACCGCTCAGCACCGCATCGCACTTTTGCAGCTGGCCGATGTCCGCAATGCCCTGCACAATCTCAGTGAGGTGGCTGGCGGGCATCACGCAGCCGGTCCAGCGGCCATATTGGGTATGGTTGGAGAACTGGACGGTATTGAGCGGCCAGACGTTCACGCCCAGGCGGCGCATCGGGAATTCGGCGGCACTGTTACCGGCGTGGCCGAATACCACATGCGATTGAATAGAAAGTATATTTTTCATAGCAACACCCTGCTGACTTACCCTTACCAAAAGCGCCGTTACGGCGGCATGTCGTGTTCAACCGGTCAGGCCGGTTTGCGTTATTGTCCCGCGACGCGGGTAAAAATAAAGGGGGCATTACGCCCCCTTCTGACTCTGGTGCCGGTTATTTCCAGCTCACCAGGCAGTAATGTTTCTTGCCGCGGCGCAGCAGGGTGTATTTGCCGAACAGGCGGTCATCCGCGGTGAAGCGGTATTCGGCGTCAGCCTGTTTCTCACCGTTCACCTGCACCGCATTGGAGGTGATCATGGTGCGCGCCTGCCCGCGGGAAGGCACCAGCTCAGCGTTGACCAGCGCCTGTTGCAGGTCAGCATCCTGTTCCAGTTCGATGGTCGGCATCCCGTCCTGCGCCAGTTGCGCAAAGTCCGCCTCGGTCATCTCACCCAGCGCCCCGGAGAAGAGGCTGGCGGTGATGCGGCGGGCCGCGGCCAGCCCTTCTTCACCATGCACCATCCGGGTGACCTCTTCCGCCAGCACATACTGCGCGCGCGGGGCTTTGCCGCTGTTTTTGTCTTCCTCTTCCAGGGCGTTGATCTCCTCCAGGCTCAGGAAGGTGAAGAACTTCAGGAAGCGGTAGACGTCGGCGTCTGCGGTGTTGATCCAGAACTGGTAGAACTTGTACGGGCTGGTTTTTTTCGGGTCGAGCCAGACGGCGCCGCCCTCGGTTTTCCCGAATTTGGTGCCGTCCGATTTGGTGATCAGCGGCACGGTCAGGCCAAAGACCTGTTTCTGGTGCATACGGCGCGTCAGGTCGATGCCGGAGGTGATGTTACCCCACTGGTCAGAGCCGCCGATCTGCAGCTCAACGCTGTGCAGGCCATAGAGCGAGGCGAAGTCATACCCCTGCAACAGGTTGTAGGAGAATTCGGTGAAGGAGATGCCGCTGTCTTCACGGTTCAGGCGCTGCTTCACCGCTTCCTTGTTGATCATCTGGTTCACGGAGAAGTGCTTGCCGATGTCACGCAGGAAGGTCAGCACATTCATGTTGCCGAACCAGTCGTAGTTGTTGGCGGCGATGGCGCTGTTGTCACCGCAGTCAAAATCCAGGAACGGGGAGACCTGGCGGCGGATCTTCTCCACCCACTCCGCCACGGTGTCGCTGGTGTTGAGCTTACGCTCCGCGGCTTTGAAGCTCGGGTCACCGATAAGCCCGGTCGCCCCGCCCACCAGCGCCACCGGCTTATGCCCGGCCAGCTGGAAACGTTTGAGGCAGAGTAACGGAACCAGATGGCCCAAGTGCAAGCTGTCTGCGGTGGGATCGAAACCGCAATAGAGTGCAATTGGCCCTTGCGCCAGTCGCTCTGCTAACGCTTTTTCATCCGTAACCTGGGCGATAAGGCCCCGCTCTTGCAATTGTGCAATCAAATTACTGCTGGTCATCAATGACTCCGTGAGGGTTGATAAGTGTGCTGCCCTGCCGCTTACCGGGCCAGGCGTGGCCTGTGGATAAGGGCGAAATTCAGAAAGGACATAGAATAAAGCGCCCGTAGCCCGAGCGCCAGAAGTAAGCACGGTTTTTACGGTTCAGGGGGCGAGACGGTCGATTTTCCAGCCATCCGCCTGGCGCTGATAGATAAACCGGTCGTGCAGGCGGTGCTCGCCGCCCTGCCAGAACTCCACCGAGTCAAAGGCCACGCGGAACCCGCCCCAGAAACTCGGCAGCGGCACTTCGCCATGCTGGAATTTCTGCTTCAGCTCGAGGAACTTGCTCTCCAGCACGCCGCGCGCCGAAATCCGCGAGGATTGCTGCGACACCCAGGCACCAATCTGGCTCTCTTTCGGCCGGCTGCTGAAATACTTCATCACCTCCAGCGTGGAGAGCCGCTCCGCACGCCCCAGGAAGCTCACTTGGCGCTCCAGCGTATGCCACGGGAAGTGCAGGCTGATTTTGGGGTTGTGGCTGAGGTGTTGCGCCTTGCGGCTGCCGAGGTTGGTGTAGAACACCAGCCCTTTTTCGTCATAATGTTTGAGCAGCACGATGCGCTGGAACGGCTGGCCGCTTTCGTCAACGGTGGCCACGCACATCGCGGTGGGGTCTGCCAGCTGGGCGTCGCACGCCTGCTGGAGCCAGAGGCTGAAGAGATCCAGCGGATCGTCCGTCAGGTCGTGGCGGCGCAGGCCGCCTTTAGTGTATTCGCGCCGTAGATCGGCGATAGAGAGTTTTTCAGTCATAGCCCATGCGATCCTGTCAACATGTACAACACGGCCAGCCTCCGGCCCGCCGGGTGGCGGTACCCGGTCAGCGGCTGACCACACAATCTGAGATAATTACCTCATCGTCCCGCTGGATCAACGCTTTCTCACCCTGTGACCAGTAGGTGTAACGGCCGTCGCTGTATTTGGCACCGGAGGCCGCCTCCACGTGCGGCAGGTGCAGCTGTTCGCCATCCAGCAGCAGGCTGACGCTCTCGCGGTCAGCGGCCTGGGTGACCGTGAGCGGCAGCGTGCCGCACTGGTAATGGATAACCTGCGCCACCGGCTTAGTGAAATGGCTGCATCCGGCCAGCGCCAGCAGCAGCGCCGCCGGGATACTCTGTTTACGCATTGTTTTCCTCACGCTTTGGGCAGCCTCAGCACAGGTGTGCACCGGCCGCAGGGTAAATCGCGCCCAGCACCGCAGCCTCTGAGGCACCGGTCACTGACGGCAGGTTGCCCGGCAGCCCGGAGAGTGTCCGGGCGGCCAGCCAGGCAAACGCCAGCGCTTCCATATCGTCCCCGCTGATGCCGAACGGGTCAGTGGGGCTGACCTCGGTGCCCGGCAGCAGTGCCGCCAGGCGGGCCATCACCAGCGGGTTACGCGCGCCGCCGCCGCAGACCAGCAGCCGCTCACAGCCGCCGCTGAGCAGCACCTGCTCGGCGATAGTGACCGCCGTCAGCTCTGCCAGGGTGGCCTGGACATCCTCCGGGGCCAGCCCCGGATAGGCCGCCAGATGGCGCTCCAGCCAGGCGAGGTTGAAATACTCCCGCCCGGTGCTTTTCGGGGCCGGGGCCGCAAAATAGGGGTCTGACAGCATCTGCTGCAACAGCGCAATCGCCGGCCGCCCCGCCAGCCCCAGCGCGGCATCCTCGTCGTAGGGCAGCGCGCGCTGACGCCAGATCCAGGCATCCATCAGCATGTTGCCGGGGCCGGTGTCGAAGCCGCGCACCGGCTGGCCCGGCAGCAGCAGGGAGAGGTTGGCGATGCCGCCGATATTGAGCACCATCCGCCGTTCGCCGGGGTGGGCGAGCAGCGCGTCATGGAACGCCGGTACCAGCGGCGCACCCTGCCCGCCCAGCGCAATATCACGCCGCCGGAAGTCGCCCACGGTGGTGATGCCGGTCAGGGCCGCAATACGGTGGTTGTCACCCAGCTGCATTGAAAACGGGGCCTCCCCGCCGGGTTCATGCCAGACAGTCTGGCCGTGGCACCCGATCGCCGTGACATCGCCCGCGGCCACGTTTTGCTCAGCCAGCATGCTCTGAATCGCCTCCGCAAAGAGCTGGCCAAGCCGGGCGTCCAGTTGCCCCACCTGTGACAGTGTCACCTGTTGCCCCTGGCACATCCCGAGGATCGCCTGCCTGATTGCCGGCGGCATCGGGTGGGTGTAGCGGCCGAGCTGGGCCACCCGCTGTTCATCAATGGCGGCCAGCACCACATCAATCCCATCGAGGCTGGTGCCTGACATAACGCCGATATAACGGCCTGATTTCATAACCTGTCCTCTTACTGCGGTATCATCGTTCTCTCTTCACTACATCAGATTTACGGGGTTAACGCCATGAAAGCGGCTGATTTTTTAACATTTCCGCGATCGCGCTCCCTGCGCAGGGCACTTCATGGCTGCGGGGCTGTCAGAAACGTAAATGACCGTTTATTATCAGTTGACGTCCCAACGGGTATGCTGGCCCGCAGCGAACCGGCAACATAGCGGTTAAGCCGGTTATCAGCCATACTTTTACCGGTCGTCATCATCATTACGTCGCCAGGCAGGAAGTGCCGGGGACGGAGCGTAAAAAATAGGAGTTTTTTATGATTAAGCGTCTTCTCGTGGTGGCATTAACGGGCGCAACGCTGGCAGGTTGTGTCAATGACAGCGGCCTGTCCGGCGATGTCTACACTGCCGATCAGGCCAAACAGGTGCAGAACGTGACGTACGGCACCATTGTTTCTACGCGCGCAGTGCAGATTCAGGGCGGTGAAGAGAACAACGTTATCGGTGCCATTGGCGGCGCGGTACTGGGCGGGTTCCTGGGTAACACCATTGGCGGCGGCTCCGGCCGGAGCCTGGCGACCGCCGCAGGCGCAGTGGCCGGTGGGGTCGCGGGTCAGGGCGTCCAGGGTGCGCTGAACCGCAGCAACGGCGTGGAGCTGGAGATCCGCAAAGATGACGGCAACACCATCATGGTGGTGCAGAAAGCTGATGCCAGCAAATTCAGCGTTGGCCAGCGTGTCAGCCTGGCGAGCAGCGGCAGCACGGTAACGGTCTCTCCGCGCTAAGCGGCAGCGCCCGATGTAAAACCGGCGGCCAAGGGCCGCCGGTTCTGTTTCTGTGCTGTGAAGTCTTCAAAAATTATTATTTATTTTGTAATTCAATAATATTCTCTTCTAATTTCTCAATCAGTTTTGTCAGTACCTCGACCTCATGTGGCGTAATGCCGGCCAGAATCTCCCGGCGGGTAGAGTCGATCACGTTTTCGACTTGATTAATCACCGGCGCGGCCGCGTCCGTGAGCTTGATACGTTTGGCCCGGCGATCGTTGGCGCAGGTATGGCGCGTGATAAGTCCCTTCTCTTCCAACTGGTCAAGCGTGCGGACCAGCGACGGCTGCTCAATCCCAATGGCTTTTGCCAGCTGGATTTGTGACTGCTCAGGCGGTAGCCTGTTGATATTGTGCAACGTCACCCAGTGGGTCTGGGTCATTTCCAGTGGCTTGAGCCGGTGGTCAATCAGGGCACGCCATACACGTACCAATCGTGCTAAATCAGAACCTAAGTTGGACTCCAATTGTCCCTCCTTATAATTAGCGTGCTAACATTACTTCCCAGAGTGTAGCCTATTTTGGAGAGATAAGAACCCAAATTCAATTATATATAACATTATAATGATGTCTGGTTTAATAATTTATGACGTGAATCATTGATACGCTTTTAAAACAAATTATGTATTCATCAAAAGGATAATACCATTGTGAATATTCCCTCCTTTTTGGCTGCCGACCCCTTTCAGGAGGTGGTATTTGGTGCCTCTCTCTATTTCCCCCCGATATTTAAGGCGTTTGCACTGGGTCTTGTATTATGGCTGGTGATACATCACGTCTTACGTGAAAAGATCTATGCCGGTGACATCTGGCACCCGGTGTTGATGGATCTTGCCCTGTTTGTGCTCGCGGTAAGTGTTTCCCAATGGATTTTGGTGAAGTGGTAAATAAATAATGACATTTAAAAGCCTAAAATATTTCTCTACTCTGTTGATCTGCGTCGTGGCAATTTTCGCAGGATGGTGGTTGTGGAATTATTACATGCAGTCACCCTGGACGCGTGACGGAAAAGTCCGGGCAGAAGTGGTCACCATTACCCCTGAAGTCTCCGGCCGCCTGATCACTATTCCGGTGCGGGATAACCAGTTTGTCCGCGCCGGTAGCCTGCTGTTTGCCCTCGATCCTGAACCTTTCCGGATAGCGCTGGACAACGCCCGCGCCACACTGGCCAATGCCGATGCCGGGCTGGCGAAGGCGACCCATGAACTGGCGCGCCGCCAGGGGCTGAAGGGGGTGATCTCTGCGGAAACACTGGATGAAGCGCGGCTGGCGGTGAAATCGATGCAGGCGCAGTATCAGCAAGCACAGGCGGCGGTGGCCCAGGCGCAGTGGAACCTGAGCAAAACCCGGCTGGTGGCCCCCACTGACGGCTATATCACTAACCTGCAGGCCCGGCAGGGAAACTACGCCAGCGCCGGGACGCCGCTGGTGGCGCTGGTGGATGCGCATTCGTTCTATGTGATGGGCTATTTTGAAGAGACCAAGCTGCGCCATATCCGGGAGGGGGATCGCGCCCGGCTGGTGCTCTATGACGGCGATGTGCCGCTGACAGGCCGGGTGGAGGGCATCGGGCGCGCCATCTCTGACCAGAGCCTGGACAGCAGCGGCACCCTGCTGATGGAGGTGAAGCCCAATGTTCCCTGGGTGCGGCTGGCACAGCGGGTGCCGGTGCGCATCGCCCTGGAGCAGGTGCCGGCCGGGGTAAGGCTGGTGGCCGGCACCACCTGCACCATCTCAATCGGGGAGTAGGCGCGTGACCCTCTCCCGGCTGACCTGGCCCCGCACGCCCTGGGGTAACGCCACCGCCGCCCAGTGGCGCTATGCGCTGCGCAACAGCCTGGCGATGGCGCTGGCGCTGTGGGTGGCGTTTTACCTGCAACTGGATGAGCCGACCTGGGCGCTGACCTCGGCGGCGGTGGTGAGTTTCCCTACCGTGGGCGGCGTGATCAGCAAAAGCCTGGGGCGGATTGCCGGCAGCCTGCTGGGGGCGGCGGCCTCGATCCTGATCGCCGGGCACTGCCTGAACGACCCGTGGCTGTTTACGCTGGTGATTGCCGCCTGGATCGGCAGCTGTACCTTTGTCGCCAACCATTATCAGAATAACGTCTCCTACGCCTTTGCCCTGGCCGGGTATACGGCAGCGATCATCGCTTTCTCCACGGTTAACCTCACCGACACACAGGCGATCTGGGACGTGGCGCAGGCGCGGGTCTGTGAAGTGGTGACCGGCATTCTGTGCGGCGGGCTGATGATGATGATCCTGCCCAGCACCTCTGACGGCAGCACCCTGCTCGCCTCCCTGCGCAGCCTGCATACCCGGCTGCTGGAGCATGCCGCCATGCTGTGGCAGCCGGAGGTCAGCCCGCGTATCCGTACTTCCCATGAAGGGGTCATCAGCCAGATTCTGACGCTGAACCTGCTGCGCATTCAGGCCTTCTGGAGCCACTACCGCTTCCGGCGGCAGAACCGCACCATCAATTTCCTGCTGCACCAGCAGCTTACGCTGACCAGCGTGATCGCCGGCATCCGCCGGATGCTGCTGAACTGGCCCTCGCCGCCGGCGCACCTGCCGGCGACGCTGGAGCAATTACTGGCCCAGCTGGCCCGCCCGCACACCACCTACTATGAGCTGGCTAAGACACTGCAACCTCTGGCCCCGGCCGGGGATGCGGATTTCCGGCAGCGGGCGCTCTGGCTGCGCCTGCACCACTTCTGCCGCCTCTACCTGCAAAGCGGGCGCTGGTTACGGCGCATTGAGCATGCCGGGCCGGTGACAACGCTTGCCCCGCCTGCCACCCGCCGCCTCGCCCGCCATACCGACACCTATGAGGCGGCCTATAATGGCCTGCGCACTTTTTTATGCATCGTCATCGGCTGCGCTTACTGGATCACCACCCAGTGGGAAGCGGGCAGCGCCGGGCTGACGCTGGTGGCGATTAGCTGTGTGCTCTACTCCTCCACGCCCTCGCCCATCAACAGTATTACCACCCTGCTGAAGGCGATGCTGCTGCTCTCGATCGCCACCTACCTGATCAAATTCGGCCTGATGGTGCAGATCAGCGAGTTATGGGTATTTACCTGTTTCCTGTTGCCGCTGCTGATCACCATGCAACTGCTTAAGTTGCAGCAGGCCCGTTACGCCGCGCTGTGGGGGCAGTTGATTGTGTTCAGCGGATCGTTTTTATCCATTGCCAACCCGCCGGCGTATGACTATCAGGCCTTTATCAACGACAGCCTGGCAAAACTGGCCGGGGTGATGCTGGCCGGGGTGGCGTTCCAGGTGCTCAGGCCAAGTTCCGACACGCGGAAAAGCCGCCGTTTGATCCGCGCCCTGCGGCGTGACTTCATTGACCAGTTACGGCCGCGGCCGCAGCGCACCCAGGCTGATTTTGAGTCACTGATTTATCACCGCATCAGCCAGCTCAATCAGGGTAAGGATGAGGTGTCGCGCATCTGGGTATTACGCTGGGGGGTGGTGTTGCTGAACTGCGCCCAGGTGGTATGGCAACTGCGTGAGTGGGAGACGCGGGCCGACCCGCTGGCCCTGGTACGGGACCGCTGCCTCCGCTGCCTGATGGGGATCATGACCGAGCGCGGCGTCAACCCTGTTGCGCTGGCGGAGAGCCTGGATGAACTCCAGACCATGAGTGAGGCGCTGGCGCGCCACCCGACACCGGCCGCACGCGACCTTGCCGGCGTCATCTGGCGGCTCAGCGCCTCGCTGTCACAGTTGCAGCAGGCGGTACCGGACAGCGCGCCCCCGGCGCTGAAACCGGCCTGATACCCAGGCCGGGCCGGGGTGCCGGGTCAGATCACGCCGCAGGCGATGCGGCCGCCCCCGCCGCCGAGCGGCATCGGCATATCCGCGTGGTTATCGCCCCCGGCATGGATCATCAGCGCCTTGTTATCAATCTCTGAGAGCTGTTTCAGGCGCGGGGCCAGCACCTGATCGCTGGCGCTGCCGTCCTCATGCACAAACAGCACCGGCAGGTCACCCAGGTGGCCGTTTTCATACGGCCCCAGATGTTTGCCGGTTTTCTGCGGGTCGAAGTGATCGCCGGCCGCCTGCGCCGCCACTTTTTTGCCGTCTTTCATCGCCGCATCGCAACTGCCGTTCTGGTGGACATGGAAACCATGTACCCCCGGCGGCAGAGAGGTCAGTTTTGGCGTAAACAGCAGGCCATATTGCGTTTCGCTGATGGTAACGGTGCCAATGGCTTTGGGTTCGCCGTCGGCAGAGACCAGGTTCATGGTGACATCTTTGCTGGCGGCCTGTGCCGCGCCACAGACCATTACCGCCACCAGCGCCACGCCGGAAAGAGAATTCATGCTGCCTCCAGTGCCTGTTGATTCAGAACCCTGAGTATAGGCAACCTCCCCCTGTTCCGTGCTGCCGCCTCGCTTGTCTCCGGGACAACCCTGCGGATTGTGACGCAGATCACTTTTTCATCAGGGCACGTCATACCCCAGCGCCGCCTTACGGATGCGGAACCACTGCTGGCGGCTGAGCGACAGGGAGAGGGCCGCGCACGCCTCCTGCACCCGCGCAATCTTCCCGGTACCGAGGATCGGCAACGGCCGGCTCGGCAGCCGCAGGATCCAGGCGTAGACCACCTGTTCCGGTGACTGTGCGCCAATCTCCCCGGCGATCGCCTCCAGTTCATCACGCAGCGCCTGGTAGCGCGGTTCGGTAAACAGGCGGCCGCCGCCCAGGCATGACCAGGCCATCGGCCGGACGCGCAACTGCTGGCACTGGTCCAGCGTGCCGTCGAGGGTCACCGTCTGGTTCAGCGGGGAGATCTCCACCTGGTTGGTCGCCAGCGTAAACGGCAGGCGCGATTGCAGCAGGCTGAACTGGGCCGGGGTAAAGTTGGAGACGCCGAAATGGCGCACTTTGCCGCTGCTGTGCAGGGTGGTAAAGGCGTCGGCCACCTCGTCGGCGTCCATCAGCGGGTCCGGCCGGTGGATAAGCAGCAGGTCGAGGTAGTCGGTATGCAGGTTTTTCAGCGACTGCTCCGCACTGGCCACGATGTGCGCCCGGTCAGTGATGTAGTGGCCGAGGGCGTGGTCCGGCCTGGCCGTCGTGGCGATGCCGCACTTGCTCACGATCTCCATGCGCTCACGCAGCGCGGGCTTCAGGCGCAGCGCGTTACCGAACGCGGCTTCGCACTGGTAGTCACCGTAAATATCGGCGTGGTCAACGGTGGTGATGCCCAGTTCAATATGCTGCTCCATAAAGGCCAGCAGCGCCTGCGGTGACATTTCCCACTCCATCAGCCGCCAGTAACCGGCAATCAGCGGGGAGAATTCAGGGCCTTGCGGAGAAATCTGACAACGTTGATGCATAACCGCTTCCTCAGAAAAGATAAGGTGCCCAGCATACACAAATGCCCGGCCGGACTCGACGGCAGCGCCGCGCTTTGCGCGTTGCTTCGCAAGAAACAGGAAAAATCCGGGGTGTTAAAACAGGGAGGGTTGTTCCGGCGGCGGATCCTCAGCCTGACGCGCCAGCCGCTGTTGCCGCAGGAAACGCTGGCGGCAGAGGTAGAGCACGTGCCGCTTCTGGGCATCGCTCAGGGTGCCCCAGTTAAAACGCTCCTCCCGGCTGCGCAGGCAGCCGCGGCAAAACCCTTTGGCATCCATCTGGCAGATGCCGCGGCAGGGGCTGGGAATGGCAAAAAACTCCAGTTGCTCGGCCATGAACCTCTCCTCGGAAACCTGCAATTGCGCGGCACGGGCGGTGAATAAAAGGTAATACCGTTAATTGAAGCCCCTTTCTCCCCGGCTGGCAAGGCAACCGTGCCCGGCCGCGGTGCGATTATTCAACGCGGCTGATGGATCCTGTCTATGCTTCATGCAGGCGTACGCGCCGTTTTCCCTTCGCCCGGGGTCAGGCGGGTTACCCGCCTGTTTAAGGTTCTCTTAAGTTTCAACTGATAACCTGTGCTGACTCCTTTCAGACGGATCTCCTATTTCAATGCGAACTTTGCGAACGTTACACTGTAACTCCCTGGTCTATGTGCTGGTGACGGCACTGCTGTTTGTGGTGTTCCAGAACCTGTTATTCCTGCATAAGACCTGGTCACTGATCAATTTTGGCCGGGCACACGACGTCCTGTTCGCCATGACGGTACCGCTGGTGCTGTTTCTGGCGCTGAATATTATTTTCAGCGTGCTGGCCCTGCCCTATATCCGCAAACCCCTGATCATTGCGCTGCTGCTGTGCGGCGCGGGCGTCAACTACTTCATGTTCAGTTATGGCGTGGTGATTGACAGCAACATGATGCAGAACACCTTTGAAACCACGCCGCAGGAAGCCGGGGCGTTGCTGACGCCGGAGTTGCTGCTCTGGCTGCTGGGGGCCGGGGTGCTGCCGGCGCTGCTGATAAGCCTGATCAAGGTGCGTAACCGCCGCCCGTGGTGGTACATGCTGGGGCTGCGGGCTGCAAACATTCTGGCGTCAGTGGTGATCATTCTGCTGATTGCGGCCTTCTTCTATAAAGATTACGCGTCGCTTATCCGCAATAACCGCTCAATTGTGAAGATGCTGACGCCCTCCAACTATGTCAGCGGGACGATCTCCTTCGCCCACCACCGCTATTTTGACGAGAACCTGCCGCTGGTCCGCATCGGTACGGATGCCCATAAAGGCCCGGTGATTCTGGCGCAGCCGAAAAAAACGCTGGTGGTGCTGGTGGTCGGCGAGACGGCGCGTGCTGAGAATTTCTCCCTGGGCGGCTATGACAAACTGACCAACCCCCGGCTGGCGAAACAGGGGGTCAGCTATTTCCGCCACGCCTCCTCCTGCGGCACGGAGACGGCGGTCTCTGTGCCCTGCATGTTCTCCACCATGCCGCGTGAGCACTATGACGCCACGCTCGCCAGCCACCAGGAGGGGCTGATGGATGTGTTCAAACATGCGGGGGTGAATGTGCTGTGGCGCGAAAATGACAGCGGCTGCAAAGGCGTCTGTGACCGGGTGCCGCATCAGGATGTGACCCAGCTCAAGCTGGCGGAATGGTGTAAAGGCGACCTCTGCCGCGACGGCGCGCTGCTCGCCGGGCTGGATAACTACATCAATGGTCTGAAGGATGACAGCGTGATCGTGCTGCACCAGATCGGCAGCCACGGCCCGGCCTATTACCAGCGTTATCCGGCGGAGTTCCGCGTCTTCACGCCGACCTGCGACAGCAACCAGATCCAGAACTGCGATCATGAAAGGCTGGTCAATACCTATAACAATACGCTGCTCTACACCGACGCCATGCTGGATGACACCATCAATGCCCTGAAACAGCACAGCGACAGGTTCAACACGGTGATGGTTTACCTCTCAGATCATGGTGAATCCCTGGGGGAGAACGGCATGTACCTGCACGGGACGCCCTATTTGTTCGCCCCGTCGCAGCAGACCCATATCCCGTTTTTGATCTGGATGTCGCCGCAATATGAGAAGAGTTACGGCATTGACCGCCAGTGCCTGAATACTCTGGCCGCTAACGAGGCCGTTTCCCAGGATAACCTCTTCTCCCTGATGCTGGGGCTGATGAACATCCGGACGCAGGCGTACCAGCCGGCGCTGGACATCATGCAGCGCTGCCGCCACAGCTGACACCCTCTGCACTCCCCTGGCCGGCGTGATAAGACGCCGGCTTTTTTATGCCCCCGCGTTTACCCCTTCAGGCAACCCGCCGCCGCGCTGCGCACATTTAAACAATCTGCCGCGGCCCTGCCCTTGCATAGTGTCCGCTGATATTCGTTTGTTTTCTGGAGATAAGATGAGCACACTTTTCACGCCGTTAACCGTCGGCACACAGACCCTGCCGAACCGCGTTTTTATGGCCCCGCTGACCCGCCTGCGCAGCATTGAGCCGGGCGACATCCCCACTGAGCTGATGGGCGAGTACTACGCCCAGCGTGCCGGTGCCGGGCTTATCATCTCCGAAGCGACCCAAATTTCCTTCCAGGGCAAAGGCTATGCCGGTGCGCCGGGCCTGCACACCCCGGAGCAGATCGCTGCCTGGAAAGCCATCACCGCCCGGGTGCACGCCCAGGGCGGCCACATGGCCGTGCAGCTCTGGCACGTCGGCCGCATCTCCCACCCGGAACTGCAACCGGGCAAACAGCTGCCGGTAGCACCTTCCGCCCTGCCGGTGAATACCCGTACCACGCTGCGTGATGAGGCAGGCCAGCCGGTCCGGGTGGATTGCCCGGTACCGCGCGCGCTGGAGACCCATGAAATCCCGGGTATTGTGGAGGATTTCCGCCAGGCCGCGGCCAACGCCGTTGAGGCAGGTTTTGACTATCTGGAGCTGCACGCCGCCCACGGCTACCTGCTGCACCAGTTCATCTCCCCGGAATCGAACCAGCGTACCGACCAGTATGGCGGCAGCCTGGAGAACCGCGTGCGCCTGACGCTCGAGGTGGTGGATGCCGCAGTGGCCGAAGCGGGGGCTGACAGCGTCGGTATCCGTATTTCGCCGCTGGGCACCGTCAGCGGGCTGGGCAACGGCGAAAACGAGGTGGAAGATGCGCTCTACCTGATTGAGCAGCTGAACCAGCGCAAACTGGCCTATCTGCACATCTCCGAGCCGGACTGGGTCGGCGGGGCCTCGTATACCGAGACTTTCCGCGATGCGGTACGCGCCCGTTACCAGGGGGTGATTGTGGGTGCCGGCGGCTATACGCAGGAGAAAGCGGAGACGCTGATCGCCAAAGGCTATATTGATGCCGCGGCCTTTGGCCGTGACTACATCGCCAACCCGGACCTGGCCGAACGTTTCCGCCAGGGCGCGCCGCTGAACGAACAGCGTACTGAGCTGTTCTACGGCGGCGGCGCGGAAGGCTATACCGACTACCCGACGCTGTAACCGCACGTCATGCGCCGCTTCAGGCGGCGCTTTTTTGCATCACATTGAATTTATTCGCCTGCGAAGGCTATACTTAACTGTTTTTACCTTAATGGCGTGGGAGTCTCCCGCGCCCAAACTTGTTATCAGAGGACAATATGCGCTTACTCCATACCATGCTTCGCGTCGGTGATCTGCAACGCTCCATCGACTTCTACACCAAGGTATTAGGCATGCGTCTGCTGCGTTCCAGTGAAAATACCGAATACAAATACTCCCTGGCGTTTGTGGGTTACACCGACGAGAGCGAAGGCGCGGTGATTGAGCTGACCTACAACTGGGGTGTTGAGAGCTACGAAATGGGCACCGCTTACGGCCACATCGCGCTGGGCGTGGACGATGTCGCCGCTACCTGCGACCAGATCCGCAACGCGGGCGGCAACGTGACCCGTGAAGCCGGCCCGGTCAAAGGCGGCACCACGGTGATTGCGTTTGTTGAAGATCCGGATGGTTACAAAATCGAACTGATTGAAAACCGCCACGCCGGCCACGGCCTGGGCAACTGAGTCCCTGCCTGACGGGTGCGGCTCCGCACCCGTTTCTCCCGCCCTGTTTTTCCCCGCCTGCATCCGCTGCAAAAATTTGCCATAATGCGCGCTGAATTCGGACAAGATAAGAAACTGATGGCTGATAAAAGTGATCTCAACGCCCTGAGTGGCCGCTTCCGCGGGTTCTACCCCGTCGTCATTGATGTTGAAACCGCCGGTTTCAACGCCCGCACCGACGCCCTGCTGGAGATTGCCGCAGTAACCCTGCGCATGGACAGTGACGGCTGGCTGATGCGTGACGAAACCCTGCATTTCCACGTCGAGCCGTTTGAAGGGGCGGTGCTGCAACCGGAAGCCCTGGCGTTTAACGGGATTGACCCGCACAACCCGCTGCGCGGAGCCGTCAGCGAATATGACGCGCTTCATGCCATTTTCAAAGCCGTGCGCAAAGGCATGAAAGAGCAGAACTGCAACCGGGCGATTATCGTGGCGCACAACGCCACCTTCGACCACAGCTTCCTGATGGCCGCAGCGGAACGGGCCGGGCTGAAGCGTAATCCCTTCCACCCGTTTGCCACTTTTGACACCGCCGCGCTGAGCGGGCTGGTGCTGGGGCAGACGGTGCTGGCCAAAGCCTGCATCACCGCCGGGATTGCGTTTGACAGCACCCAGGCACACTCGGCAATTTATGACACGGAGCAGACGGCGCTGCTGTTCTGCGAGCTGGTCAACCGCTGGAAACGGCTGGGCGGCTGGCCGCTGGCGACGCCCGATGAGGCACCTGAGGCCGAGGGCTGAGGGCTGAGGGCTGCCCTGCCGGGCAACGCCGGCGCAAAAGAAAACGGGCGGCCCTGAGGCCGCCCGTTTTTTTGCATGGCGGGCCACTGCCCGCCCGATACGCTTACTGCTGGTCTTCCTGAGACTTGTGCTTCTCAGCAGTCTCTTTGATCAGCTGCTGCAGTTCGCCGCGCTGGTACATCTCCAGAATGATGTCACAGCCGCCGACCAGCTCGCCATCCACCCACAGCTGCGGGAAAGTCGGCCAGTTGGCATATTTCGGCAGTTCGGCGCGGATGTCCGGGTTCTGCAGGATGTCCACATAGGCAAAGCGCTCGCCACAGGCAGACAGCGCCTGCACCGCCTGAGCGGAGAAGCCGCAGCTCGGCAGCTTCGGTGAGCCTTTCATGTAGAGCAGGATCGGGTTTTCAGAGATCTGGGCCTGAATTTTATCAATCGTCGTCGTCATTATCTTGCTTCCTCACGCCATTAGCTGGCTGTTATGCGTCACGTCAAATCGGCACTGGGTCTATTGTAACGATGGCAGCTACCGGATAAAAACGCCATTTTTTACAGGGTTTTTCCCGCCGCCCGGCCACACAGCGCATGACCTGCCACCCGGAATCAATAAACATTCATTCAGAGTAGCACTATTATCCGGGGCTTTTCACCCTAAAACCCTGGTGCTTCACCGGCCGTTTTTCTTCGCTAACCCGTTGAGCAGAGAATAAAATAGCAGCAAATGGGCCTGTTTTTTCATTTGTGAAAAAAGCTATTAACGTTTTCTGACAATATGAATTAGAATCGATGCGTTTCGTGCTTTTTTGTGCGGCGGGTTTCAGGAATACTGAGCCTCCTTTGTCGTTCTTTCCGGGGCCATTTTTGGTAGCGTTACTATGCGTTTAATCGTCACGCTTTTTGTCCTGTTGTTGACACAACTGTTTATGAATCTGGCGCATGCGTCGCCACACGCCCGTGTTTCCGCTGAACCGCGTAAAAGCCACGTCAGCGAGGCCAAAACAGACGATCGCAAAAAGCGCAAGCCGGTGAAAACCAGCGCCAAAAAGAAAAGCAGCGCCCCGGAAAAGTCACGCGTGGTGAAAGTGACCACCAAAAGCGGCAAGAGCCGTAAAACGGCCTCGACGCGGCTGGTGAAAGTGACGCCGCCTAAAAAAGGTTACAAAAAACGTTATGGCCGCCAGCGTGCGGGCGGCAGTGACGCGCAGGAATTGGCGCAGATCAGCAAGCCGCTGACGCTGAGCCCGGCGCACAAAAAACGCTACCAGCACGCCAAGCAGACGGCGATGGCCAAGCTGATGAACCAGGTCGGCAAGCCGTACCGCTGGGGCGGCACCTCGCCCAATACCGGGTTTGATTGCAGCGGGCTGGTCTATTACGCCTACAAAGATGTGATGAAGATCCGGATGCCGCGCACCGCCAATGAGATGTACCACCTGCGTGATGCCGCGCCGGTCAAACGCGGTGAGCTGGAAACGGGCGATCTGGTGTTCTTCCGCATCAATAACCGCGGCGCCGCTGACCATGTGGGCGTCTATCTCGGCAACGGCAAATTTATTCAGTCACCGCGTACCGGCGAGGAGATCCGCATCAGTTTCCTCGACAACGACTACTGGCAGGATCATTACGTGGGCGCCCGCCGGGTGATGACACCGAAAACCATCCGCTGAGTGCGGCAGTCATCGCGATAAAAAACGCCGGTTTCCCGGCGTTTTTTTATGCGCATTTTTTATGATGTCATGTTGTTCAGTGCAGCACGGCGGTAAAGCTGTACACTAAAATCATTGCCAGCGCGCCCACGGTGGTGATGAGCGACATCTTCAGATCACTGTCCATTATTCCTCCTTTGTCAGAAACAGAAAAGACCACACACTCTGTGTGCCTGCGCTAGTTTCCCACTAAATAAAGAAATTCCTAAGCTATTTCGGCTGGCGCGGCACAATTTTCCCCTTTCCCTTTTCACCATAATGAGTGAAAATTCGCGGTTTACGCACTGCGTACCCGGCTGGCTGTTATGCCCCACCGCGTAATTCAGCGAAGATGACCGCTCCCTCCCCCCAGAATCCACTGCACTTCTTTCAGCGGGCAGGAGAAAAAACGCAGGCAAACGATTAACATAATAGTTACGTGCTGTAACACGTACTATCAGGAGTCATTTTTCCCATGGCAACGATCAAAGATGTCGCCAGGCGTGCCGGCGTATCCACGACTACCGTGTCACACGTCATTAATAAAACACGTTTCGTCGCTGAAGAGACCAAGGCGGCGGTCTGGGCTGCCATTAAGGAATTGCACTATTCACCCAGCGCCGTGGCGCGCAGCCTGAAAGTCAACCACACCAAATCGATCGGCCTGCTGGCGACGTCCAGTGAAGCGCCCTATTTCGCCGAAGTGATCGAGGCGGTAGAGAACAGCTGCTACAGCAAAGGCTACACGCTGATTCTGTGCAACTCCCATAACAACCTCGACAAGCAGCAGGCCTACCTGGCGATGCTGGCGCAAAAGCGCGTGGATGGGCTGCTGGTGATGTGCTCCGAATACCCCGACCAGCTGATCGGCATGCTGGAGGAGTACCGCAACATCCCGATGGTGGTGATGGACTGGGGGTCGGCGCGCAGCGATTTCACCGACTCGATCATCGATAACGCCTTTGAAGGCGGCTACCTGGCCGGGCGTTACCTGATTGAGCGCGGCCACCGCGACATCGGGATCATTCCCGGCCAGCTGTCGCGCAACACCGGCGGCGGGCGGCACCAGGGCTTTTTGAAAGCGATGGAAGAGGCCAACATCCCGGTGCGGGAGGAGTGGGTGGTTCAGGGCGATTTCGAGCCGGAATCGGGCTATAAGGCAATGCACCAGATCCTGACCCAGAAGCAGCGCCCGACGGCGGTGTTCTGCGGCGGTGACATCATGGCGATGGGCGCGATTTGCGCCGCGGATGAGCTGGGGCTGCGCGTGCCGCAAGATGTGTCAGTGATCGGTTATGACAATGTGCGCAACGCGCGCTACTTCTCCCCGGCGCTGACCACCATCCACCAGCCCAAAGAGCGCCTCGGCGAGAACGCCTTTGCCATGCTGCTGGACCGCATCACCAGCAAACGTGAAGATCCGCAGACCATTGAAGTGCATCCGAAACTGGTGGAGCGCCGCTCCGTGGCGGACGGCCCTTACCGCGACTACCGCCGTTAATCCCCCTGCCGGGCTGCCTTGTGCGGCCCGGTTTGTTAATGCTGCCCTTCCCCGCGCAGCCACTCGCGGTTCAGCGTGTCACTCTCCCCAAGATAATCCAGCAACCAGCCCAGCGCAGGCGACGACTTCTCCTGCGCCCAGGTCAGGCAGCAGGCGCTGTCCGGGAAGGGCTGCTTCAGCGTCAGCACCACCAGCTCGCCGCGGTCAATCAGCGGCTGCACCATATGCGCCGGGATCATGCCGACGCACAGCCCGGCCAGCAGGCAATCCAGCGCGCTGGTCCAGTCCGGCACCACCAGCCGCCGCTGGTTATCGAGCGTCCAGGTGTCGCGTTTCGGCAGGCTGCGCGAGGTGTCTTCCAGGCAGAGCGCCGGATAGGGCCGCAGCTGGTCATCCGTGAGCGGCGCGGCCTGCTGCGCCAGCGGGTGGCCGCGGCTCACCACGCAGTGCCACGGCATAAAGCCCATATCGCGGAAGCGGTAGCCGCCGCCCACCGGCACAGCCTGGGTCGCGCCGATGGCGGCATCGACCCGCCCGTCGGCCAGCGCGTCCCAGACGCCGTTAAACACCTCCGGGGAGATCAACAGCTCCATATCCGGGAATTCACGGTAGAAATCCAGCACCAGTTGCCGGGTGCGATCGGCCCGCACCACCCTGTCCACCGCGATGCTCAGCTGGCCGCGCCAGCCGTTGGCCACCTGCTGGCACTGCCGCCGGGTAGCCTGCATTTTTTTGATAAGCAGCCGCGCCTCCTGCACGAAAACCCGCCCGGCCTCTGTAATAACCACATCCCGGTGGCGGCGCTCAAACAGCTCCACCGCCAGCCACTGCTCCAGCTGCCGCACCGTATAGCTGACGGCAGAAGGCACCCGGTGCAGCTCCTGCGCGGCCGCACTGAAACTGCCGGTGCGGGCCACGGCATCAATCACTTCCAGAGAGTATTCAGACCACATATTCTGCCTTCAATTTTTTTCACAGCATGGTGCAAATTTTACCGTTTCACAACCCCCCGGTGCTACCGTAGAGTGCGCGACGGTATAGGTTTTTTGTATTACCTCTGACGAAAAAATTGAGATTACTTATGACACGCTCCCCTTTTTTCATGCTCTATCTCGCTGTGCTGAGTATGCTTGGCTTCCTTGCCACGGATATGTACCTGCCCGCCTTCGCCCTGATGCAGGAAGATCTCGCCCTGTCGCCTAATGCCATCAGTGCCAGCCTGAGCCTGTTTCTGGCCGGTTTTGCCTGCGCCCAGCTGATCTGGGGGCCGCTTTCTGACCGCATCGGCCGTAAGCCGGTGCTGGTGCTGGGCCTGCTGATGTTCGCCGCCGGTTGTGCCGGGATGATGTGGGTGACCAATGCCCACCAGCTCTGGCTGATGCGCTTTGTACAGGCGGTGGGGGTCTGCTCCGCAGCCGTAAGCTGGCAGGCGCTGGTGGTGGATCGCTACAGCGCCCAGCAGAGTAAAAAAGTGTTCGCCACCATCATGCCGCTGGTGGCGCTCTCCCCGGCGCTGGCCCCGCTGCTGGGGGCGTGGCTGCTGAACCATTTCGGCTGGCGCAGTATTTTCCTCGCCCTGCTGGCCATTACGCTGCTGCTGCTGATCCCGACGTTACGGCTGAACGCAGCGGCCCCGGCGGCGGGCGCAGCACCGGCCCCCAAAACCAGCCTGTGGATGCTGCTCAGCTCCCGGGTGTTCAGCGGCAATGTGCTGATGTATGCCGCCTGCTCCGCCGGTTTCTTTGCCTGGCTCACCGGTTCGCCGTTTATCCTGCACGCCATGGGCTACAGCCCGGATGACATCGGCCTGAGTTATGTGCCGCAGACGTTCGCTTTCCTGCTGGGCGGCTTCGGCTGCCGGATGGTGGTGAGCCGCCGTGACGGCAAAGTGCTGATCCCCTGGCTGCTGGCCGGTTATGGCCTCAGCATCGCGGCGCTGTTCCTGCTGGCCTGGCTGGCGCAACCGGGCCTCGCGGCACTGCTGGTGCCTTTTTGTGTGATGGCTCTGGCAAATGGCGCGCTTTATCCCATAATTGTTGCGAATGCATTGCTGCCTTTCCCGCAAAACACCGGTAAAGCGGCGGCGTTGCAGAATGCGTTGCAGTTAGGGTTGTGCTTCGTGGCCAGCCTGGCCGTATCCGCCTTTATCAGCCAGCCATTGATGGCCACGGTGAGCGTGATGCTCATGACGGTAGGGTTAGCGCTGCTGGGTTTTTATCTGCAACACGGTGCGGTAAACAGCCCCCAGCCGGCGGCAACAGGGCTGAAAAACAGTAACCAGGCGGCATAATCGCCTTAGTTAATAGTTACTTAAAGAATATACGGGCCGGAGGCGATTTGCTGTTGAGTATCGTTTCCGGCGCGCTTATACTCGGTTTTAGCCAATAAGAATAACGATTTTACAAATCTTTTATTACAGCGCTTTTGGTGCGGATGGAACGCACCGGCTTTATCAGGGATGACATCTCCGCCGCCTGCTCCGTGGGCGATCTGGGGTGCTTCCTGCTTTTTCCTCTGTTCATAGTCGGATATCAGATACGGCGGGCGACCGCGGGTTCTTGTATACGCCTGCAAACTGTTGATGCTTTTCCTTGCAGGTTATAAGTCAGAAGAAAGATGATGGAGAAGCTATGAGTTCATCGTGTATAGAAGATCTAAGCATCCAGGATAATCAATGGTACCGCATTGCCCATGAGATGCTCAGCATGGCGGATATCGAAATCAACGGCTCCCGGCCTTTCGATATTCAGGTGACCCACCCCGATTTTTTTAAACGTGTGTTACAGGAAGGCTCGCTGGGGCTTGGCGAGAGTTATATGGACGGCTGGTGGACCTGCGAACGGCTGGATATCTTTTTCCACCGCGTGATTGCTGCCGGGCTGGAAAAGAAGCTTCCGCACCACCTGAAAGATACCCTGCGCATTGCCGCCGCCCGCCTGACCAACCTGCAATCCAAAAAACGGGCCTGGATCGTCGGCAAAGAGCATTACGATCTCGGTAATGACCTCTTCTCCCTGATGCTTGACCCCTACATGCAGTACTCCTGTGGCTACTGGAAGGAAGCGGACACGCTTGAGCAGGCACAGGAGCACAAATTACGCATGATCTGCGAGAAGCTGCAGCTGAAACCGGGCATGACCCTGCTCGACATCGGCTGCGGCTGGGGCGGGCTGGCGGCGTTTGCCGCGCGCCATTACGGCGTGGCGGTCAGCGGCGTGACCATCTCCGCGGAGCAGCAGAAGCTGGCCCAGCAACGCTGTGAGGGGCTGGACGTCACCATTCTGTTGCAGGACTACCGCGATCTGGACCAGCAGTTTGACCGTATTGTCTCGGTGGGGATGTTTGAGCATGTGGGGCCGAAGAATTACCAGACCTATTTCGATGTGGTCTCCCGCAACCTGAAGCCGGACGGCCTGTTCCTGCTGCACACCATCGGTGCCAATAAAACCGATATGCATGTCGACCCGTGGATCGACAAATATATCTTCCCCAACGGCTGCCTGCCCTCGGTGAAACATATCGCCCAGGCGAGCGAGGGGCTGTTTGTGATGGAGGACTGGCACAACTTCGGCGCGGACTACGACCGCACGCTGATGGCATGGTATGAGCGCTTCCTGGCCGCTTGGCCACAGCTGGCCGGTGATTACTCTGAGCGCTTCTACCGCATGTTCACCTACTACCTGAACGCCTGCGCCGGTGCCTTCCGCGCCAGGGACATTCAGCTCTGGCAGGTGGTGTTCAGCCCGCATGGGGTCGAAGGTGGGATCCGCGTCCCGCATTGACGTTGACCCAAACATTGCCCATAAAAAAACCGGTCACGTGACCGGTTTTTTTTGCCTGATGTTCAGGTCATCAGATATAGACCCGCAGGTATTCAGAGAGGCAAAGCACCGCCATCGCCTGTCCATACGGCATGGAGGTGAGCGGGATTTCCCGGTAGAAGTCGAGATCATTGCCCATCGCCGTGCCGAAGGAGACCTGCGTCAGCTCGCCCTGGCTGTTGATGTGGCGCACCACGCCCTGCGCCGCCCGCAGCCCCATTTCTGCATACTCTTTGCCGACGTAGCGCTTGCGCACCGCTTTCAGGATGCCGTAGGCAAACCCGGCGGTAGCCGAGGCCTCCAGGTAGGAATCGCGGTCATCAATCAGCGTATGCCAGAGGCCGGAGGCATCCTGATACTCTTGCAGCGCGGCGATCTGGCTCTCCAGCACCTGTAACAGGAAGCGGCGGGTGGCGTCCTGCTCCGGCAGTTCCAGCATCTCGATAAAGTCCGGGATGGCAACGGTCAGCCAGCTGTTGCCGCGCGCCCAGCGCGCTTCGGCAAAGTTATGGTTGCCTTCAAACGTCCAGCCGTGGAACCAGAGGCCAGTTTTGCGATCCATCAGATACTGCACATGCAGCATAAACTGGTATTTCGCCTCTTCGATATATTCCGGCCGGTTGAGCAGCTTGCCAATCTTCGCCAGCGGCAGCACGCTCATCATCAGGGTGTCGTCCCACATCTGCTGATGGTTTTCATTGTTGTAAACAATATGCTGTAAACCGCCCTTCTCCGTGCGCGGCATCTGGTACATCACCCAGTCGGCCCAGGCTTCCAGGTAGGGCAGCCAGCTCTGGTTGCGCGTCTCTTCATAGCGGTAAGCCAGTGTCAGGAACGGGCACATGGTGTTGACGTTTTTGGTCGGCATCGGCTCTTTGAAGCGCGCCGCAAACCAGTCATCAATAATGGCCAGCGCCTGCGGGTCATTGGTCTGCTGGTAATATTTATAGATGCCGTACAGCCCGACGCCGTGCGTCCACTCCCAGCCCGCCCAGCCTTTGGTATCAATGACGCGGCCGTCATCCAGCCGCAGCAGGAATTCGCCGGTTTCATCTTTGATATTGATCAGGTTATCGGCCGTGAGCCGGATCAGGCGCGTGACTTCATCACGGGTAATAAAGTAGTCAGGCTGGCGCAGCAGTTCACTCTGTTTGACGGGGAATACGTTCATTTTTCACCTTTGCAAAAGAACAAGTCAGGGCTTATCTCTGCAGTGTAGGGAGGTGAAAACCGGGCTGCCTTTGGCTGACTGCCACGCTGCGCCGGGGGCTGGCAACACCGGAAAGGGCACGCCGCTGCGCCGGTGGTTTTGTGATCGCCGCCACAATGAAAAAACCCGGCGTTAAGCCGGGTTTGCATAGGGCAGGCGGAGGTTATTCCGCGAGGTTTTCGCCGATCGCTTTGGCGGTGGCGATCGCCGCCTCACGGCTGGCGAGCACCCGCTCCACGGTGTCAACAATGGCCTGGGTCTGCGGGTCGATCTCGATGTTCACTACCTCCCCCAGGCGCTTTTTGCCGAGCGTGGTGCGCTCCAGCGTCTCCGGGATCAGGTGGACGCAGAACCGGTCTTTGACCACCTCGCCTAAGGTCAGGCTGATGCCGTCGATGCCGATATAGCCTTTGTGCAGGATATATTTCATGTACTCCGCATTGGCGATGCGGAACCAGACCTGCCGGTTGTGCTCCGAGGTGACGATTTTGCTGATCTCCGCAGTGCAGATGATATGGCCGGACATCAGGTGCCCGCCAATCTCATCACTGAACCGCGCCGCCCGCTCCAGGTTGACCCGGTCGCCCACCTGCAGGGCGCCGAGGTTGGTCAGGCGCAGCGTCTCTTTGATCAGATCGAAGCTGACGCGGTCACCGTCAATGGAGGTTACCGTCAGGCAGCAGCCGTTGTGCGCCACGGAGGCCCCCAACGCCAGGCCGGGCAGCATCTCCGCCGGGAACTGCACCACATGGGTACGGAAGTTCGGTTTTTCGTCAATCGCGACCAGGGGCGCGGTGCCCTGAACAATACCGGTAAACATCAGCAAGCCTCTTTCATATTTTCAGGCGTTATCAATCTACCCAGTGTGCCGCAGTTTGCCCGGCTTGCCAACTCAGGGCTTTTCGCTGCCGGGGTTTGCTTCGCCGGGGTGCAGGGGTACAATCTTGCACTTATTCTTATTTTCTTTCTTGCCGCCAGTGACGGCCGGCTCCCCTGCTCTTTCCCCATAACAAGAAGGTGTTAGCGTGCAGAAGTATCTGATCGAAGCACGGAGTTTATTGGCGTTAGCCATCCCGGTGATTATTGCGCAAATTTCCCAGACCGCGATGGGCTTTGTCGACACCATCATGGCCGGCTCTGTCAGCGCGACGGACATGGCGGCGGTGGCGATCGGCACCTCCATCTGGCTGCCGACCATTTTATTCGGTCACGGCATCCTGCTGGCGATGACGCCGGTGGTGGCGCAGCTGAACGGCGCGGGCCGCCGCGATCGCATTGCGCACCAGGTGCGGCAGGCGTTCTGGCTGGTGGCGGCGCTGTCGCTGCTGGTGATTGGGGTGATTTCACAGAGCGGCCACCTGCTGAACCTGATGCAGGACGTAGACCCGGCGCTGGAAGCCAAAGCCGTGGGCTATCTGCATGCGATTATGTGGGGTGCGCCGGGCTACCTCGGGTTCCAGGTGTTGCGCAACCAGTGTGAGGGGCTGTCAAAAACCAAACCGGGGATGGTGATCGGCTTTATTGGCCTGCTGGTGAATATCCCGGTTAACTACATCTTTATTTACGGCAAGTTTGGTGCCCCGGCGCTGGGCGGCGTGGGGTGCGGCGTGGCTACCGGCACAGTGTACTGGGTGATGTTCCTGCTGATGGGCTGGTACGTAAAACGCGCGCCCTCCATGCGTGACATCCATTTACAGAGCAAACCGGCCCTGCCGGACTGGCATATCCTGCGCCGCCTCACCCTGCTGGGGCTGCCGATTGCGCTGGCGCTGTTCTTTGAAGTGACGCTGTTTGCCGTGGTGGCGCTGCTGGTCTCCCCGCTCGGCATCGTGCCGGTGGCCGGGCACCAGATCGCCCTGAACTTCAGTTCGCTGATGTTTGTAATCCCGCTGTCAGTGGGCGTCGCGGCGACGATCCGCGTCGGCCACCGCCTTGGTGAAGGCTCGCCTGAGGCGGCGCGGGTGGCGGCCTATGCCAGCCTGGGTACCGGCGTGGCGATGGCCTGCTGCACTGCCGTGTTCACCGTGCTGATGCGGGAGAAAATCGCCCTGCTGTATAACGAAAACCCGGCCGTGGTGGCGATGGCCAGCCACCTGATGCTGCTGGCGGCGATCTACCAGATCTCTGATTCGTTGCAGGTCATCGGCTCCGGCGTGCTGCGCGGTTATAAAGATACGCGATCTATCTTCTTTATTACCTTTGTCGCCTATTGGGTGCTGGGCCTGCCGGGTGGCTACCTGCTGGCGCTGACCGATGTGCTGGTGCCGCGCATGGGGCCGAGCGGTTTCTGGTGCGGCTTTATTCTCGGGCTGACCTTCGCGGCGGTGATGGTGATCTGGCGGATGCGCCGGCTGCAACGCCAGCCGGCTGCCGCGATCCTGAAACGCGCGGCCCACTGAGGCCCTGTCCGCTCCCGGCCGCCGCCGGGAGTGCTGAAAAAAACAGCGGAGTGCGCACTCGCTCGGCAATCGCGTGAAATCTGGAAGAAAATTGCGTTTTTCCGCTTGCCAGTACCCGGCCGCGCCGTTAATATTCGTCCCCGTTGCCGGCACCGGTAATCAGAAAAGTGATGCGTCCGTAGCTCAGTTGGTTAGAGCACCACCTTGACATGGTGGGGGTCGGTGGTTCGAGTCCACTCGGACGCACCAAAATTTCTGGCAGTGATAATGTGATGATATGTGCGTCCGTAGCTCAGTTGGTTAGAGCACCACCTTGACATGGTGGGGGTCGGTGGTTCGAGTCCACTCGGACGCACCACATTACATCAGCTTCTCCGATGCGTTCTTAGCTCAGTTGGTTAGAGCACCACCTTGACATGGTGGGGGTCGATGGTTCGAGTCCATTAGAACGCACCATTCTCATGCTTCTCCTGTTTTCCCTCTCTTCTGATTCCCTGATTGCTCTCTTACTCCGTCTGCTCTGCCCTTTTCCGGCCTGCCCTGCTGCGTGACGCCTTTACCTGACTTCAGCAGATGAAAACCAGCGGTTAACACGTTGCGCAACAACCCCGGCTAAAAAGTTTCATTTGCGTCACATTCCTGATCTTTTGTATTAATCAAGCCGTCTCTTTCTGATTTTTGTTTTGTTTCCCCGTCGCTTACCCTCTATAATGCGGAACGTCATTTCAATTGAAAGGTTTCAGCGCCTTGAACTGTCGATACGCCTTACAATTATTACCCCGACCTCTTCAACCGGCCGATGCCACGCCCGGCGCTGTTTCAACACCTATTTTCACAATCCTGCTGCCATCGCCTATCCTTAGGTATGTTTTGCAGCGCCCAACACCGTTCCTATTCCACGCTGGTCGCACAGCGCCCAGCCATACGCACTTTTCAATCCATCACAACTTGTAGAAATCATTGTCATGAAAAAGACCAAAATTGTTTGTACGATCGGCCCGAAAACGGAATCAGAAGAGATGCTGACCAAGCTGCTGGATGCCGGCATGAATGTGATGCGTCTGAACTTCTCCCACGGGGACTACGAGGAACATGGCCAGCGCATCAAAAACCTGCGCGCGGTTATGGAGAAGACCGGCCACAAGGCAGGCATCCTGCTGGACACCAAAGGCCCGGAAATCCGCACCATGAAACTGGAAGGCGGGAAAGATGCGCCGCTGGTGGCCGGCCAGACCTTCACCTTCACCACTGACCAGAGCGTGATCGGTAATGCTGAGCGTGTGGCGGTGACCTACGCCGGTTTCGCCGCTGACCTGAAAATCGGCAACACCGTGCTGGTGGATGACGGCCTGATCGGCATGGAAGTCATCGAAGTCACTGAAACGGAAGTGATCTGTAAAGTCCTGAACAACGGTGACCTGGGCGAGAACAAAGGCGTTAACCTGCCGGGCGTCTCTATCCAGCTGCCGGCGCTGGCTGAAAAAGACAAACGTGACCTGATCTTCGGTTGTGAGCAGGGTGTTGATTTCGTGGCAGCCTCGTTCATCCGTAAGCGTTCCGACGTGCTGGAGATCCGCGAGCACCTGAAGGCCAACGGCGGCGAGCAGATCCAGATCATCTCTAAAATTGAGAACCAGGAAGGCCTGAACAACTTCGACGAAATCCTCGACGCCTCTGACGGCATCATGGTGGCGCGTGGTGACCTGGGCGTGGAAATCCCGGTTGAAGAGGTGATCTTCGCGCAGAAGATGATGATTGAGAAGTGTAACCGCGCCCGCAAAGTGGTGATCACCGCCACCCAGATGCTGGACTCCATGATCAAGAACCCGCGCCCGACCCGTGCAGAAGCCGGTGACGTGGCCAACGCCATCATCGACGGCACTGACGCCGTGATGCTTTCCGGTGAGAGCGCCAAGGGTAAATACCCGCTGGAAGCGGTCACCATCATGGCGACCATCTGTGAGCGCACCGACCGCGTGATGCAGAGCCGCATTGATACCCTGAACGACAGCCGCAAGCTGCGTATCACCGAGGCCGTCTGCCGCGGTGCAGTGGAAACCGCTGAGAAGCTGGATGCCCCGCTGATCGTGGTAGCTACCGGTGGCGGTAAATCTGCTAAAGCCGTGCGTAAATACTTCCCGCATGCCACCATTCTGGCGCTGACCACCAATGAAGTGACGGCCCGCCAGCTGATCCTCAGCAAAGGGGTGATCACGCAGGTGGTGAAAGAGATCGCCTCCACGGATGACTTCTACCGCATCGGTAAAGAAGCAGCACTGGAAAGCGGCCTGGCCCAGAAAGGCGATGTCGTGGTGATGGTCTCCGGCGCGCTGGTGCCAAGCGGCACCACCAACACCTCTTCGGTCCATGTGCTTTAATTAAAAAGTGACAGTCTGAACAGAATATAAACGCCGCCCTTCAGCGGCGTTTTTTTCATGTGCCGGATCGCTATTTTCAGAAAAACGCTACTTTTTTAAGCGAACAAAAGTTAAGAGTGTTCTGAGAGAAGCAGCATGTTTTCGCTGGTTTTTTTAAGATTTAAGTAAAACCAGATGCTTCTTTGAGCGAACGATCAAAATAATGTGCTTCTGCCCTAAAAATTTATTCTCATTAGAAAAAGGTTTGTGTAATACTTGTAACGCTACATGGAGATTAACTCAATCTAGAGGGTATTTATAATGAATCGCACTAAACTGGTACTGGGCGCAGTAATCCTGGGTTCTACTCTGCTGGCAGGTTGCTCCAGCAATGCTAAAATCGATCAACTGTCTTCCGACGTTCAGACTCTGAACGCTAAAGTTGACCAGCTGAGCAACGACGTGAACGCAATCCGTTCTGACGTCCAAGCCGCTAAAGACGATGCAGCACGCGCTAACCAGCGTCTGGACAACCAAGCTCACGCTTACAAAAAGTAATCGAGCTCGGCTAATAAAAATGGCGCACAGTGTGCGCCATTTTTTTCGCCTGTAATTATCTTCCTGTCATCATCTTTCTGCCCGGCGCTCTGTCCCTCTTCCGTTTTTCAGGCTCGCGTCCTGTCTCTTCTCTGCCCCAACTCAGGCCCTGCCCTGTTTACTGCACGTCCCTGCGCAGTATAACGATTATTGCAGGCTCTGTGGCGGCTCAGCGTCCGTTACCGGTGCAGCGGGCTGGCTGCTGGCACTCTGCGGCATAATCGCCTCTGGAACGCGCTCATTGGCTTCCGGCCCGGTGTTGACGAGAACCGGCATTCCGGAGCGGCGCGCGATCGCCTGCTTCACCACGTCGGCATTGGTTTCCGGCGTCTTGATAAACGCATTGATCACCTTGGTTTTCGCAATCGGCATGGTTTGCGGGTCATCCTTATCCGTATGGGATAACGGCTGATGCACCTCAATGTAGCGTTTGCCGTCCGGCTCCACCGCCACTTTGATGGGCTGGTTGATTACCTGCACCCGCGTGCCTTTCGGCACCTGGTTAAACAGCGCTTCGATGTCAGCCGCCCGCAAGCGGATGCAACCGGAGCTGACGCGCATCCCGATGCCGAAATTGGCATTGGTGCCGTGAATCAGGTAGACGCCGCCCCCGGCCGCCATACGCAGCGCAAACAGCCCCATCGGGTTATCCGGCCCGGCAGGCACCACGGCCGGCAGGGTGATGCCCTGCTCTTCCAGATAGTGCTTGCGGATGTTGGCGGTCGGCGTCCAGGTCGGGTTGGGGATCTTCTGGATGATGGAGGTCACCATCGTCGGCGTATTGCGGCCAAGCTGGCCGATGCCGATCGGGTAGACCACCACCTTATTCTCCCCTTTCGGATAGTAGTAGAGCCGCAGTTCGGCGAGGTTAATCACAATGCCTTCGTGCGGCGTGTCCGGCAGCAGCATCTGGGTGGGGATGGTCAGCACCGAGCCAGGCGCAGGGAGGTAAGGGTCGGTGCCCGGGTTGGCTTCCAGCATCCCCAGCAGGCCGATTTTATAGTCGGCGGCGATCATCTCCAGCGAGCGGCCGTCATTGGGCACGGTATAAGTTACGTTTTCGCCAATCAGCCGGCTGTTGTCCGGCGGCAGCGGGTAGTCAGTGGAAAAGGCAGAAAACGAGGTGAACAGCCAGAGGGTGCTGATGAAGGTCAGCAGCAAACGTACTTTTTTCATACCTGATTTATCCTTATCACGTCACACAAAGGTGGGTGGCGATCCTGGTGCCCGGAGGCCAGGCCAAAGAAAAAGCCGCGCCAGAGGCGCGGCTTACAGGACGTTTAAAGCTCTGCAGCGTTGGTGCGGATGGCGCGGATCATCGCCTCCAGCCCCTGCGATCGCGAGGGGGTAAGATGCTGGCTCAGCTCCAGCTCAGCAAAGAACGGGCGCACATCCAATGCCACGATCTCCTGCGGGGTCATGCCGCTATAGAGGATAAAGACAATAGTCAGCAGGCCTTTCACAATGGCCGCATCGCTGTCACCCTGGAAGGTGACCCGGCCATCGCTGTTCTCCATCGCAATCCATACCTGGCTCTGGCAGCCGGAGATACGGTAGCGGTCCTGACGAAGTTCCTCACTCAGCGGCGGCAATTTTGCCCCCAGCTCAATCACATACAGGTACTTCTCTTCCCAGTTTGCGCAACGGGAGAAGTTGCGCAGCAATTTTTGTTTGTCCGGCAACGTCGCCATAAAGCCTATCCTGCCTCAGTTAACATAAAAAGCGGCCGGGCTTCAGCCCAACAGCCGGTGGATCCGCAGCAAGCCGGCCACCAGACGGTCCACTTCTTCACGGGTGTTGTACATGGCCAGAGAGGCGCGGCACATGGCCGGAACCTGATAAAACGCCATCAGCGGCATCGCACAGTGGTGCCCGGTGCGGATGGCAATGCCGTACTGGTCGAGGAAACTGCCGACGTCATAAGCGTGGTGTTTGCCCAGATTAAACGGGATCACCCCGGCGCGGTCGGCCGGGCCATACAGCGTAATATCCGGCACCTGCGCCATCGCTTCCAGCGCGTAACGCATCAGCGAGGTTTCGTAGTCATGGATGGCGTCCAGGCCCACCGATTCGACATAGTCGATCGCCGCGCCCAGCCCCATCATACCGGCGGTATTGGGGGAACCCGCCTCAAAGCGCCACGGCGCGGCCACGAAGGTGGTCTCACCGGTCAGGCTGACTTCGCGGATCATCGACCCGCCCCCTTCCCACGGCGGCATCTGCTCCAGCAGCTCCGCTTTGCCGTAGAGAATGCCAATACCGGACGGCCCATACAGTTTGTGGGCCGAGAAGACGTAGAAATCGCAATCCAGCGCCTGCACATCCACTTTCTGGTGCATCACCGCCTGCGCCCCGTCCACCAGCACTTTCAGCCCGGCAGCTTTCGCCTGCGGGATAATCTGTTCCAGCGGGTTAATGGTGCCGAGCACGTTAGAGACCTGCGTCAGCGCCAGCAGTTTGGTGCGCGGGGTAATCAGCTGCTCCAGCATCCCCGGTTGCAGCTCGCCCTCTGGCGTCAGCGGCCAGACGTCGATGTGCAGCGAGCGCGCCTTCGCCAGCATCTGCCACGGCACGATGTTGGCGTGGTGCTCCATCTCGGTGATCAGGATGCGATCGCCGGGTTGCAGGAAGGTGTTGCCGAAACTGTTGGCGACCAGGTTGATCCCTTCCGTCGAGCCTTTGACGAAGATGATCTCCTCCGGCGAGGCGGCATTGATAAACCGGGCCACCTGCGCGCGGACGCCTTCCATCTGCTCGGTGGCTTCCGCGCTGAGGGTATGAATGCCGCGATGAACGGCGGCATAACCGTGGCGGTAAAACGCCGCCTCACGGGCGATCACCTGCTCCGGCTTCTGCGCGCTGGCTGCGCTGTCAAGATAGGCCAGCGGCTGGCCATTTACTTCACGCGCCAGCAGCGGAAAGTCCTGCCGTATCCGTTCAATCGGGTAACTCATTGCTGGCCTCCACGTAAGCGCCCGGCGATACGGTGCAATACCGTTTCGCGCAGGGCGTCGTCCTCCAGCGCCTCGGTGAGTTCGGCGGCAAAGGCGAAGATAATCATCTCCTGCGCCGCATCACCGGCAATGCCGCGTGAACGCAGGTAGAACAGCTGCTCATCATCAATGCGCCCGACGGTGGCACCGTGGCTGCATTTTACGTCATCGGCGTAAATTTCCAGCTGCGGCTTGGTGTCCACTTCAGCCTGCTTGCTCAGCAACAGGTTGTTGTTGGTCATCTGGCCGTCGGTTTTCAGCGCATGTTTAGCCACTTTGATCATGCCGTTGAACACCGCTTTGGCGCGGTCATGCACGATCACTTTATGCATCTGGCGGCTCTGGCAGTACCCCTGATTGTGCTCGAGGTAGGTGCGCGTGTCGCTGATCTCATCATCCACCGGCAGTACCAGGCTGTTGATGTTCAGCGTGGTGTTCTCACCGTTCAGCTGTGCGCTGGTGTTGTGGCGGGAGAGGCCCGCGCCCAGCAGGAAGCTGTGGCTGGTCACCTGGGCATCACGACCCACCACCAGATCGTTATGGGCGAAGTGGTAGCTCGCCTGGCTCTCAAACGCCAGCTTGATGTGGCTCAGTACCGCGTTGTCACCGATTTCCGCCGTGAGGCGCGCGCCGGTGAAGTGGCCGTTCTCGCTCAGGCTGAGGTAGTGCTCAATCACCTGGGCCTGGGCACCGCGGCCGATCTCCAGATGGTAACGGTGATGCACGGTATTGATCTCAGCCGCCTCTGCCCGGCCGCTGGAGATATGCAGCAGGTAGAGCGGCTTGCCGGCCTGTTTGCCGGCCGGCAGGCGGATCAGCTGCGGCTGGTGCGCCAGGCTCTCCGTCAGGTGCAGGAACACCTCGGACTGAACCGGCTCCGGCAGCGCATTATGCAGCGACGGCGTCAGCGTTTCGACGATAAATTCGCCGGTAGCGCTGTCGCTCAGTTCCGCATTGAACACACCGTCCACAAACACCAGGCGGTAAGCCTCTACCGGCAGGGCGCGCTCATCGCACTCACTGCGGCTCAGCGGCTGCGCTTGTGGGGCGAAGAACTGTTTGCCCAGCAGCGGGGAGACCGGCGTATATTTCCAGTTCTCCATTTTCGCGTGCGGGAAGCCTAGGCGCATTACCTGTTGCCAGTGGTTATGGGCGTGGGCGGAGTGCTCCCCGCCGCGGCTCTCAAATAACCGGTAAAGCTGTTGCATCGCGTGCGGGCTGCCGGCCTGGGGTGCATCACTCTTGCTCGGTAAGCCAGCCATAACCCTGCTCCTCTAACTGTTTGACCAAGGTAAAGTCACCGGACTTCACGATACGACCCTGATACAGCACATGCACGAAATCGGGCTTGATGTAGTCCAGGATGCGCTGGTAGTGGGTCACGATGATGAACGAACGCTTGCCGTCACGCAGCGCGTTAACGCCGTTGGAGACGATTTTCAGCGCGTCGATGTCCAGGCCGGAATCGGTTTCATCCAGAATGCAGAGTGACGGCTCCAGGGCAGCCATCTGCAGGATGTCGTTACGCTTTTTCTCACCGCCGGAGAAGCCGACGTTGACGGAGCGGGTCAGCAGGTCAGACGGCATCTTGAGCAGTTCAATCTTCTCTTCGATGAAATCAGCGAAATCAAAACGATCCATCGCTTCCTGGCCGCGGTATTTACGCACGGCGTTCACGGCGGTCTGCAGGAAGAAGTTGTTGCTGACGCCCGGGATTTCCACCGGATACTGGAAGGCCATGAACACCCCTTCCCCCGCCCGGTCTTCCGGGTCGAGTTCCAGCAGGTCTTTTCCGTTGAAGAGGACATCACCGTCAGTGACCTCATACTCTTCACGGCCCGCCAGCGTGGCTGACAAGGTGCTTTTCCCGGAGCCGTTCGGCCCCATGATGGCGTGAACCTCGCCCGGCTTGATCTCCAGATCGATGCCTTTGAGGATCTCCTTGTCTTCGATGCTCACTTTTAAATCTTTAATGCTTAACATGTCTGTCCTTTAGCGCGCCTGCGCCCTGTTCAGCGTGGACCTGCACGCTCTTGACCGCAAAATCCGGTGTTGTTCAACATTGATAACGTTCTGAACGGGAGCCGATTCCGCTCCCGCGCCGGTTACCCGACGCTGTGTTCGAGGCTTATCGCCAGCAGTTTCTGTGCTTCTACGGCAAACTCCAGCGGCAGCTCGGAGAACACGTCTTTACAGAAGCCGTTTACGATCATGGAGATCGCGTCGTCTTCACTGATGCCGCGCTGCAGGCAGTAGAAGAGCTGGTCGTCACCAATTTTCGAGGTGGTGGCCTCGTGTTCGAGCTGGGCGCTGTTGTTGCGCACTTCCACGTAAGGGAAAGTGTGCGCCGCACTGTCCGGCCCGATCAGCATCGAGTCACACTGCGTAAAGTTACGCGCGTTCTCGGCACCCGGCAGCACTTTCACCAGGCCGCGGTAGCTGTTCTGGCTCTGCCCGGCAGAGATACCCTTCGAGATGATGGTCGATTTGGTATTTTTGCCGATGTGGATCATCTTGGTGCCGGTGTCCGCCTGCTGTTTGCCGCTGGTCAGCGCCACAGAGAAGAACTCACCGATCGAGTTGTCCCCTTTCAGGATCACACTCGGGTATTTCCAGGTGATCGCCGAGCCGGTCTCAGACTGGGTCCAGGACATCTTCGAGCCGTTGCCTTCGCACAGTGCACGTTTGGTCACGAAGTTCAGGATCCCGCCGCTGCTCTCTTTGCTGCCGGAGAACCAGTTCTGCACCGTGGAGTATTTCACTTCCGCGTCTTTGTGCAGGATCACTTCCACCACCGCCGCGTGCAGCTGATAGGTGTCACGCACCGGTGCGGAGCAGCCTTCGATGTAGCTGACGTAGCTGCCTTCATCCGCAATCAGGATGGTACGCTCGAACTGGCCGGTTTTGGCCGCGTTGATGCGGAAATAGGTCGACAGCTCCATCGGGCAGCGCACGCCCTTCGGCACGTAGACGAAGGTGCCGTCAGAGGCGACGGCGGCGTTGAGCGCAGCAAAGAAGTTGTCCTGCGCCGGTACTACGGTGCCGAGGTATTTGCGCACCAGATCCGGGTACTCCTGGATCGCCTCACCGAAGGAGCAGAAAATCACGCCATGCTCAGAGAGCTTGTCACGGTAAGTGGTGGCCACGGAGACCGAGTCAAAAATGGCGTCAACGGCCACTTCCGCCCCTTCACGTACCGGTACGCCCAACTGGTTGAACGCCGCTTCCACTTCGCTGGTCAGGTAGTTTTTGTGGGTCTCCAGCGCCGGCACGCCCAGCGCATCCGCCGCGGAGGGCTGTTGCGTGGCGCCGGGCTGCGAGCCGCAGACGTCATCACAGCTGCCGCAGGAGGGCGCGGAGTAGTAGCTGTAGTCCTGATAGTCGAGCGGCTTGTAATAGGCTTTCAGCCAGTGCGGCTCTTCCATCTTGGTCCAGGCGTGGTACGCCTTCAGCCGGAAGTCGAGCATCCATTCAGGTTCATTACGCTTGGCGGAGATGGCACGGACCACATCCTCATTGATGCCGGAGGCCAGCTCGTCGGTCACCAATTGGGTAAAGAAACCTTCCTTGTATTTGCTGCCCTCACCGACCCAAGCCTGTACGTTCTCAGGAATTTCTACATTGCTTCGTGTCATGTTGGAGTCACTTAAACGCCAAAGCTCTCGCCACACCCGCAGGCGTGCTGAGCTCTAGGATTGTTGAATTTAAAAATCTGATTCAGCCCTTCACGGACGAAATCGACCTCAGTGCCGTCGATAAACGGCATCGCTTTCAGCGGGACATACAGCCGGGCACCGTCGCGCTCATAGACCAGATCGTCTGCGGCCGGATTTTTGGTCAGATCCAGCACGTAGGCGAAGCCGGCACAGCCGGATTGCTTCACCGCCAGTTGCAGCCCCTTGACCTCCGGGTCCTGCTCCACCAGCTTTTTGACCTGCCGGGCCGCGGCATCGGTTAATGAAAGCCCCTGCCAGATATTCTCTTCCAGCGAGAACGTCCCGACATTTTCCTTTGGCAACGTGTTGTCTGTCTGCATCGTAACCACCTCGTGATGAGCAAAAATTGTGCGCGCCGCGCGTCACTGTTAACGAAAAAGCGGCGTCACCCAATCTGATCTTACCAAAATTATAGTGTATCGGCGCTGGCCCTGAATGGCGCTGCCGGTCAGGAAACGCTGTCTCATGGCGACTATCTTAGTGATAAGATTAATCACTTCAACCTCTTGTTTTGAGAGGGTATCCCGATGAGGGCTTTCCTGACGGGGCGCCGGGCAGGCAGGTCTGGTCATGCTGTGGTTCATGCCCGCTGCCGGCCGGGCCGAACGCGTTGAAATCGTTGTGAATTTAATGTTAACAGATTAATGCTTAACGGTATATCTCATGTAACATCTTAGACAGCCATTGGTCATTAAACATTCATCGGCAATACCTATTTATCTTACAGCTCCTGACTATGAAGCGAAACCGGTTTAAAAAAGGATGTGATGTTCCGGTTAACGAGAGATGAAAAAGTACGCAAACAGCCATTGATCGCCGCCTCGTTTATTCATATGATAATAATTATCATTCATGATTTACGGAGCCGCTATGACGGCGTCATTTAATGCCTGGCTACAGGGCAAAATCGATGAGTATAAATTTCAGGTGCGCGACGCCACTGTCGACTTTTATATGGCCGACGCCGCCCTGAAACGCCCGCAGGCGACAATTGAACAGCTTACCCGCTTTAACCGCCAGTGCCTGGAGCTGGCCAACCTCTGCGCCATGAACGGCGACGAAGAGAGTTACCTCCATGCGCTGTGCAAGCTCCATAACCGGCTGATCATGGAGATCAACAACCCGGAACGGGCTTACCTGTTCCGGGTGCAGTGTTACCACTTTGCGCGCCATACGCTGAAACTTATCTGCCAGCACTACGCCCGGCTGGGTATCTGGGAGAAAGCCACCGCTTTCCAGGACGATTTTGTCAAACGCGTGCCGAACCCGCTGTAAGCACTTACGCCCCGTTTAGCCGTTGCGGATGGCGGTGGTCAGCCGCGCCGCACAGCAGTGCTGCCCCGCCTCATCATAGATGTCGATCTGCCACACCTGATGGCTGCGCCCGCTGTGCAGCGCCCGGCAGACGCCGCGCACGCTGCCGTGGCGCACCGCCCGCAGGTGGTTGGCGTTGACCTCCAGCCCCACCACCTGCTGCTGCCCTTCCGTGCAGAGGTAACCGGCCACCGACCCCAGCGTCTCCGCCAGCGCCACCGAGGCACCGCCATGCAGCAGCCCGAACGGCTGGGTGGTGCGGCTGTCCACCGGCATGGTGGCCTCCAGATGATCCGCCTCCAGCCGGGTAAAAAGAATGCCCAACTGCCCGACCAGGCAGCCGGCGCTCATCTGGTTGAGCGCCGCCAGTGTGGTAGTGCGTTTCCACAGGCTCATACCAGCTCCAGCAGCGCCTGAAGCGGATGGCGCAGCCCGTTGCCTTCGATGCGTTTCACCTGGCTGCGGCAGGAGTAGCCGGTCGCCAGGCAGCGCTGGCGCGGCAGCCGTTGCAGGGACTGGTGCCAGGAGAGCTCATAGATCCCCAGCGAGTTGGCGATGTTTTTCGCCTCGTGCCCATAGGTGCCGGCCATGCCGCAGCAGCCCACGCTGATGTTTTCCAGCTTCGCGCCGAAGCGGGCGAAAATGTCCGCCCACTGCTGGCTGCTGGAGGGCAACGAGGTGGTTTCGGTACAGTGGCCGAACAAATACCACGACTCCCCGCTGATCTGCTGTACCGGCCGCGCGGCCAGCGCCTGTTGCAGCCACTCATGCACCAGCTGCACCTGGAAACTGCCGCGGCGGCTGCCGAGAATTTCGCGGTACTCTTCGCGGTAACAGAGCACCAGCGCCGGGTCCACCCCCACCATCGGCATCCCCAGCTGGGCGATGCGGTTGAGGAAGTCGGCGGTTTTAGCGGCGGTTTTGGCAAAGCGCACCAGGAACCCTTTGATGTGCTGCGCTTTGCCGTTCGGCGCAAACGGCAGCAGCACCGGTTTCAGCCCCAGCTTATCCACCAGATAGACCAGATCGCTGACCACTTCCGCATCGTAGAAGCTGGTGAACGGGTCCTGCACAATCAGCACATACTCATGGCGCTGGCTCTTCGGCACGCTTTCGAGCTGTTCCAGCGTCATGGTCACGGCGCGGTGGCCGATCAGCTGCTGCTTCAGCGTCGGGCTGGAGAGCAGCGGCAGGTCTACCATGCCGAGGGCGTTGCGGCTCATCTCGCGCACCCAGGGCTGTTTGAAGAAGAAGTTAAACACCCGCGGCGCTTTCGCCATCAGCGGGGTGTAGCTCTCCACCCCGGCCACCAGGTGATCCCGGGCCGGGCGCAGGTAGCGGGTGTGGTAGAGCTGGAGGAAGCGCGCGCGGAAGCCGGGCACGTCAATCTTGATCGGGCACTGGGTCGAGCAGGCTTTGCAGGCGAGGCAGCCGGACATCGCCTCTTTCACCTCATGGGAGAAGTCATACTCGCCTTTGTTGGCGTGCCAGCTGTTGCGCATCTTCTCGATCATGCCGCGCAGGCTGATGCGGTTTTCCGCCAGCCGTTTTTCCAGCTCCAGCGGGTCGACGCCCTGCTCTGCCAGCAGCCGCAGCCACTCCCGCACCAGCCCCGCCCGCCCTTTCGGCGAGTGGATGCGGTTGCCGGTGATCTTCATCGACGGGCACATCGGGCTTTTCACATCGAAGTTGAAGCAGAGGCCGTTGCCGTTGCACTCCATCGCGCCGCGGAATGACGTCCGCACCGCCAGCGGGATGCGCCGGTCAAAGGTGCCGCGTTTCACCGCGTCCACTTTCATCATCGGCGCGTCACTGTTCAGCGGAGCGCAGATCTTGCCGGGGTTGAGGCGGTTGCCGGGGTCAAAGGCGGCCTTGATGCGGCGCAGCTCGGTAAACAACGCTTCGCCAAAAAAGGCCGGGCTGTATTCGGCCCGGAAGCCTTTGCCGTGCTCGCCCCACAGCAGGCCGCCATATTTGGCGGTGAGCGCCACCACCTGATCGGAAATCTGCTTCAGCAGCACCTCCTGGCGCGGGTCGCACATGTCCAGCGCCGGGCGCACGTGCAGCACCCCGGCATCGACGTGGCCGAACATGCCGTAGCTGAGGTCGTAGCTGTCGAGCAGCGCGCGGAACTCCACAATATAGTCAGCCAGGTGCTGGGGCGGCACGCAGGTATCTTCGGCAAACGGCAGCGGCTTGGCCTGCCCTTTGGCGTTGCCGAGCAGCCCCACCGCCTTTTTGCGCATCGCATAGATGCGCTCAATCTCCGCCAGCTCGCCGCACACCTGGTAGCCGATCACCCCGTCCTTGCCGTCGGACATCAGGCCGTCGAGCCGGGAGCAGAGATCCGTGACCTGGTTTTCGATCAGGTCATGGTCGTCACCGGCGAACTCCACGATGTTCAGCCCGAGCATCTCTTTGTCCGGCACGTCTTTGATCAGATCTTTCACCGAATGCCAGACGATGTCCTCGCGGGCCAGGTTCAATACTTTGGAATCCACCGTCTCCACGGAGAGGGCGTTGGCGCGCACCATAAAGGGCGCGTTGCGCAGCGCGGAGTCGAAGGAGTCATACTTGATGTTCACCAGCCGCCGCACTTTCGGGATCGGCGTGATGTCGAGGCGCGCCTCGGTAATAAAGGCCAGCGTGCCCTCGGCACCGGTGAGGATGCGCGTCAGGTCAAAGGTCTGGAGATCGTCACTCAGCACATGGCGCAGGTCGTAACCGGTGAGGAAACGGTTCAGCTTCGGGAATTTCTCCAGGATCAGGCTGCGCTGTTCGCGGCAGCGGGTCAGCACGGTGCGGTAGATGGTGCCGATCGGCGAATCCTCTTTCGCCAGATGCTCCGCCAGCGCGGTGGGCATGGCGCGGGTGTCGAGGATCTCCCCGCCCAGCAGCACGGCGCGCAGCCCCAGCACATGGTCAGAGGTTTTGCCGTACACCAGCGAGCCCTGCCCGGAGGCGTCGGTGTTGATCATGCCGCCCAGGGTGGCGCGGTTGCTGGTGGAAAGCTCCGGCGAGAAGAAGTAGCCGAACGGCTTCAGGTAGGCGTTGAGCTGATCCTTGATCACCCCCGCCTCGACCTTGACCCAGCCCTGCTCGGTGTTGATGTCGAGGATGCGGTTCATGTAGCGCGACATGTCCACCACAATCCCGCTGTTCAGCGCCTGGCCGTTGGTGCCGGTGCCGCCGCCGCGCGGGGTGAAGACCAGGCTGCGGAAACGCTCTTCCGCCGCCAGCCGCGCCAGCAGGGCCACGTCCGCCGTGGAGCGGGGAAACACCACCGCATCCGGCATCAGCTGGTAGACGCTGTTATCGGTGGCCATGGTCAGGCGGTCGGCATAACTGGTGGCGGTGTCACCGTTAAAGCCGTTTTTCTCTAATGCTTCCAAAAAATCGAGCACCCGCTGAATCAGCCCCGGTGCCTGAGAAATCTGTGGGATCATGACGATTGACCCTGTCCATATAAGAGTGTGTTCACGCCTGATCCCCGGAAAACCGGATGCACAGGCCCTTCCCGTCTGCCGTGCCTTGTCGTGTTGTTGTTTGAGGAGTCGCGGCGTGCGGCACATGCAGCGCTACAGAAAATTACCACACTTCTTTTTTCTGCGCGCCGTCACCTTACCATAAACTTTTCTGAGGCAGGCGATTGCAACTAATCCCCGTTGCCGCGGGAAAAAATGCCTATAATGCGCCATGATTTAGCGGTTAGACGTTGGCATTGTTGCCTTTTCTTGAGATGAGATCCTTCCATGATGTATTCGAATAAGAATTATGATCTGCCCCAGATCATGTTTGGCGTGCTGTTCATCTCGCTGATGACCATCGCCAGTATCTGGGTGGTACAGCCTTTTATCCTGGGCTTTGCCTGGGCCAGCATGGTGGTCATCGCCACCTGGCCGCTGCTGATTAAAGTGCAGGCGCTGCTGTGGGGCCGGCGCTCGCTGGCGGTGGTGGTGATGACGCTGCTGCTAATCCTGCTGTTTGTGCTGCCGATCGCCCTGCTGGTCAACAGCGCGATTGAGAACGGCGCGCCGCTGGTGGATCTCGCCAGTGACCCGTCGAAGCTGCAACTGCCGGCGCTGGAGTGGCTGCATGACATCCCGATGGTCGGGGACAAGTTCTACAACGGCTGGCACAGCCTGCTGGATGGCGGCGGCAGCGCCCTGATGGCGAAAATGCAGCCCTACATCGGCCGCACGGCCAGCTGGGTCGGCATTCAGGCAGCGCACCTCGGCCGCTTTATTATGCACTGTGCGCTGATGGTGCTGTTCAGCGCCCTGCTCTACAGCCGCGGTGAGCAGGTCGGCATGGGCATCCGCCACTTCGCTTTCCGTCTGGCAGCGGAACGTGGTGATGCCGCCGTGCTGCTCGCCGGCCAGGCGATCCGCGCCGTGGCGCTCGGCGTGGTGGTGACCGCCATTGTGCAGGCGGTACTGGGCGGCGTCGGGCTGGCGATTGCCGGCATCCCTTATGCCACGCTGCTGACGGTGGTGATGTTTACCCTGTGCGTGGCGCAGCTGGGGCCGTTGCTGGTGCTGATCCCGGCCATTATCTGGCTCTACTGGTCAGGCGACACCACCTGGGGCACGGTGCTGCTGGTCTGGAGTTGCGTGGTGGGCACGCTGGATAACGTGCTGCGCCCGGTCCTGATCCGGATGGGGGCGGATTTGCCGATGATCCTGATCCTGTCCGGCGTGATCGGCGGCTTGCTCGCCTTCGGGATGATCGGGCTGTTTATCGGGCCGGTGGTGCTGGCGGTCTCTTACCGTCTGATCTCGGTCTGGGTCAGTGAGGCCCCGGAACCGGAAAAAGATATGCGTGACGCAGCGCACGGTCTGGATGAATTAAAATAAAAATAGTTAAGGCGGATTCAGTAGGGTTACTGAATCCGCCCCGGCCGTTTCCCGGTTATTTTCCCGTCGCTAAGCCCATCCCCCCGTTGATAAAAGCGTAAGACGCTTGTCAGAAAACCGGTTTATTTATCATTATAAATAATCATGTTCTCTTGAAATGCTTAAGTCACCGTAATCATTTATGTCACAATGCCATAATGATTAGGATGATTCTTAAAGACTCCTTACGCCCATCTCTCTAGTATTGTTGGTAATTCGGATTTCAACCCACTGATTTATATACAACCTTTCCCCTGAGTGAGTATAGCTAATCATCGAATTGCTGTGTGTAGTCTTTGCCCGTCATCCTATGATGGGCTTTTTTTTTGCCGGTACCTGCCGTAACCGGATAATTACTCAGCCTTTTAATTAACCCACGCCAAAAATCCCACGGGGCTAATTCCCGGCAACGTGAAAAACTGCCCTCTTATTTTCTCACTGAGGCGGATGTTAGCGTTTTTTAAGGGCGGATTTATAAACGCGGCCGCAACAGAAAAAAAAGCCGGTAAGGTAAAGCGGTTTACACCAGAGCAGGTAAAAAAAGCGGAATAATAACGGGATTGATAATAACGTGACGGTGGCATCACCTTTATTTCTGTGATGCCACCGGGTCAGGGGTTATGCCGGTTGTTCAGCCAGCGCCAGCCAGGTCTGTACCACCGTATCCGGGTTAAGGGAGAGGCTGTCGATCCCCTGCTCCATCAGCCAGGCGGCGAAATCCTCATGGTCAGACGGCCCCTGGCCGCAGATGCCCACATATTTGCCCTGACGCTTGGCCGCCTGAATCGCCATCGCCAGCAGCGCTTTCACCGCCTCGTTACGCTCATCAAACAGCTCGGAGACCACCCCGGAGTCGCGGTCCAGCCCCAGCGTCAGCTGTGTCATGTCATTGGAGCCGATGGAGAAGCCGTCAAAGTACTCAAGGAACTGATCGGCCAGCAGCGCATTGGAGGGGATCTCACACATCATGATCACCTTAAGGCCGTTTTCGCCGCGTTTCAGCCCTTGCGCCGCCAGCTCCGCCACCACCGCCTCTGCCTGCGCCACGGTACGCACGAACGGCACCATGACCTCGACGTTAGTCAGCCCCATGTCGTTGCGTACCCGCTTCATCGCCTCACACTCCAGCGCAAAACAGGCTTTGAAGCTGTCGGAGACATAGCGCCCGGCACCGCGGAAGCCCAGCATCGGGTTCTCCTCGTGCGGCTCATACTTCTCGCCGCCGACCAGGTTGGCGTACTCGTTGGACTTAAAGTCAGAGAGGCGCACAATCACGCGTTTCGGCCAGAAAGCCGCGCCCAGGGTCGCGATCCCTTCGGTCAGCCGCGCCACGTAGAACTCAACCGGGTCATCATAGCCCTGCATCAGCGTGTTGATCTCCGCCTGCAGCGCCGGCTCCTGCTGGTCGAACTCCAGCAGGGCGCGCGGGTGGACGCCGATCATGCGGTTGATGATGAACTCCAGCCGCGCCAGCCCGACCCCCTCATTCGGCAGGCAGGCGAAATCGAAAGCGCGGTCCGGGTTACCGACATTCATCATGATTTTCAGCGGCAGCGACGGCAGCTCATCCACCTCTGAACTGTGGACGCTGAAATCCAGCACTTCGCCATAGACGTAGCCGGTATCCCCTTCCGAACAGGAGACGGTGACCTGCTGGTTTTCCTGCAAACGCTCGGTGGCATCGCCACAGCCGACCACGGCCGGGATGCCCAGCTCACGGGCGATGATCGCCGCATGGCAGGTACGGCCGCCGCGGTTGGTGACGATCGCCGAGGCTTTTTTCATGATCGGTTCCCAGTCCGGGTCGGTCATGTCGGTGACCAGCACATCACCGGGCTGGATGCGGTTCATCTCACTGATGTCATGGATCACTTTCACCGGGCCGGCCCCGATGCGGTGGCCGATGGCGCGCCCCTCCACCAGCACCTTGCCGCTGGCGTTGAGCTGGTAGCGCTCCATTACCTGGCCGTTGGAGCGCACGGTTTCCGGGCGCGCCTGCACGATGAACAGCTTGCCGGTGTGGCCGTCTTTCGCCCACTCAATGTCCATCGGCCGTTTGTAGTGCTGCTCGATCAGCACCGCCTGCTGCGCCAGCGCCTGCACTTCCTCATTGCTCAGGCAGAAACGCCCGCGCTGCGCCTCCGGCACATCCTCAATCTGCACCTGTTTGCCGTGCTCCTGGCTGTCGGCGTAGACCATGCGGATTTTTTTCGAGCCGAGCGTGCGGCGCACAATCGCCGGGCGGCCGTTGGCCAGCGTCGGTTTATGCACGTAAAACTCATCCGGGTTGACCGCGCCCTGCACCACCATCTCCCCCAGGCCATACGCGGCGGTGATGAATACCACCTGGTCAAAGCCGGATTCGGTATCAATGGTGAACATCACGCCGGAGGCCGCCAGATCGGAGCGCACCATCCGCTGCACGCCGGCGGAGAGCGCCACGCCGCGGTGGTCGTAACCCTGGTGCACCCGGTAGGAGATGGCGCGGTCATTGAACAGTGAGGCAAACACATGCTTCACCGCCACCAGCACCGCATCAAACCCCTGTACGTTGAGGAATGTCTCCTGCTGCCCGGCGAAGGAGGCGTCCGGCATATCTTCGGCGGTGGCCGAGGAGCGCACGGCAAACGATGCCTCGGCATCATCGGCGGAGAGCGTCTCATAGGCTTCGCGGATCGCCTGCTCAAGGGAGGGCTGGAAAGGTGTTTCGATAATCCACTGGCGGATCTGGTTACCCGCTTGCGCCAGTTGGGTGACATCATCAATATCGGTCTGGTCCAGCAGTTCATAGATACGCTGGTTGACGCCGCTCTGGTCCAGGAATTCATTAAACGCCTGGGCCGTGGTGGCAAAGCCATTGGGCACAGAGACGCCCAGTTCAGAAAGGTTTGTGATCATTTCACCCAGGGAGGCGTTCTTGCCGCCCACTTTATCAACGTCATGCATACCGAGCTGGTTGTACCAGAGGATATTACACACGTCAGACTTTTCATTGGACATCGAAGCAATCCTTTTGACATTCAGTAAGATACAAACGGAAGCATTTCTGGCTGATTATTCAGCAGTCTCAGCCTAGCACAATGATCCATATGGATTGGATTGGTGAATCGATACAACTGTCCCAATCTCCGCGCTTTAGGATTAATCCCGGCTGTTTCCGCCGTGGTGAAAACGTGACAATCGGTGCAGGGGGCGGCGCGCGCCCCGGATTAACAAGGAGTCCTGCATGGAAAGGTGTGTGTTCTATATCTCAGACGGAACGGCCATTACGGCAGAAGTGCTCGGCCACGCGGTGCTGTCACAATTCCCGGTGAAGGCGACCATTTTTTCCCTGCCGTTTGTGGAGAACGAGGGGCGCGCCCGGGCGGTCTGCCAGCAGATCAATGAGATCCACCAGAAAACCGGCGTCCGCCCGCTGGTGTTCTATTCGATTATCTCCCCGGCGGTGCGTGACATCATCAACAGCAGTGCCGGGTTCTGCCAGGACATCGTGCAGGCGCTGGTGGCCCCGCTGCAACAGGAGCTGGGCGTCGACCCGACCCCGGTGGCCAACCGCACCCACGGCCTGACCGAGAGCAACCTCGGCAAATATGACGCGCGTATCGCCGCCATCGACTACACCCTGGCGCACGACGACGGCATCTCCCTGCGTAACCTCGATCAGGCGCAGGTGATCCTGCTCGGCGTCTCCCGCTGCGGCAAAACGCCCACCAGCCTCTACCTGGCGATGCAGTTCGGCGTGCGCGCCGCCAACTACCCCTTCACCGCCGACGACATGGACAATATCCAGCTGCCGGCCGCGCTGCGCCCCTACCAGAACAAGCTGTTCGGGCTGACCATCAACCCGGAGCGGCTGGCGGCGATCCGCGAGGAGCGACGGGAGAACAGCCGCTACGCCTCGCTGCGCCAGTGCCGGATGGAGGTGGCGGAGGTAGAGGCGTTGTTCCGTAAACACCAGATCCGCTACCTCAACAGCACCAACTATTCGGTGGAGGAGATCTCCACCAAAATCCTCGACAGCTTCGGCATGAGCCGCCGGCTGTTCTGACCTTCTGCGCCGGCAGGTTGCCGCTGCCGGTGCGTTCTTTTGCTGCATTACTTGTCTCTGCATCAATCGCGGCCGCATAACGCCGCACAGATGGTTGAAATCATCGTAATTTGCTTTATTGTGATCGCCATCACTTCCCGGCATTCCTGCCGCAGCGAAGACCCAATTTGAGACCGTTATGAACAAAACCGATGAATTGCGGACCACGCGCATCGACAGCCTGATCACCCCGCACACCCTGGCAGAACGCCTGCCGGTCTCTGCGGCGGTGGCCCAGGGTGTGACCACAGCGCGTCAACGTATTGAAAAGATTATTACCGGCGCGGATAAGCGCCTGCTGGTGGTGATTGGCCCCTGCTCGATCCACGATGTGGAAGCGGCCATTGACTACGCGCAACAGCTCAACGCCCTGCGGGTGCACTATCAGGACCGGCTGGAAATCGTGATGCGCACCTATTTTGAGAAGCCACGCACGGTGGTGGGCTGGAAAGGGCTGATCTCCGACCCGCACCTCGACGGCAGCTTCCAGGTTAACCAGGGCATTGAGCTGGCGCGCCGCCTGCTGCTGGCCGTCAATGAGCTGGGCCTGCCGACCGCCACCGAGTTCCTGGATATGGTGATCGGGCAGTATATTGCGGACCTGATCAGCTGGGGCGCGATCGGCGCCCGCACCACCGAGAGCCAGATCCACCGTGAGATGGCCTCCGCGCTCTCCTGCCCGGTGGGCTTTAAAAACGGCACCGACGGCAACACCCGCATCGCCATTGATGCGATCCGCGCCGCACGCGCCGCCCATATGTTCCTCTCACCGGACAAACATGGCCAGATGACGGTCTACCAGACCAGCGGTAATCCTTACGGCCATGTGATCATGCGCGGCGGCAAAAGCCCGAACTACCAGGCGGAATACCTGCAACAGGCGTGTGACAACCTGCGTGAATTTGGCCTGCCGGAGCGGCTGGTGGTGGACTTCAGCCACGGCAACTGCCAGAAAGTGCACCGCCGCCAGCTCGACGTGGCCCAGGACATCTGCAACCAGATCCGCAACGGCAGCACACAGATCGCCGGGATCATGGCGGAAAGCTTCCTGGTGGAGGGCACCCAGCAGGTGATCGCCGGGGAGCCGCTGACCTACGGCCAGTCGATCACTGACCCTTGCCTCAGCTGGAATGACAGCAAAACGCTGCTGGCGATGCTGGCCGACGCCGTCGACAGCCGCTTCTGAGCGGTGCCCGCGCCGGCAAAAGAAAAAGCCTTGCATCTGCAAGGCTTTTTTTATGGCCGGATTAACTGGAGCAGGAGATCTCCAGACGTTTGCCCCAGTCCGGCGGCAGGGCCGCGAACTCATCAAAGGCCGGATCGTCGCTGTACGGGTCACGCAGCGCCTGATGCAGCCGCGTCAGCATACTGATGTCATCTTTTTCTGCGCCGTCAATCGCCTGCTGCGCCAGGTAATTGCGCAGGATAATGCGCGGGTTGACCGCTTTCATCGCCTGCTGGCGCTCGCCGTCGCTGACACCCTCTTCCCGCAGCCGTTCACGGTAGCCCTGATACCAGCGGTCAAACGCCTCACGGTCGATAAACTCATCGCGCAGCGGTGAACGTTCCTGATCCTGCTGCACGTCGCTCAGCAGGCGGAACGTCCGGGTGTAGTCACGCCCCTCTTTGGCCATCAGGCCCAGCAGGCCGGTCAGCACATCGTTGTCTTTGGCGCTCTGGGTAAACAGCCCCAGCTTGGCGCGCATCTTTTCGCCGAACGCCGCCATCAGCGCCGGTTCATAGGCTTTCAGCGCCTCCTGCAACACCTCGGTAGGCATCAGCTCCGAGAGCGCCTGTGCCAGCCGGTGCAGGTTCCAGAAGGCCACCGCCGGCTGGTTGTCAAAGGCGTAGCGCCCCTGATAGTCCGAGTGGTTGCAGATGTAGCCGGGCTGGTAATCGTCCAGGAAACCAAACGGGCCGAAGTCGATGGTCAGGCCGAGGATCGACATATTGTCGGTGTTCATCACCCCGTGGGCGAAACCGACCGTCTGCCAGTGGGCCATCAGCCGCGCGGTGCGCTCTACCACATCGGTGAACCAGCGCGCGTAGCGATCCGGGGCCTGGGCCAGGTGCGGCCAATGTTTGGCAATCACATACTCTGCCAGCTGCTGTACCTGCTCCGGCTGCTGGCGGTAGTAGAAGTGCTCAAAATGGCCGAAGCGCACATGGCTTTCCGCCACGCGCAGCAGCATGGCACCGCGCTCCTGCCGTTCGCGGTAGACCGGCTCATCGCTGGTGACGATGGTCAGCGCGCGGGTGGTCGGGATACCGAGATGGTGCAGCGCCTCTGATGCGAGGAACTCACGCACCACTGAGCGCACCACGGCGCGGCCATCGCCCATGCGTGAGTACGGGGTCAGCCCCGCTCCTTTCAGGTGCCAGTCCATATGGCGGCCGTCGCCGAGCCGTTGCTCGCCCAGCAGGATGCCGCGCCCGTCGCCGAGCTGCCCGGCCCAGACGCCGAACTGGTGGCCGCTGTAGACCTGCGCCAGCGGCTGCATGCCCGGCAACAGCCGCTCCCCGGCCCAGACCGGTGTGTTTTCTGTACTGAACCAGGCATCCTCCAGCCCCAGATCCCGCGCCAGCGGTTCACTGTGGTAGAGCAGGCGGGCGTTTTTCAGTGGGGTGGGTGTCAGGGCGGTATAGAAGCCCGGTAGTTGGGTAAAGTAGGTATTATCAAATTGTGGCATTAATGTATCCCCCTGCTGACAGTGTAGAACGCCGGGCGGGGAATGCCTACCGGGCAATGCCCGGCGGCACGCAGCCTGCCGGCGATTTCAGCGGAATTCGGGGGGAACGTCGAGCAGCGTGTCGAGCTGGCTGTCATCCCGGCTGGGCCAGAGCTGGCCCTGAACGCCGGCCAGCGGCAACTCAGAAAAGGCGTTGAAGTACGCGGGTGTATCCACCCCTTCAATAATGATGCCGTGGCAGAAACGGTTCACGTTGCGGATCAGGGAGGGCATCACGATGGTGAAATGCTCACCGTCCACCAGTTGCCAGAAGAAGGTTTTATCCACTTTCACATAGTCAAACAGCCCGTCGAACAGCGGCGTCAGGGTGGCATTGCCGGAGCCGAAGCTGTCCAGCCAGAGGGTGAAGTCGCGGCGCAGCGCCGAAAGCACCGGGTTACGCTTGCCGCTGGAGAGCGCCGGGTAGGACTCGGCAATCTCCAGGTGGATAAACGGCAAGGCTTTCAGGTGGCGGCGCAGCAGCGGCTCCTGCACGATGGCGCGGGCGCACGCCTCACCCACATTCAGGTTCAGCGGCACCCCGGCCCGGCGGAACCATGCCGCGTGCTGCTCGGCCCAGGCCAGCTGCTCCATCAGCAACGCCACAATCTGCGGCCGCTCCAGGGATTTCAGCACCAGTTCAGTAGGGGCGCTGAGTTTATGGTCTTCGCTATTAAAACGGACGAGCAGTTCAATGGCCAGCAGTGCCCCTTGCAGCGTATAAACAGGCTGGTAAAAAAAGCTGCTGATGAACGTCGTATCACGTTGTATTTTCATCTCAGTTCCGAGCAGGCGTGAGGAGATCGCCGGGGTGAGCGCCGCCGGCCCCCGGCCGGGCCATGCCGCCCTGCCTCCGGCACGGCACGCACTATGTGTAGATATGAAGCATTATCTTGTTTTCCAAGAAAAATTTAAAGACAGGGCCGGTTTTTTAAGAATTTATCTTGCCGCTCTCCTGATACCACGCATCCTCATTAGTTAAGCATTAACTGGTTAAAAAGTAACCATACAGCGCACATTCTGCTACCTGCGGCACGCAGGCGATTATTTGAGTACCTGCGCCAGCCAGGCGGCCAGCGCCTGGAGTTCGGCCTGCTGCTGCGGGTAGTCCACGGCCAGCGCCAGGCAGCGGGCAGCCACCGCCTCACTCTGGTAGGCGCAGCCCACCAGCCGCCCGGCCAGCGCCTGAAAAGGCTCCGGCTGGAGGCTGTCAGTGAAGAGTTGCGCCCGGCTGATGTGCCCATGCTCAATGTCCAGGTAGAGATCGATGCCGCCCCAGCTAAAGCGTTCATCCAGCAGGTGGCTGAAGGCGGGAGCCTTGCCGAAATTCCATGCCCAGCTGCTCTGCCGGGCAAACTGCTCAGGGAAGCCCGGCAGATCCGGGAAGACGTCCGGCGAGATCACCTCGGCCTCCACCTCTTCGCCATACCACGCAAAGAAGGCGTCGGTCACCGCACGGCATACCTGTTCATGGGTCAGGCCGGGGTGCAGCTCACTCAGGTTGGCCACCCGCCCGCGCACCGAGGTGATGCCCTTGGCCTGGAGCTTTTTGATGTCGGGGTTCAGGTAGTTGGCCAGGCGGCTGAGGTCAGCATCCAGTAGCAGGGTGCCGTGGTGGAAACCGCGGTCGGCCGTCTCCCGGTAAGCGGAGCCGGAAATTTTCCGCTCGCCCTGCGGGGTGCTGACCACCAGATCGTTGCGCCCCGATGCCGATGCCGGGATGCCCAGCGACTGCAAGGCGTTGAGGATGATCTGCGTGGAGACGGTTTTGTCATACTCTGGTTTACCGGCCATAAAGGTAAAGCAGGTATTGCCCAGATCGTGGAACACCGCCCCGCCGCCGCTGCTGCGGCGTGCCAGCTTGATGCCGTCCTGCTCCATGCGCCGGGTGTTGCACTCTTTCCACGGGTTCTGCGCCTGCCCGATCACCACGGTTTCCGCGTTGCGCCACAGGAACAGCACCCGCTGGGTGGTCATCTGCCGGAAGATGCACTCCTCCACCGCCAGGTTAAACCACGGGTCATAGGAGTCAGAAATAAGTAAACGTAAACCGGGTGCCATAGGCCCTCCTTGGGCGGGAGAAAGGAGCTAAATACGCCGCGCCTGCCAATAAACGCGCTTCCAGTAGACATTGTCGAGGGATGACCGGGTCACCCCCTGGCTGGTGGAGGCGTGGATAAAGGTGTCGTCGGTGTCATAGATGCCGACGTGCAGGCCATTTTCACCGCTGCCGGTTTTGAAGAAGATCAGATCGCCGGGCAGCAGCTCATCCCGCGACACTTTGGTGCCGATGCGGGTCTGCGCTTTGGTGGTTCGCGGCAGTTGCAGATCGAACCGATCCTGGAAGGTCAGGTAGACGAAGCCGGAGCAGTCCACCCCGCCGTGGCTGAGGCCGCCGTAGCGGTAAGGGGTGCCGTGCCACTGCTGCAATTGGTCGTTAAGCTGCGCTACCACGGTGATCGAGTCCGCCAGCCGTCCGCTGGGCGGCGGCGCATGGCTGCTGCACCCTACTAAAACGCCACTGATGAAAATAATGCAGATGAGTAACGGCCAACGTCGCATGGCAGCGCATCCTTGATGGAGAAGCGGAACAACCCTTATTTCCCGGGGGGAAATCTCCTTGCACCCGCAGTGAAGGTCGCGGGGCGCGATGCTCAATGTAGCCTGATTTTTTCCGCTGTTCCAACGGAAACGTGATGTTTTTGCAAGGAAATAGGCGTTTTATGCCGTGCTGCCACATAATTTGGCTTAATGTTCGGCATCAGGCGGTGCGGGTAATGAGCCACTGGCGGTCGGCCGCCTCATGCCGCTGGAATGCCACCCCGTAGACCGGCTCCAGCATGGCCGGCTGCATCACCTCTGCCGGGGCACCCGCGGCCACCAGCCGCCCCTGGTGCAGCAGCCAGACGTCGTCGGCCTGATGCAGGGTATGGTTGAGGTCGTGGGCGCTGAGGATGACGCACAGCCCATGATGGCACAGCTCAGCAATCAGCTGATCCAGCGCCGCCTTCTGGGCCACGTCCAGGCTGTTGGCCGGTTCATCCAGCAGCAGCAGCCGGGCGTGGGGATTGATCGCCGGCCAGATTTGCAACAGCACCGCCATCAGCCGTACCCGCTGCCATTCGCCGCCGGAGAGCGCGGTGGTGGGCCGCGCCAGTTTGTCCGCCATGCGCAGTTGCCCGGCCAGCCGGGCAATGACAACTTCAACCGCCTGCGCTGCCGCACCCAACGGCTGATGCAGGGCGAGGTACTGGAACACCGGCATCATGGAGACCGGCGGCTGCTGCTGGCTGAGGTAAGCACGGCACCCGGCCTGCTGCGGCCCCTGCTGCCTGAGCAGCGGCTCGCCTGCCAGCCGCGCCTCCCCCTGGCTGCCCGCGACCCCGGCCAGCGCTGCCAGCAGCGAGCTTTTGCCGGCCCCGTTCGGGCCGATCAGGTGTACCTGCCGCCCGGCGGCCGCCTCCGCGCTGAACGGGGCCAGACGCCCCGCCACCGCAAATTGCCGGAGTTGCAACATCCCTATTTGGCCAGCGCGATCTTGATCGCTTCCATGATGATCGGGTCTTGCGGGTCCATGTCCGGCGCGAAACGCTGGATCACGGTGCCGTCCCGCGCGACCAGGAATTTCTCAAAGTTCCACAGAATATCCTGGGAGAACTTCGGCTCGCGCCCTTTGCTGGCCAGGCGGTTGTAAAACTCGCTGCCTTCCGCCTGTACCGCCGTCGGACAGGCTTCGACCAGCGTCTGGTAAAGGGCGTGGCGGTTGTCGCCATTGACCTCAATTTTGCTGAACATCGGGAAAGTGACCCCGTAGGTGCTGCGGCAAAATGCCTGAATCTCCTCTTCGGTGCCCGGTTCCTGGCCGGCAAACTCATTGCTCGGGAAGCCCAGCACCTCGAAGCCACGTGGGTGCCACGCCTCGTAAATCCCTTCCAGTTGCTCATACTGCTTGGTCAGGCCACATTTTGACGCGACATTCACAATCAGCAGCACAGAGCCTTTATACGCCTCCAGGGTGGTGGGTTTGCCGTCAATGGTTTGCAGCGGGGTGCTAAAATCGACTTTATTCATCACATCTCTCCTTCTGTTAGCGTGTTCCGGGCAGCACTCTGCCGCGGAGAAAAGGGAAACCAGTGGGACGGCGGCCTTACGCCTGCCGCTCTTTCAGCCGCACCAGTAACCAGATAAACACCGGCGCGCCGAGGGTGGCGGTGACCACGCCAATCGGCAGTTCGGCCTCCGGCAGCAGCGTGCGGGCCAGCACATCCGCCAGCAACAGGATGGCCGCCCCGGCCAGCGCACAGCCTGGCAGCAGGCGGCGCTGGTCAGTGAGGCCGCAGAGCCGCAAAATGTGGGGAATCACCAGCCCGACGAAGCCGATCACGCCCGCCAGCGCCACGCTCACCCCCACCAGCCAGCCCACGGCCAGCACCAGCAGGTTACGCCACAGGGCGACATCCAGCCCCAGTTGCCGTGCCGGCACCGCGCCAAGCGCCAGCAGGTTCAGCGCCTTGCCCTGCGCGCCGAGCCAGAGGGTCACCGGCAGCAGCCCCAGCATCAGCCAGCCCTGCTGCCAGTCTACGCCGCCGAAGCCGCCCATCATCCAGTACATCAGCTGGCGCAGATCGAGCTCGGTGCTGAAATAAACGGCCCAGGTCATCACGGCGCTGCAGACAATCCCCAGCGCCACGCCGACTAATAATAGCCGCGCATTGCTGAGTAAGCGCCGCCGGGCAACCATCAGTAACAAAAAGGTGACAATCAGCGCCCCGGCCACCGCGCTCAGGCTGATCAGCCAGCCGGGCACGCTCCCCTGCCCCAGCAGCAGCGCCATCACCAGCGCCACCCCGGCACCGTTCGCCACACCCAGCAGCCCCGGCTCGGCCAGCGGGTTCTCAAACAGCGACTGCATCACCGCGCCGGCCATCGCCAGCGCAGCCCCTGCCAGCAGCACGGCCAGGGTGCGCGGCAGCCGGATCTGCCAGACAAACAGCCGGCTGTCCGGTGCCCACCAGTGCGCAGGCCAGATCCAGGCCTCCCCGGCGCTGAGGCTCAGCACCATGACACCGGCCAGCATCAGCGCCAGCAGCAGCAGCCCCCGGCGATCGCGGCGGCGCTGCTGTTGCAGCAAGCGGGAAAAGGTCAGGTCAGCGGGAGCGCGGTGCATGGCAGTATCCGGGGCGGTAAGGCCGGTAAATCAAGGGGATCGGTTCCTCATCCTACCGGGAAGCGGGCCTTAGCTCCAGCGGGGAAACCGGAAGGCGAACAACGTATAAAAAATCAGGCCGCATTGCGCGGCCTGATTGTCAACAGGAGGGATTAATGGTGGGGGCCATTCCCCTGCGGTGGAACCGGCTGGCCATTGCCACCGTGGCGATCGTCGCCATGATTCCCATTGTTCCCATTGTTCCCATTACCATGATTGCCGGGATTCCCGCGGCCATGATCCCCATTACCGCCGCGGTCGTCGTGGCCGCGGTTATCATGGCCGCGCGGGCCGTTGTCATGCTGCGGGCCATGTTTGTTTTTGTGCTCATGCCACCACTGCGGCGGCCGCCAGTCGTAGCCGTCCCAGTAGTAACCGCGGTTATCCTGGTCACCCAGATGTAATGAAACGCCAGGAACATTAATATCAAGAGACACGCCTGCCTGCGCAATCGCCGGCAGTGCCAGAACGCCGCACAACACCACACTACGCAACAGGAAAGAAGAAGTTTTCATTTTATGCTCACCTTATTTAATTAGGCATGGCTTCTTATATCAACTCTTTATTTTTGCCGCTATCACCGCAAAGCGGATTTGCACATCACTTTCGGTGATCTTACGAAATCCTTACACTTAATCGCCCCCTCGCCCGTTTATTTTTATCGGCCGCGAATAAGTACCGCCCTTAACAACTCTTAACGATAAGCTTACGTGCTTTATTTATTGGCGCTTTTATACTGAGGAGGCTTTCAATTAGAGGGTTATAAAAATGATGCGTAAATTAATTGCACTGTTTGGTATTGCTCTGGTGGTGACCTCTCTTTCCGGTTGCCTGTTCCCGCCTCCGGGCGGCGGTGGCTGGGGCGGCGGCCACGGCGGGGGTGGCCACGGCGGCGGCCCGGGTATGCGTTTCGACCGCTAAGCCGTTCTTTTCGATAACGGGTTTATTTGACTTAGTACAGCATAACCACGTTATAGCCATAGATAAAAGGGAGCGATGCTCCCTTTTTTATTTTCTCTGCCTGCCTTTCTTTTCTTTTTTTCTCTGCCTTTATATACGCTTTACAGATATCAGAATAATCCTGAAGTTAATTTACCTTTCCTGAAATAAAAATAAAAAGCACGCACCGCTAAAATAAGCGGGAGAAAACGGCCGATATACACACGATAGGTTAATACCAAAAGAAAAGGCCGCACAAGGCGGCCTTTTTTTAACAGGGTGATTGCTTACTCTTTCGGCGTCGCATTTTCTACCCGGCTTTTTAACTTCTGCCCCGGACGGAAAGTGACCACACGACGCGCCGTAATCGGAATGTCCTCGCCCGTTTTCGGGTTACGGCCCGGACGTTGGTTTTTGTCGCGCAGATCAAAGTTGCCAAACCCCGACAACTTGACTTGTTCTCCATTTTCCAAAGCACGGCGTACTTCTTCGAAGAACAACTCCACCAGGTCTTTGGCATCCCGTTTGCTCAGCCCGAGCTTTTCAAACAGGTGTTCTGACATTTCAGCTTTAGTAAGCGCCATAGGTTCAATCCCTCAAGGATGCTTGGAATCGCTGTTTCAGAGCCTCTACACATTTTGCAACGGTAGCGGCGATCTCCTCTTCTTCCAGTGTACGAGCGGTATCCTGCAATACCAGACTGATAGCCAGGCTCTTAAAACCGTCTGCCACGCCCTTGCCACGGTACACATCAAACAAGTTTACGCCAACTACCTGATTTGCGCCAACTTTCTTACATTCGACCAAAATATCGTCTGCGGGAACGTTTTCTGCCACTACAATCGCGATGTCACGGCGGTTTGCCGGGAAGCGGGAAATCTCGCCCGCATCAGGCAGGACGCGGTCTGCGACCTTATTCCACAGCATTTCAAACACCACGGTGCGTCCGTTCAGATCCAGCTTGCGCTCCAGCTCCGGGTGCACGACCCCAATGAAACCAATACGTTCGCCCTGCAAATAAATCCCGGCGCTCTGGCCCGGGTGCAGAGCCGGGTTGGCCTCAGCGCGGAACTGAATCCCGGCGGATTTACCGGTAAGATCCAGAATTGCTTCGAGATCGCCCTTCATATCGTAGAAGTCAACCGGCTGGCGCGCCAGGTCCCAGTGCTCTTCGTAACGATGGCCGGCAATAACCCCTGCCAGCATGAGATCCTGCCGGATAGCGAGATCTGCCGCACTATCAGGCACAAAACGCAGGCCGCTTTCAAACAGGCGTACGCGTCCCTGCTGGCGGTTCTGGTTGTAGACCACGGCAGAGAGCAGGCCGGTCCACAGAGAGAGACGCATCGCGGACATCTCAACCGAAATCGGGCTCGGCAGAATCAGCGCCTCTTCACCCGGATGCAGCAACGCCTGCACTTTCGGGTCAACAAAGCTGTAGGTGATCGCTTCCTGGTAACCGCGGTCCACCAGCAGGGTTTTCACCCGCTTCAGTGACAGATCCGCTTCGCGATGGGTGGTCATCTCCAGGTTCGCTTTGACCGGGACATCCGGGATGTTGTTGTAGCCATAGATGCGGGCCACCTCTTCCACCAGATCCTCTTCGATCTGCATATCAAAGCGCCAGCTTGGGGCTACGGCCTGCCAGCCACCGTCAATGACGGTTACGGTGCAGCCGAGGCGGGTCAGAATGTCACTGACTTGCTGGTCGTCGACATGAATGCCGATCAGGCGGTCGAGTTTTTCACGGCGCAAGCTGATGGTGGCCGGGCGCGGCAAAGTGGCCTCGTGGGTGACATCAATCACCGGGCCGGCCTCACCGCCGCAGATCGCCAGCAGCAGCGCGGTGGCTCGCTCCAGGGCCTGAGGTTGCAGTGCCGGGTCTACCCCGCGCTCATAGCGGTGTGAGGCGTCAGTGTGCAGGCCGTAGCGGCGTGCGCGGCCGGTGATCGCCAGCGGATCGAAGAAGGCACACTCCAGCAGGACGTTTTGCGTCTCGCCATTGACGCCGGAATGCTCGCCGCCAAAAATGCCGCCCATCGCCAGCGCTTTCTGGTGATCGGCAATTACCAGGGTGTCATCACGCAGTTTGACGTTGGTACCGTCCAGCAGCGCCAGCGACTCATCCGGTTGCGCCATACGCACCACGATCCCGCCGTCAATGCGGTCGAGATCGAAAGCGTGCATTGGCTGGCCCAGCTCGAGCAGCACATAGTTGGTGACGTCAACCACCGGGTCAATGGAGCGGATGCCGCAACGGCGCAGCTTCTCACGCATCCACAGCGGGGTGGCGGCTTTCACATTGATGCCTTTGACCACGCGGCCAAGGTAACGCGGGCAGGCTTCTGTGGCCTCAACCTTGATTGGCAGGGTATCCGCAATGGTCGCAGCGACCGGTGCGATCGCCGGCGCATTGAGTACCATCTGGTTATTTACCGCCACGTCACGTGCCACACCAATCAGGCTCAGGCAGTCTGCCCGGTTCGGCGTCACGCTGATTTCAATGGTGTTGTCATCCAGCTTCAGGAATTCGCGGATGTCAGTGCCGATCGGCGCATCTTCCGGCAACTCAATGATGCCGCTGTGATCATCGGAAATACCCAGCTCGGAGAAGGAGCAGAGCATCCCTTCAGACGGCTCGCCACGCAGTTTCGCGGCTTTGATTTTGAAATCGCCCGGCAGCACAGCGCCCACGGTGGCGACGGCCACTTTCAGGCCCTGGCGGCAGTTTGGCGCACCGCAGACGATGTCCAGCAGGCGATCGCCGCCGACATTCACTTTGGTGACGCGCAGTTTGTCCGCGTTCGGGTGCTGGCCGCACTCCACCACATGCCCGACCACGACGCCGTGAAACGCCCCGGCCACCGGCTCAATGCCGTCCACTTCCAGGCCCGCCATGGTGATTTGGTCGGCCAGTTCATTGCTGCTGATGGCTGGGTTTACCCACTCACGCAACCAGAGTTCACTGAATTTCATGTGATATTCCCGCCTTACTTAAACTGTTTGAGGAAACGCAGATCGTTTTCGAAGAATGCACGCAGATCGGTCACGCCGTAACGCAACATGGTCAGGCGCTCCATACCCATGCCGAAGGCGAAGCCGGAGTAAACTTCCGGGTCAATACCGACGTTACGCAGCACATTCGGGTGCACCATGCCGCAGCCCAGCACTTCCAGCCATTTGCCGTTTTTGCCCATCACATCCACTTCCGCGGAAGGTTCGGTGAACGGGAAATAGGAAGGACGGAAGCGGATCTGCAGGTCGGCCTCGAAGAAGTTATTCAGGAAGTCGTGCAGTGTGCCTTTCAGGTTGGTGAAGCTGATGTCTTTATCAATGATCAGCCCTTCCATCTGATGGAACATCGGCGTGTGCGTCTGGTCGTAGTCGTTACGGTAAACGCGGCCCGGCGCGATGATGCGGATCGGCGGCTGCTGGGCCTTCATGGTGCGGATCTGTACGCCGGAAGTCTGGGTGCGCAGCAGGCGGGTGGCATCGAACCAGAAGGTGTCGTGGTCAGCACGGGCCGGGTGATGGCCGGGAATGTTCAGCGCATCGAAGTTATGGTAATCATCTTCGATCTCAGGGCCGGTCGCCACGGAGAAGCCCAGCTCGCCGAAGAACTGTTCAATACGGTCAATGGTGCGGGTGACCGGGTGCAGGCCACCATTTTCCATGCGGCGGCCCGGCAGGGAGACGTCGATGGTCTCTTCGGCCAGCCGTGCATTCAACGCGGCACTGTCCAGATCCTGTTTACGGGCATTCAGGGCGTCCTGCACCTGCTGCTTGGCGTCATTGATCACCGCACCGGCGGCCGGGCGCTCTTCCGGCGTCAGCTCACGCAGTGACTGCATCTGCAAGGTAAAATGACCTTTCTTGCCAAAATATTCGACGCGTACCAACTCCAACGCGGCAACATCCTGGGCATCTTCTACGGCTGCTTTCGCGTTGGCAACCAGCTCTGCGAGATGTGGCATTGCTTTCCTCTTCTTCAGGCCGGATGGCCTGATGTCTGTTTATTATCCGTGCCGGTCAATGGGGTGACGGCCTGTAACCTGCTGATTCTTTGCACAGCACCGCCTGAGCCGTGCGTAACGCCAAAAAAAAAGCCTCCGCGAGGGAGGCTTTGGCGCTATTTTCCGTTTCTTCTCTTACGCGCAGAAGCCTCCTGAAATCAGGCGCTAAAGTAAAAAAAGAAGCGGAAAACAACAGCATTCATGCGTGCATTACCTTAAAAATCAACTGACGGCTATTGTCAGGTCTTGCGGGGCAAAAAGTCAAACGTTCTCTTTGAATTACAACGTAAAAGAGGGAGCAAGCTCCCTCTTTTAACTGACTTACGCCAGTGCTGCTTTCGCTTTCTCAACCAGTGCGCTGAAGGCCACTTTGTCGAAGACGGCGATGTCAGCCAGAATCTTACGGTCGATTTCAATAGAGGCTTTTTTCAGGCCGTTAATGAATTTGCTGTAAGACATGTCGTTCTGACGGGCTGCGGCGTTGATACGCGCAATCCACAGTTGACGGAACTGACGTTTCTTTTGACGACGGTCACGGTAAGCGTATTGACCAGCTTTGATAACAGCCTGGAATGCAACACGGTATACGCGAGAACGGGCACCGTAGTAGCCTTTCGCCTGTTTTAAGATTTTTTTGTGACGTGCACGTGCAATCACACCACGTTTTACGCGAGCCATATGCTCTCCTGAGTATTATTCTTGATTAAAAAAAGTGTAATTATGCGTACGGCAGACATGCGACGACAAGGACCAGATCACTCTTGGATACCATGCCTTTAGGACGCAGATGACGTTTACGCTTAGTAGCTTTTTTGGTCAGAATATGACGCAGGTTAGCGTGCTTACGCTTGAAACCACCGTTGGCGGTCTTTTTAAAGCGTTTAGCGGCGCCACGTACGGTTTTGATCTTTGGCATTTTAATTTCCACTTCGCATTGTTAATTACAACGAACCAGAAGGCGAAAAAATCCCACGCTACGCGGACGCAGCGCGGGATTGATTACTTGGAAGCCTTACTGTTTCTTCTTAGGTGCGAGCACCATAATCATCTGACGGCCTTCGATCTTCGTAGGGAAGGATTCGACAACGGCCAGATCAGAATCTTCACACAGGTCTTTACGGACGCGGTTAAGCACTTCCATACCGATCTGTTGGTGCGCCATTTCACGCCCACGGAAACGCAGGGTGATTTTGGCTTTATCGCCATCTTCCAGAAAGCGAACCAGGTTGCGCAGTTTGACCTGATAGTCGCCATCATCGGTACCAGGCCGGAATTTGATTTCCTTGACCTGAATAACTTTTTGTTTTTTCTTCTGTTCTTTTGTGGACTTGCTCTTCTCGTAGAGGAATTTGCCGTAATCCATCACGCGGCATACCGGCGGTTCGGCATTGGGGCTGATTTCGACTAAATCAACGCCTGCTTCCTCAGCTTTCTCAAGAGCTTCATTCAGACTGACAATACCAATCTGCTCGCCATCGACGCCTGTAAGGCGCACTTCTTGGGCGCGAATTTCTCTGTTAATGCGATTCGGACGCGCCGGTTGAACTCTTTTTCCGCCTTTAATACTTTATTCCTCCAGTTGATGAAGACTTCTGCTGCGTATCTCGCTGAGCAGTTTGTCTACGACTTCGCTGACGTCCAGGCTCCCCAGGTCTTTACCACGGCGGGTGCGAACGGCCACTTTGCCTGTTTCCACCTCTTTATCACCGCAAACCAGCATGTAGGGAACACGACGCAGCGTGTGTTCACGAATTTTAAAGCCTATCTTCTCGTTTCTCAAGTCCGCTTTCACACGAATGCCGACTTCCTGCAATTTTTTGGTCACTTCATGGACGTACTCTGCCTGGCTGTCGGTGATGTTCATCACCACAACCTGCACCGGCGCAAGCCAGGTTGGGAAGAAGCCGGCGTACTCTTCGGTCAGAATACCGATGAAACGCTCCATTGACCCAAGGATAGCGCGGTGAATCATGACCGGGACCTGGCGGTCGTTATTCTCGCCGACATAAGAGGCGCTTAAACGGCCCGGCAGAGAAAAGTCGAGCTGCACGGTACCACACTGCCACGCGCGATCCAAACAATCATGCAGGGTAAATTCAATTTTCGGGCCGTAGAAGGCGCCCTCACCCGGCTGATATTCAAACGGGATCCCGTTTTCAGTCAGGGCAGCGGCGAGGTCCTCTTCAGCGCGGGTCCACATCTCATCAGAACCGATGCGTTTTTCCGGGCGGGTGGACAATTTTACCACAATTTTTTCAAAACCAAAGGTGCTGTACATGTCGTACACCATCTTGATGCAGGCGTTCACCTCGTCACGCACCTGATCTTCTGTACAGAAGATATGCGCGTCATCCTGGGTGAAGCCGCGTACGCGCATCAGGCCGTGCAGCGCACCGGACGGCTCGTTGCGGTGGCAGCTGCCGAACTCCGCCATACGCAGCGGCAGGTCGCGGTAAGATTTCAGCCCCTGGTTGAAGATCTGCACGTGGCCCGGGCAGTTCATCGGCTTGATGCAATATTCACGGTTTTCGGACGAGGTGGTAAACATCGCCTCTTTGTAGTTGTCCCAGTGGCCGGTTTTTTCCCACAGCACACGGTCCATCATGAACGGGCCTTTGACTTCCTGGTACTGGTAGGCCTTGAGTTTCATGCGCACAAAGGCTTCCAGCTCACGGAAGATTGTCCAGCCGTCATTGTGCCAGAACACCATCCCCGGTGCCTCTTCCTGCATGTGGTAGAGGTCGAGCTGCTTGCCGATGCGGCGGTGGTCGCGCTTGGCCGCCTCTTCCAGGCGCTGCAGGTAGGCATTCAGCTGTTTCTTGTCTGCCCAGGCGGTGCCGTAGATACGTTGCAGCATCTTGTTGTTGCTGTCGCCACGCCAGTACGCGCCGGAGGTCTTCTGCAGCTTGAAGTGGTGGCAGAAGCGCATGTTCGGCACGTGCGGGCCGCGGCACATGTCCACGTACTCTTCGTGATGGTAAAGGCCCGGGCGGTCATCATGGCTGATGTTCTCATCCAGGATCGCCATTTTATAGGTCTCACCACGGGCGGCGAAGGTGTCACGCGCCTCCTGCCAGCTCACTTTCTTCTTGATGACGTCGTAATCTTTGTCCGCCAGCTCATGCATACGCTTTTCGAGCAGATCCAGATCTTCCTGCGTCAGCGTGCGGTCGATGTCGACATCGTAATAGAAGCCGTTATCGATCACCGGGCCGATCGCCATTTTGGTGTCCGGCCAGAGCTGTTTGATGGCATGGCCCAGCAGGTGCGCGCAGGAGTGGCGCAGGATCTCCAGGCCTTCCGGATCTTTGGCGGTGATAATGGCGAGCTGGGCGTCAGTGTCGATCAGGTCGACGGCGTCTACCAGCTCCCCATTCACACGGCCGGCGATGCAGGCTTTTGCCAGGCCGGGGCCGATGTCCAGGGCGACATCCATCGGGGATACGGCGCGGTCATAATGACGCTGGCTTCCATCAGGAAGAGTAATAACAGGCATGATAATTCCTTATCTACAGTGGTGAACCACACGACAGTTCACATGCAGTAATAAATTTGAGTGTATTTTCAACGTAATGGATAAAAATCTAACCCACAATTGTTACATTTCCATCCATACGGGCAACAAGTTTGGCGGCCCGCCAGGCGGCAGACAGCCTGCGGATAGTAACACTAAATAATTTAGGGATTCCAACCTCTTTCTTCGGATTTCTCTGAGCAAGAATCCGGCCCGGCACGCTTTTCACCGGGCCGGGCCGCGGCTCAATGGGCTGGGGCGGGTGAAGCCAGCACCCCGGTGCCTGCCGGCAGCGTGGTGAAACGGCTCAGGATCGTCTGCCAGGTCTGGTTCGGGTCGAGGTCCGGGAACTGCTGCGGATAGATAAACTTCGCCAGGAACTCCAGCCCGACGATGTTATATGGGTGGTTATAGAAGTTGTGGTAGATGCCGTAGAAGCGCTGGTTGCGGATGGCCGCCACTTCGCTGAAGCCCGGGCGCTTTTTCATGGTATTGAACGCGGCATCCACCTGCGGCTGCGTGACGTTGTAACCGAACGGCACCGCGGCATTATTTTTACTCGCCCACTGGGAGCCGGAAACGATATAGACATCTGGCTTCAGGCTGATCACCTTCTCCAGTGAAATGTCGCCGGTGGCTCCCGGCAGCAGCGAGGAGCCGATGTTACGCGCGCCCACCGCTTCTACCAGCGCGCCCCACCCGACATGCGCATGGGTAAAGCAGCAGGCGTCCAGCCCGCCCAGCCCGGCTTTGGCTTCGATAAACACCAGGGGTTTAGGGTTCACGCTTTTCACCTTATCCAGCACCGCCTGATAGTGCTGCTGATAAAAGTCCGTGTAGGCTTTGGCTTCCTGCTCGCGGTTCAGCGCCTCACCCAGCAGGGTGACGCTTTTCGGCGTGTCCTCTACCGGTTTCAGCATGGTGTCGATAAACAGCACCGGCACGTTCAGCGCTTTCATTTTTTCCAGCACACCGGTTTCGGTCAGGGAGGGTTTGGCGCGCAACTGCGCCACCATCAGATCCGGGCGTTCGGCAATCACGCTCTCCAGGTTGACCTCGCCTTTATCACTGAAGCCCATATCCAGGATTTTTTTCGCTTCCGGCCATTTCTTGTCGAGGAGTTCCCAGGTCGCACCGTCACTCTTTTTCAGCAGGTTATTCCAGGCCACCACGCGGGCAAACGGGTCTTGCCGGTCAAGCAGGGCCAGCGTCAGGATGTCACGGCCATCCTGCACAATAATGCGTTTTGGCTCCTGTTTCAGGGTAACGGCCTGACCGGCAGTGTCAGTCAGGGTAAGGGGATAAGTTGATGCCATCGCCGGGGCGGCACAGCAGAAGGCCACAACGGCAGACAGCAGGGAACGGGAACGCGGCACGGGAAACTCCTGTAAAAAAATGTGCAGGGATAGTAATGAGAATTGATTACATTATCAATCATGCACATTTGCCGGTTCCCTTTTCCCTCTCACCTGCGGGTCATCACGCCTCCGGCAACAGGGACTGATAGGCGTTATTGACCTTCCAGAGGTAGCGCGGTGCCTGCGGGGCGGGATGGTTCGCCTGGATGTGGGCATAAAAGGCGTTGGGCGAGAGCCGGTTAATGGCGCGCACCGCCTGCTTGCGATCCGGCGAGAAGGTGCGCAGCAGCGCCCCGGCCCCGTTTACATAAGCGACCGTGACGGCATAACGCAGCGTCAGCGGGTCGTCGATCCCGGCCAGTTGCCGCTGGAGCATACTGAGGTAAGCCGTGCCCAGCTCGATATTGGTCTCAGGATCTTTCAGCTCGCGGCTGCTCGGCTGCCCGCGCCGCCCCTGAAGCTGGTAGGCGTCCCGCCCGGCGGTGGACGCTTTCAGCTGCATCAGCCCGATGGCATTGGAGTGGCTGACCACATCCGGGTTGAAGCCGGATTCCACCTGGATAATCGCTTTGACCAGCGTTTCATCCACCCCGTAGCGCCGTGCGGCCTGGTGAATCGTCTGATTGTAGGCCAGGGCATTCATATTGGTGCCGGTAAAGACGTTACCGCGGGTCTGGTGCTCTTTCTTTTCGCCGGCACACCCCGCCAGCAGCAGCACTGCCAGCAAATAGCTCAGTTTTCGGTTCACGCACATTCCCTTTTCCACTGCGTTAGTAAATTCAGCCGGCGTCAGGATACCCACTCCGCGGCGCTACCTGAATAAGAATATTGAACTATTCTGAATAATATCCCAATAAACAATGAGGTGAATTATGGCGCTGTCACATTCTGACCCCTATGTGGTCACCTTCCGCTACCAGGAGCAGGGGCTGGCGGACCTGGCAAAACTCACCAATCAGCTGACGCTGGCCGGGTTTACCACCTCGCTGACCAGTGGTGACGGCGTGCTGCATGAGCTGGGTACCAACAGCTACGGCGTCAGCAGCCTGCACAGCAAAGAGGATGTCATTGAGCTGGCGACGCGCCTGGGTGAAACGGCGCTGGGCCAGACGCCGGAGGTGACATTGACCACGCTGGACGACTACCTCCGGCAGATTGAACAGGTGAAATTGTCGCCGAAAGCGTGATCCCCGGTGTGGCGGATTGCACAAATTTTGCGCTTTTTTCAGGCGTACTATCAATCGCGTATATACTTCCTAGGGCAAGCTGCCCCGGCAGCGCCCTTCCGGCGTCTGCCTGTGCGCCAGATCGTTTTTTATCAGTGCCCCGGCGGCGCTGATGAATCACCGGCCGGACGGAGGGTACTACCATGTGGCAAGCCATTAGTCGTCTGTTGAATGATCACCTGGGGGCCGCGGAGATACGCGAGCGTGTCGAGCTGCCCGGCGGAGAGATCCACCCGGCCTGGCGGGTCAGCTACGGCGAGCATCAGGTGTTCGTCAAAGCTGACCAGCGTGAGCTGCTGATGATGTTCACCGCCGAAGCGGACCAGCTCGAACTGCTGGCGCGCAGCAAAACGGTGCAGGTGCCGCAGGTCTATGGCGTGGGCAGCGACCGGGACGACAGCTTCCTGCTGCTGGAGTATATCCCTCTGCGGCCGCTGGATGAGCAGGCCGCCTACCGGCTGGGCCAGCAGCTGGCGGCGCTGCATCAGTGGAGTGAGCAGCTGCAGTTCGGGCTGGACTTCGATAACGACCTGGCGACCCTGCCGCAGCCCAACAGCTGGCAGCGGCGCTGGAGTACCTTTTTTGCCGAGCAGCGCATCGGCTGGCAGCTCCAGCTGGCGGCGGAAAAGGGCATGGTATTCGGCAATATGGAAGAGATTATCGATCTGGTGAAACAGCGGCTGCATAACCACCAGCCCCAGCCTTCCCTGCTGCACGGCGATCTCTGGCCGGGGAACTGCGCCCTCGGCCCCCACGGCCCGGTACTGTTTGACCCGGCCTGCTACTGGGGTGACCGCGAGTGTGACCTGGCAATGCTGCCGCGTTACCCTGACCTGCCTGCCCAGCTTTATGACGGCTACCAGAGCATCTGGCCGCTGCCGGAGGACTTCCCCACCCGCCAGCCGCTCTACCAGCTCTACTATCTGCTTAACCGCAGTAACCTGTTCGGCGGTCAGCACCTGGTGGCGGCCCAACGCGCCGTAGACCAGCTGCTGCACCCGGAGCCGTTCTGAACGCATAAAAAAACCCGGCAGCACCGGGTTGTTTCAGGCTTCTGTTGCCTCAGGCGATAAGCCCCAGCAACTTCAGCATCAGCCAGGCGATAACCGCGATCACCACCGGCAGGATATAGAGTGGGAAAATCTGTAAAAAGATCGTGTGGCGCGGCAGAACGATCCGCTCTTCCACCTGCGCCCGCGAGCGCCCTTCACTGCCGCGCGCCTGTTCCAGAATCATCTGGTCCTCCACCCCTTCGCGGATATGGCGAACCTGCCGCGACATACGCGCGCCGGAGGCCTGCAGCGCCAGCCCCACAAAGATCAGGATATAGATGATGGCGAACATCAGGTTCGCCCCGCTCAGCCCCTGCCCCAGCACGGGCACCGGCGAGTTATGCCAGAAAACGTTCAGGAACGGGGTATTGAAGCGGACCATATCGATCATGACATGCAGGAAATCCAGCATGACGGCATTGATGCCCTGAGTCTGCTTGCTCTGGCTGTAGATAAAGTTCAGCAGCGATACCATTGTCGACAGCAGGGCCGGAATAAATACCACCCAGCCTGCTACCCGTTTGAGCACGGCAACGCGCCCAGCCTGTTGATACGTCATGTATTCCCCTTGTAAAGACGTCTTTCCTGTCAGCAAGTGTACCTACAGATGTAAAAAGCGCCCAAACTTTTAATCATTTAGCCGGGTTGCCGCGCGATGTGAACAAAGCATATTCAGCCTGGGGCGGGCAGTGCTAAAGTGGTGGCAGTCACCTTCCCTTTCCCGGTTTTAAGGAGCGTCTGCGCATGGCCTATGTCCGACCGATACATGCAGCAATTTTTGATATGGATGGTTTGTTGATTGATTCAGAACCGCTATGGACCCAGGCGGAGCTGGATATCTTCGGCAGCCTGGGGCTGGATCTCAGCCAGCGGGACGCCCTGCCGGACACGCTGGGGCTGCGCATCGATCAGGTGGTCGAGATGTGGTATCAGGCGATGCCGTGGCAGGGGCCCAGCCGGGCGGAGGTCACGGAAAGGGTCATCGCCCGCGCCATTGCGCTGGTAGAGCAGCACCGCCCATTGCTGCCCGGCGTCAGCCATGCGCTGGAACTCTGCCGGGAACAGGGGCTGAAGATCGGCCTCGCCTCGGCGTCACCGCGCTATATGCTGGATAAGGTGCTGGCGATGTTCGGGCTGGAGGACTTTTTCCCGGTACGGGTATCGGCACAGCCCCTGGCCTACAGCAAACCGCACCCGGAAGTTTACCTGCTGGCGGCAGCGCAATTGGGGGTAGACCCCCTGAACTGCGTGACCCTGGAGGACTCCGTTAACGGCATGGTCGCCACCAAAGCGGCCCGGATGCGGTCGATTGTGGTGCCGGCCGCAGAGAACCGTGACGACCCGCGCTGGGCGCTGGCGGAAGTGAAACTGGCATCGCTGGCGGATCTGCGCGCTGAGCATCTCGCCTGACCCGCTTCTCCGGCACAATCGCCTGATACGCGGCCGGGCGGGAACCGCTGCCCGGCCGCTGTTTTCTGCTAAAGAAAATCATCCCGCTTCGGCGAGAAGGTATCAATCAGGATGCTGCCCGCCTCCAGGGCGACCACGCCATGCATCTCATGCTTCACCGCCCGGTAGGCGTCACCGGTTTTCAGCACCTTTTTTACCCCCTCGATCTCCACTTCAAAGCTGCCTGCGGCAACGTAGGCGATCTGATCATGGATATCGTGCTGATGTGGCGTGCCGATCGCCCCTTTTTCAAAATGTACCGCCACCATCATCAGTTCATCGCTCCAGGTCATCACTTTGCGCTTAATGCCCTGCCCCAGATCGTCCCACGGGGTCTCCTGATCGAAAAAGAAGGTGTTCATTGCTTGCTCCTGTCGCTAAGGGGTTACAGCGCCCCATACTACGGGCTAGCCGCGTGCCGTCAGCGCAAAAATAGCAAAAGCATGACGCCCTTCAAAAAATAAATAAAACGTCATTTCATATTTATTGAATTCATATCTCGCAGGCACTATGCTTTTTTCAGAACGAGGATGAACCGGGCATACTCCAAAGAGGCGGGCTGGCGCTGCCACGCGGCCCACCTCTTTGCCCGGTGCATTCCCTCCTACGGGCCTTCGCCCGCTCCGCCACTCCCTCAAGAGGCACTGACATGCAAGTCCGTCAAAGCATTCACAGCGAACACGCCAAACACCTCGACACCGCCGGGTTACGCCGGGAATTCCTGATCGAGAAGATCTTCGAAGATGACACCTACACCATGACCTACAGCCATATCGACCGCATCATCATCGGCGGCATCAAGCCGGTGCAGAACAGCGTGTCGATTGGCGGTGAAGTGGGTAAGCAGCTGGGCGTCAGCTATTTCCTTGAACGCCGCGAGCTGGGGGTCATTAACATCGGCGGGCCGGGCCTGATCGTGGTGGACGGCGACACCTTTGAAGTCGGCACTGAAGAGGCGCTTTACGTCGGCAAAGGGGCGCAGGAGGTGGTCTTCAGCAGCGTTGACGCCGCGCGCCCGGCCAAGTTCTACTACAACAGCGCCCCGGCCCACACCACCTTCCCGACCCGCAAAATCACGATGGCGGAGGCCTCCCCGCAGACGCTGGGCGATGACGCCACCAGTAACCGCCGCACCATCAATAAATTTATCGTGCCGGACGTGCTGCCGACCTGCCAGCTCACCATGGGGCTGACCAAACTGGCTGACGGCAACCAGTGGAACACCATGCCGTGCCATACCCATGAGCGCCGCATGGAGGTCTACTTCTATTTCGATATGGATGAGGACACCGCCGTCTTCCATATGATGGGCGAGCCGCAGGAGACCCGCCATCTGCTGGTGCACAACGAGCAGGCGGTGATCTCGCCGAGCTGGTCGATCCATGCCGGGGTCGGCACCAAGCGCTATACCTTTATCTGGGGCATGATCGGTGAAAACCAGGTATTTGATGATATGGACCACGTGGCCGTGGCCGACCTGCGCTGACCGGCCCCCTGCCGCTGACGGCATAACCCGCGCCCATCCGGCTGCGACCAAGAGAAGCGAGAGATGATGCTGAACGCGTTTGAACTGAAAGAGAAAGTGGCCCTGGTCACCGGCTGCAACACCGGCCTGGGCCAGGGAATGGCGATCGGCCTGGCCCAGGCGGGCTGCGACATCGTCGGCGTCAACATGTCGGACCCGGACGAGACCCGTCAGGCGGTCGAGGCGCTGGGACGGCGCTTCCTGACGGTAAAAGCTGACCTGAGCCGCACAGACGTGATTCCGTCCGTGGTGGAGCAGGCGATTAGCGGCTTCGGCAAAATCGATATTCTGGTCAACAATGCCGGCATCATCCGCCGGGAGGATGCGCTGGCCTTTACCGAGCAGGACTGGGACGACGTGATGAACGTCAATATCAAAACCCTGTTTTTCCTGTCTCAGGCGGTGGCGCGGCAGTTTATCAAACAGAGCACCGGCGGGAAGATCATTAACATCGCCTCTATGCTCTCATTCCAGGGCGGTATCCGCGTACCCTCGTACACCGCTTCCAAAAGCGCGGTGATGGGCGTTACCCGGCTGCTGGCCAACGAGTGGGCCAGGCACCGGATTAACGTCAATGCCATCGCGCCGGGCTATATGGCCACCAACAATACCCGGCAGTTGCGTGACGACGAAGACCGCAGCAAAGAGATTCTGGACCGCATCCCGGCCGGCCGCTGGGGCGCACCGGAAGACATGATGGGGCCGGTGGTGTTCCTCGCGTCAGCCGCGTCCGATTATGTTAATGGCTATACGCTGGCGGTTGACGGCGGCTGGCTGGCACGGTAACGTCTCTGCGCATCACGACAACGCGGCCCCGGCCGCGTTTTTTTATTGTTTTTACCTTCCCCTCTCCGGCGTCGCCTGCTTGCAAATAGTTACAGGGTAACGGCTTCCGCGCTGCAACAATATGTTTTATACTGGATAAATTACCAGTTTTTCAGTCAGGATTGTCGTATGACTGCCGAAGGGCATCTCATTTTTTCTGTTGCCTGTGCCATTTTTGCCAAAAAGGCAGAGCTTTCCCCTGAACTGGCACAGGGTGACTGGTGGCATATTATTCCCGGTGCGCTGGTGACCTCACTGCTGCCGGATATTGACCACCCCAACTCTCTGCTGGGCCAGCGGCTGAAATGGCTCTCCTTGCCCATTTCGCGCCTTTGCGGCCACCGGGGCTTTACCCACAGCCTGCTGGCCGTCGCCGGCGGCATCTTCCTGTTCCGCTCTCAGGTGCCCGCTGACTGGGGCATTCCCCTGGATGTACTGCATGCGATGATCGTCGGCTATCTGAGCCACATCATGGCAGATATGCTCACCCCGGCGGGCGTCCCGCTGCTGTGGCCCTGCCGCTGGCGCTTCCGCCTGCCAATCCTCAACAGCCAGAGAGGCAACCAGTTAGAGCGCACGCTCTGCCTGGTGCTGGTCGGGCTGGCGGTGTGGTGGCAGCAGGGGCCGGGCTTTATCGACACCCTCCACCTCCAGAACATCGGCCAGTTCCTGAAGAACATTACCTCGATCTGAGCGCCTTATCGCCATCTTGCTCAAATAGCACCCTGAATTGCAGGAAAAGTTATAAGCCATAAGATCTGGTTATAAGCGCCTCTATTGCGGCCTGTTACCCTATGCGCAAGCAAAAGTCAGGGGAAACCGTCTGAAAAAGCGGACGCCCCGGCACAATGCACTATAAATTGGATAACTTCTGGAGAGTTGGGTATGAATCTTCCGCTCGTGATTAACGTAGTGGTCTTCGTTGCCCTCCTGTGGCTGCTGGCGCAAACCCGCCATAAGCCGTGGAGCCTGGCAAAAAAAGTATTAGTGGGGCTGGTACTGGGCGTGCTGTTTGGCCTGGGCCTGCAGGCTGTTTACGGCTCAGACAGCGACACGCTGAAGACCTCGATCAGCTGGTTTAACATCGTCGGTAATGGTTATGTGCAGCTGCTGCAGATGATCGTGATGCCGCTGGTGTTTGCCTCTATCCTGAGTGCGGTAGCGAAGCTGCATAATGCCTCCTCGCTGGGGAAAATCAGCGTGCTCACCATCGGCACCCTGCTGGTGACTACCATGATTGCGGCGCTGGTCGGCGTGCTGGTGACCTGGCTGTTCCACCTGACGGCGGACGGCCTGGTACAGGGCGCGCAGGAGACGGCCCGTCTGGCCGCTTTGCAGACCAACTATGCCGGTAAGGTGGCGGACCTCACCGTTCCGCAGTTGCTGCTCTCTTTCGTGCCGAAAAACCCGTTTGCCGAACTCACCGGCGCCAGCCCGACCTCGATCATCAGCGTGGTGATCTTCGCGGCGTTCCTGGGTGTGGCGGCACTGCAACTGCTGAAGGATGACAAAGCCAAAGGCGAGCGTGTGCTGGTGGCCATCGACACCCTGCAATCCTGGGTGATGAAGCTGGTGCGCCTGGTGATGAAACTCACCCCGTACGGCGTACTGGCGCTGATGACCAAAGTGGTGGCCGGTTCCAACCTGCAGGACATCATCAAGCTCGGCAGCTTCGTGGTCGCCTCTTACCTCGGTTTGGGCATCATGTTTGTGGTCCACGCCCTGTTCCTGGCCGGCGTCGGCGTCAACCCGGGCCGCTTCTTCCGCAAAGTCTGGCCGGTGCTGACCTTCGCCTTTACCAGCCGCTCCAGCGCTGCAACTATCCCGCTGAGCGTGGAAGCGCAAACCCGTCGCCTGGGCATCCCGGAATCGATCGCCAGCTTCTCCGCCTCCTTTGGCGCGACTATCGGGCAGAACGGCTGTGCGGGCCTCTACCCGACCATGCTGGCGGTGATGGTGGCCCCGACCGTGGGCATCAACCCGTTTGATCCGGTCTGGATTGCGACCCTGGTGGGCATCGTGACCCTCAGCTCTGCCGGTGTGGCGGGTGTGGGCGGTGGCGCGACCTTTGCCGCGCTGATTGTGTTGCCGGCGATGGGCCTGCCGGTGACCCTGGTGGCGCTGCTGATCTCCGTGGAACCGCTGATCGACATGGGGCGTACCGCCCTGAACGTCAGCGGCTCAATGACCGCCGGGACAGTCACCAGCCAGCTGATGCGCCAGACGGACAAAACCCTGATGAATGCCGACGAGACCGCAGAACTGGCGCACCGCTAAGCCTGCCGCCCCACGGCGTTCCCAAAAAAACCGGCGCGATAAGCGCCGGTTTTTTTATGCCCAACAGAGCGGGTCAGAACGGGTAGTCGTGGTAGCCCATCTGCTCCGAGATATTGCGGGCCGCGGTGTGCAGCATCGCCACATAATCCACTTTGGCCTCTTCGGAGAAGCGGATGGTCGGGAAAGACATACTCAGGCCGGCAATCACCACCCCGAAGCGGTCGAACACCGGCACCGCCAGGCAGCGCAGCCCCTCTTCCTGCTCTTCGTTGTCTTCGCCGTAGCCCTGCTCGCGCACCAAGTCGAGCACCGGCATCAGCTCCTCCGCACTGCCGACCGTGCGCGTGGTACTGCGGGTAAACTCCACCTCTTTGAGAATCTCCGCCACGTCTTTGCGGTCGCGCCACGCCAGCAGCACTTTGCCGATGGCAGTGCTGTGCAGCGGGTTACGGCGGCCGATGCGCGAATACATGCGCAGGTTATACATCGAGTCAATTTTATGGATGTAGACGATGCTGTCTTCATCCAGCGCGCCGAGGTGAATCGTCTCACGGGTCAGTTTCGACAGCTCACGCATTTCGATGTCTGCGCTGCGGATCAGGTCAACGTTCTGCAACGCCTTGGCCCCCAGCTCAAACAGCTTCAGCGTCAGCGAGTATTTTTCCGACTCCCCCTCCTGCGCCACGTAGCCCAGCGACTTCATGGTTTGCAGAAAGCGATAGACGGTGCTTTTCGACATCATCACCCGCTGGGAGAGTTCCGTGATCCCAATTTCCCGCTCTTCGCCCAGCGCCTGAAGGATGCCGAACACCTTCAGCACAGAGGAGACGGAGTCCGGTTGTTTATCAAAATCTGCAATAGCCATGGTTGCCTTACCTTCTCCGGGGCCCGTGCGGGCCGCCCGGATCAATGAGTTTCAAAAAAATCAGAACAGTAATTCAGTATAAGAGAAATAACGCCTGGTTAGCAATCTACGGCACTTTTGCCCGCCTTTCACCCTTTCTTGCAAGCAAGTCGAAAATATCTCACCGCCGTCACAATTTAATGAAACGCGGGTTTATTTTTTTTATTTATACGTTTTAATTGAATTTATCCCCCCCATTACGGGCACTGCTCCTTGTTGCCCCGCCAGAGTGAGAGACCCATGTATACCTTGCGCAGCTATGATTTTTTCCCGCGCCAGGAGGATGCCGTGGCCCTGGCATTCCGTGAGCCGCAGGAGCCGTTTCCTGAGCATACCCACGACTTCAATGAAATCTTTATTGTGGATGGCGGCAGCGGGTTACACGTTCTGAATGATTTCCCCTACACCATTAATTGCGGCATGTGTTTTTACATCAATGCGGCCGATCGCCACCTGTTTGAGCAGGTCGACGATCTGCGGCTGGTCAATATCCTCTACCGGCCCAACGCCTCGTTTACCTTTATTAAAAACTTCAGCCACCTGCTGCCCTCGCCGGATGACGGCTGCGTCTGGAGCATCAGCCCGGCGCTGAAAAAATCGCTGAAAAGCCTGCTGGATGAGATGAAACTTCAGGTGGAGCAGGAGCCGCTGATTGAACAGTGCCGACAGGAGACGCTGTTTCTGCGCATCCTGATGCTGCTGCGCCAGGGGCGCTACCGCATCACCCACACCGGCTCCAATCAGGATAAACTGCAACAGATCCTGCTCTATCTGCAACAGAACCCGCAGGATGAGATTAACTGGGAGGCCCTGGCCGATCGCTTTTACATCACGCCACGCACCCTGCATCGCCAGTTCCTCAGCCACACCGGGCAGACCCCGCAAAAATACCTGAACACCCTGCGGCTTAACCGGGCGAAATACCAGATCCAATCCACCGATGACACGCTGACGGAGATCGCCTTTGCCTGCGGTTTCAGCGACAGCAACAACTTCTCGACCTCGTTTAAAAAAGCGTTCGGCGTCAGCCCCAGCCAGTTGCGTAAATCCCTGCACTATAACTGACCAGAACGGCAGAGGTTGCTTAAAAAAAAGAGTGACCACCCGCCGGAAAGGCCGCGCTTAAATAGTTAGCGTGTTAATATTTCAGGCATCACCTGTTTACTATCAGACTGTTTTCATGACCGCAACCCCTGCTGACGGCTTGCCCGTCCCCCAGCGTTATGGCGCGATCCTGGCCATCGCCCTGGGTATTATTGTCTCTGTGCTGGATGGCGCGATTGCCAACGTGGCCTTACCGACCATCGCCCGGGATCTGAACGCCAGCCCGGCGTCCTCGATCTGGATTGTGAATGCGTACCAGCTGGCGATTACCATCTCCCTGCTCTCGCTCTCCTCATTGGGGGATATTCTGGGCTACCGCCGCGTTTACCAGGCGGGGCTGCTGGTATTCAGCATCACCTCCGTGCTGTGCGCGCTGGCCGACTCACTGACGACCCTGACCATCGCCCGCGTCTTACAGGGGTTTGGTGCGGCGGCGATCATGAGCGTGAATACCGCGCTGGTGCGCATCATCTACCCGCAGCGCTATCTGGGGCGCGGCATGGGCATCAATGCGCTGATTGTGGCCGTCTCGTCGGCGGCCGGGCCGACCGTGGCCTCCGCCATCCTCTCCTTTGCTGACTGGCCCTGGCTGTTTGCCATTAACCTGCCGATCGGCCTGGTGGCGCTGGCGCTCGGCATGAAATTCCTGCCTGCCAACCCCAGCCGCCGTACAGGACAGCGGTTTGATCTGCTGAGCGGCGTGCTGAACGCGCTGACCTTCGGTTTGTTGATTACCGCCCTGAGCGGCTTTGCACAGGGGCAGAGCCTGCTGCTGACGCTGGGCGAACTGCTGGCGCTGCTGATTGTGGGTGTGGTGTTTGTCCGCCGCCAGCTGAATCAGCCCTTCCCGCTGCTGCCGGTTGACCTGCTGCGTATCCCGATCTTTTCGCTTTCCATCGGCACCTCGATCTGCTCGTTCAGCGCGCAGATGCTGGCTTTTGTCTCCCTGCCGTTCTTCCTGCAAACCGTGCTGGGGCGCAGTGAGGTGGAAACCGGCCTGCTGCTGACGCCGTGGCCGCTGGCGACGATGGTCATGGCACCGATTGCCGGCAGGCTGGTGGAGCGCTATCACGCCGGGCTGCTGGGCGGCATCGGCCTGCTGGTGTTCGCCTGCGGCCTCTATGCCCTGGCGCTGCTGCCCTCCCACCCCAGCGATGTTGATATCATCTGGCGGATGATCCTGTGCGGTGCCGGGTTCGGGCTGTTCCAGTCACCTAACAACCACACCATTATCAGCGCCGCGCCGCGTGAACGCAGCGGCGGTGCCAGCGGGATGCTCGGCACCGCCCGCCTGCTGGGCCAGACCACCGGGGCAGCCCTGGTGGCGCTGATGTTTAACCTGTTTTCACAAAGCGGCACCCACGCGTCTCTGCTGTTAGGCGGGACGCTGGCCGCCGGCGGTGCCGTGGTCAGCTTCCTACGGATGACCCAGCAGAGCGCCCCGGCCGCATAACGCCGGTCTCCTGTTGAAGGCCTAAAAATGAAGGCAAAAAAAGCCCCGCACACTGGCGGGGCTTTTTATTATCCGGTTACGGTCAGTTCAGGTACTGGCCGCTGCGCAGCGCTTCAATGCGCTTATCCAGCGGCGGGTGAGACATAAACAGCTCGCTGAGTGATTTATTCTTACCGTTAATGCAGAACGCCATCAGGCTGCCCGCTTCCTGCGGCTCGTGGCTGGTTTTCAGCCGCTGCAAGGCGGCGATCATCTTGTCACGCCCGACCAGCTTCGCAGAACCGGCGTCAGCGTGGAATTCACGGTGGCGCGAGAACCACATGGTGATGATGCTGGCCAGAATACCGAACACCAGCTCCAGCACGGTCGCGACCGCAAAATAGATCAACGGGTTGCCGTTGCTGCCGCCCTCTTCCTCCCGGTTGCCGCCGAGGAAACCGGCTGCCACCTGCGCCAGCAGGCGCGAGATGAAGATCACGAAGGTGTTCACCACCCCCTGGATCAGGGTCATGGTCACCATATCGCCATTGGCGATGTGGCTGATTTCATGGGCCAGCACCGCTTCGGCTTCCGCCTGGCTCATGTTCTGCAACAGGCCGGTACTTACCGCCACCAGCGACGCATCACGGCGCGCACCGGTAGCAAAGGCGTTGATGTCCGCGGCGTGGTAGATCGCTACCTGCGGCATGGCGATGCCCGCCTGCTGTGACTGCACGCGGATGGTGTCGAGCAGCCAGCGCTCGGTAGCATTACGGGGTTGTTCAATCACTTCGCCGCCGACCGAACGCAGCGCCATCCATTTGGACATCAGCAGCGAAACCAATGCGCCGCCAAAACCAAACAGCCCGGCCATGATCATTAACCCCATGACACTGCTTGATTGGATCCCTGTCAGGCTGAGTACCAGCCCGAAGACCACCATCACCGCCAGGTTGGTCAGCAGGAATAACGCTATACGCATCATAAAATGGTCACTTCCTCATTGTTAGTTCATGCAGGCAACATGCCTGCCTTGTGATCGTATGGTCTTGGCGGGAGGTTTCAAGGGATAGGTGCGCTTAAGCTGCTAAAATCACAAAACTTTACAAAATGCAGCGATCTGTCTCGCATTGTGAGGAGACTTAACCAAAACAGGCCAGCCAGATGGTTAAAAGGTGCGCACCGGCCCCTTCCGCAGGCATAAAAAAAGCGCACCGGAGTGCGCTTTTTTCAGGATGGGCCGCTTATTTCGCCGCCGCATTCCCCTCGGTAGATTCCGCCTGGGAGAGATCCAGCGCGATGTGCGCCGTCTCATCCAGGTAGGGGTCCGGCTGCTGGTAATCTTTCGGCAGATCGTCGAGAGATTTCAGCGGCTTTTTGCCTTCGCGTTTGAAACGTTCATTGATCCGGTTCAGGCGGATGGCGTCATCATCATGGTTCTCTTTTTCGCGCTGGGCAAAATTGAGTGACACGATGTCACGCTTATCTTTGGTCGCCTTGTACTTCTCAATGTCCTGCGCGATGCTCTGGAACTCCGGATCGTTGGCGATGCGGGCCGCATGCGTTTTCAGCAGTTCCGGCACAAAGGGTTTCATGTCGCCGGTTTTGCTGTAGGTAGCCGCATTAATGCTGTCCCACGGCAGGGCGTTATCTTCGAACGCCTCGCCGGTTTCCGCCGCTTCGACGCCGGTCGGCATCAGGATATCCGGCGTGACCCCTTTACGCTGGGTACTGCCACCGTTAACGCGATAGAACTTCTGGATGGTGTACTGCACCGAGCCCAGCGCCGGCCACTCAGGGCGCAGCATCTGGTCGTAGATACGGTTCAGGGAGCGGTACTGCTGCACGGTGCCTTTACCGAAGGTCGGCTCACCGACAATCAGCGCACGGCCGTAATCCTGCATGGCGGCCGCAAAGATCTCAGACGCCGAGGCGCTGAAGCGGTCAACCAGCACCACCAGCGGCCCTTTGTAGTAGACCACGCCGTCAGTGTCGCTGTCTTCACGCACCTTGCCGTTGTTGTCCCGCACCTGCACCACCGGGCCGCTCGGGATAAACAGGCCGGAGAGCGACACCGCCTCGGTCAGCGCGCCGCCGCCGTTGGTCCGCAGGTCGATCACCAGGCTGTTGACGTGCTGTTTTTCCATCTTCTGCAGCTGCACTTTGACGTCATCCGTCAGGCCCACGTAGAAGCCCGGGATATCCATCACCGCCACTTTCTGCTTGCCGAAGGTTTTCACCGTCATCTTCACGGCGCGGTCTTCCAGACGGATGCGCTCACGCGTCAGCGTCACGGTACGGGTTTTGGTGCCCTTCCCGGCCGGCAACACTTCCAGGCGCACTTTACTGCCCTTCGGCCCTTTGATCAGCGCGACCACATCATCCAGACGCCAGCCAATCACATCCACCATCGGTTTGCCGCTCTGGCCTACGCCCACGATGCGGTCGCCCACGGTGATGTTTTTGCTTTTCGCCGCCGGGCCGCCCGGCACCATGGAGTTAATCATGGTGTAGTCATCATCCTGCTGCAGCACCGCACCGATCCCCTCCAGGGAGAGGCTCATCTCGGTATTGAACTGCTCGGTGTTGCGCGGGGAGAGGTAGTTGGTGTGCGGATCAATCTCATGCGCGAAGGCGTTCATGATCAGCTGGAACACATCCTCGCTGTTGCTCTGCGCCAGGCGTTTGATGGCGAAGTGGTAGCGTTTGCTGAGCACCTCGCGGATCTCTTTCTCATCTTTGCCGGTCAGCCTGAGGTTCAGCTCGTCATATTTGACTTTGGCGTCCCACAGGCTGTTCAGCTCATTGATGTCCTTAGGCCACGGCGCTTTGCTGCGGTCAAGGTCAATGGTGTCGTTGCCGGTAAAGTCCATCGGTCTGGCCAGCACCGTCAACGCATATTGGAAGCGTTCAAACCGGCGTTTCTGCGCCAGGTTGAACAGGGCATAGGCGGTATCGAGCTTGCCGGTTTTCAGCTCCTCGCCCAGGCTGGTTTTTTTATCCGCAAACTGCGCCACATCGGCGGCCATCAACACGTTGTGGTTGAAGTCCAGCATATTGAGGTAGCGATCGAAGATTTTTGCGGAGAAGTTCTCATCAAGGTCAAACTGACGGTAATGGGAACGGGTGAAACGCGCCGTCACACGTTCGCTGACGGTGGCGTCCTGCGGCTCCTGCTGGAGCTGAGGCAGCGTCTCAAGGGTGACGGGGGCCTCATTGGCGAAGCTTGCGCCCGCCAGAAACAGGCCCGCCGCAATGGCGGTAACTCTGACAAATTTGTTCATGCCTGGGTTGGCCTCCGTATCAGAACTGCAAGTGTTCTGCGCGCACGATCATCGCCAGACCGGAGGAGAGCTGCACACGGACACCGTCTTTGGCAATTTCCAATACGGTGGCATCCATCGCGCTCTTACCGGCCCGGACTTTGATCTCTTGGCCAATCTGCAGTTTTGAGATGTCGGTGACGGGCACCAGACGTGCCGGGCTCTCCTCACGTTCAGCGCGAGGCGCTTTCGCCTGTTGCGGACGTGGTGGGCGCGGCTTGCGGGCCTCCTGGGCAGCACCGTTTTCACGGCGCGGCGCAGGTTTTTTACCCGCCGGACGTGGGCGGCGTGCAGCTTCCGGGGCATCCCCGTTGGCGGCGGCCGCTTCGCGGCGCTTGGCCTGCTGTTCGGCACGTTGCGCCTGGACGCGGGCTTTCGCCTCTTCCAGCTGCTTACGCGCATGTTCAACATGCTGCTCTTCAAGCTCGCCGCATGGGTTGCCGTCTAAATCGACGCGCTGGGCACCGACTTTAACGCCATACAGGTAACGCCAGCTTGAGGTATAGAGGCGCAGGGCGGAACGCAATTGCGTTTTGCTGAGGTTCTCCTCAGCCTGGACGCGCTCCACAAGATCCTGAAAAATGCCGATCTTTAACGGACGCGCTTCGCCTTCGGCGGTGAAACAGAGCGGGAACCGCTCAGCCAGATAGGCGATGACTTCTTTACTGCTGTTCAACTTAGGTTGATTTTCCATGAAATTTCCTGATTACAACGGGTTTGCCAACCGGCGCAGGCATGAACAGGCGCCATTATAATGACGCCATCAGTAAATGCCACGTTATCCGTTAATCATCGTGAGAAAGGAGGACATATTTTGCCGCGTCGCACTGTTCCAGTTGCGCGCAAAGCCCCTCAACCACCGCGATCAGGCCGGTTTCATCCTCCTGATCGAAGCGTTGGTATACGGTGCTGTCGATATCCAGCACCCCGATGACCTGCCCGTTGACCCGCAGCGGCAACACAATTTCTGCATTGCTGGCGGCATCACAGGCGATGTGGCCCGGGAAGGCGTGGACGTCACCCACGCGCTGGACAGCGCCTTGCGCCACGGCCGTGCCGCACACACCTTTGCCGACCGGGATGCGCACGCAGGCGATTTTCCCCTGGAACGGCCCCAGCACCAGGGTCTTACCGTCCATCAGATAGAAGCCCGCCCAGTTCACACCCTCAAGGCGCTCATACAGCAGCGCACTGGCGTTGGCCAGTGTGGCGATAAAATTGGTTTCGCCGGCCAGCAGCGCGCCCATATCACGTTTTAATTCCGCGTAGAATTCAGTTTTATTCATGTTATGACCATAGAATCTGTGGGGTAATCAGCGCGGCACGGCGCTTAGCCCCTATAAAATAAGCATTAAATGCGTATCGTCACAAGGTTAATCGGAGGTTACTTCACAAAACCCCCTGTGCCGGGGTATGTTGGCCGCAGAAAGTCGTCGGATTTATCTGAGCCATGCCTGACCGCATCCCCATTTCACGCTACGCTAAGTATCCAGATGTGCATCAAAAAACGATTGTCCCCTCCGGCCGGTACCGCCGGGTGCGGATTGTGCCCCAGATAACGCGCAGGGAACGCACATTTTTTTGTAACCAGGTGGCACAGACCCCTTACAGGCTGTTTACGCACCTTCTGCCGAGTCCGGGATCATGAAAATAGAGACACTCTCCGGCCCGTTGCCACAGGCCCGTTACCAGCGTTGCAGCGAATGCGACATGCTGTTTACCCTGCCCCCCTTGCGGGGCACGGAGTCCGCCTACTGCCCGCGCTGCAATGCCCGGGTAGAGAAAGGGCGCGACTGGTCGCTGACGCGCCTGGCGATCGTGGCCGTGACCGCCCTGCTGCTGATGCCCTTTGCCTTCAGCGAACCGCTAATCAGCATCCGCCTGCTCGGCACCCGCATCGATGCCTCGCTGCTGGAGGGGGTCATGCTGATGACCGACCAGGGCTCGCCGCTTACCGGCAGCATGGTGCTGTTCTGTGCCGTGGGCGCGCCGCTGACGCTGGTGCTCTCCCTGCTCTACCTTTATATCGGGCGGCGGCTCGGCATGAACCTGCGGCCGGTGCTGCTGATGCTGGACCGGCTGAAAGAGTGGGTGATGCTCGACATCTACCTGGTGGGCATGGGCGTGGCCTGCATCAAGGTCAAAGAGTATGCCGACATCACGCCGGGTCCTGCGCTGGCCGCCTATCTCGCGGTGATGCTGCTGACGATCCTGCTGCTGATCCACCTGAACGTGGAGCAGTTGTGGGCGCGCCTCTACCCGCAGCCGCAGCCGCCGGGCACGCCCGACAGCCTGCGCCTCTGCCTGCCGTGCAAATTCACCGGCCACCCGGACGCCCGCGGCCGCTGCCCGCGCTGCCACGTGCCGATGCGCCCGCGCCGCCGCCACAGCCTGCAAAAAAGCTGGGCGGCGCTGCTGGCCGCGATGATTTTCCTGCTGCCGGCCAACCTGCTGCCGATCTCCGTCATCTATGCCAACGGCCAGCGGATGGACGACACCATCTTCTCCGGCGTGGTCTCCCTCGCCACCTCCGGCAATATCCCGATTGCCGGTATCGTCTTCATCGCCAGTGTGCTGGTGCCCTTTACCAAGGTCATTGTGCTGCTGGTGCTGCTGCTCAGCATCCATTTCCGTACCCAGCACAGCCTGAAAACCCGTATCCGGCTGTTGCGGCTGGTGACCTGGATTGGCCGCTGGTCGATGCTCGACCTGTTTGTGATAGCGCTGATGATGTCGCTGATCAACCGCGATCAGCTGCTCTCGTTTACCATGGGGCCGGCTGCCTTCTATTTCGGCAGCGCGGTGTTCTTAACTATCCTGGCCGTACACTGGCTGGATAGCCGTTTGATTTGGGATGCACATGCAACACGAAACGCCGACTACACCGACTGAGGCGCGGGTAAAAAACAAGCGCCGGATCTCACCGTTCTGGTTACTGCCCTTTATTGCCCTGATCATTGCCGGGTGGCTTATCTGGAGCAACTATCAGGAGCGCGGCACCACCGTCACCATCTCCTTCCAGTCTGCGGCGGGCATCGTCGCCGGCCGCACCCCGGTGCGTTATCAGGGGGTGGATGTCGGCACCGTGCAGACAATCAGCCTCAGCAAGGATCTGCACAGCATCCTGGTCAAAGTGAGCATCCGCAGTGAGCTGGAAGATGCGCTGCGTGACGGCACCCAGTTCTGGCTGGTGACGCCCAAAGCCTCGCTGGCCGGGGTCTCGGGGCTGGATGCGCTGGTCGGCGGCAACTACATCGGCATGATGCCCGGCCCGGGCGAGCCGAAAACCCAGTTCACCGCCCTGGATACCCAGCCCAAATTCCGCCTGAACACCGGCGAGCTGATGGTGCACCTGCGCGCGGCGGATCTCGGCTCCCTGAATACCGGGTCGCTGGTCTACTACCGCAAGATCCCGGTCGGCAAGGTCTATGACTACGACATCGCGCCCGGCAAAGAAGGGGTAACGATTGACGTGCTGATCGACCGCCGCTTCGCCAACCTGGTGAAGCGTGACAGCCGCTTCTGGAACGTTTCCGGCTTCCAGGGGGATTTCAGCCTCCAGGGCGCGTCGGTGAAGATGGAGAGCCTGGCGGCGCTGGTCAACGGCGCGATCGCCTTTGACTCGCCCACCGGCGGCACCCAGGCCACCCCGGAGCAGACCTACCCGCTCTACCCCGATCTGGCCCACAGCCAGCGCGGGGTGCTGATCAAACTCGACCTGCCCTCAGGCGACGGCCTAAATGCCGGCCACACACCGCTGATCTACCAGGGGTTACAGGTCGGTACCCTGACGGCAGTGACGCTGAACAAGGGCGGCAAGGTCACCGGTGAACTGACGGTAGACCCGTCGGTGGTGGAGCTGATGCGCAGCAACACCCGCATCGAGCTGAACAGCCCGAAACTCAGCCTGAACGATACCCGCCTCAGCGCCCTGCTCACCGGCAGCACGCTGGAGCTGATCCCGGGCGACGGTGACCGGCAGGATCACTTCACGGTGCTCGACAGCAGCCTGAAACTGCTGCAGCAGCCGGACGTGCTGACGCTGGCGCTGCTCGCCCCGCAGACATACGGCATTAACCCCGGCCAGCCGCTGATCCTCTACGGCATCAATGTCGGCCAGGTACTGACGCGTGACCTCACCGATGCCGGTATCCTGTTTAAAGTGGGGGTCAGACCCGAATACCGCCACCTTATCCATCAGGACAGTAAATTTGTGGTTAACAGCCGGGTCAATGTGAAACTGGGGCTGGATGGCTTACAGGTCACCGGGGCCAGCGCCGCAGAGTGGATTGACGGCGGCATCAAAATCCTGCCGGGCACGAAAGGTGCCCCGGCGGGCCGCTACCCGCTCTACAGCGATGAGCAGAAAGCAGAGGAAGGCACCCAGGGCGACACCCCGAAACCGACCCTGACGCTGACCGCCGACAGCCTGCCGGATGTGCAGGCCGGCTCGGTGGTGCTCTACCGCAAATTCCAGGTCGGCGAAATCACCGACATCCGCCCGCGCGCCAACGCCTTTGACGTGGATGTCTACATCCAGCCGGAGTACCGCAAACTGCTCACGGACAAGAGCATCTTCTGGGCGGAGGGCGGCGCGAAAGTGCAGCTGAACGGGGCCGGGTTCTCGGTGCAGGCATCGCCGCTGAACCGCGCGCTGAAAGGGGCAATCAGCTTTGACAACCTGGACGGCGCCACCTTTACCAAAGGGGTAAAACGGGTGCTTTACAACAATGAGACCGCCGCGCGCGCCGTGGGCAGCCAGATCACCCTGACCACCTTTGACGCCAGCAAGCTCTCACCGGGGATGCCGATCCGCTACCTGGGCATCGACATCGGCCAGGTGGAGTCCCTGAAGCTGACGCCGGAACGTAACCAGGTGGACGCCAAAGCGGTGCTTTACCCGGAATATGTGCAGACCTTCGCCCGCACCGGCACCCGTTTCTCTATTGTCTCCCCGGAGATCTCCGCGGCCGGGGTGAGCAACCTCGACACCCTGATCCAGCCCTACATCAATGTAGAACCGGGCGCAGGCGGCCATATGGCGCGCGTCTTTGAGTTGCAGGAAGCCACCATCACCGATTCGCGCTACACCGACGGGCTGGGCATCGTGCTGGATGCGGCGGAAACCGGCTCGCTCTCCGTGGGCACGCCGATCCTTTACCGCGGTATTGAAGTCGGCACCGTCACCGGCTTCTACCTCGGCGCAATGGGTGACCGGGTACACGTCACACTGCGCATCAGCAAAAAGTACCAGCACCTGGTGCGCAACAACTCAGTGTTCTGGCTGGCCTCCGGCTATAACCTGCAATTCGGCCTGACCGGCGGCGTGGTGAAAAGCGGGACCTTCCAGCAGTTTATCCGCGGCGGCATCGCCTTTATGACCCCGCCGAGCATTCCGCTGGCACCGAAGGCGCTGCCCGGCAAGCACTTCCTGCTTAACAGTGAGGAGCCGAAAGGCTGGCAGGCGTGGGGCACCGCCATCCCGCAGAACTGATCGCGGGCAGCTACGGCACACTCTTAAAAGCAGCCTGCGGGCTGCTTTTCTTTTTTACCGCAGCCTGCGGCGGCGGCCATTTCACCGCGGCAGCGCAGCTGTGCTAGACTGCGCGCCACTTTTATTGCGCTTGCGGACCCTCCCCTGTGGCTAAACACCTCTCTGCTTTCCTGCCGCCTGAATTCCTCGCGGCCACCCGCGCCATCATGCCCGCTGAGCTGGCGATGGACGACTTTATCGCGGCCTGTCAGCGCCCGTTGCGCACCAGCCTGCGCGTCAATACCCTGAAAATCAGCGTGGCAGACTTCGTCACCCGTGCCGCCGCCTACGGCTGGCAGCTCTCACCGGTGCCGTGGTGCGACGAGGGGTTCTGGATTGAACGCAGCGACGACGAAAGCCGGCGGCTCGGCAATATGCTGGAGCACCTGGCCGGGCTGTTCTACCTCCAGGAGGCCAGCTCGATGCTGCCGGTCAGTGCGCTGTTCAGCGATAACGCGCCGCCGGAGCGGGTGCTGGACGTGGCCGCCGCCCCCGGGTCGAAAACCACCCAGATCGCGGCGCGGATGGGTAACCTCGGCGGCATCGTCGCCAATGAATACTCGGCCAGCCGGGTGAAAGTGCTGCACGCCAACATCAGCCGCTGCGGCGTCAGCAACAGTGCGCTGACCCACTTTGACGGCCGGGTGTTCGGCGCAGCGCTGCCGGAAACCTTCGACGCCATTCTGCTGGATGCGCCCTGCTCCGGCGAAGGGGTGGTGCGCAAAGACCCGGACGCGATGAGCAACTGGTCGCCGGAGAGCATCGTCTCCATCGCCGCCACCCAGCGCGAGCTGATCGACAGCGCGTTCCATGCGCTGAAGCCGGGCGGTACGCTGGTCTACTCCACCTGTACCCTCAACGCGCAGGAGAACCAGGAGGTCTGTGGCTGGCTGCTGGCGCGCTACCCCGGGGCGGTCACGGTGGAGCCGCTGGACGGGCTCTTCCCCGGCGCGCAACGGGCTGCCACGCCGGAAGGCTTCCTGCACGTTTTCCCGCAGCTCTTTGACAGCGAAGGGTTCTTTGTGGCGCGGCTGCGCAAAACCGCCGCCATCGCCTCCCTGCCCGCGCCGACCTATAAAGTGGGCGCGTTCCCCTTCTCCCCGCTGCCGGGCAAAGAGCGCGACGCCGTGACGCAGGCGGCCCGTGCCGCCGGGCTGCCGCTGCCGGCGACCCATTCGCTGTGGCTGCGTGACAAGGAGATCTGGCTGTTCCCACAGGCGCTGACGCCGCTGTTCGGCAAGGTGCGTTTTTCGCGCATCGGCCTGAAGCTGGCGGAACGCTTCCCGAAAGGCTACCGCTGGCAGCATGAGGCGGTGGTGGCGCTGGCGGACACCGCAGGCCATGCCGCGCTGGAGCTGGACGCAGAGCAGGCACAAAGCTGGTTTATGGGGCGCGATCTCTACCCGGACGTTTTACCGGACGCAGAGGAGATCATCCTCACCTGGCTGGGGCAACCGGTGGGGCTGGCCAAGCGCATCGGCAGCCGGATCAAAAATGCCCTGCCGCGTGAGCTGGTCAGGGACGGGGCCGCCTTTGTGCTGCCACCCCAGGCCTGACTGCCGGCAAACAGATACTCAGCGGGCGTAAGGCCCGCTTTGCTTATTAATCCCGGCGTGATAACCCGGTTTCCTTGATTAAAAAATCATCATATCCTCTCAAAAATCCTCCATATATATTAATAATTCTGATTGATCCACCCTCCCTCGCTGTTTATCTAAATTATCAATTATTTACTCTTATTTAACCTGTTACTTACCTTCTGTTAATTTCCTCACGTAAAAAAGCCGCCATAGAGTAAAAAATAGACAACATCCACGAAGAAGGACTTTTTTTTATTTTTGAGAGGAAATATGACGAAATGTATTCTAATAATTAATCTTATTAACAAGATTAACCATTGCAGTCCACGGCAGGAGGCGCTTCCCCGCCCGCTGATCTCTCCCCCTGATGCAGCTTTTGCTTTTACTGAAAGGAACAGGTTATGAAGAAAACACAACTCACGCTGGCTTCTCTGGCGCTGATGATGCTGGCTCCCTCTGTACCCGTTTTTGCCGGTACTGTCACCGGTAACCTGGGCGTCACCCTGACGATAGGTGCCGGGTGCGAAGTGATCGGGGGCGACTCGACCGGCGCCGTGAACCAGTTCGGTACCCTGAGCTTTGGCGAATACTCTTCGCTGGCCAACATTATCAACTCCCAGTCCACCGATGCGGCCGGGACCGGTAACCTCCAGCTGCTCTGCACCACCGGCACACCGTTCACCGTGGCGCTGGATAACGGCCTCAACGCCGCAGGCGGCCAGCGGCGCATGGCCGGCACCGGCGGCACCTTTATCAACTACAACCTCTACCAGGAACCGGCCCGGACGACCCTCTGGGCACCGGGCACCCCGCTGGCAGCCACCGGCACCGGCACCCCGGTTAACCTGATCGTCTATGGCCAGGTGCCGGCGCAGGCGACCCCGGCCGCCGGCACTTACACAGACACCGTGACCATGACGGTGACCTGGTAACGACACCCTGATGACATACCGCAAAGGAAGGCGGGCCGGGTTAGGATTGGCCGCGGTGCTGATGGTGCCGGTGCTTCCCGCCACGGCCGTGACCAAGACCGCCAGCGTCGGTTTCAGCGCCACGCTGGTGGCCGCCTGCACCGCCGGCACCACCACCAACGGGACGGTGAGCTTCGGCACGCTCAATTTCGGCACAGTCTCTTTCCTCTCCCGCCCCGTCAGCGTAGCCGGCCAGCAAAACGCCGGTGCCATCCAGATCAGATGCAACAACGGCACCGCCTGGCGGGTGGGGCTGGGCGGCGGAAACAGCGGCAACACTGCCGCACGTTATCTGGTCGGCGGCCCCTCTGCGCAGCGGATCACCTACAACCTTTATACCAACGCGGCCTATACCACCGTCTGGGACAACGCCACCGGCGTGGCCGGTATCGGCAATGGGCAGACTGTCTACCTGCCGGTCTATGGCCGGATACCGGCGCAGGCGACGCCCGGCGTAGGGAGTTACAGCGACACGGTACAGGTCACCGTCACCTGGTAACGGGAGGGAACCGCGTTGATGCGATGCAGATGGCCGCTCTGGTGGCTGATGATGGCGCTGCCCGCCGGGGCGGACACCGGCGTGGATGACCTGAGCAAAAGCCAGGTGTTCACCCTGAGCGCCACCCTGGTCAACGGCTGCGTGCTGGGCAGCGGCAGTGCCGACGTCACCACCTTCGGCACGCTGAACTTCGGCAACGTGCCGTCGCTGGATACGCCGGTGGATGTGGTCTCCAGCCAGGGCAGCGGTTCGATCGTGCTGAAATGTACCCCCGGCACCCCGGTGACGCTGGCACTGGGCAACGGCAATAACGTGACAGGCTCTATTTCAGCCGGTCGCCGGCTGATCAAGGCCGAGACCGGTGAAACCCTGGCCTATCAGCTTTACCAGAATGCCGCCCGCACCACCGTGTGGGGCAACGGCAGTAATGGCGGCACCACCCTGGTGCTCAGCGCCACCGGTGCGGTGCAGGAGTACAAGATTTACGCCCGGCTGCTGAACACCGTGACCTTGCCCAGCGCAGGCACCTACAGCGACAGCGTGCTGGTCACCGTGACCTATTGATATTGACCTCTTGATGTAATGTGAAAAGGATATTTGGCATGAAGTTACCGGTATGGGCACCCCTGTGGTGCGCACTGCTCTCCCCCTTCCTCAGCGCACCGGCGCAGGCCGCTGCCGCGATCCTGATCTGGCCGATTGACCCGGCGATTGAGTCCACCCAACAGGCGTCCGCACTCTGGCTGGAAAACCGTGACAGCAAACCGGTCTACCTCCAGGTGCGTATCCTCCGCTGGCAGCAGGTGAATGGCGAAGAGCGCTACGACAGCCAGACAGAGGTGATCCCCAGCCCGCCGGTGGCCTCTATTGCCCCCGGCAAACGCCAGCTGGTGCGGCTGGTACGCAACAGCCAGGTGCCGCCGGGCCAGGAGCGTGCCTACCGCATTCTGGTGGATGAGGTGCCGCAGGGCGACGCCGCCCCGGAGAGCAACAGCCTGGGGCTGAAATTCCAGATGCGCTATTCGGTGCCGCTGTTCGTCAGCGGGCCGGGCATCTGGACCAAGCAGGACTTTGAGCACCCGCGCGACTATGCCACCGCCACCCAGCCGAAACTCCAGTTCCGCGCCGTCTCCGCCCAGGGCAAAGCCTGGCTGATGGTGCGTAACCAGGGCGTGGTGCATGCCCGTATCGCCAATGTCTCCTGGCTGGCGGGGTCCCGCCGCGTGCCGCTGAACACCGGCCTGCTGGGGTATGTGCTGCCGGGCCAGGAGATGCGTTTCCCGCTGGCTCAGACAGTGGGCGGAGCAACCCGGCTGGAGGCGACGGTCAATGACAACCCGCAGCCTGTTACACTTCACCCTTACTGACCGGTGCACCGGGGTGATTGCGCGCGCCGCGCCTGACAGGGGGCGCTGATGCCCTGCCCGCACAGAAAGCCGCTGATGATCCTGCTGGCGCTGCTCAGCCCCGTTGCCGGGGCGGAGGATCTGCCGCCGCCCCCGGTGGCGGCACCCGCGCCCGATCTCCCGCCGCCGCCCACGGCGGTGGCGATGCCCGATACGCTGCTCTACCTGGAGATTGTGGTTAACGGGCAGCCTGGCGGCCAGGTGCTGCCGGTCGAGTACCGCGGCGGCCACTACTATTTAACGCCTGACCAGCTGCGCGAGGCCGGGGTGCCGCTGACGCAGTCCGGCAGCCAGCCGGTGGCGGTTGACCAGATCGACCCGCGATTGCAGGTGAGCTACAACGGTGAGAGCCAGCAATTACTGATCTCGGTGCCGGGTGACTGGCTGCCGGAACAGCGCGTCGGCGATGGCCCGCGTGAGAATTTCCTGCCGGCCGAAAGCAGCACCGGTTTGCTGTTTAACTATGATGTCTACGCCAACCAGACGCCGCACAGCCCGTCGCGCGGCTACGCCTCCGCCTGGACGGAGCAGCGGCTGTTCGGTGGCTTCGGCGCGCTGACCAACAACGGCATCTACCGGCGTGACCTCGGCGGCGTGCCGGGCGTCAGCGCAGAGAACCGCTACATCCGCTATGACACCCAATGGCAATACAATGATGACGTGAACCGGATGAGCTACAGCGTCGGGGATGTGATCACCGGCGCGCTGCCCTGGAGCAGCGCGGTGCGGCTCGGCGGGCTTCAGGTGGCGCGCAACTTCTCTACCCGCCCCGACCTGATCACCTACCCCCTGCCCGCCTTTGCCGGGCAGGCCGCGGTGCCGAGCACCGTCGATCTCTATATCAACAGCTATAAAACCAACAGCAGCCAGGTGAACCCCGGCCCCTTTACCATCGACAGCGTGCCTTACGTCAGCGGCGCGGGGGAAGCCACCGTGGTCACCACCGATGCCCTGGGGCGGCAGGTTTCCACCGTGGTGCCGTTCTATGTCGCCAGTGAGCTGTTGCAGGCGGGCCTGACCGACTACAGCTTCAGCGCCGGGGCATTGCGGCAGAATTACGGCATCCGCTCCGCCGATTACGGCGAACCGGCGGCCAGCGGCCTGGTGCGCCACGGCCTGACCGACTGGCTGACGCTGGAGGCGCAGGCGGAAGGCGCGCCCGGCATGGCGGTGGGCGGCGTCGGCACCGGGCTGCGGCTCGGCCGGTTTGGGGTGCTGAACCTCGCCTGGAGCGGCAGCCAGAGCAGCGCCGATGCGTTTGACCAGTCGGAACAGGCCGCCCAGGCGGTCGACCCGCGTGACAACACCGGCGTGGTGGACAGCGACGTCACCAACACCCTGGACGGCGTCACCGGGCTTATCGCGCCGCCGGAGGGCGGCCGCGGCAACCAGGCCTCGTTCGGTTATACCTACAGCAACCAGCTTTTCAGCCTGAGTGCCCAGCGCATCCTGCGCAGCGAGCGCTACGCCGACCTCTCCAACTACGACACCCGCTCGCGCCTGAGCCGCCGCAGTGACCAGCTCACCGGCAGCGTCAGCCTCGGGCGGTTCGGCACCCTCGGCAGCGGGTATTTTGACGTGCGCGACGCCCGCGGCGTGCGCACCCGGCTGGTTAATCTTAGCTACAGCAAAAGCTTCTGGCATAACATCTCTTTCTACGCCACCGCCAACCGCGCCATCGGCGGTGAGGGGTTCAACGCCCAGCTGATGATCAGCATCCCGTTCGGGGACGCAGGCACCGCCAGCTTCAGCGCCACCCGCGACACCGACAACCAGTGGAACGGCCGCGCCACTTACAGCCGCGCCATCCCCACCGACGGCGGTTTTGGCTGGAACATCGCCTATGCTGACGGGCAGGTCAGTGACAGCCAGTACCAGCAGGCTGACCTGAGCTGGCGCGGTGACCACATTGAAACCCGCGGCGGGCTGTACGGCAGCCGCAGCAACCTCACGCGCTGGGGCGAAGTCAGCGGGTCGCTGGTAGTGATGGGCGGCGGGCTTTACGCCACCCACCAGGTCAATGACGCCTTCGCGCTGGTCTCCACCAGCGGCTACAGCGGCATCCCGGTCTCCTATGAGAACCAGAAGATCGGCGAAACCGACGAGCGCGGCTACCTGCTGGTGCCGTCCGTGACCTCGTTCTACCATGCACGTTTCCAGATCGATCCGCTGAACCTGCCCGCCGACGTCAGCACCCCGACGGTGGAGCAGACGCGCGCCATCCGCCGCGACAGCGGGTTGCTGATCACCTTCCCGGTCAAGGCGCTCTCCTCGGCCAACCTGACGCTGATCGGCCCGGACGGCAAACCGCTGCCCAACGGCAGCCCGGTCAGCCTTGCCGGGTCGGCGCAGAAGAGTTACGTCGGCTGGGATGGCCTGGTGTGGCTGGAGGAGGTGCAGCAGGAGAACCACCTGACCATCACCCGTGCGGATGATGGGTCACGCTGCCGGGTGACCGTGCGGCTGCCGCGCCCGCAGGGCATCCATAACCTTGGGCCGCTGGTTTGCCGGCCATGACTGACAGGAGCCAGAGATGAACACCGTACCCTTTTCCCCCGCGCGCGCCGTGAAATGGCTGGGGCTGCTGCTGGCGCTGTCCGCCGGTGCGGCCCAGGCCGACTGCGCCATCACCAACGGGACGGTGAACCTCGGCACCCGCAGCTCGTTTACCGTCTACAACAGCCAGTTCAACGCCCAGGGCACCGGCGGGCTGAGCTGTAGCGGCGTGACGATCAACCTGCTGACCAACAACACGGTGCGCGGCACCATCCAGTCCACCACCAACGGCATGCGGCTGGCCAACACTGACGGCTCCGGCGATACCATCCCCTACCTGATCTACCCGGACGCCAACTACCAGTACGCCTTCAGCACCGGCCAGACCATGGACTACGGCAGCCTCGGCCTGCTCACTGCGCTGTTCCAGTCCACTAACGTCACGGTGCCGATCTACATCCGCACCACCGCCGGGGCCAATGTGCGCTCCGGCACCTATACTGATGTGATTAATATCAACTGGACCTACTCCGTCTGCACCCTGGGGCTGGTCGGGGCGTGCCTGAGCGCCTGGACCGGTACCGGCGTCGCGCCCGTGACGGTCACGGCGATCATCACCAAAGATTGCGCCATTAACAGCGCCCCCAATGTCAACCTCGGCAGCGTGGCGCTGGTCGGCCAGTTCAGCGCCGTCACCTAGAGCGTGACGTTGACCTGCACCAAAACCGAGGGCTATAAAACCTATTTCACCACCGGCAGCAACTACGTCAGCCCGTGGCGGCGGATGCGCAACGGCACCACCAGCAACTACCTGCAGTACCAGATTTACCAGGCCAACGGCACCACCGTCTGGGACAGCAGCAGCAAACTCACCGGCGTGGGCAGCGGCCTGAGCCAGAGCATCTCCTATGTGGTGCGCGTTAACGCCGCCCAGGCGGAACAACCGGCCGGCAACTACAGTGATACTGTCAGCCTGGTGCTGGAATATTGAGCGGCGGGCCGCATTGCCCGTTTTGGAGAGCGCATCATGCAACATGATGACAACCATGAAACCCGGCGTCTGGCGCAGCTGGAATCGATGTATGCCACTGCGCCGGCCGGGCTGTGCTTTATCGATCTGGACGCGCGCTATGTGATGGTCAACGAGGCGATGGCAGGCATTCTGGAGATGCAGCCCGCGCAGATGATCGGCCATGAGGCCGGTGAGTTTATCCCGGCCTTCCGCCCGCTGATCAATGAGGCGCTGGCGTATGCCGCCCGCCAACAGGCGATGCCGGACATGGAGTTCATCCTGGGGGAGCGGGCCTATTTTGTCCGCATCAAACCAGCGCAGGATCATCAGGGGCAGCTCAGCGGCCTGTCACTGGCGATGATTGACCTGACCGGCCTGAAGCAGATGGAGCGGGCCTTGCGCGAAAGCCAGGAGCATTACCGCAATATGGTGGAGCTGAACCCGCAAATCCCCTGGACGGCCGACCCGCACGGCCTGCTGACGGACGTCAGCAGCCGGTTTCAGCGCATTACCGGGTTGTCACATCAGGCGATCCTCGGCGACCGCTGGGTGCAGGCGCTGCACGCCGAGGATCGCCGCCGCGCCCTGGAGCGCTGGCACGCGTGCGTGAAAAGCGGCACGCCGCTGGATATGGAGGTGCGCTTCTGCCACGTCGAGCGCGGCTGGAACTGGATGCGCCTGCGCGCCGCGGCGCGTTACTCCCCTGAGGGGCAGTTGATACGCTGGTACGGCACCGCCGAGGACATCCATGAGCGCAAACTGCTGGAGCTGAAGCTGGTCAAAGCCAACCGCCGTCTGGAGATTCAGGCGCACACCGACGCGCTGACCCGGCTGCCGAACCGGCGCGAGTTCAAAAGGGTGCTCAGCCATGAGTTTATGCGCGCCCGGCGCGCCCTCTCACCGCTGTCGCTGATCATGATCGATATCGACTACTTTAAAGCGTTTAATGACCACTACGGCCACCTGTCAGGCGATGCCTGCCTGCGGCTGGTGGCGCGCACCCTGCGCCGGGCGCTGAAGCGCAGCACCGACGTGGCTACCCGCTTCGGCGGCGAGGAGTTTGCGGTCATCCTGCCCGACACCGGCCCGCCGGGCGCACAGGTGGTGGCGCAGCAGCTGATGGAAGCGGTGCGCGGGCTGGGCATCCACCATCAGGGCAGCCTGTTCGGCAACGTCACCATCAGCCTAGGCACGGCCACCTGGCACCCGGCGGAGGCCGGGGATGAGATTGAGCAGGCGGACATTATTAATGCTGCCGATGAGGCGCTCTACCTCGCCAAAAACCGCGGGCGCAATCAGGTAACCATGATGGCGGTCACACCCCGCCTCACGCCGCGCTGATCGCCCGCCTGTTCCGGTAGCCGCCGCTGGCAATTTCATCCGGCTCGGCTACGCTCAACAGAGGAGGCCAGACTGGTCATACCTCACCCGCCAGCCACTGAGGATCGTACTATGGGCAAAAGCACTGTAAAAATCGGCAGTTATGAGATCGACGACGCAGAACGTTCCGCGCCGGATCACACCGGCACGAATACGCTGCGCATTCCCTGCAAGTCTGACCCGGAGCTCTGTATGCAACTGGACGGCTGGGACGATCACACCAGTATTCCGGCACTGCTCGATGGGCAGCAGTCGATCCTTTACAAAGAACATTATGATAAGGCGGGGGATGCCTGGGTGATGCGGTTAGAGAGTTAGGCCGGACGCGCCCGGCCCTGCGGCCCCGCGCAACGGTGTTACCCCTGTGGCGCGGAGAGCGCGATGCCGCGGCCGGCGAAGAAGCGGGCGAAGGTGGTCAGCGGAAGCGTGACGCAGGACTGGGTTTCCGGGCGGTCGCCGGAGGGGTTGTGGAAGGTGATGTGGCTGTCGTCCGCCTGGGACACCAGCACCAGGTGGCCGCCGGTGTGGGGAGGGTCGGTTTCAGGCCGGCGGATTGACGGGTGAACAGAGGCGATAAACCAGCTGTACGCTGTGAGCAGCGGCGCGATCTCTGCTGCCGCCAGCCCGGTGCGGACGGCGGCCGCCATCTGCCACGCCTCCTGCACATAAGCGACAAAGGGCGCGTAAATCAGCCCGCGGATCTTATCGCCTTCACGCACATAGGTGCCGTACGGCAGGCTGTCGCGCGTGAGATGCAACAGCGGCGGCGGGGTGTGGCCGCTGGCGGCCAGCGCCATCTTCAGACAGCACATCCCGCAGAGATGGTTGGCCCACTCTGCAAACTCCGCCTGTGACTGCGCACCGGAGGCTGCCCAGCCGGCGACTTCCAGCAGAGAAAGCCGCCCGTCAATAATCGCGGCTGCCGCAGCCGGGGATTCCCACTGGCTAAAATAGGGCACCGCCCCCGGCATTCCGCGTGCCTCAGAACGTCTCGATGACACGGAAATTCATCAGCACCAGCGTCATCTGCGGGGAGAACATCTCATACTCCTCGAAAAACGCCTGCTGCTGCTGACGCCAGCCAGCCAGCGTCCCGTCGCCCTCATTTTCCGCTTTCGCGTGGGATTCCGGCACCTGGTCAAACGGCACCAGATCGGTGGCGGTCAGCTCAACTGCGCACACCGGCTGGTTACGCCCGTCCACAATCACGAACTGATCGCCCACCTGCGGCACGCCCTCATCGTCCAGCGCCGCACAGGTCGCGGTCTTGGTGCCGTCTACCACTTTCTGCGCCAGCGCATTGGCCTGTGCCTCGTTATCCGCAAACGCCCAACGCTCTAAATCCTGATACTTTTCCGGCAATGTTTTCATTATCTCGCTCACTTTTTCCGCCCGGCACCCGGCCAGGCCTGTTCTGTCAGGTAAAGCCCGGCGCACGGCCGGGCATAAAGGGTCAGGGGGCGGCGGCCGGGGCCCCGCCGCAGCGCACCGGCAGTGACTGCGGCCACTGGCGCTCACTGCCGCGGCCATAGAGCACCCGCATTCCGCACACCTGCCCGACCCGCGCCAGCGGCTTACCATTGGCGTCAATCATCATTGCGTCCTGCGCACTGGAGACAATCGCTACCCCGCCCTCAAAGGGAGACGCCGCCTCAAACACCGGCGGGATAACAAACTCGCCCTGCGCATCCACAAACCCGTAGCGCCCGCCGGTTCTGGCGAACGCCAGCCCCTCTGCCGGCAGCCCCAAATCCTGATAATGCAACACCCCCAGCGGCTGGCCTTTGGCATCGATCCAGCCCATATCGCCGGGCCCTGCCGCCAGCACCGCCCGCCCGCCGCTCATCCGGCTGCCGTGCCCGGCGACGGTCAGCGCCACCCGGCCGTTAGTGTCAGCATAGCGGGTCGTGGCCTGGCCGCCATTGTCGAGGATACTGAAACTCATCTCGCTGGCGGCAGGCCAGTACCATGGCCCGCCCGGTAACGTCCCGACGACGCTGCCCTGCGCATCGATCACCTGCGTCACCTGCCCCTGCGCCCGCAGCGCGCGGCCGTTGACGAAGGCGCTGCCCGCGCCACGCCCGTCGGCGGCAATCTGCCAGCCGCCCTGCGCGTTCAGGTAACCCTCCTGCGGCAGGCGGGAGAGCTTCAGCCAGTCGCCCAGCGCGTGGATGGTGGTGTCCTGCTCGTTCAGCTCGGGGCGGCCGTCGGCAGACAGCAACCACGACTGCCCGTCCGGCGCACCGGCCAGAATGCGGCCGCCGCTGAACGGCGTCTGGGTCAACCCGCGTGTGGGCGGCACGCGCGGCTTTCCATCCGTGCCGATCAGGGTACGCAGGGCGGCGGTTTCACTGCCCGCGTCGGCGGGCAAGGCAGCGAACCACAGCGCCGGGTTAATGCGCACCAGAGCCGCATACTCCGGCGCAATCGCCCAGCTGTTCTGGGAAGTGATCACGCCCCAGCGGCCATCCGGCTGCTGTACCTCCGCCTGCCCGTCAGCATAACGGCCCACCTGCCGGTAGGCCGGAGCGGCCACTACCCGTTGCGCCACGGCGTCGAAGATGCCCCAGGGAGCCTCCTGCGCGGCGCTGTCGCGGAAGCGGAACCAGCCATCGCCGATAGACGCAATCTCTATCTCATCCGGCAACGCATAGCGCTTGCCCTGATGATCCAGCGCGCTCAGGGTGCCGTCGCGGTAAACGAACGCATACCCCTGCACAAACGCCGAAATGTTATCTTCGCCAAACGGCAGGCGCTGCTGCCCCTGGCTGTCCACCAGCCCCATGCCGTCGCCGGTGGTGACAATAAATTGCAACGGCGCGCCCCCGGCGGCCCCGGCGTCGGCACCGTCCGCCAGGCTCACTGACAGCCATGACGCCTGCTGCAGCAGCGAGCCGTCAGCACGCAGCAGCCCGGCGTTGCCGCCGCCCGCTTCCGCTGGGTCGATACGCGCCAGCGGCATCTCCGGTTGCACCGTGCGCTGGGTGAGGTCGTTGCCGTAAAGCGGTTGCAGCGGGTGCCCCGCCAGCGCCTCCAGCGTACGGGCGCTGAGCAGCGCCTTGCCCTGCGGGCCGATGACGTTCAGCAGCTTGCCGCGCGCGTCGCGCAGCCAGAGGCGGCCGTTCACCCGCTCCACGGTGGCGGCCTGTGCCAGCCAGGGCGCGTTGCCCAACAGGGTGCCGTCCGGCGCAATCACGCCATTGATGTTGCCGCCCGGCCCGGCGCGCGTCACCAGATAGGGCAAGGTGTCATGCTCATCAATCACGCTGCCCGCCGGCAGCGTCACCGGGGCCGCGCTCCCGTCCAGGTAGAGGTTTACCGGCCCTTTGCCGCGCTCCAGCACTGCGCGGTCATGGATGCTCAGGGCCGACACGGCCCCTTCCGGCAGGGTGCGCATCACCGCGCCGCGGCTGTCGAGCAGGTCAACCTGCCCATCGGCCTGCGTCGCCTGCCAGATGTCGCGGGTCAGCGGCTCCGCCGCACGGTAGCTTCCCGCCACCTGCGACCCGTCCGCACGGATAAAGGTGATGCCGTTTTCACCCTCGGCCCGCGCCAGCCCGCTGCCCTGCGGCGGCACGGTGATGGCGCTGAACTGCGGCGCGACCCGCCACGCCAGGCCGGCATCGGCGATGCCGTAGCGGTTTTCGGCGTCACGGGCGATAAACAGCCCCTCGTGGCCGAAGGGCTGCACAATCTCCATCTGGTCGCGGGCGTTGTGGCGTTGGCCATCCGGTGAGAGGAACACCGTGTGATAGGTGAGGCGGATGTGGATCGGGTTGCCGTCCTGCAGGGCAACACTCTCCACCCGATCGTCGAACGGCTGGCCGACCGGCTCGCCGCGGCGGTTAATCAGCTGCGGGCGGCCTTCCCGGGTGACCACCGCCACGCCGGGCTGGGTAAAATCGGCGGCGCTGTCAAACTGCGGCGCAATCGCCCATTTGCCGCTGAGGTCGATGTAACCCCATTTGCCCTGCCGGCGGGCGGCGGCCAGATCATAATGGTAATCACTGACCGCCTCGAACACCGGACGGATCGCCAGCTGGCCGGTGCTGTCCAGAAACCCCCAGCGGTGGCCGCTCAGGCCGGGGGCCAGCGCGACATCATCCACCGGCAGATCGGCAGCGGGCAGCAACACAGCCGCCCGCCCCTGATGCACATCACGGATGCAGAGGTTTATTGCCTGCGGCAGCGCCGCGCGCGCCCTCGCCTGTGCCCCCTCTTGCACCGGGCTGCTGCAGGGCGTTTCCGCCGCGGCGGCCACCTGCTGGCTTAACGCCAGCAGGGTCAGCACACCGCCTTGCCGCAAGACCCGGCCAAAGAGGGGTTTCATTTTCCGGCTCCCTGCGGGCTGCCTGCACAGGTCACGGCCTTGGCAGGCCATACCGGATGGCCTTTGGCATCGGTGACGATGCGCTGATTACAGCGCACCAGCAGTTGCGCCTGCACTTTGCCGTTGGTGTCGATCATCTGGGTCACCCCTTTATGCACGACCCAGGCGCGGTGGTCACTGAACTCCCCGGCGTCGCTGTAGGCCGGTTTAATCACAAAGCGGCCGGTCTTGTCGATATAGCCGTTCAGCGGCCCAAAGGTGGCCCGCTTCACCGCGCGGGCGCGGGCATTTTTCAGCGGCCCCAGCTGGTCAAACGCGGGGGCGACCACGGTTTTGCCCTCGGCATTCACAAAGCCGTAGCGGTTATCCGCGCCGCGCAGCCCCACCAGCCCCTCGGAGGCGGTGGCGGTGACCAGGCTGTCCAGCCCGGCGAAACGCTGGATCTCGCGGCCGCTGAAATCACGCAGCACGCTCTGCTGGGCGGCCGGGTCGTTATCCGCCACACGCACCATGCCCACCAGCGGCACCGCGCCCGGCGCATCCGGGATCGGCTGGCCGCCGTGGCTGTCGATCAGGGTGGTGCGCTGGTCACGCTGGGCCACGGCCCACTGGCGCGGGCCGGTAAAGGCCAGCGGCGCGGTGTAGATCGGCGCGACCTGCCATTCACCCTGGGCATTGATCGCCCCGAAACGCTGGCCGAAGTTCAGCAGCACCCGGTCACCCTCAATGTTCGCCTTCTCAACCGGCACGGCCTTCGCCATCACGGTGCGGCCTTCGCCGTCCAGCAGGGCCACGCCGCCCTCTGCCGGTTTCACCAGCCAGTGGTCACGGCCCACGGCACGCGGTTTCTCCAGCAGGTCTTCTGCCAGCGGCAGGCCGTTTTCCGCGCTGACCAACTGGTAACGGCGCGCCTCCCCGGTGCCGGTAGTGGTCAGGTAGAGGCCGTTGCCCATCGCCAGCGGTTTTTCACTCTGCTCAGCATCCGGCGCGATAGCCCAGCCCCCGGCCGGGTTGATCACGCCCCAGGCAGTGCCGCTGCGCGCCAGGGCGTAACCGTTGCTGAAAGGTTCAATCTGCTCATAAACAGGCGCGATGATTTCGCGTTTGCCCGCGATGTCCCACAGGCCCCAGCGCTGCTGGGCACCCTCACCGGCCGCCGTCAGTAACAGGCCACCGGAAAGCCCTTTCGCCATTTGCAGCGTCCGGGTCGGGACATCCATCACGTTGCCGCTGCGATCGATGATGCGCCGGCTCTCGGTTTTCCCGTCGGTGACGGTGGCCCAGCCATAGGCCCCCTCAAACGGCTGGATCTGCACGAACTGCGGCGGGATCACCCACTGGCCGTTGGCGTCCACTGCGCCTGTTTTCTGCGTCTGGGTACGGATGCGCAGCGGGGCGGCGGTGTCGCTTTCGATGGCAGCCCACTGCGGGTCAGAGAAGATTTCGCCGTGCGCGGTCAGCAGCGCCGGCGGCTGTTTTTTGTCTGACGGCGTCAGAACGGCCAGCGGCAGACGCTGCTCCGCCTGCGCATCATCCGGCGACGGCTGGCCGCCGAGCAATTTCACCTGGTAACCGGCCAGCGCCTTCAGGGTCGCCTCAGAGAGCAGGCTGACGCCGCGGCTGTCGACGATCTGCACCAGGCGCGGGTTCTCTTTGCCCTGGGTAATCCACAGCGCCTGCGGCTGGATGTCGAGGCGCGCGTTATCCGCTTTGATCAGCTGCACGCTGTTTTGCGGCCCGATCATCACCACGCCCTGATCGCTGGTGCCGACCCACCACTGGTGCCACGGGCGCAGTGTCGCGTCCAGACCGGCGGGCAGATCCTGCTGTTTCTCCAGCGCCGCATTCAGCAGCTGGCGCGCGCCCTCTTGCGTGGTGACCAGCCAGTTGCCCTCCGGCAGCGCGGTCACCGCTTTGTAAGTCTGTTTGCTGCGCACCGCGCCCTGGCGGTTAATAAAGGCCCAGCCGTTTTTGCCCTGTACTGCCAGCGTGTCGCCGTTCAGCACCGGCAACGTGCGGCTCTTGATGCTCATCGGTTCGATGGCCCAGCGGCCGGTCTCATCCAGATAGCCCCAGTAACCGCTGGTGCGGGAATCACGCTGTTGCACCGGGGTCAGGCCCGATTGCGGTGCCTCAAGCGCCATTACATCGTCCGGCAGGGCCAGGGCGCGGTTGGTGTCCGCCTGCCACAGCGCCGGGGCAATCTGCATCTGTACGCTGGCCAGCGACTGGCCGCCGACAAACCCGGCACTCTCCGGGTTGACGGCAAACGGCAGGGTCCGGGTCACTGCGCCCTGTTTGTCGATCAGCAGCAGGCGGCCGTCTGCTTCCACCAGCGCGGTGCCTTCAGCATTAAACGGCGTGGCGCGGCTGAAGCGCGCCGGGATCACCCAGTTGCCGCGCTGGTCGATGTAACCATAGCGGCCGTTCTGTGCCACGGCGGCCAGCCCATTGCTGAACCCCTGGGCATCACTGAACGCCGGATCGATCGCCAGATGACCGGTGGTGTCGAGGTACCCCCAGCTGCCCTGCTTCTCTTTACCGCTGCCGAGCAGCACCGGCGACAGCCCCTGCTGGAACGGCTGCTGGCAGGCCTGCTCACCCTGCACATGGGTGCACCCTTTCAGCCAGCCTTCATCGGCGCTGGCCGGAAACAGAAAAATGGCGTTAATCGCCAGTGCCAACGCGCTGAGTGCTCCTGCGCGGGTAAAATGTTCGGCGTGATGCATCCGATTCCCTTTATGGCAAAAGTAGATAAAAGTGTAGCGTATTCCGTACCGGCCTAAGCCCGGTACATCATTGCGCAGCAACGGCCGGCGGGGTTTGCACGCGTGCGCCGTTACGGTTCCTGTGCCCGGTTGTCAACGGAATAACCGCTGCCCACCGGACAAATAAGCAACAAATTGTAACTATAAATCCGGGGAACGCGTGCCGCCGCCGGGCAGCGGCACGTTTTTTTCACATGCCCGGATAACCGCAGCGTTTATAACATAGGCGCGGAAGTTTTAAAAACCGGCCAACACGTCAAATGGTTAGCTTTTCCTGCCGCCGGACTCTTTCGGATTCTTTACCTGTCAATGCCCCTATCCTGACGCTGCTTTTTGTGGGGTTTTCCTTGCCTGACTCCAATAAAACGAGCGGGATGAAGCTGTTAAGAGTGCTATCTTTAACATGACAGGACATCAGATCCGTTACCTCTATAAATGAATCTAAGGAGAACACCATGAAAGTTGGCTTTGCAGGGCTGGGCGCCATGGGCAGCGCCATGGCAAAGAACATCCTCTCGGCCGGCCATACGCTGACCGTCTGGAACCGCAGCCCGCAGGCGGCGGACACCCTCGCCTCACAAGGGGCCACGGCGGTTGATGACCCGACCGGGCTGGCACATGTGGATGTGCTGATCACCATGCTGGCGGATGATGCGGCCACCTGGTCGGTGGTGGTCGAGAGCGGCCTGCTGGCCCAGATGATACCGGGGACGGTGCATGTCAACATGGCGACCATTTCCGTGGCGCTGGCGCAGGAGCTGGCAGCGCTTCACGCGGCGCGCGGCATCAGTTATGTGGCGGCACCGGTGCTGGGGCGGATTGACGTGGCGGCGGCGGGCAAGCTGAATATTCTGGCGGCAGGCGAGACCCCGGCGCTGGCGCGGGTGCAGCCGCTGTTTGATGTCATGGGGCAGAAGACCTGGCATTTCGGCGAACAGCCTGAACAGGCCAACGTAGTGAAAATTGCCGCCAACTTTGCGCTGGCCAGTGCGATCGAAACGATGGCGGAAGGCGCGGCGCTGGTGCGCAACCACGGGGTCGCCGCGCCTGATTTCCTTGAGATGCTCTCCGGCACCCTGTTCAACTGCCCGGCCTACGTTAACTATGGCAACATGATTGCGGCACAGCGCTATACGCCGGCCGGGTTCAAACTCACGCTGGGGCTGAAAGACGTCAACCTGGCGCTGGAAGCCGGAAACAACAGCCACACCCCCCTGCCGTTTGCCGGGGTGCTGAAAGATAACTTCCTGGACGCGATCGCCCAGGGCGACGGCAACCTCGACTGGTCGGGGCTGGCAACAGTGGCAACCCGCCGCGCCGGGCTGAAATAGCGGCCGCTGTTACTCCAGCGTTTTAACCGGCCGGGCTGGTGTCCCGACGCAGACACTGTTGTCCGGCAAGTCATGCACTACTGTACTGCCCGCCCCTACCACCACATTATTGCCCAGCGTCACGCCCGGGCAGAGGGTGACGTGCGCCCCGAGCCAGACATCATCGCCGATGGTAATAGGTTTGACGAACTCCTCCCCGGTCGCCCGCTGCGTTTTGTCGAGCGGATGCCCGGCTGTGGCGATCACCACATTGGGGGCAATAAAGACATTGTTGCCGATGACGACGGGCGCACCGTCGAGAATGGTCAGCCCGTGGTTGGCGTAGAAGTTGTCACCTATATGTATGTTGTAACCATAATCCACATACAGCGGCGGCTCGACGTAAAAAGTGCCTTTAAACCGCATCAGTTCGGCCAGCCGCGCCTCGCGCCCGGGCAGATCGTCGGTGTCATGCTGGTTAATCTGCTGGCAGCGCTTTTTAGCCCGTTTGCGATCCTGTGTGAGCTCCGGGTCGTTCGCCTGGTAGATCTCACCGGCCAGCATCTTCTCTTTTTCCGTTTTCATCCTTGTCCCTTCTGCTGATAAAAGAGAGGGTGTTATACCCCGCAAACGCGCGGCTGTCATGGCCCTCCCCGGCACAGTGCCGATCGGCCGGCGTGCCGCAGCCTGAGGTTAATGCCGCTTATTGCTTGTTTTCCCGATTGATTAGCCGGCCGCATTGACGGCTGCCTGCGCCGCATCACCTTTGTTAATGCAGGCCCTTCTTTCTTACATAAATAATCCTGGCGTCCTGCCTGCGGTTATCTTTGCCGGTGGGAGAGATCATCACCCGATTGTGTCCCGGTTAACCGGTATTGATAAGCCGCGCAAAACAGTTCCGCCCTTTACCATTACGGGTGAAATGAGAAAATTTATCGCTTATCTGATTATTTATTAAAAAGGATCTGCCCCGCCTCATTACTATCAATGATGGATAATGTTCTTCGCCGTATGAATTACATTAATCCTTCCTCTTATTTTGCCCGTTTTTACCGGTAACTTTTCTTTGCCGGACAATTAAATAGCCGCTGAAAATCCGCTGAGTAATTATCCGAAAAAAAGTTTCTTCACTTTCAGACAACGAGCGTTTACTTGTTTGTTATTCCACAAAGAATATTATATAAGTTTTTGATTTTTAATTATTTTATATATTATCTTTTATTTAAGAGGATTCTTATTTCATCGCAGATTACCCTTTATTCTATTAATTAAGCCTGCCGGGTGTTGCGCAAAGAAAAGAATTCTTTACACTTTGCGCTGTTAACTCAGGCGAGGAATTTCTCATGGCAGTAAATAAGCGCTTTGATGCGCTCGACAGCTTTCGTGGCCTGTGCGCCATGTCGGTAGTTGTCTACCACGTAAATATGGTGGGCAGCGTTACCGAACTCTCTTTCTTCCGGGCCAGCCACCTGCTGGTGGATTTCTTCTTTGTCCTGAGCGGTTTTGTGCTGGCTCACGGGTATGGATTTAAAAGCGGCCTTCGCTTTAAGGACTTTTTTATATCCCGCACCTTCAGGATCTTCCCGCTGCATATCTTTATGCTGGGCGTGTTTATCCTGCTTGAGATCGCGAAATGGCTCGCCTATAAAAAGGGCTTTGTTTTTAACAGCATTCCCTTCACCGGCGTGACCGCCCCGCAGGAAATCCTGCCGAACCTGGTGCTGGTGCAGTCCTGGACGCCGCTGACCAACCCGCTGAGCTATAACTTCCCGTCGTGGAGCATCAGCGTGGAATATTACATGTACATGATCTTCTTCGCGCTGACGATGCTGCGCGGGGTGGGCAAGTACCTGGCCTGGGCGGCGATCTCCTGCTCAGCGCTCTATATGCTGCTGCACGATCACCATGGCATCACCGAGAATGTGCTGCGCGGGCTGAGCTGTTTCTTTGGCGGCTGCCTGACCTATGTGCTCTACCGCAAAGTGGCAGACCGCATTGACCTCAGCTATACCGCCGGCTCCCTGCTGGAGATGGTGGTGCTGGCCGGCACCATTACCGTGGTAGCGCTGCCGGTCCCGGAGAAAACCCTGACCTGCATCCTGCTGTTCTGCCTCTGCGTATTCACTTTCTCCCTGGAAGTGGGTGCGGTCTCCCAGGCGATGAAGCGGCCGTTTTTCCTGCGGATGGGCGTGCTCTCCTATTCGATTTACATGACCCATGCGGCGATCCTGTTCTGCCTGCTGTCACTGATGATCGTGCTGCAAAAAGTTACCGGCTGGCAGATCGCGCCGATGGTGGGTGACAAACGCTACCTCGACTTTGGCGGCCCGGTTATTAATGATCTGGTGCTGCTGGCGATCCTGGCGCTGGTTATCTTTATTGCCGGCATCACCAACCGACGTATTGAGAAACACTGGCAGCAGGTTGGCCGGTCGCTCACCCAGAGTTACGCCCTCCGACGTGCTGAAAAATAAGAAGAATATCTCCCCTCTGATTGGCCTCTCCGGAGGCCTTTTTTCTGCCTGCCGCCTCGTATGAGGCTTTTCTGATTCATCACCTTTTTATGACAATTCTTAAATATTTGTCATCGTTGTCTGTTTACATTCGTGCGTTTGCCTTAATTTGTCCGCCACTGTAAAGGAACGCAGTATGAAAGCACCAAAAAACTGGTCTCCGGAACTGGAAGGCCTGCGGGGACTGGCCTCTCTGTGGGTTCTGCTGGGCCATATCTGCATTTTGATCAACTTCTCTTTCCCGCTGTTATCGGACCCGAGCATGGGTGTCGATCTCTTCATCCTGCTTTCCGGGTTCCTGATGGCAAAAAACTATCAGGAGCGGCGTGAGGCAGAGCCGTGGACCGCCGCCGCGACCTTCAAAAAATTCTGGTTACGCCGTTATTTCCGCATCGCGCCGCTCTACTATGTGCTGCTGGTGGTGGCGATCGGTTTCGGCCCGTTCTTCGGTGAGATGCGCGACATTATCTCGTCGTTTTACCCGGCGACCGCCACCGAGGTGTCACGTTATGCCGATCAGTCCTTCGGCAACCTGGCGACCCACGTGCTGTTCCTGTTCGGGTTCCTGCCGCACTACGCCTTTAATACCGTCCTGCCGGACTGGAGCATCGGGCTGGAGATGCAGTATTACGCGCTGTTCCCGTTCATTATGCTGGCGATTATGCGCTTCGGTTACCTGCCCACCTGCCTGGTGCTGATGCTGGCCGGGATCGTGCTGAAGTTTGCCCTGCCGGGGTATGTGGAAGCCTTTAAGATGCCGTCGCTGATTTTCCTGAAGCTGCATATGTTTGTGGCAGGGATGCTGATCGCCGAGGCAGTACGCCGGATGCAGGTGCGCTATCTGCTGCTGGCGCTGCTGGCACCGGTCATCAGCATTTTCCTGACCATTGGCTGGCATAAGGTGCGTATCGGCATGGAGGCCGCGATGATTCTGCTGATGGCCGCCATTCTGTGGAAGTTCCGCGCCGGCAGCGCGATGGCATCGGTGATGGCCCTGCCGCGCCGCCTGCTTACACTGCGTTTCAGCACCTTCCTCGGTGATGTCTCCTACTCGGTCTATATGCTGCACCTGCTGATTGTGATCCCGGCCTGTGGTCTGCTGCTGAGCCAGACAGGCCTGGCGCAGCAGAGCGCGATCCTGCGTTTCCTGGTGGTCGCCGCGATCTGCCTGCCGGTAACCTACCTGCTGGCGATGCTGCTCTATAAAGGCGTGGAAAAACCGGGCATTAAGCTGGGGAAATATGTGCTGAAGCAAAACCGGGCTGAGCCGCGCATTGAGCCGCTGGCCTGAGGCAGGCCACTGCCGGGCTACGGTCAACGCATAACAGTGCAAGTGGCCGATCGGACGCCCTTTACCTAAGAATTATCTTAGAAAAGGTCACAGATAGCTTAACTGTTAAGGGCGGCAACGATTACACTTATCTAAGATTAATCTGAGATAGGTGAACAAGATGGCACTCGCTATTTTCCTGCTGTGCACTGCCGCATTGGTGCTCGTTTCATTAAAAGTGCGTGACTGATGCGCGCGGCGGGCCGATGTGTAACCCCGGTCAATCCGCCCCCGAAGCCCGGCACAACCTTGCCGGGCTTTTTATTGCCCTCATTTTGCCGGTTTTCCCTGCGTTTCCCCGCGTAAAAAACGCTATGCTGACAACAGCAAACCGGGGAGATGCACATGCTGCTTTACCACTATACCAACCAGGCGGGCTTTCTCGGCATTATGGAGAGCGCGACCCTCTGGGCCACTAAAATCCAGTACCTGAATGACAACAAAGAGTTTTTTCTGGCGCTGACCATCGCCGATGAGATCCTGAAAGAGCGGCTGCGCACGGAGATTAACCGGGAAGTGGTGATCCGCCTGATCCGCTTCCGGGAAGCGCTGCCGCGGATGAATGACGTGAATGTCTGCGTCTGCTCCCTGTCGGAGAACGGCGACCTGCTCAGCCAGTGGCGCGGTTACGCTGCCGGGCTGGGCGGTTATTCCATAGGCTTTGATTATGAGGCGCTGAAAGCGGGTTTTAACCAGCATGATTATGTGCTGATGAAATGCCGTTACCAGCCCCAGGAGCATGAGGCCTTTATCAATAACGTGATCGACACCATTCTGATGATGTTTGAAGGCCTGCCGGAGCCGGATCACGACAATATCGAAAAGCCCTCTGCCGCGTCGCGCCTGTTTCAGGAGCACCTCTCCTGCGTGGCCGCCGTGCTTAAAGACAGCAGTTTCAGCGAAGAGGCAGAGTGGCGCGCCATCTCCCGCCGTTCCCTCAGCCCGGCCGAACTGGCGTTCCGCCCCGGCCACTCCACCCTGACCCCGTACCACAAGCTGCCGTTCGACAACCGGCAACACGGCTGCTTACGTGAAGTGATTGTCGGCCATACCCCCAACAGCGATCTCGCCATCGCCGCCACCCATACCCTGATGCAGAAAATGGGCCTTCAGGTCGCCCTGCGCGCCAGCCAGATCCCGTTCAGGAACTGGTGAGGAGCAAGCCTTTGTTTATTAAGAAATAAAAAAAGACCGAATACGATTCCTGTTTACGATGCATTGAATTATTTTAGTTTAATATCAAATGCTTACCATAAAAAACAGGCACTTTTTTAGGTTGTAATACTTATCACTACATCCGTTGAAGATCAAACGGTTGCCAACAAGTTCGGAACCCGGTTCGGGAAAATTTGGCACCGTATTTCTGCTCATAGCGTTCATCGTGACACCAAAACATGCAAAGGTTTGGCGTAGAGTACAAACCTTTGCATGTTCCAAATCCGTCCCACTCACACCATTCCAAATGAGAGAACATGAGCTTTACAAGATTGTAAAGAAAGGTGGGTTCACCCATAAACTCCAGGGGAAATGCTTTGCATCGCCTGATTGACTACACTCATTGTAGTATTCATAATCTACGGCCAGACTACTTTTTGGGTAGTCAAAGGAGGTTGAATATGTATAGCGAACACAAAACAGCGCAAATGGCTGGTTACCTGCTGCTTAAGCGTGGCGGGCGCATGGCATATATCAAGCTCATGAAGTTGCTGTACTTAGCTGATCGCGAGTACATGTTAAGCTATGGCGACTCAATGACTGGTGACAGGGCTGTGTCAATGAACAATGGCCCAGTTTTATCACGCACTTACGATTTGTTAAAGTCCGGAAGCCCAGAGGAAGAATCTCCTTGGTATGATTGGATCTCTGGCGAGACCAATTATGAAGTTTCTGTTAAAAAAGCTGTCCAAGAACTGGATGATGATGTATTTGACGAGCTTAGTCGAGCAGACAAAAGAATCCTGGATAAAGTTTTTGCAGAATACGGAAACCTCAAGCGTTTCGAGCTGTGTGAGTTAACTCACAGAATCTGCCAAGAATGGCAGGATCCACATGGTTCTTCAACGCCAATCAGCCCTCAGGATATTTTCAGAGCTGGCGGAAAGACAAAGGAAGAGGCGGATTTTCTCGTTCAAAGAATGAGAGAGCGTGATGAACTCAAAAAATTCAGCAGCGAGCTTGCCTAATGGCATACTCACCATACAGGAAAGGTACTATTTTGGCCCCTGTGGGTGGGACCAACCATCTTCACATCATCTGCAATGATCCCGCTTATGACGCAGTGAATGGTTGTGAATGTGTATTAGTTGTGAACATCACAACAGTGTATCCCAACGCGCCCCATGATCCCGCCTGCATTTTACATGCAGGCGATCACCCTTTCGTAAAACATGATAGTTATGTCTATTACGCAGATGCTATTATTTGGAAAATCCCTAATGTTGTTGCCCGCAAACAAAGCGGGGAATTAATTCAGCATGCCGATATGGATGATAGAGTCTTTCAAAGGGTTCTTGCCGGGTTTGAGACATCTGACTTTACATCAGGCAAAGTGTTAAAGTTTTACAGGAAGAATTGCTAAAAAGCTCCTCTTCTCAACCGCCAACAATTGCCCTCCCCTGCCGATAACATCATTACCTGAAGTTGCAAGCATTGGGATCACAATAAGAATACACACGTAAATCTTTTTCCCGCCTTACGTGAGCTTTTTACATCTACCTACCGCTTCACAACCCGCCGTTCAGATTGTATAGCTGGAACGTGCGCTCTTCTCCTCTACAGTAGAAACCTCCCGGCACGTAGTGATAGTAGAGGTCAATCCCTCAGGCAAAGAGCAACCGCGTAACCTTTCTTACTGTCGTAAGGTGAACGGATTTCCATACAGTGGATTCTGGTCGGTTCTTCGGAATAAGTGCCTAGCCCCGCCGTTTCTGATGGTGAGACATAGCCATCGACCACTACTGAGGCATCAACACGCACATGAACCTCTTCCAATAGTGCTACCGGCGTCCATTCATCACGGCGGTCTGACCGTTTAACCTGCTCCTGATTAATATCAAACGCTGAGTTTTCGAGCGGCGCATTAATATATGCCCCTTTATACCCGCCTTCTCCATCATTCAGAGACTGCTCCCACCCCCCTGCTTCTTCATCCCAAACCTCACCATAAACCAGCTCACCAAATTCATCTCGCTGATACCGGTCTGCCCAAGTGAACGCCGTGTCCCCAAGTAACATGGTAAAGGTTCTCGAATGAGCGCTGAACTCCTTACCCCCCACTTTCGCCAGACGAACCTTGCTCCCTTCCCATGCAACCAAAGAACTCACCAGGATTGTGTCTTACGTGATGTTCTCGAACATCTTCACGATGTCAGTAAACGTCACGTTCTGAGCCAGAGTACCGGCGATATTGACGTTGCCATTGGAAAGTACCTGGAATTTGGTGTTGGCAGAACTGGCGGCACCGGAAGCACCATCACCGAATGCCAGGCTTCTAAGGGTGTTGTTCAACGTGCGACGCCCGAAGGTGATCGCACCGGAAGCGGTAGCCTGGCTGTTGTTGCCCGCGATAACGGCGGACAGGTCACCTGATGCCGTGTTGCCACCACCGCCAACAACCATCGACTGAGCACCACTGGAGACTGCGTTTGTCGTGCCGATGTTGGTGGAGTTAGCGCCGCTGGCTGTTCCGGTCGTAACGCCAATATTGGCCGACGATTGCCCGGAGGCAATACCCGCAGTGGTGCCGATGTTTACTGCATATTGGCCTTCCGTCCAGCTTGCGTTACTTGCCATGTTGCCCAGCGGTTCGCTTTGGCTGCGCAATTATTTGCTCCTACGTTGAAGCTGACCTCACCATAGGTGACACAACTATTCGCTGTGGCAAGGTTTGCGGAGTAGTTACCAGTGTCAAGGATGGTTGCCTGAACCACCTCATACAAAGGGTCTGTTTTGGTGCTGTAGTCGGCACCGGTATTTGTCAGGGTGACGCTGGTGATCCCCCCCTTAGAATCGACTGTATAGGTCGCGGCTGAGGCGGTGGTAGGCGCGGCCAGGCGGTCATAAAACGCTACCGAGCCATTGGCGCTGTAGCTGGTTCCCGCTGACACCACAGCAACTGACGCAATAGTGCCGTTGTTGTTTACGTTAACCTTGAGAATTGCCCCTCGCCTACCGCCTGCATAGGCATCCACAGAGGCAATATTTACGGCATGTAAACCCGTCGCCCAGCCCCGGCGCGAGCCGATGTTCACTCCGGTTCCGCCGGTCACGAGAGACGTGATAGAGCTGATATTTGAGCCCCGGAAACCGCCATCAACCCTGCGGTCTTCTGACTCGATATTCACTGATTGTGGCACCGTGGCGCGGCATTGACGGGCAGAGTAGTTGCCGGAGACGTTCCCCATCGCATAACTGTAGATTGCCCCTACGTTAACTGCGCGGGATGGGCCGCCAGAGCGGCTGTTCTGCGATGCAATCAGCGCGTACAGGTCACGCGTGCTGCGGCCGGAGGGCTGATAATCCCCTGTCAGGAGGTTCTGATACCTGGCTTCGTATTCGCCTGTATCAGTGGTGCTCGAGAGCAACGCCCCACCTGTAGGCATTTGCAGCGTTACGTTATTGCCTGTGTCCAGAGATGGAGAGATGAAATTGCCATTGATATACGTGTTGCCGGCTGGCGGGCATCAACCAGATAAGACCGGCCGGCGAGGTTTACAATTTTGCCAGTAAGCACAGCCTCAAGCGCAGCGAACCGCGCTGAATCATTGGTCGCACCATCACCGTCAATATCAGCGATATCCAGGGCGGAAATAGAGTTTGCATTCTTACTGTGCTGAGGTCTTGAACCTGCGAAAGAATAAGGCTGCTTGATCGAAATCAGAGCATCGCTGTACCCATCGCTGGCATTATTTAACTGCTGCCGAAGCTGATCAGGGTCGTAGCGCAACACGTTCGGGAAGTAAAACTGTTGAACCCCAAAGAGGTCGTATACGGCCATTGAGTGGCCTTCAACCGTGACGATTTTCGCTACCTGGCCGTTGTATACCGGGAAACCACCGAGGTTGATGAAAATAGGCTGAGGAATGGGGATGTAACTACCATCCTCGTTCTCCACATAAGCCTGGATTCGGTTTGCGGCAATAGTTGGGTCGGTATCAATCTTGCCAAGGTAAATGCGACCTCCGGCAAGCGCCTTAAATACTCGCGCCGCAGTGAACAGTTGTGACGGCATAGATACAACAACATTTGGCGTAATATCGGCCACTGGTTCTCTCCTGAGGTCAACCCCAGAGGCAGAAGGAAGCACACTGCCGCTCACAGCTGTGAGGGCTATGTTATTGAAGAATGTCCTTCTTTGCATGTTGTACTCCATCATATTAAAAGGATGAATAAGACACTTTTTATCTGAAAATTGGAAGAATTATGATGTGAGATAATTGTAAGGAGGCCTCGCGATCTTCTTAATCGCGAAGACTAGGCATAAAAGAAGCCCCGACATGTGCCAAGGCTGGTTGTTTTTTATTGTTTCAGTAAATTACTTGTAATTATTATGGAGGAAAAATGGAAAAAAAAACTCATCTCGGTACAAAAATTTATAGCGATCTCAAAAAAACCATACTGGTTCTTCTTGTGATTACTTTCGTTTCTGTAATTTTAGCGTCCTCATATTTTGCATATGAGAAATACTCTAATTACATAAATGAAAAGAGAATTATCGATAAAGCTGTTTCTTATGCAGAAGGTAAGAAGCCCGCTGAGTTTTTCAGGACTGATTTAGGCGATATAATAAATTTACAAGTATGGGATATAAATGACTCTGATCAGCATCTTCTTGTGAAAGTAAATGGCTTGAGTTCCGTGTTTACACAAAGCGTTCAAGACACATACGTCAGGCTTAATCATGTTGCTGGAAAAGCATGTTATTTTGCAGAGGCGGAAGTCAAAGATGGTAAAGTAACCGCCTTCTCCTGTGATGGAAAGATTTACGATAGAAAAAAATAGCTGCGACTGGCCAGAGCACATCAGTTGCTGTCAGTCCCGTTTAGCCAGTTAATCAAACCAACCTTTGCAATGGCCTGCTGTTCTCTAGTTGTTAGAGTGGCAGCCCATCTCTGATATTGCTGGCTCCTTACCAAGGCTCTCTCGGCGGCCTGCTTTGCATTAGCTAACCTTATAGAGTCAGCGCCCGCCATCAGTCTCGCCGCGTTTCTGAATTCACGTGAGGCGATTAGCTTATCTGCGGCCACCGTTCGGGCTGTCTTTGCACGACTGATAGTGGAAGCAATTACAGATGCAGCACCTGCACCCGGCAGACCAATAGAAGATGTTACTCCTTCAGCCGCCGTAGCTTTTCTTCCTACATCATATATTTTCGAAATCATCCCACCGTCTTTATCGAACTGATCTAACAGCGACTGGATCCGCCCTGTGGTTATCTCATTAGTTTTAGCTGTTCTAATGCCATTAGCGACGATATAAAGATCATGAAGGCGCTTGCTAACATCTGAAGGCAGATTGTCAGTAACTCGGTTTAAGGTTCCACTTTTTTGTGCGCCGGAGTACCAGTCTACAAATCCAGGAATGTGAAGCTGTGATTCTTTTCTGGAGCCAAGTGTGAATACATCATTACGTGCTGACGCCACGACTTCTTGTCTTAACCCTGGAGGAGTTGCATTCATTAGACGATCAAAGCCTTGCACATTTCCCTTCCGCAACCCCTGAATTGCAGGAGTTAGCTTGCTGGTATATGTACCACTTAAGTCCTTACCGAGTGCTGTTACCAGGTGGTCTTCCCGTTCTTTCCTTTGTGAAACCAGGTTTTTTGCCATCGCCCACTTGTCGCCGATCCCATACGCTCCAGCAACCTTCTCTTGATCCGTTGTGATGGCTGAATAAAGTTGCTTAAGCTCTGCAGTAGTTTGGTCTTTGAATGGCCCCTCACCTCGACTAATGGCGGCATCTATCTGTTTGCGTGTGTTATCCAGAAGAGCATATGTTGGAGGAACGCGTGTGATTGAGCCGTCATTTGCTTTCGACGTTTTGGTTGCAAGCTTACGCATCACAAATTTTTCAGCTGAAGAAAGGTTTTCAAACCCACCTAAATCAGCTGCTTTTTGATTCAAAAGCGCCAGCGTTTCATCTGCATTAGCTGAGGTTCTTGGGGAAATTGCGCCACTAATCTCTGAATAGATTGAGTCAGATCTTCGGGAAAGATCATCTATAGCTCGCGTAGACTCAGTTTTAAATCTATCGGAGAGTGCAACTTTGTTTTGTGTTCCTCCGGCTTCTGCAATTAGGTCATCAGCCTTTTGCGCTAAAGAGCCTATAGCTGAGGCTTCTTGTGCTGCAAGTTGGCTTGCAGGGATAGATTTTAAGCCTTGTTCTATTGCACGGTATGCAGGCGGGATAACCCTTCCGACCATCTTATTTACTCTGCGGTGAGACGCGGCGGAAGAAAACCCGGTCTGGTCACACCCGATGGGCTTACCCAGGCATTTTCAGAAGCACGGGAAATGAGCGGAATTCAATTCGGGCCAAACCCGCCCACTTTTCACGAAATACGCAGCCTCGCAAGTCGGCTATATGAAGTAGAAAATGGCGAAGAGTTTTCCCAACGATTGCTCGGACACAAGAATTTGTCCATGACCAAAAAGTATCTGGATTCCCGAGGGCAAGAGTTTGTAATGGTATGATGCGGATATGAGATTTTCGGGAAAATTTCGGGAATTTTCGTTACCACCACAATAAAATCGTTATAAAACAACATCATAAAAAAAGACCGAATACGATTCCTATATTCGGTCTAGGGAAATGGCTCTTGGGAGAGAGCCGTGCGCTAAAAGTTGGCATTAATGCAGGCTGTTACGCCTTGCACTTTAAAGCGTAGACGAGACAGGTGATTTTTCCAGCAGTGCTGCCGGGCTGCAGGGGTGACAGACAGGCAGGAGTTCACTTTTGTGATAACAGTCCCAAAACAAGCTCTTAACATTGGCGTTCTGCCATTTCCCTGACGCATGACTGTGCCGGACGCCCTATTCGCAGAGGGTCAGCGCTTTCTGCTGCACCGCGGCCAGGCTCATCTTCTGCCCCGGCTGTTGTGGGTCATCAAGCTGGATGATGGAAATCGGCTTCGCGTTGACTTTACCCGCCTTGACCTCAGCTTCCGCCACGTCGTTAAGCGGGTACTGCACCAGCGTGCTGTCATTGATGGCATAGAGCGCATGGCCTGCGCGGCACTGCAACATCACCTCCTCACGCGTAAACGGCCATGCCTTGCCGAACTGGAAACGGCTTACGGTCACGATGTCGGCGGCGACCGCGCTGCTGCACACACCGGCCAGCACCAGAGAGAGGATTACTTTTTTCATCAGAACGTCCTTTATGCTATTCAGAACAGAAACTTAGTTTACCGCCACCGGCTCCAGGGTCGCAAACACGCTGACCAGCAGGATCACCAGCAGCGAAAGCCCCAGCAGCAGGGCGGTCACCCGCACTACGCCGCGGCGCGCCTGTGCCGGTGCGGTGGTAAAGCGCGGTACGATGCGGTAACGGTTATAGAGCGCCAGGCCGACCATCACGGCCACCAGCGCGGCTTTCACCAGCAACAGCATCTGGTAAGGCGAGCGGCGGTCAAGGGGCCAGCCCTGCACAATCAACCAGGTATCGATCACGCCGGTGGCGATCACCAGCGCCACCGCCAGATGGCCAAAGGTGGAGAAGCGCAGCAGCGCGCGCACTGCTTCCCGGCGCCACGGCCCGCACCGGCTGAAATGCAGGCAGAAAAGTAACGGCAGCAGGCTGCCGGACCAGTAAGCGGCGGCCAGCAGATGCAGGGTATGGTTCGCGCGCTGCGAAACCCCGGCCGCCCCTTCCCGCATGGCGGCATGCCCGACGCTGCCCAGCCCCGCCAGCAGCGCCGTGGCTGCCACTAAAATCAGCATATCGCGCGAGCGATCCGCCGGCAGCAGCAGGCTCAGCAGTAACAAGGCCGCCGCCAGCAGGTGCCAGCGCCAGACCTGCCCAAAGGCGGTGTCCAGTACCGCGACCCAGATAGGGAACGCCGTGACATCCTGCCAGCCCTCGCCCATCAGCCCGCCCTGTACGGCCACCATCAGGCACGCGGTGATCAGGGTCAGCACCCCCGCGCCCCCCTGCCAGTAGCGCAGGCGGTGCAGCAGTACGGCCCCGAACGGCGGCGGCGCAAGAAGGCGGGTAAACACGCTGATACCGAACAGTTGCATTACCGCCAGAAAATGCACATCGCGGCAGGCAACCCAGGCCAGGGAAAGCGTACTCATTTTACAGTGAAACGGTAGGTTCCCTGGGTGCGATGGCCATCAACGGAGACAACCTTCCATGACACCTGATACTCCCCGGTAGGCAGCGCCTTATCCAGCGGCACCTGCAGGCGCGTCTTGTCGCCGTTCTCACTGCTCAGCTGCGCGGAGGGAAAGGTCACCGCCAGCGGGCCCGCCAGGGTAACCCGGCTGAAGCGCGGCTCCACGCCCTCGGTGAACGTTAACACCAGCTGCTGCGGGGTGCCCTGCACCAGCGCATTGGCTGCCGGGGCAGAAGAGACAAGGTGGGCATGGGCAAAGGCAGCGGGGGCCACGGCGGCCGTAAACAGGAAAGCGCATAACACACGAAGAGCAAGGAATGCTTTTGACATAACAGACGTCTCTCAGGCGGCGGGGTAAATTTGCGCCTACTTTACCCGATTCAGCTATGGAGATGTTGCAAAAAATGCATCAGGTTATAACGCCGGGGTGAAAATGGGTGGGGTATTTCTTCACATAAAAAAAGGCCTGCACCGGGGGGTACAGGCCAATACATGCGCGCAAAATGCTTACGCCGCCGGATCAGTGCCCGGGGTCATGTTTTTTAATTCTTTATCAATAATAAACAAGCCGTTGCCGGTATTGCTCACCATGCCCAGTTTGTCGAGCACGGATTTGAACAGCTTCTCTTCTTCATGCTGTTCAGCCACATACCATTGCAGGAAATGGAAAGTGGAGTAGTCTTGCAGCGTCATCGCCAGATGGGCCAGCTCGTTGATTTTACGGGTAATCAGCTGCTCATGTTCATAGGTCAGGGTGAAGATATCTGCCAGGGAGGCGAATTCAACCGGCGGCGCGGCGATGGTGCCGAGCAGCGGCAAGGCCCCGGTGTCACTGACGTAATCAAACAGGCGCTGCATATGTTCCATCTCTTCACGCGAATGTGATTTCAGGAAAGCCGCCGCCCCCTCGAAACCTTTATCACTGCACCAGGCACTCATCTGCAGGTAGAGGTTAGCGGAATAGAACTCCAGGTTCAGTTGCTCGTTAAGCTGGCTGACCATTTGTGGCTTTAACATATAAGCATCCTTATCAATAACAGGCGAAGACGTATTTAATAATTTCGCGCATTATGCCGAGATTATTTTAAATTAGAAACAACAAGATTAACAAATGCGGCAAGTTAATTTTATCCCATTGAATATACTTATTATTTTATTTAATAATCAAGCAACCATTCTGCGCCGTTTATTATTTAATGATAAGCGTTTTCATTGCCGAAAATAGGGTAAAACGAATCGTTCTTATTTATATTTTATCTTGCCGTGTTTTTCTGCCGGCTTCCCAGCCCTGGAGGCAGCGCGCTGCACCTTGCCATTTGCCTGGGCTTGCTTTATTTTTGCCGCAGCATAACCAACGCCCGGCAGGAGAGAAGAATGGGATATAACCTGGCTGAACTGACACCCGATGAGATGAACCGGATCAACGTAGATTTGGCTGCGTCCGGCGTCGCTTTTAAAGAGCGTTACAATATGCCGGTGGTGCCTGAACTGGTTGAGCGCGAGCAGCCGGAAGCGCTGCGCGCCTACTTCCGCGAACGCGTGGCGTTCTACCGCAGTGAATCGCACAACTATTCACGCCTGCCTTACGAACCGAAAATGAAGTAAACGCGGCCCCGGTGGCGGGGCCGGGGGTTACACCTTGCCGGCAAACTGGTCGGTGGCGCGGATCAGGCGATCCAGGATGCCCGGTTCATCAAAGGAGTGCCCCGCCCCCTCGATAATATGCAGTTCCGCCTCCGGCCAGCGGGCGGCCAGATCCCAGGCATTCTGTACCTGACAGGCCATATCGTAGCGCCCATGCACAATCACCCCAGGGATATGGCGGATGCGGGTAACGTTCTCCAGCAGTTGATCGTCCCGCTCAAGAAAACCGCCGTGGCTGAAGTAGTGGTTTTCAATGCGGGCAAAAGCCAGCGCAAAATCATCTTCCCCAAACGAGGCGGCATTCACTGCCGGCATCAGCGTCACGGTCTCCCCTTCCCACAGGCTCCAGAGGCGCGCGGCCTCCAGCTGCACCTCCGGGTCGCTGCCCGTCAGGCGGCGGCGGTAGGCACCAATCACATCGCCGCGTTCCTCTTCTGACAATATAGAAAGCACCCGCTGCCACTTATCCGGGAAGAAGCGGGAGGCCCCGTCCTGGTAGTACCAATCCAGCTCCTGCCGGCGCAGGGTGAAGATGCCGCGCAGCACCAGTTCACTGACGCGCTCAGGGTGGGTTTCGGCATAGGCCAGCCCCAGCGTGGAGCCCCAGGAGCCGCCGAACACCAGCCATTGCTCCGCGCCGGCCATCTCCCGCAGCTTCTCCATGTCTTCGATCAGGTGCCAGGTGGTGTTGTTGTCCAGGCTGGCGTGAGGCCGGGAACGGCCGCAGCCGCGCTGGTCAAACAGCGTGAGATTGTAGTGCGCCGGGTCAAACAGCTGCCGGTGGATCGGCGAGCAGCCGCCGCCGGGGCCGCCATGAATAAACACCGCCGGTTTGCCTTCCGGGTTGCCGCTGCGCTCCCAGTAGATCTGATGTCCGTCACCGCTGTTCAGCCACCCGCTGGCGTAAGCTTTGATAGGCGGATATAACCCCTTTAATACCGTCATCTGCTGTTTTCCGATCTGCCTGATCCCAGCGGTTACTAAAACCGATTGTTACATTTGCGTCAATGAATTAGCAATTATATGTAGCAATTCCGGTTTTTTCGGCCATTTTGTCGCCACTGTTGCGCTACATTTTGCTCAAAAAGAGTTCGTAAAAAAAACAGGTAGTTTTAAAAATTTAGGTTAATAGCGCTTGAAAAATTTTCTTAATCAGCTGTTAATAAGGGTGCATACCAACCCAGCCACCGCGACAGAGAGGCCACCATGAGTAAGGGAATGGATAGCAAAAAGAATGCGAAGAAGAAGCCGTTGAGAACCCCAGCTGAAAAGCGGGCGGATAAACGTTCAAAAAAGGCGCATCCGCAAGAATGAGTCCGGCTGAACCGCGTACTTAAACCCGCTCAGGCGGGTTTTTTTATTGTCTCTGATATCGAAAGGATTGAGTGCATGAGTCGGATTGTTATTGCAGCGGCACAATATTGCAGCGTGCCATGTGATATCGAGAAAAATGTCTCGTTACATCGCGAGTTTATCGCCCTGGCCGCCGAAGAACAGGTGAACATGCTGATCTTCCCGGAACTGTCGATTACCGGGTATGAAATTTCCCATGCGCCGGAACTGGCCCTGATGCTCGGCGACCCCCGCCTTGAGCCGCTGCGTCAGGATGCACAACGCCATAACATGACGGTGGTGTTTGGCGCCCCCATTATTACCGATGACCGGGGCACCTGCTGCATCGGCGCGGTGACCTGTGAAGCCGACGGCACGCTTTATGCTTACACCAAGCAGCATCTTGCCGGGAATGAACCGGCTTACTTTTCGCAGGGCGAAGGCGGCCCGCTGGTGCAGGTGCAGGGCTACCCGGTGGGGCTGGCCATCTGTGCCGATGTGCGCGTGCCGTCCCATCCGGCGAAGGCGGCCCTTTCCGGGGCACAGGTCTATACCGCGAGCGTGCTGTTTTCTGAAGAGGGTTACCGCGAAGATACCGAGACGCTGGAATCCTACGCCCGGCAGCATCAGATGGCGGTGCTGATGGCCAACCACGGCGGTTATACCGGCGGCTGGCAACCGGCCGGCAAGAGCGCCATCTGGGCCGAAGGCGGCCGCTGCATTGCGCGCGCGCCCAGCCGCGGCAATGCGCTGGTGGTCGGCACCCGCCATGAGGGGCAGTGGCAAGGGCATGTATTATCATTAGAGTAGACCGAGGCTTACAAAAAAGGAGCGCCTATGACCCTGCGAGTCATTGATACTGAAACCTGTGGCCTGGATGGCGGCGTGGTCGAGATAGCGTCTGTGGATTTGGTTGACGGGCAGATCGTGAACCCGATGAGCGATCTGGTCTCACCCGATCGCCCAATCAGTATTGAGGCGATGGCGATACACCACATTACCGAGGAGATGGTGGAAGGCAAACCGCGGATTGCGAAGGTCATCGGCCGTTATCACGGCAGCCCTTACTACGTGGCCCATAATGCGGCGTTTGACCGCGCCATGCTGCCGGAAATGCATGGCCGCTGGATCTGTACGGTAAAACTGGCCCGGCAGGCGTTTCCCGGCCTGAAATACAGTAATCAGCATTTACGCTACGCCCTGCGGCTGAAAGTGGACGTGCCAGAAGGGCTCTACCCGCACCGCGCGCTGTATGACAGCTACGTCACCGCCGCGCTGTTGCAGCGCATTATGCAGGAGACCGGCTGGAGCGCCGAAGAGATGGTAGCGATCACAGCGCAGCCCGTGCTGCTGCGTACCATGAAATTCGGTAAATACCGTGGCCGCCCGATTGAAACCGTGGCCCAGGAAGACCCCGCCTATCTGCGCTGGATGCTGAAATCGATCGACGATCTCAGCCCCGACATGCGCTATACGCTCAACCACTATCTGGCCCCCTGAATGACAGGCCTTTCTTCAGGCCCACGGCAGGCCTGACGGGGGATGCGGCGGCGTATGCCGCCGCCTGCCCTCAGGACGCCTGGCTCAGCGCCAGCACGAAGGCATACTCCATGGCAATATCCTCGTAAGCTTTGAAACGGCCCGATTTGCCGCCATGCCCGGCATCCATGTCGGTGTACATCAGCAACTGGTTATCGTCCGTTTTCATCTCACGCAATTTCGCCACCCACTTGGCCGGCTCCCAGTATTGCACCTGCGAGTCATGCAGCCCGGTGGTCACCAGCATATGCGGGTAAGCCTTGGCCGTGATCTGGTCATAGGGGCTGTATTCCAGCATGCAGCGGTAGTACGCTTCCTGATTGGGGTTGCCCCACTCGTCATACTCGCCGGTGGTCAGCGGGATGCTCTCATCCAGCATGGTGGTCACCACATCCACAAACGGCACCTGCGCCACGATGCCGTGATACAGCTCCCCGGCCTGGTTAATCACCGCCCCCATCAACAGGCCGCCGGCGCTGCCGCCCATCGCATAGACCCTGCCCGCATCACCATACTGCTGCGCCACCAGCGCCTGGGTGACATCGATAAAGTCATGGAAGGTGTTCATCTTGTTGAACAGCTTGCCGTCCTCATACCACTGCTGGCCCAGTTCGCCGCCCCCGCGGATATGGGCAAGGGCGAAAACAAACCCGCGATCGAGCAGGCTGAGGCGGCTGGTGCTGAAGGACGGGTCCATGCTGCTGCCGTAAGAGCCGTAGCCATAGACCATCAGCGGGTTGCTGCCCGGGGTAAACAGGTCACGCCGGTAGACCAGCGACACCGGCACCCTGACGCCGTCCCGCGCGGTGACCCACAGGCGCTCACTGGCGTAGCGGCTGCTGTCAAAATTCTTCACCTCCTGCTGTTTCAGCAGGGTGCGCTCGCCGGTCTCCATGTTGACCTCAAACATAGAGCTGGGCGTGGTCATCGAGGAGTAGCCATAGCGCAGCAGGTGGGTATCCGGCTCCGGGTTGTACGCCAGCCAGGTGACGTAGGTCGGGTCATCAAAGCGGATCTCTTTCTGTTCGCCGCTCTGCCAGTGGATCTGGCGCAGGTGGGTCAGCCCCTCACTGCGCTCTTCCACCACCAGCCAGTCACGGAACAGATTGAAGCCTTCCAGCATCACGTTGTCACGCGGTGGGATCACCGCCTGCCACTGCGCTTCTTCCGGCTGTTCTGCCCGGTAGAGGCCGAAGTTTTTGCCGTCTTTGTTGGAGCGGATATAGAACCGGCCCTGATAGTGATCGAGCGCGTACTCATGGTCACGGCGGCGCGGCGCAAAGACCTGCGGCGCGGCCTCAGGCTGGTCAGCATCCAGCAACAGGATCTCGGAGGTAGTGGTGCTGCTGAGGTGAATCAGGATAAAGCGCTCGGAGGTGGTTTTCTCCAGGCCGACGTAGAAGGTGTCATCCTGCTCTTCGTAGATCAGGGTGTCCCCGGCCGGGTCACTGCCTACCACATGGCGGTAGACCTGGTACGGCAGCAGGGTTTTGTCATGTTTGCGCACGTAGTAGAGCGTGCGGGCATCATTGGCCCATTCAACGCTGGCCGAGGTGTTGGTGATCACCTCATCGGCCCAGTCGTCACTGCCGATCTGCTTGATGCGGATGTCATACTGCCGGCGGGAGAGAAAATCCTCGGCCAGAGCCAACTGGCGGTTATCCGGGCTGACTTCCATCGCGCCCAGCGTATAGAACTCATGCCCTTCGGCGCGTACGTTGGCATCCAGCAACACGTCCCACTCTGCAGCAGCCTCAGCGGGCTGGCGCAGGTAGAGGGGGTATTCTTTACCGGGCTGGTAGCGGGTCTGGTAGCGAAAGCCGTGGCGCACATAGGGCACGGAGGCGTCTTCCTGCGGAATGCGGTCCACCATCTCCTGATAGAGCGCTTCACGTAACGGCTGGTAGGGCTGCATGGCCTGCGCGGTATAGGCATTCTCTGCCGTCAGGTAGTCCAGCACCTCAGGCCGTGTGCGGTCATCGTCACGCAGCCAGTAGTAATTATCGATCCGGGTATCACCGTGGACGGTGATTGGATGGGGGCGTTTCTCTGCTTTTGGTGGTGTGGTCATGAACTGATCCCTGGCACTGCCATTATGAACCGACTGAAAAGATGCGGGGCGCGGGCGACGGGCGTCCGGCGTTTCTGCACGGTCATCATACGTCATGCTGCGCCGGAAGCGCGGGCGCTCCGTAGCAACATATTAATAACGAAAATAATGATAGACCCTAACAGAGGGTGAACTCAATGCAGGTGAGGTGCTCAATACCGGGGTAGATGCGCTGGATGACCTGCTTCAGTTCGGGAAGGGTCATGTTCTCCTGCCGGGCATGGGCATCATTCAGGGCGGAGAAGGCGACCGGCGTCACGGCAAGCACGCGCAGGCGGCAGAAGAACACGCCGTCTTCATAGCGTGAGACCTGCAAAATATCACCCGGCGCGACGTCAGCCTCGCTGCCGTGACGCAGGGTGATGGTTTTACGGCCTGCCAGGATGTCCGCTTCGAAGCGGCGGTAGAAGGTGAACGGAATCACGGCATCACTCCCTGATGGCGCAGGCTCAGGCGGCCTGCTCGTCACTGTCGGCGGCCTTGCCGCGGCTTTTGGGCTTCAGGCGCGCAGGTTCTGCGGCCTCTTCGCCTGTGGCCAGCACGCTCTCCAGCGAACCGCCCCGCAGCAGCTGCGCCAGCGGGTCTTTATGTTCCGCCAGGAAGAAGCTCAGCTGCTCGCGCTCACTCTCTTCCATCTCCAGCGCAGAATGGGCCAGCCATTCAGACAGGGTATCGGCCAGATCCAGCATTTTGTCGTAAGCGTCAGCTTCTTTCTTGGTCGCAAACGTCATCTTTTCCTCGCCTTGTCGCACCACGACATATTTTACTTCAACCGTCATGAGTGATAATCCTCTTAATGGCACACTACTGTATGAATATACAGTTTAAGTAAATCGGGGCGCAGAGGCAAGCCCTTTTACACATTCCGGAACCTGCCTCGCAAAAGAAAAACTACTTCAATAATCGGGCTTTACAGCTTTTGCCTTTGATTTTACCTTGCTGCAGCTGCGACAACGCCCGGCGGGCGCTGGCCCGGCGGATGGCCACATAGGCATGGACCGGGAACATGTCGATTTTGCCCACTTCCGCCGCCGTCAGCCCGGCGTCACCGGTGAGCGCGCCCAGGATGTCACCGGGGCGGATTTTCGCCTTACGGCCGCCGTCGATGCAGAGGGTCGCCATCTCCGGCTCAAGCGCTGCCGGTGGGCTGGCGAGCAGCTTCTCGGCCGGTTGCCACAGGGGTTTCAGGGAGAGGTAATCCTCCAGCGCGTGCACGCGCACCATCTCCTGCGGCGTGCAGAAGCTTACTGCGGTGCCGCGCATCCCGGCGCGGCCGGTACGGCCGATGCGGTGGACGTGCACTTCCGGGTCGAAGGAGAGCTCATAGTTGACGACCAGTTCCAGGTCTTTGATGTCCAGCCCGCGCGCGGCCACATCGGTAGCCACCAGCACGCGGCAGCTGCGGTTGGCGAAACGCACCAGCACCTGGTCACGGTCGCGCTGCTCCAGGTCGCCATGCAGCGCCAGGGCGCTGATGTTTTCATCCGCCAGCGCCTCATAGACCTCCTGGCAGTCGCGTTTGGTGTTGCAGAACACCACGCAGGAGGTGGGCTGATAGTGGCGCAGGGTGCCGGTGAGCAGCCGCAGCCGTTTTTCGCGGGTGGTCTCGACAAAGATCTGCTCAATGGTGGTCTGCTCTTCGGCAGCGGCGATCTCCACATCCAGCGGTGCCTGCTGCACACGGGCGCTGATGCGGTCGATGCCTTCCGGGTAGGTGGCAGAGAAGAGCAGCGTCTGGCGTTTTGGCGGGGTGTAGCGGATCACCTCGTCGATGTCATCGCTGAAGCCCATGTCCAGCATCCGATCTGCTTCATCCAGCACCAGCATGCGCAGGGCATCGAGGGAGAGGGTCTGTTTGCGCAGGTGCTCCTGAATGCGCCCCGGCGTGCCGACCACGATATGCGGCGGATGCACCAGGGAGTCGAGCTGCGGGCCCATCGGCTGGCCGCCGCACAGGGTCAGGATTTTGATGTTCTGGGTGAAGCGGGCCAGGCGGCGCAGCTCTTTGCTGACCTGGTCTGCCAGCTCACGCGTCGGGCATAACACCAGCGCCTGGGTGACGTACTGCCCGGCCACAATCTTGTCCAGCAAGCCGATGCCGAACGCGGCGGTTTTACCGCTGCCGGTCTGGGCTTTGGCGCGGACGTCGCGCCCGCTGAGAATAGCCGGCAGGGAGGCCGCCTGTACCGGGGTCATGGTGGCATAACCGAGTTCCGCCAGGTTGGCGAGTTGCTCCGCCGGCAGCGGCAGGGAAGAAAATGAAAGTGTGCTCAAGACAGTAACTCTTATGGTAATCAGAAGGAGGCGGGAGTGTGCTGCTATACAGTCAGTTCCAGCAAACGCCCATCATAACAGAGCCGGTGCCCTGCGTGTTAATGGTGGCTGAAAGTGGCGAAAAAAACCGCAGCAAAAAACAGGTTTATTCTTCGGGCCTGAGGTGACGGGCTGCCGCTGCGGTAAAGCATGGCAGCTACACAGCGTGCCGATAAAAAATGCCGGTAAAAACAGCGCCGCCCGGCCGGTTACGCGATACACGCCCTGCGCCCTGCCCTGTTGCCGACGGCCCGTGGCCTGATAGTTGTCTGTGGGAATACCGGCGGCGGAGGGAGGGCAGGACGCGCATTTTCAGGATGGCAACCGCGATGGCAGTGACCACGCAAACGTTTTCGTTTATACTGCGCGCCGTTTCCTCTTATCCGTTAACCCCGTAACTGAATAGGTAAGTCATGTTGATCCTTGGAACTGCCCTGCGCCCCTCTGCCACCCGCGTTATGCTGCTGGGTTCCGGTGAACTCGGTAAAGAAGTGGCCATCGAATGCCAGCGCCTTGGCCTGGAGGTGATTGCCGTTGACCGCTACGCCGATGCCCCGGCGATGCACGTTGCCCACCGCAGCCATGTGATTAACATGCTGGATGGTGACGCGCTGCGGGCGGTGATTGAGCATGAGCGCCCTGACTTTATCGTGCCGGAGATTGAGGCCATCGCCACCTCAATGCTGGTGGAGCTGGAGCAGCAGGGCCACAACGTGGTGCCTTGCGCGGAAGCCACCCGCCTGACCATGAACCGTGAAGGCATCCGCCGCCTGGCTGCTGAAACGCTGGGGCTGCCTACCTCCACCTACCAGTTTGCCGACAGCGAAAGCGCCTTCCGGCAGGCGGTGGAGGCGATCGGCCTGCCCTGCATCATCAAGCCGGTGATGAGCTCCTCCGGCAAGGGCCAGAGCCTGATCCGCGAGGCGTCACAGCTGCAGGCAGCCTGGGAGTATGCCCAGCAGGGCGGCCGCGCCGGCGGTGGCCGGGTGATTGTCGAAGGGCTGGTGCGTTTTGATTTTGAGATCACCTTGCTGACCATCAGCGCCGTGGACGGCATCCATTTCTGCGACCCGATCGGCCACCGTCAGGAAGAAGGCGACTACCGTGAATCCTGGCAGCCGCAGCAGATGAGCGCCCTGGCGCTGCAACGCGCGCAGGCGATTGCTGAGAAAGTGGTGACAGCGCTGGGCGGCCGCGGGCTGTTTGGCGTGGAGCTGTTTGTCTGTGGGGATGAAGTGATCTTCAGCGAAGTCTCGCCGCGCCCGCACGACACCGGCATGGTGACACTGATTTCACAGGATCTGTCGGAATTCGCCCTGCACGTGCGCGCCTTCCTCGGCCTGCCGGTGGGCCAAATCCGCCAGTTCGGGCCGTCTGCATCGGCGGTGATCCTGCCCTCCCTGACCAGCAGCGATGTGCGTTTCAGCGACGTCGGCCAGGCGCTGACCGGGCATAACCAGCTCCGCCTGTTCGGCAAGCCGGAGATTGCCGGTACCCGCCGTTTAGGGGTTGTGCTGGCCACCGGTGACAGCGTGGAACAGGCCGTGGCGCGGGCGGTGCAGGCCGCCGCCGCCGTCACCGTCAGTGGCTGACCGCCCGGCTGCATAAAAAAACGGGCGCGTCGGCGCCCGTTCTCTCAGCAGATCCCCCGGTTAATAACCGTGGTCATCCTCGTCATCTTCGTCTTCTTCATCTTCTGCGTCCTGATCCTCGTCGTCAGGCTCGTCATCCTCAAAGCGCACCGCAACCTGCCCGCCCTGATGGGATTCCCGGATCTCCTGCGCCACCACGGCGATCGCCTGGCCGCTGCTCATCCCCTCCTCCATCAGCTGATGGATGCGCTCTGCAGCCTGTTGCTGCTCCTGATGTGAAAGTGCCGGCATACCCGCTTGCATGGTTCGTCTCCTCTGTTGACCGGCACAGTATACGCGCCGGCGGCCTGATGGCCTACCGGCATGGTGAGCGCGGGCCACCCTTTTTCACCCGCCGCGGTTCTGTGGTAGGCTGGGCGACTCTTTTCCGCTGCCCGGCCTGCCCGAGACCATGTACGCTACCCAAACCCTGACTTACACCCCCGATGCGCTGCTGACGCGCTTTGCCCCCCTTTCCGGCCGCCCGTGGGCGATGCTGCTGCACTCCGGCCGGGCTGACCACCTGCATAACCGGTTCGATATTCTGGTGGCTGACCCGCGCATCACGCTGGTGACCCGCGGCGAAGAGACGCGGATGACCGGCGCAGAGGGCGAACGCAGCAGCCCGGATGATCCTTTTCAGTTGGTGGCAGAGGCGATGGCGTCACTGGCGCTGCCGGCCACGCCGGATGCTGACCTGCCGTTTGTGGGCGGCGCGCTGGGGCTGTTTGGTTACGATCTGGGCCGCCGGGTCGAGGTGCTGCCCAGCCTGGCTGAGCAGGATCTCGCCGCGCCGGACATGGCCGTGGGGATTTATGACTGGGCGTTGATCGCCGACCATCACCGCCAGCGGTTAACGCTGGTGTGCCACGGCGACCTGACGGCCCGGCTGGCCTGGCTGGAGGCACAGGCCGCCCTGCCCGCCCCGGCGGATGATTTTCAGCTCAACGGCGAGTGGCAGGCCAACCTGAGCCGCCAGGCTTATGGCGAGCGCTTCCGCCAGGTGCAGGCTTACCTGCGCAGCGGCGACTGCTACCAGATCAACCTTACCCAGCGCTTTACCGCGCCCTACCAGGGCAGCGAATGGGCGGCATTTACCCGCCTCAACGCCAGTAACCGCGCGCCGTTCTCCGCCTTTTTGCGGCTGCCGGATCAGGCGGTGCTGAGCGTCTCGCCGGAGCGCTTCCTGTGGCTGGCGGAACACAACATCCAGACCCGGCCGATCAAAGGCACCCTGCCGCGGCGCCCTGACCCGGCAGAGGACGCGCAACAGGCGGCGCGGCTGGCGGCCTCGGAGAAAGACCGGGCAGAAAACCTGATGATTGTCGATCTGCTGCGTAATGACATCGGCCGGGTAGCGGAGCCGGGCAGCGTGCGGGTGCCGGAGTTGTTTGTGGTCGAGCCGTTCCCGGCGGTACACCACCTGGTGAGTACCATCACCGCCCGGCTGCCGGCAGACCGCCACGCCGCAGACCTGCTGCGCGCCTGTTTCCCCGGCGGCTCCATCACCGGCGCGCCCAAAGTACGGGCGATGCAGATTATTGAGGAACTGGAGCCGCAGCGGCGCAACGCCTATTGCGGCAGCATCGGCTACCTCAGCCTGTGCGGCACCATGGACACCAACATCACCATCCGTACCCTGCTGGCCGAGGCGGGCCGCCTGCACTGCTGGGCGGGCGGCGGCATCGTCGCTGACAGCGATGAACAGGCCGAGTATCAGGAGACCTTTGACAAGGTGGCGCGCATTCTGCCGCAGCTGCGCCCGGTACCGGAATGCCGGGAGGAGACGGCGAAATGAGCGACTATACGCTGGATGAGTTTATTACCCGTTTTATGCTGCAACAGCCCGCCCCGGCGCGGCCGCTGCGTGATGTGCGCCAGGCCGCCGTGCTGCTGCCGGTGGTCTGCCGCCCGGAGCCGACGCTGCTGCTGACCCGGCGCGCCGATACCTTGCGTAAACATGCCGGGCAGGTGGCGTTCCCCGGCGGCTCGGCCGACCCGGATGACGCCTCCCTGATCGCCACGGCGCTGCGCGAGGCGCATGAAGAGGTCGGTATTCCGCCCGCCTCTGTGCGGGTGCTGGGGATGCTGGGGCCGGTCGAGAGTTCCACCGGGTTTCAGGTCACGCCGGTGGTGGGGCTGATCCCGCCGGAGACGCCGCTGGTGCCGAATGCGGAGGAGGTGGCGGACATCTTTGAGATGCCGTTGCAGGAGGCCCTGCGGCTCTCGCGCTATACCCCGCTGGAGATTGAGCGGCGCGGCATCCGCCACCGCATCTACCTGAGCTGGTATCAGCATCAGTTTGTCTGGGGCATGACGGCCGGGATTATCCGTGAGCTTTCCCAGCATGTGGGCCGCCCGGAAGAGACCGCCAGCATGAATCCCTCTTTGAACGCCGGTTAACCGCCACAACATCCTTAAGATCCGCCTTTTTTGTGCGCACTTTTTCTGAGTGGCTGTCAGGAAGGCGATCTTTATCACCGTATTTATGGTAATCTTCTGTATATTAGCCCCCTGCCATGATTTGCTACTGTAAAAGCCCCTGATTTTTGTACGAGAAACTGGTAACTGCCGCCGTCACGCTGTTTTATGGCAGCATTTTCTCAGCCGGGGTTTGCGCTTGCCATTAGGTAATCTCATGCGAAAAAGCAGTGGCAGGCCGGGTAACCTCACTACACTAAACAAGCAATCCTCTGGTTATTTTTACACCAGTCGCCCCGTTTCCCCTGAAGGAGTTTCAGCGTGATCAGCGTTTTCGACATGTTTAAGATCGGCATTGGCCCGTCGAGTTCCCATACCGTGGGGCCGATGAAAGCGGGCAAACAGTTTGTTGACGATCTCGTCAGCCGCGATCTTCTGCCTGCCGTGACCCGTATTGCCGTGGAGGTCTACGGCTCCCTCTCCCTGACCGGGAAAGGCCACCATACGGACATCGCCATTATCCTCGGCCTGGCCGGTAACCTGCCGGACAGCGTGGATATTGACGGCATTCCGGCCTTTATCCGTGATGTGGAGGCGCGCCAGCGCCTGCTGCTGGCCAATGGCCGCCACGAGGTGGAGTTCCCGCGTGACACCGGCATGGTGTTCCGCCAGGACAACCTGCCGCTGCACGAAAACGGGATGCAGATCCACGCGTTCGCCGGCGACGCGCTGCTCTACAGCAAAACCTACTACTCCATCGGCGGCGGCTTTATCGTGGATGCGGAGCATTTCGGCCAGGCAGATCAGCAGGCGGTCAGCGTGCCCTACCCGGTCAGCCACGCCAGTGACCTGCTGGCGCACTGCCGCGAGACCGGGCTGTCGCTCTCGGGCCTGGTGATGCAGAACGAACTGGCCCTGCACGGCAAAGAGGCGATCGAGCGCTACTTCAGCCAGATCTGGCAGACCATGCGTGCCTGCATCGACCGCGGCCTGAACACCGAGGGCGTCCTGCCCGGCCCGCTGCGGGTGCCGCGCCGCGCCTCCGCCCTGCGCCGGATGCTGGTCTCCTCGGACAAGCTCTCCAGTGACCCGATGAACGTGATTGACTGGGTGAATATGTTCGCGCTGGCGGTCAATGAAGAGAACGCCGCCGGAGGCCGGGTGGTCACGGCCCCGACCAACGGCGCCTGCGGCATCGTGCCGGCGGTGCTGGCCTATTACGACCACTTTATTGAGCCGGTGACGCCGGAGATTTACATCCGCTACTTTATGGCTTCCGGCGTAATTGGCGCGCTGTATAAGATGAACGCCTCTATTTCCGGCGCGGAAGTGGGCTGCCAGGGCGAGGTCGGTGTTGCCTGTTCGATGGCGGCGGCCGGTCTGGCAGAGCTGCTGGGGGCCAGCCCGGAGCAGGTGTGCGTGGCGGCGGAGATCGGCATGGAGCACAACCTGGGGCTGACCTGCGACCCGGTCGGCGGCCAGGTGCAGGTGCCGTGCATTGAGCGTAACGCCATCGCCTCGGTGAAAGCGATCAACGCCGCGCGGATGGCGATGCGCCGCACCAGCGCGCCGCGCGTCTCGCTGGATAAGGTGATTGAAACCATGTACGAGACCGGCAAAGACATGAACGCCAAATACCGTGAAACCTCACGCGGCGGCCTGGCGATCAAAGTCCAGTGTGACTAAGCCTCCGGGCCGGTTAACCCTGTAGCGCCATTAATCGTTCTGCCGGGCCGCCCCTGCGGCTGCCCGGCCTCTTTCCCCTCCCCCCGCGCCTTGCCTGATTCTTTCGGCCATTTTCTGGCTGGCCTGCTAATTTTGTATCACTATTACTCATGTTTCAGACAGGCAGCCCCAAAATAATAACCCCCTGCATTGCCTGTAGGTTGCGGCCCGCCCGCCGCTTTTTTCTGCCCTCGGTATGAGGTCAGGTGTCATCAGGGAGCCGTCACCGGCGCTGTCCTTGTACGGCGGATCGTCTGTGCCCCGTTTATGGATTGCCGGCTGTTTTTTATAAAGGAACCCTATGCTGACACCCGACCATACCAGTGCCAAATACCGCCTTTACCGCTGGGGCCTTGCCGCCGGCATCGGCCTGTTGTCATTACTGATTATCCTTGGCCTGCGTTTTTATGAGGAGAGCCGCCGCATCGCCGCCGCCCAGCAGACGCTGGTCGCCCATACCGCACAGCAACTGGATATGCTGATCTGGCCGGTGGACCGCTCGCCGCTCGGCTATGACGCCTTCTATGGCATGCCCTGCCCGCAGATCCAGCTGAAGCTGCTGCGGCAGGCGGCCGACCTCCAGACGTTGCGGTCAATTGTGCTGGTGCGTGACGGGATGCTGATTTGCTCCAGCCTGATCGGCCCGCTGAACCTGCCGTTCAGCAGCGTGTTGCCGGATCTGCCGGACCATGAAAAGCAGCTGGCGCTGCGCAGCACCCCCGGCCTTAACCGCGGCGAGCCGCTGATGCTGATGTGGAAGCCCTTCGGCCCAAATGACGACAGCGGCCAGATCTATACCTTTAATATCCGTTTGCTGGCGCGTTTCCTGCTGGAACCGCAGCCGCCCTACGCGGACCGGCTGGTGCTGAACGTCTCCGGCAACAGCCTGGAATACCATAAAAACGGCCTGACCCCGCAGGTGCAGCTGAGCGGCCTGCCGCAATATACCCACCACTCGCCGCACTACCCGTTCTCTATCTCGCTCTATGCCCGCCCGGCCTACCAGCTGGCATTGGCGCAGCTGCTCAGCCACCTGCCGCTGGCTCTGCTGATCAGCCTGCTGGTGATGGCGGCGGTCTATGTCGCCGCCGGGACGCGCATGAGCCTGGCCCACCCGCTGAGCCATGCGCTGGCGCGCGAGGAGTTCGCCATCTTTTGCCAGCCGATTGTTAACTGCCACAGCGGCCGCTGTGTCGGCATTGAGACGCTGCTGCGCTGGAACAGCCCGCGCTTCGGGCCGGTGCCGCCGGATGTGTTTATCCCCCTTGCGGAACAGCATGCGCTGATTGTGCCGCTGACCCGCTACCTGATGGCGCAGGTGGCGGAGAATTTCGCGCTGTTCCCGCAGGACCCGGCGTTTTACATCAGCGTGAATGTGGATTCGCGTCACTTCCACCAGCAGCAGATTTTGCAGGATGTTGAGCAGGTCTGGCTGGCGAAACAGCCGTCGGCGACGCTGATGATTGAGCTGACCGAACGCAGCCGGTTAACGGATATTGACGGCAACCAGATCCACCGGCTGAAAGCGCTGGGTGTGCTGCTGGCGATTGATGATTTCGGCACCGGCCATAACTCCCTGAGCTACCTGAAAGGGCTGAACCCGGATGTGCTGAAGATCGATCAGTCTTTTACCGCCGCCATCGGCACCGATGCGGTGAATGCCACGGTCACGGATATGATCATTACGCTGGCACAGCGCCTGAAGCTGAAGCTGGTGGTGGAAGGGGTGGAAACCGCTGAGCAGATCGCCTATTTGCGTGAGCGGCAGGTGGAGGCGGTACAGGGCTATTACTATGCCCGGCCGCTGCCGATCCAGGATTTCCCGGCCTGGCTGGCGGCATTTCATGGCGACCCGGCGGCAGGGGAAAACGAGGCATAACGCGGAAAGAGAAACGAAAAGGCCGCGGCGGGTGCCGCGGCCTGAGAGGGTTATGCCTGAACCGGCTCCTGCTCCGGGAGCGCTTCAACGTAGACCAGATCGATGCGGTAGTCGGACACGGCGCGGATCTCGAAGCGGAAACGGTGCAGCTCCAGCACTTCCCCGGCCTGCGGCATCTGCCCCATGTGGGAAAGCAGCAGACCGGCCAGTGAGGCGTAGTCCTCGGACGGGCTGACCAGCTCCGAACAATCCAGCGCCTGCTCCAGCGAGTGGACATCCGCCCCGCCTTTCACCAGCCAGCCGCGCCCCTCGGGCACGATGTCCGGGGTTTCATCTTCATCCGGGAATTCGCCGGCAATCGCTTCCAGCACATCCAGCGGCGTCACCAGCCCCTGAATCACCCCGAACTCGTTACTCACCACCACCAGCCGCCCTTTGGCACGGCGCAGCACGGCCAGCAGGTTGATGACGTCCATGGTCTCCGGCACGATGATCGGCGGGGTCCGGGCCGCGAAGGCGACAATGTCCTCCCCCTGCTCCAGCGCCACCAGCAGATCCTTGGCGCGCACTACCCCGATCACCTCATCCAGCGAGCCGCGGCAGATCGGGAACAGGCTGTGCGGCGTATCCAGCAGCTGAAGGCGGATCGCCTCCGGCTCCCGATCGCAGTCCACCCAGGAGATTTCGGTGCGCGGGGTCATGATGCTGCGCAGCGAGCGCGAGGCCAGCGTCAGAACGCCGCTGATCATATAGCGCTCCTCTTCCGCAAAGGCCCCGGCCGGGACGTCGCTCTCCGGCTGCTGCGGGTCGGCATCCTGGCGGCGGCCGCCCATCAGGCGCAGGATCGCCTCGGCGGTGCGTTCACGGCGCGGGCGGCGCGATTCATGCTTGATGAAGTTGCGGCGCGCCACCTGGTTAAACAGCTCAATCACGATGGAGAAGCCGATTGCCGCGTAGAGGTACCCTTTCGGGATGTGGAAACCAAACCCTTCCGCCACCAGGCTGAGGCCGATCATCAGCAGGAAGCTGAGGCAGAGCACCACCACCGTCGGGTGGGCATTGACGAAGCGGGTCAGGGATTTCGACGCCAGCAGCATCACCCCCATCGCGATCACCACCGCGGTCATCATCACGGCCAGGTTGTCCACCATGCCGACGGCGGTGATCACCGCATCCAGCGAGAAGACCGCATCCAGCACCACGATCTGGAACACCACCAGCCAGAAGCTGGCGTAGCCGCGGTTGTTCCCGGCGCTGTGGTCGTGCCCCTCCAGCCGCTCGTGCAGCTCGGTGGTGGCTTTGAACAGCAGGAACACCCCGCCCAGCAGCAGAATCAGGTCACGCCCCGAGAAGCTCAGGCTGCCGATGGAGAACAGCGGCGCAGTGAGCCGTACCAGCCAGGAGATCAGCGACAGCAGGCCAAGGCGCATGACCAGCGCCAGCGACAGGCCGATAAGCCGCGCCTTGTCACGCTGATGCGGCGGCAGTTTGTCCGCGAGAATGGCGATAAACACCAGGTTGTCGATACCCAGGACAATTTCCAACACCACCAGCGTCAGTAAACCCGCCCAGATTGAGGGATCAAGCAAAAATTCCATATCAGGCTCCAGAATAAGAACAGGTCAGGCGGGCAGCGGCCGGATGCCGTGCAGCAGCACGCCGCGTCAGGCGCAGCGGGGCATTACAGCGGACATATACGGGGGAAGTACAGGGTAACAACAGTGAGCGGGCGATCGTGTGCGTGCCGCAGCGGGGCGTGGAAACACAATCGTTAAAGGTAAAGCGACTTCGGTGACGGTCCATAAGGTGGGGTTGACCCCTTCACTCCTCATTAAAATAAGAAACAGCACTGTAACAGGATTTTTAAAACGCGACTACCATCTGATCTTACCATTTGAATTAGTTTGTAACACCTCAGGTGATTTTAGCGCCGCCTTCCGTGATGGGTATCAGGCATCGTTAAATAGCAGAGCAGCATCACATAAATTATTTCTTCGCTGACTAAAATAAATGGGTCTTTTGAAGAAGTTATTACAGCCTTATGAATTTATTGATCTATTTCTGGGAAAACTGATTTTCCCGGGCGGGCATAGTGCATCTTTTTACAGGGTACAGCGTGGCAGGAACCGGCGCTGGACGGTGATCAACAGGAGGTAGCGGGTGAGCATTGCGATTGTCATTGGCACACACGGGCTGGCAGCGGAGCAGCTGCTGAAAACCGCAGAGATGATATTGGGCACGCAGGAGAATGTGACTTCTATCGATTTTGTTCCCGGTGAAAACGCAGAAACATTAATAGAGAAATACCGTGAGAAAATAAAAGATCTTGAGACCTCTGAGGGCGTGCTGTTTCTGGTGGATGTCTGGGGCGGCAGCCCGTTTAATGCGGCAAGCCGCATCGCCCATGATGAGGAGCAGGTTGACGTGGTCACCGGCGTCAATATTCCGATGCTGACAGAAACCTTTATGGCCCGGGATGACAATCCCACGCTGGCGGAGCTTGCGGCGCTGGCAATGGAGAGCGGGCGTGCCGGGGTGAGATCCCTGAAAACACCGGAGCCGGAGCCGGAGCCGGAGCCTGAGCCTGAACCGGTCACGCCACCGCCGCCCTCCCCGGCGGCCGCTGCCCCGGCGCAGCCTGCCGGGCCGGGCGGCCATATGAAGATTGGGCTGGCGCGCATCGACGACCGCCTGATCCACGGCCAGGTGGCGACCCGCTGGACCAAGGAGACCAAAGTCTCGCGCATTATTGTGATCAGTGACGAGGTCGCCGCGGATAACGTGCGCAAAACCCTGCTGACCCAGGTCGCCCCGCCGGGTGTCACCGCCCATGTGGTGGATGTCGCCAAGGCGGTGCGGGTCTGGAATAACCCCAAGTATGCCAATGACCGCGTGATGCTGCTGTTTACCAACCCCACCGATGTGCTGCGGGTGGTGCGGGAGGGGGTCGACATTACCTCGGTGAACATCGGCGGTATGGCCTTCAGGCAAGGGAAAACCCAGGTCAACAACGCCGTCTCGGTGGATGAAAAAGACATCGCGGCTTTCCGGGAGCTGGCTGACCGCGGCATTGAGCTGGAGGTCAGGAAAGTCTCCAGCGACAACCGCCTGAAGATGATGGATTTAATCAACAAACTTAACGGCTGACCCGCGCCTGCGCGGCCCTTTACATCATCAGGCCGGGTGCCTGGAGGAGAGAGTGCAATGGAGATTTCAACGCTTCAGATTGTGCTGATATTTATTGTTGCCTGTATTGCCGGGATGGGGTCTGTCCTGGATGAGTTTCAGTTTCACCGGCCGCTGGTGGCCTGTACGTTAATCGGGATGGTGCTGGGGGATATTGAGACCGGCATCAAAATCGGCGGGACGCTGGAGATGATCGCCCTGGGCTGGATGAACATCGGTGCCGCCGTGGCCCCGGACGCCGCCCTGGCCTCGATCATCTCCACCATTCTGGTGATCGCCGGCGGGCAGTCGATCGGCGCGGGGATTGCGCTGGCGATCCCGCTGGCCGCTGCCGGGCAGGTGCTGACGATCATTGTGCGTACCCTGACCGTGGCCTTCCAGCACGCAGCGGACAAAGCCGCCGAGCGCGGAAGCCTCTCCGCCATCAGCTGGCTGCACGTCTCCGCGCTGATTTTACAGGCGATGCGCATCGCCGTGCCGGCGGCGATTGTGGCGGTCTCGGTCGGCACCAGCGTGGTTCAGGACCTGCTTAACTCCATCCCGGCGGTGGTGACCAACGGCCTGAACATCGCCGGCGGCATGATCGTGGTGGTAGGTTACGCGATGGTCATCAACATGATGCGTGCGGGTTACCTGATGCCCTTCTTCTACCTCGGTTTCGTCACGGCTGCCTTTACTGACTTTAACCTGGTGGCGCTGGGCGTGATCGGGGTGGTGATGGCGGTGCTCTACATCCAGCTCAGCCCGAAATATAACCGGGCAGCCGGGGGTGCGGCCACCGCTGCACCGGCCAATAACGATTTAGATAACGAACTCGATTAAGCACAGGGGCACGCAGATGAGTGATAGTCATAATCCAGACCAGGCCGTCACCGGCCAGAAAAAACTGACCTCCAGCGATGTGCGCGGCGTCTTTTTACGCTCCAACCTGTTCCAGGGTTCGTGGAACTTTGAACGTATGCAGGCGCTGGGGTTCTGCTTCTCAATGGTGCCGGTGATCCGCCGCCTCTACCCGGAGAACAACGACGAACGTAAACAGGCGATCAAACGCCACCTGGAGTTTTTCAACACCCACCCCTACGTGGCCGCGCCGGTGCTGGGCGTCACGATGGCGATGGAGGAGCAGCGCGCGAACGGCGCGCCGATCGATGACGGGGCGATCAACGGCCTGAAGGTCGGGCTGATGGGGCCGCTGGCCGGGGTCGGTGACCCGATCTTCTGGGGCACGGTGCGGCCGGTGTTTGCCGCGCTCGGGGCGGGCATCGCGATGGACGGCAGCCTGCTCGGCCCGCTGCTGTTCTTTGTGCTGTTCAACCTGGTGCGGCTAATTACCCGTTACTACGGCGTGGCCTACGGCTACCGCAAAGGGGCGGACATCGTCAGTGATATGGGCGGCGGCTTCCTGCAAAAGCTCACGGAGGGGGCGTCGATTCTCGGCCTGTTTGTGATGGGGGCGCTGGTCAACAAGTGGACGCATGTGAATATCCCGCTGGTGGTCTCGCGCATTACCGACCAGACCGGCAACACCACTGTGACCACCGTCCAGACGATCCTTGACCAGCTGATGCCGGGGCTGGTGCCGCTGCTGCTGACGTTCGGCTGTATGTGGCTGCTGCGGCGCAAGGTCAACGCGCTCTGGATCATTGTCGGGTTCTTTGTCATCGGCATTGTTGGCTACGCAATCGGCCTGCTGGGGCTGTAAGCGCCGTAACATGCACCGCCGGGGGCCACGCCCCCCGGCGTTATTTTGTCTGAACCAGACCGGGAGGGGGCATGACAGTGACAGACGGGTTCTTGCTGGTCAGCATTGTGCTGATCCTGGCTTATGCCATTTATCTTGAGTGGCTGGTTCCGCGCCGCCGCGGCAAGACCTTGTTACGGGTTAATTTATTGCGCAAAGGCCGGGTGGACAGCCTGATCTTCATTGCCCTGCTGGGCATCGTTATCTACCGGCATTATACCGGCCGGGGTGAGGCGTTAACGCTTTATTTACTCACCTTTCTGCTGATCGCCGCCTGTTATATTTCTTTTATCCGCCGGCCGGTATTACTGTTTAAACCTGAAGGGTTTTACTACGGCAATCTCTTCATTGGCTATGACCGTATCCGTCAGCTTCATTTAACTGAAGAGGGCGTGCTGATGATCCAACTGGAACAGCGAAAATTGCCTATTCACGTACAAAATATAAGCGATCTTGATCAAATTAAACACATCTTGTTTAAAAATCAGGGAGATAGTAATTAATTTGTTTATAGCCTTGGCTATATTCAATGTATAGCCAAGGCTATATCTGACTCTATTTCCAGCAATACCAAAACCGGCAATGCCATTTTCCTAATAAAAAGGCAAGGGTTATTCCCCGCACAAGATGATGGTTATTTCAGCATAATGAGTAAAGGGGCTTATTCCCCTGCAAATTACGTGTTGTCTGCGAATAAAATATTATGTTAAGGTTGCGCCGTCATTGGGGAGTAGCCGGTTTCTGAACAACTTTTCAGAAGCGCCCGTATCAACATACTCGTTTCAGAAAGAAACGTGGTGCGGGCAACCAGGTCAGGTTGGCGAGACCATAGGCATGTAACTCTGCGTTGGCTGGGGGTGGGTTACGTGCATATGGAGAGACCCAGCCGAGGCTTTTTTTCAATGAACCTTTCCGCAACGCTTATTCTTGCCTTTGGCATGTCAATGGATGCTTTTGCTGCGTCTATCGGCAAGGGTGCCACGTTGCACCGCCCGCGTTTCCGCGAAGCCTTCCGCACCGGCCTGATTTTCGGCGCAATTGAAGCCATTACCCCACTGATCGGCTGGGGGCTGGGCCTGATGGCCAGCCGCTATATTATGGCCTGGGATCACTGGGTGGCGTTTGCCCTGCTGTTCATTCTCGGTTCACGCATGATCATGGAAGGGATGAAAACCCCGGCGGCGGATGAACCCTGCAAAGATTGCCACAGCTTCTGGGTGCTGGCCGCCACCGCCGTCGCCACCAGCCTGGATGCGCTGGCTATCGGCGTCGGGCTGGCGTTCCTTCAGGTCAATATTATCCATACCGCCCTGGCGATTGGCATGACCACCATGCTGATGGCCACACTGGGGATGTTGATTGGCCGCTTTATCGGCCCCATGCTCGGCAAACGCGCCGAGATGCTGGGCGGCGTGGTGCTGATCGGCATCGGCTGCAATATCCTGCTGCAACATCTCGGCCTGCTGGCCTGACGCCCCCCGCTATACCGCCGGCTGCCGCTGATGCAGCCGGATGACGAAATCTGTTTCACACGCCAACCCGTTTTCGCCCAGCTGCCGCCGTGCTTCATCGCCGGCGCGCCAGGCAAACGGCGTCATCTGCAGGAGTTGCAGCGCTGCCGCGCCCGTCAGCGTCATGGGGTAGGCCAGCGTCTGCTGGCGCACACGGGTAAAGCCGGGGAACTGCTCATCCTGCTCCGGATGCAACTGCACATCGTCATAGACTGCCGCCTTGAGTTGATACAGGTGCCGCGGCCCCGGCGCGACCGTCAGCACTACCCCGCCCGGTTTCACGGTGCGGGCCAGCTCCTGCGCATTACAGGGCGCGTAGATCCGCACTACTGCGTCGAGGCTGTTATCTTCGAACGGCAACCGGTGGCTGGACGCCACACAGAAGCTGGCCTGCCGGTAGCGCTTGGCCGCATAGCGTACCGCCACTTTGGCCACGTCCAGCCCGTAAACCGTCATCGCCCTGCTCTGCTTCAGCTGGTCAGCGATGGCGGCGGTGTAATAGCCCTCGCCGCAGCCGATATCCAGCAGCGCCTGCGCGTCAGGCGGTAACTCCGCCTCCAGCATGGCACAGACCTGCTGCTGCAACGGCCGGTAATGCCCCGCATCGAGAAAATCGCGCCGTGCCTGCATCATCTCCGGGCTGTCACCGGGCTGTTTTGATCGTTTATGCTGCACCGGCAGCAGGTTTACATACCCCTCTTTGGCGCGGTCAAACTGGTGGTTTTGTTCGCAGCGCCATTGCTGGGCGTAAGGCTGCAACGGCAGGTGACAGAGGGGACACTGGTAAGCCATGAGAAATTCCGTAAGCGCGGCGCAGGCCGCCAGTCATTGAGGAGCGCCAGTCTAATCAACCCTGCCGGCCCGTGCAACCGTGGGGCTGGTCAAGCAGGGGGCGCACTGGCTACACTGATGGCCTGACCCTTTCAGCCCGGACGGCCCCTGTACCATGACCTCTCCCATCCCCTATCATTCCCCGCTGCTCAGCGCGATCCCTGCCCTCGCCTATGGCTTCGGCAGTAAACAGGCGCTGATGCCGACGGCGCTTCAGCCCTACCGCGCCTCGTCGCCTGAGAAAAAACAGGTACACGGCACCCGGATTGTGGAGATTACCCATGCTGCCCAGCTCTGCGGCGACGCCGACGGCTTGTTTACCCGCCAGCCGGGGATTTTATTGACGGTGCTGACGGCCGATTGTCTGCCGGTGCTGTTCAGCCGCCGCGACGGTAACGCGATAGGGGTGGTGCATGCCGGCTGGCGCGGCCTGTTGGACGGCATCCTGGAAAGGATGGCGGAGCGGATTGCGCAGGAAGAGCCGCTGGAGGAGTGGGTGGCGGTGATTGGCCCGGCGGCCCATGCCTGCTGCTATCAGGTGAGTGACGAACTGGCCGGCACCTTTCTGCAGCGGTTACCGGAACTGCCGGCGCAGCAGGTCATGCCGCGGCCGCGCTATCTTGACCTGCCGGGGATTGCCGCTGCCAAATTGCAGGCGCTGGGGTTTGGGGCGGTGGACAACGGCGCGCCCTGCACCATCTGCACGCTTAACCCTGCCGCTGACGGGCCGCGTTACGCTTTTACCAGCTTCCGCCGCAACAGCCACCGGCAGGCCGCAGACCCGGCGCACCCCGGCATCCGCGGGCGTAACCAATATTCCGGGCTGGTGATCCTGCCGTAAACTGCGCCCATAAAAAAACCCGCACGTGGCGGGTTTTTTTCACAGCTGACGCTGCTTAGATTGCAGTTACGTTAACTGCAGACGGGCCTTTCTGGCCGTCCTGGATTTCGAACTCAACGTTCTGGCCTTCAGCCAGGGTTTTGAAGCCGTTACCCTGGATAGCAGAGAAGTGTACGAACACGTCTTTGCTGCCGTCAGCTGGGGTGATGAAACCGAAACCTTTGGATTCGTTGAACCACTTAACTTGACCTTTGATCTTTGCCATCTTGAGTATTTCCTTTGGATTGTTTAAACCGCCCGGAGGCGTTACATAGACAAACTAGAGTCGTTACTGCTTGAGGCACTAAGATAAAAATCGGCAGAGAAGCGGTATTCAACGTGAACGTCTTTACTCAGAACTTCTTTACTGAAAATGCCACACATATACAGAACTGTACCTCGTTTTACCCAGATGCGTTATCACATACTCTGTAATCAATGGCAAGCCATTTTTAATCACTGATGGACATGTAGCACATATTTGAAACGGTTAAACGCGTTGGCCATCGCCTGAAGCGAAAATAAGTTGATAGCCACGCTATTTTCTGCTCTGTATTTTACGCCTTCCACAACCGGGGTGTATCCCTGTGCATTGTGGCCAAGCAATAACAACCTGAACCCGATTATTGATCATTTATCCGCTGGCGGTAAGCGCCGGAACACGATAAATGATAATTATTATGCGATTTTATCAGCTTATAACAGCATAGCAATGCCGGTTTTCAGCTTATGAAAAAGCGTTATTTGACTTAAGTCATAAGGTTATCTTTTTAACGCTCTGTTTTTAAAGATAAAGTTGACGCTGCCGTTTATCGTCTTTCCGCCTTCGCCTCATGGCTGCCGGGGCAGGCCCCCTCACACTCTGTGCCTTTCTCTCCCCGCGCTTTGCAGCGCCCTGTCACCCTTCCCCTTCTACCCGCAGATTGTGACAGTCTGATGAAAACTCAGGGGTTTACCCGCCAGCGCCCGGTGCACCGGGGTACCCATCAGGGTGCAAAGGCTCCCTGAGATGGTGCATGCTTCCCGGCAGGTTTACCCCGTATATTTTATTCCAGATAAAGAGAAGCGCCGGCCATAATAATGATGCCGCGCCGGATAAGTAAAAAGCGCACGTATAAACGCTGGGCTATTAACGCATCGCCTGTTTAAAACATAAAAGCAGAGGATGATAAAATTCACCACTCCGCTGTTATAATTATGAGAAAATATCATCATAAATTAAATAACCTTCTCATCACCGCACACCCATTATTATTCTGCTTTTTCTCACAATTACAGCTTACCAGGCATTGATAAGAAATTTTTCAGGTTTTACCCGCAATTTATGCCTGTTAATGGCAGTGTGATGGGGTCTGGCCATGCCTGCCCTTCTCAGAGGCGCTTTCGCCTGCCCGGCCGGACAGCAGGCGCAAGGCCAACAGACGCCTGAAATCCCTACAGTTAGCAAGCCTTCCTGCCGGGCTGGGCATGGCAGCCCAGCCAGATGACTGTAATTCTCATTAAACCCGTTAACTTAAACAAATTGATAACATTTAGCCGCCCTGACCCGCCTGCATTATTTCTCATTACACGTTTCTGAAAAACGGCAATTTCAGGGCGGCGCGGGGTTTATTGCTGCGGGGACGGCGAAGTAACCGGTAAAGATAAATTAATACGGCCGCCGATTTTCAGCGCGCAAAACGCCTGGTCCGATATATTTTCAGCGGAAATAGCCTGCTGCAAAATGCGGGGCGGCTCATCCAGAGATTCGTCCGCTAATTCAAACACTCCCCAGTGAATCGGGATAGCGCGGCGGCAATTGAGCTGCTTAAACAATTGGGCCGATTGCTGCGGGTCCATGTGTTGCGGCCCCATGAACCACCGTGGTGCATAGGCACCGATAGGTAAGGCCGCCAGGTCAAACGGCCCCAGCCGCTCGCCAATCTGATGCAGCAGCGGCGTGTACCCGCTGTCCCCGGAGAAATAAAGGCGCAGCGACGGGTGGGTCACCACCCAGCCACACCACAACGACCGGTTACGATCCCACAGCGTGCGCATGCTCCAGTGTTGCGCTGGAACGCAGTGGAAAGCCAGCCCGGCATGGTGCTGAACATCCCACCAGTCCAGCTCTTCTACCTGCCGTGCGCCGCGTCGGGTCAGCCATGTTTTCATGCCTAACGGCACGAGAAAGGTCACACCGGGGAAACGTTTAAGCAACTTTTTGACCGTTTGCTTGTCAAGATGATCATAGTGATTGTGCGAAAGCAGCACCACATCAACAGGCGGCAACTGGTCAACGTCTGCCGCCACCGGGGTTTTCCGGCGTGGCCCGTAAAAAGCAAGGGGTGAGGCCCGTTTGGAAAGGGCCGGGTCCGTCAGGATATAGCGGCCCTGAACACGGAACAGGATGCAGGCGTGGCCCAGCCACCAGGCGGCATCTTCACTGCCGCTGAAATCGGGCTGCTGCCACCAGTCGGCGATGAACCGGGCGTAGCCCTGTTCCGGCGGTTTAGGCAGCCCCTGCTGCTTGCGCTCCTCCTGCCAGCGCCGGAAATCCCCTTCACCGCGTGTCTGTGTCTGTTGCGGGTTACGGAACCCCTCAGGCGTGTGGTGGGCTTTGCTGGCATCGTAATAACGGTTTTTGTGGGCCATCGCGGTGCTCCCTGGCAAATAGGCCTGTCAACGGAATGCGGGCAGGCAGCATGGCCGTTCAGCCCATGCCTGACCAGGAAAGTGGTAACACAAAGGGGGCCGTGAGGGCACCCGTTAAATGTTTTGAATTTGTTAATAGCCCGGCGGGCGCCTTCTCTTCACCCCGCGGGCACGACAGGGCCGTTGCCCTGTCCCTACCGGATATCTGTAAGGAGTGAAGATGAATCAGCAAGAGAAGTGTTCCCCCCACCCGCGGGCAAAACGGCGCAGTTCACCGCTGGCCCTGCTGCGCCGGGGCGTCAGCCGCGCCTGGCAGCGCAGCACCCTGCCTGCGCGCAGCGTCGCCGTGTTGAAAATGATCGTCAATGGGCTGGTGTTAACCCTGATTATGGCGAGTGTCGTGGTGATTGACGTGGTGGCCACGCTGATCCATGCGCTCTGCCGGCTCTCCGGCGGCCGCAGCCTGCGTGACGCCGGCCACCATGCCCCGTGAGTTATTCATTATGTGCCGGACAGTAAAAAGCCAGCCTCACGGCTGGCTTTAACCGGGTGCGGGCGGCTCAGGCAGCGGCCATCCCGCACAGTTTGCTGAGATTGCGCGCCCCCGCCATGACGGTGGCAACATACGACTGCCGCCGTGTCACCACCTCAACGGCCACCCGGGCCCCTTTGTAATTAACCAGATAAGTAGAAGGCCAGCCCTGTCGGCGTCGGCCATAGGCTTTTTCGTGGCTGTCGATGGCAGCATGGGCCACGACCAGATGGGAGAGATTTTTATCGCCTTTGATGATGCGCTTCATAATGGACTCCGCCTTAGACAATTCTGTCACAATGAAGAAACATTAATCAGTTGAAAGGTCTGACTTTTTAACTCACCCTATTTATATAGCTTAATTTCAGGCGCCTTGCAGCATCGGCATCTGGCTCAGTAAAAAACACTCCATCGCGGCCCGCAGCGGGCAGGTATTGTAGGCCAGCCACTCGCCGGTGGGGTTAGTGATGCACGCCACCCACTGCTGGCCGGGGTTATCGGTCGGGAAGCGCAGGTTGATGCGGTAATTACAGATGATAGGCCAGGCGTCGGCCGGATTGTTGCAGTAATCCTTGCCCTTCATGCCGCCGTACGGGTACCACTTGTCGGGGTTTTCGCCGGTAAGCTCGGCGATAGTGCGATTAATATCGCTGTCGTGTTCTTCAGACCAGTCAATCATCAGGAAACCTCGCCCTGTTAAAGAGTGGCCTCAGCTTACGACGGCATTACGTCACTTTTATGACAGGTAACGGGGAGAGGAGGAGTGGGAGAGAAAGGCGCGGAACAGGCGGGAGCCTGCTCCGCAGAGGGTCAGCGTTCCGGCACAAAGCCTTTGAAGTGGAGGATCGCCTCCTCCTGAAGCGGCGGGGCCTCTGCCCCCCCACGCCCGGCCAGCTGGGTCAGCAGCTCCGTCTGGCGGCGCTGCTGCTCCGCAATCTCCGTCAGCAGCCGGATCTGCTCATTGGCCCTGACGCTGGCGCGGTTCACCATAAACCAGACCACCAGCAGCAACAGGGCGCTCAGCAGTGATAACGCCAGCGATAACCCACCCGACGAATCCAATAAAAAAGTCAACATGGCTTGTCCTGCCAGCAAAAATAACCAGGCGCTTATCCTACCATCCGCCGGGCAGCGCTGAACAGCACTGCCCTACCAGGGGATAAAAGAGGTGACGGAACACATGCCGAGGGTGAAGTTGCCGCCCTGATCGCAGTAGCTGTTCAGTGCGAGCAGATAAAGCGCGATGCAAGCCACCCCGATAACGACGGCAGTTGCCAGCATTTTTAATTTCAAACCGATGCCCCCTGGCCGCTGAGATAATGACGTATGCTACGCACCCTATCTTAAACCGGGGTTTAACTGATGCCGCATTGGCTCCGGCCCTGGCCGGCGGGCGGCCTTACACCGCGCCGTGGGTGGTACGCATCAAAAAACCCGCCGTGGCGGGTTTTTCTTATTCAGCGGCGGTGAATTTCAGGTCAATCAGCGCGATGGCTTTCTGAACCGCCCGTTTGGTGACTGCATCAGCACCCGCCGGGTGGCGGTCAAAATCGATGCTTTTCAGCTGGTGGGACATTTTATCGCGCACCTCAGCCGGGGCGATGACGTCAATCACATCCAAAATCTGTTTAATCACCAGCTGGCAGGCGACCAGGTCGGAGACCAGCTCCTGATCCTGCGTCAATAAGTCTGACATGCTTTACCTCAGTTTAATCAAGTGCTCTGTTTAGCAACCGCAGTACCACGTGTTGCGGCGGCAAGCATACCACGCGTTTACGCCGGGCTGAAAACAGAAAACCCGCCGCAGCGGGTTTCCGGGGACCATCAGTTTCATGTGAGGATTAGTTCGCCACTGCGAGCACCAGCCACGCTACCGTGCACCAAAAAGCAACACAACCGGCCAGAACATACGATAAAGGTGATTGAATCATATAGTGCATAACGACCTCGCATCGACAACTGTGTTATGGAATTATCTCCAGGGAGATTAAGATTAATCTTACACCATAATCCGAGGTGCGGGGCTGATTTGCCGGATAATTACTGCAATAGCCCCTGGCTATTTTCCGAAATGTTGCCGGTGTCACAAACCTGGCATCTTACTGTGCATTTTTACCCTCGCTGGTGCCGGCAGGATAACAATAATGTGCAATTTTGGGGCACTGCCTCAAGGCGGCGCAGTGGCCTGCACCGCGCCGGAAGCGTTAACCGGCTATGCTTGAGGCATGGAAAAGCGTGGCCAGCCCGCCCTGGCGTGCCGGTTTTTAACCAAAAGGATCCCTGACGATGTATGCCCTGATTCTGTCGATTTGCTACCTGGGAGGTGGCTGTGATGACCTGGTTATCGACGCCTTTAATACAGAGCAACAGTGCCTGATGGCGATGGATGAACAGCGGCTGCGCCATGCAGCCTGCTACCCGATTGAGGACTTCATTGAGGGCTACGGTTTTCCGGCCGGGGAGCGGGCGGATTTTTAAACAGGGCGCAGGCCTGTAAAATTTCACCCCAGAGGGCGATAAAGGTTGCCTGACGATCCTCAGATGCTAGATTGATGATAATTTGCACATGCCGGGGTGAGGTATGAAGTTCTCGGAACAAGAAATTCAACCGCTGTGGGACGAAGTGGCGCGGATGATCGGTGAGGGGGTCATTACACTGCGGCATCAGGCACGCCCGCTGAGCACGGACGCGCTGATTGATCTGCTGGCACAGCAGCTTTATGCCACCCCGGATACACAACGCCGTATCCTGCTCGGGGCGGCCATCAATATGCTGAAAGACAAAAGCAGAGTGAATTAACGGCGCGGCCATGCGTGCCCCGCCGCATGCTTAGTCGGCAATCGTCAGCTCTGCGGTTTTCAGGCACTTCTCCAGCACCACGTAGTTCTGCCCGTCCAGGAAGAGATAATCGTTAACGATCATCCAGCGCACCATGGCATCAAAATCATCCATTAATGCCCGGGCATCCGCCTCTTCCTGCGCAATGCGCCGGTTTTCTGCGCCGTGGCAGAAGTAGTACTCATAGGCCGGTTCAGTGACGAAAATACTGCTCGGCTCATCCTCTTTATTGCTCAGCCGCTCGATATGCCAGTCACGCCGTGACTCGCCCAGCAACCCGTCGGCCAGCGCGCGGTTCAGCGTCTGCTGGGGGTTGAGATCGTGGGGCTGGGGTAACGCGGCCAGCGCGGCCTGGCGGATAACCTGGTACAACAGGATAAACGTATTCATCGGTAATCAGACGCCCCTCTGTGAGCCGCGCCACCATGGCGGGCTTTCCGGACATGCAAACACACCTTCTTTTGCCCCCGCTTTTTAACATCCGGCCGGGGCGGCGGCAATCCCTGTCTGCACCGGCGGATCAGTCGTTATCGTGCCGGTCGCGCTGGGCAAAGATGAACATGCGCTGGGCCACCTCGTCCGCCCCTTTGATCATGGTGGTCTGGCGGGTGTTGCCCTGGTTTACCGCCCGGTTAAACGCCAGCTCATGCGCCTGTTCAACCAGGGCAATCACTCTGTCACGGGTCGGTTTATCCACGGCACCCAGCAGGGTCGTAATAATGGCCTGATAGGCATGAGACGCATAAGTCAGGCTTTTTTCACGCTGTTCCAGCACCTCAATGCGGGCGGTGAGTTCTTCAAGCGAAGCATGATTTTCCATGGCACTCTCCCTCTGAAACGGGGACATCGTCGAAAAGACGTTGCCTGCGGGCAGGACACCCGCAGGCGATGAAGCGTAGTGATGAAATAAAGTCTAGCAGAGGAACCGCGCAAACGCGGCTTAGCGGCGGGCAATGATCCAGACGGCGTGGATAATCCCGGGGATGTAGCCCAGCAGGGTCAACAGGATGTTCAGCCAGAACGCCCCGCCGAAACCGACCTGCATAAAGACACCCAGCGGCGGCAGAATGATGGCGATAATGATACGAATCAGATCCATAGAGCCTCTCCTTTTTGTCGTCAGCTTCTTTAAGCGTAGACGATTTCACTGAGTAATCAAGGCTATACAAAATTTTACAAACGCCCTGCGGCCTCAGGGCGTGATAACCCGCGCCAGGCCGGGCGCATCCTGCCCGGCCTGCCCGCTCAGCGCTGTTCGTCCCGCTGATCCACGTCGTCGGCATCCTGATGGGCAGGAATAATGTTGTTCTGGTAAAAAGCGACCTCTTCGCCCTGCTTCAGCTCCCACTGATCAAAAGGAATATCTGACGACGGCGAGACCACCACCACATTCCCGATCAGCGCCTCACCTTCACGGCGCGCCAGCATCACATCCAGCAGATAAACATGGGTCAGGTCACGGGTTTCCAGCCGCACAATATCCCCTGCCACTACCCTGTGGGTGCCGGCCGGGTGTTGGGTCGTAAACTGCACATCCGTTCTCATGGTGTCGCTCCTTTTTTATGGGTAACTATCATAAGGATAGATGATACTGCGCCGCCTTGCCGCCCGATCTTGCACTGCCGCGCCGGGCAGAAACGGCCGGCCCCGGCCTCAGCGGTAGAGCACCGCCTCTGACACCCACTGGTTCGGCACCTGCGTCGGGTCAACGCGGGTCACGAAGTAGTAATGGGCCCCGGCCGCATCCGCTTTTTTCTGGATCAGCTCCGCCGCGCTCATCGGGTTGCCGTACACCGTCACCGAGGCGACGCCCACTTGCGTCAGGTTGGCGGTCTGTTCACGGCGGATCTCCTGGGCGTGCGCCCCCGGCGACAGGGTGCCGAGCGGCGCGCGTTCGGTCAGGCTACAGGCGCTCAGGCTGAGCGCCAGCAAAACAGGCAGCGCGAGGTTCATTCGCTTCATGATCTTATTCCATTAGGGGAAGAATCGCCCAGCATACCGCTGTGCGGCCACTGCCCGCCACCCTCTTTCATCACCGGCAGGCGGCGGCAGTTTAAATAAAAGCTAAACAAAAACGTCATAATAATTGCGACACCCCTCATAAAACACTAAGTGGGGTAGTCCCTCCTTCCGGGGGCGGTGTAATATCGCTTCTAATCGCAACTTCCTTTTCTTTTCTTCTTCTACGGCGTGTTTAACCCATCCCGTGCATAGTGAGGATACGCCCTGTGGCAATGAGTTTCCCCGCACTGTTTTCCCTGCTGCTGTTTGCCGTGTCGATTGCCATCTGCCTGCGTAAGGGCATTACCAACCTCTTTTGGCTGGTGGGCCTGCTGGCGACCTCGCTGGCGTTTATTTTGCTGAACCTGATCCACTACGCCAGCAACTATTTCACCGGCAACGGCATCAATGACTCGGTGCTCTATACCCTGACCAGCAACCTGGAAGGCGCGGGGATGGGCAAATACCTGCTGCCGGGGCTGGCGCTGCTGGGCGGGCTGGTGCTGCTGTTCTGCGCCGTATTGTGGGTGTTGCTGCGTGCGCGGCGTCTGAAGAACCGCCCGGTCTACAGCCTGATCGCCTTCGCGCTGGTCAGCGCGTCGCTGGTCATCACCCCGGCCACCGGGGAGATCTACACCATGATCAAATCCCGGCACGCGGACAAGGGCGAAGAGTTCTACACCTACTATAAAATCCCCTCGACGCTGATCAGCGGGAAAAAGCGCAACCTGGTCTATATCTATGCGGAAAGTTTTGAGCGCACCTATTTTGATGAGCAGGAGTTCCCGGGGCTGACGCCGGATCTGGCCGCCGTCAAACAGCAGGCGCTGGATTTCAGCCAGACGGAGCAGCTGCCCGGCACCGGCTATACCATCGCCGGGATGGTGGCGTCGCAATGCGGCATCCCGCTGTTTGCCCCGTTTGACGGCAATGCCGCCGGGTCTGTGGAGGGGTTCTACCCCGGTAAAATCTGCCTGGGCGACATCCTGAAAGCCTCCGGCTACGCCCTCTCCTTCTATCAGGGGGCGGATCTGGCGTTTGCCGGCAAAGGGCAATTTTTGACATCGCACGGGTTTGATCAGGTCTTCGGCCGCAAAGAGCTGCAGCCGCGGCTCAAAGACCCGGCCTACGTCAACGACTGGGGGCTGTATGACGACAGCCTGCTGGACCAGGTCTATCAGCAGTTTGAGACACTGTCGGAAAAGGGGCAGCCGTTCGCCCTGTTTACCCTGACGGTGGACACCCACCACCCGGACGGCTACGTCTCACGCAGCTGCCGCAAAAACGCCTACATGGACGGCGGCAAAGAGAATAAATCCCTGAGTGCCATCCTCTGTAACCAGGAGACAGTGGCAAACTTCATCCGCCGGATCCAGCAGTCGCCCTACTATAAAGACACGGTGATCGTGGTCTCGTCCGACCATCTGGCGATGAACAACACCGCCTGGAGCCGGCTCACCCGCCATGACCGCAAGGATCTCTTCTTTATCCTCGACGGCAGCGGCGCGCAGCACGGCGTGAATGACCAGCCGCGCAGCACGCTGGACAACGGTGCCACGGTGCTGGATCTGCTCGGCGGGGACAACTTCATCGGCCTCGGCCGCAGCACGCTCTCCAACACGTCGCTGGTCGCCACCACCCCCACCCTGAGCGACAAAATCACCGCCTGGGTGCCGGCGCTGATTGAGCTGTGGGGCGTGCCGAAAAGCATCACCCGTTATCAGGTTGACCCGGCCCACCACCGCTTCTCCTTCTCCGGCAGCACCTTTACCTACCCGCTGGTGCTGAAGATCGGCAACCGTAAAATTGAGCCGAAGTTTGAGACCTACCTGCTGGCCCCGCTGACGCAGCAGCTCTCCGAGTTCCGGCCCGGCGAACTCTTTGTCTGGGTCGACGCCTGCGCGCGCATCAGCCTCATCTGGCCCGGCTCGCCGCCGTCCGGCCTCTGTCTCGCCTCCGGCAAGCTGGGGTCACGCCCTGACATCCGGCAGATCGCGGAACAGGGTGACCAGGGCACGGTGCGTTTCCCGCTCGACAAACACAGTGACACCCTCTACCAGCAGACGGTGGCGCAGCTGAAACAGGCGACGCCACCGGCGGAAAAAGGGTAAAAAAAACGGGAGCCGCAAGGCTCCCGTTTCTCAGGCGTGATGACAATTACATGTTGCTGATGATGTCGTCGCCGAACTCGCTGCATTTACGCAGGGTGGCGCCGTCCATCAGGCGTTCAAAGTCATAGGTCACGGTTTTGGCCGCAATCGCGCCTTCCATGCCTTTCACGATCAGGTCTGCTGCTTCGAACCACTGCATGTGGCGCAGCATCATCTCAGCGGAGAGGATCACGGAGCCCGGGTTCACTTTGTCCTGGCCGGCATACTTCGGCGCCGTGCCGTGGGTCGCTTCGAACAGGGCGCACTCGTCACCGATGTTGGCACCCGGTGCGATGCCGATCCCGCCGACCTGTGCGGCCAGCGCATCAGAGATGTAGTCACCGTTCAGGTTCATACAGGCGATCACGTCATATTCAGCCGGGCGCAGCAGGATCTGCTGCAGGAAAGCGTCGGCGATCACGTCTTTGATGACGATCTCTTTGCCGCTGTTCGGGTTCTTGATCTTCACCCACGGGCCGCCGTCAATCAGCTCACCGCCGAACTCGTCGCGGGCCAGCTGGTAGCCCCAGTCTTTGAAGGCACCTTCGGTGAATTTCATGATGTTGCCTTTGTGCACCAGGGTCAGGGAGTCACGGTCGTTGGTGATCGCATACTCAATGGCCGCACGCACCAGGCGCTTGGTCCCCTCTTCGGAGCACGGCTTCACGCCGATACCACACTGCTCTGGGAAACGGATCTTCTTCACGCCCATTTCGTTCTGCAGGAAGTTGATGACCTTGTCCGCTTCCGCAGAACCGGCTTTCCACTCGATACCCGCATAGATGTCTTCGGAGTTCTCACGGAAAATCACCATATCGGTGTCTTCCGGGCGTTTCACCGGGCTTGGGGTGCCCTGGTAGTAACGCACCGGACGCAGGCAGATGTAGAGATCAAGCTGTTGACGCAGGGCCACGTTCAGGGAGCGGATACCGCCACCGACCGGGGTGGTCAGCGGGCCTTTGATGGCCACACGGTATTCACGGATCAGGTCAAGGGTCTCTTCCGGCAGCCAGACATCGTCGCCGTACACTTTCGTAGATTTTTCGCCGGTGTAAATTTCCATCCAGGAAATTTTACGCTCACCCTTGTAAGCTTTCTCAACCGCTGCATCCACAACCTTGATCATGGCGGGGGTAACATCGACGCCGATACCGTCACCTTCGATGAACGGGATGATCGGGTTATGCGGAACAACCAGTTTACCCTGAGCATCAACCGTAATTTTATTACCTTCCGCCGGAACAACTACTTTGCTTTCCATTAACCTCTCCTTCAAAGCGCACTTTGTTAATGATTTGTAAGATGCGTGTCAATACTACTTGAATATTCACCCCGCGCCAATCTGAAACCGTTATCCGCTATAATGCGCCTATTGTGAACAACGTTAAAGAACATGAAAAAATTCCCTGTTAAAAATCACCACGTTAAACGATTCAGCGCCCCGGCTGCCGCCGCGAAAGAAAAAACCAGCGGCCCGCGGCGGATTGTGCTGTTTAACAAACCCTTCGATGTCCTGCCGCAATTTACCGATGAAGCCGGGCGCGCCACGCTGAAAGATTTCATTCCGTTGTCCGGGGTTTACGCCGCCGGGCGGCTCGATCGCGACAGCGAAGGGCTGATGGTGCTGACCAATGACGGCAAACTTCAGGCACAGCTCACCCAGCCGGGCAAACGTACCGGGAAAATCTACTATGTTCAGGTAGAGGGCGAGCCGGACGAGGCCGCGCTGGCGGCGCTGCGCCACGGCGTGACGCTGAAAGATGGCCCGACCCTGCCCGCCGGGGTGGAGCGGGTCGCGGAGCCTGAGTGGCTCTGGCCGCGCAACCCGCCGATCCGCGAGCGCAAGGCGATCCCCACCGCCTGGCTGAAGATCACCCTCTATGAGGGGCGCAACCGGCAGGTGCGGCGGATGACCGCCCACATCGGCTTCCCGACCCTGCGGCTGATTCGCTACGCGATGGGCGCGGCCACCCTGGGCAATCTTGCGCCCGGCGAATGGCGTGAGGTCACGCACCTTTAGCCCTGTGTTATCTGTTCAAGGAGAATGTATGTTCAAACCCCATGTCACCGTGGCCTGCGTGGTACAGGCCCAGGGCAAATTCCTGGTGGTCGAGGAGACCATCCGCGGCAAGGCGCTGTGGAACCAGCCCGCCGGGCACCTGGAAGCGGATGAAACGCTGGTCCAGGCGGCGGAGCGTGAGCTGTATGAAGAGACCGGCCTGCGCGCCTCTGTGCAGCACTTCCTGCGGCTGCACCAGTGGATCGCGCCGGACAACACGCCGTTCCTGCGCTTCTGCTTTGCGATCGACCTGCCCGCTCCGCTGCCCACCGCGCCGCAGGACAGCGACATCGACCGCTGCCTCTGGCTCCCGGCCGGAGAGATCCTCCACGCCCCTAACCTGCGCTCGCCGCTGGTGGCCGAGAGCCTGCGCTGCTGGCAGCAGCCGGCACGCTACCCGCTCTCCCTGCTGTCGGCGTTCCACTGGCCGTTTCCGCAGTAGACAATTTGTGTGATTGTTACATTCTGCGGTGCAGCCGCCCCGGCAACGTGGTAAAATCCGGCGCTCATTTTTAACAGGCATGGCCGGCCTGCCCCGCAGCCCCGCCATGCCGTGCGGCACGCGCGCGCTGCGCTGCCGCCTGGTATACAGGCTCGTGAGATTCCCATGTCAGATAACAGTCAGAAAAAAGTAATCGTCGGCATGTCCGGCGGCGTCGATTCCTCGGTTTCCGCTTACCTGTTGCAGCAACAGGGCTATCAGGTGGCCGGGCTGTTTATGAAGAACTGGGAAGAGGACGACAACGAAGAGTACTGCACCGCCGCCACCGACCTGGCCGACGCGCAGGCGGTGTGTGACAAGCTCGGCATCGAGCTGCACACCGTGAACTTTGCCGCCGAATACTGGGACAACGTGTTTGAGCTGTTCCTGGAGGAGTACAAGGCCGGGCGCACGCCGAACCCCGATATTCTCTGCAACAAAGAGATCAAGTTCAAAGCCTTCCTGGAATTTGCCGCCGAAGATCTGGGCGCGGACTACATCGCCACCGGCCACTATGTGCGCCGCCAGGATGTGGACGGCGTCAGCCGTTTGCTGCGCGGCGTCGACGGCAACAAAGATCAGAGCTACTTCCTCTACACCCTGAGCCACGAGCAGATCGCCCAGAGCCTGTTCCCGGTGGGTGAGCTGGAGAAGCCGGAAGTGCGCCGCATTGCGGAAGCGCTGGATCTGATCACCGCGAAGAAAAAAGACTCCACCGGCATCTGCTTTATCGGTGAGCGCAAATTCCGTGACTTCCTCGGCCGTTACCTGCCCGCCCAGCCGGGCCGCATCGTCAGCGCCGACGGCGTCGACATGGGGCAGCACCAGGGGCTGATGTACCACACCCTCGGCCAGCGCAAAGGGCTGGGCATCGGCGGCGTCAAAGATGGCGGCGAAGATCCGTGGTACGTGGTGGACAAGGATGTGGAAAACAACATCCTGGTGGTGGCGCAGGGCCATGAACACCCGCGCCTGATGTCCACCGGCCTGATCGCCCAGCAGCTGCACTGGGTTGACCGCCAGCCGCTGACCGGCCCGCTGCGCTGCACGGTGAAAACCCGTTACCGCCAGCAGGACATCCCCTGCCTGGTCACGCCGCTGGATGATGAGCGCATTGAGGTGCGCTTTGATGAGCCGGTGGCGGCCGTCACGCCGGGCCAGTCCGCCGTGTTCTATCTGGATGAGGTTTGCCTCGGCGGCGGCATCATCGAACAACGTATTCAGGGGTAACTGTGGCGAAAAACTACCATGACATCACGCTGGCGCTGGCCGGGATCTGCCAGTCCGCGCGGCTGGTGCAGCAACTGGCCCAGGAGGGCCAGTGCAACCGTGACGCCCTGGCGGTGTCGCTGAAAAGCGTGCTGGAAACCAACCCCGCCTCGACCCTGGCCGTGTTCGGCAATGACCCCGGCAACCTGATGCTGGGGCTGGAGACGCTGATGGGCGTGCTGAACGCCAACCGCCAGGGGCCGGGCGCGGAGCTGACCCGTTACACCCTCAGCCTGATGGTGCTGGAGCGCAAGCTCAGCGCCAGCAAGGGCGCCCTCAACACCCTTTCTGACCGCATCAGCCAGCTTGAACGCCAGCTGGTGCATTTCGATCTGGAGTCCGACACGCTGATGAGCGCCATGGCCGCGATTTACGTCGACGTGGTCAGCCCGCTTGGGCCGCGCATCCAGGTCACCGGGAACGCCGCGCTGCTGCAAAACCCTGCCATCCAGGCGCGGGTACGTGCGGCGCTGCTGGCCGGCATCCGCGCGGCGGTGCTGTGGCAGCAGGTGGGCGGTGGCCGCCTGCAATTGATGTTTTCGCGTAACCGCTTGTTCGAACAGGCCAAACAGATTCTCGCCCAATGTTAACTATCACACCCCTGGAGTTGCTACCGATGGAATTATCCTCACTGACCGCCGTTTCCCCCGTTGATGGACGCTACGGTGATAAAGTCAGCGCGTTACGCGCTATTTTCAGCGAATTTGGTTTGCTGAAATTCCGCGTGCAGGTTGAAGTACGTTGGCTGCAAAAACTGGCCTCCTGCACCGGCATCGCCGAAGTTCCTGCATTTGATGCCGACGCAAACGCTTTCCTTGATGAGATTGTCGCCCGTTTCAGCGAACAGGACGCGCAGCGCATCAAAGAGATTGAGAAAACCACCAACCATGACGTCAAGGCGGTGGAGTATTTCCTGAAAGAGAAAGTGGCTGCTGTCCCGGCTCTGCACGCGGTGTCTGAATTCATCCACTTCGCCTGCACCTCGGAAGACATCAACAACCTCTCCCACGCGCTGATGCTGAACACCGCGCGCGACGAGGTGGTGCTGCCCTACTGGCGTAAGCTTATCGATGCGCTGAAAGCGCTGGCCCATGAGTACCGCGACATCCCGCTGCTCTCCCGCACCCACGGCCAGCCGGCAACGCCCTCTACACTGGGCAAAGAGTTCGCCAACGTCGCCTACCGCATGGAGCGCCAGTACCGCCAACTGGCCCAGGTGGAGATCCTCGGCAAAATCAACGGCGCGGTCGGCAACTATAACGCCCACCTGGCCGCTTACCCGGACGTGGACTGGCACCAGTTCAGTGAGGAATTTGTCACCTCTCTCGGCATCACCTGGAACCCCTACACCACCCAGATTGAGCCGCACGACTACATCGCCGAGCTGTTCGACGCCATCGCGCGTTTCAACACCATCCTGATCGATTTCGACCGCGACATCTGGGGCTACATCGCCCTGAACCACTTCAGGCAGAAGACCATCGCCGGCGAGATTGGCTCCTCCACCATGCCGCACAAGGTCAACCCGATCGACTTCGAAAACTCCGAAGGCAACCTCGGCCTGGCCAACGCGGTGCTGGGCCACCTGGCGAGCAAACTGCCGGTCTCCCGCTGGCAGCGTGACCTCACCGACTCCACCGTGCTGCGTAACCTCGGCGTCGGCATCGGCTATGCAGTGATCGCCTACCAGGCCAGCCTGAAAGGCATCAGCAAGCTGGAAGTCAACGAAGCCAACCTGGCCTACGAGCTGGACCACAACTGGGAAGTGCTGGCGGAGCCGATCCAGACCGTGATGCGCCGTTACGGCATCGAGAAGCCGTATGAGAAACTCAAAGAGCTGACCCGCGGCAAGCGCGTGGACGCCGCCGGGATGCAGGCCTTCATCGACGGCCTCGCCCTGCCGGACGAGGAGAAGACCCGCCTGAAAGCCATGACGCCGGGTAACTACCTCGGCCGCGCGGTGCAGATGGTTGATGACCTGAAATAAGCCCACCCGGCATTACGCTTCGTCCCATCGGGCGGCCTTCACGGCCGCCCGTTTTTTTCTGCCCCGTCCGTTGATACCGTGTTTAGCCGATGCCCCGGCGGTTTACCTGTGGTTTACCTTCCCCGGCGATAATAGGCGCGGTCAGCCGCGAGAAAAGTCGCGGGCAAACGGCGCACATCCTGCCATAATGGCGGGCTGAGCCTGACACCCGGCAACATACTCATGGCAGCATTTCAGAGGAAACAGGTATGCGCGTTTTGGTCGTGGAAGATAATGCCCTGTTGCGCCACCATCTGGCGGTGCAGATGCGGGAGATGGGGCATCAGGTAGATGCCGCGGAAGATGCCAAAGAGGCGGACTACTTCCTGCATGAACATGCGCCGGACATCGCGATTGTCGATCTCGGCCTGCCGGGCGAGGATGGCCTGAGCCTGATCCAGCGCTGGCGCAGCCACCAGACCACGCTGCCGATTCTGGTGCTGACCGCCCGTGAAAGCTGGCAGGACAAGGTGGCGGTGCTGGAGGCAGGGGCGGATGACTACGTCACCAAGCCTTTCCACCTGGAAGAGGTGATCGCCCGGATGCAGGCGCTGATGCGCCGCAACAGCGGGCTGGCGTCGCAGATCATCAGCCTGCCGCCGTTCCAGGTGGATCTGTCGCGCCGTGAGCTCAGCATCAATGAGCAGCTGATCAAGCTGACGGCGTTTGAGTACACCATCATCGAGACGTTGATCCGCAACGCGGGCAAAGTGGTCAGTAAAGACGCCCTGATGTTGCAGCTCTACCCGGATGCGGAACTGCGCGAGAGCCACACCATCGATGTGCTGATGGGCCGCCTGCGCAAGAAGATGCAGGCGGGTTACCCGCACGAGGTGATCACCACGGTACGCGGCCAGGGCTACCGCTTTGACCTCCGCTGACGGCTGCCGTGCCTGAGATGCCGCCGCGATGATCCGCCGCACGCCCTTCTCACTCCGCGCCCGCTTTTTGCTGGCCACGGCGGCGGTGGTGCTGGCCCTGTCACTCGCTTACGGGCTGGTGGCGGTGGTCGGCTACATCGTCAGCTTTGACAAAACCGCCTATACCCTGCTGCGCGGCGAAAGCAACCTCTTCTTCAGCCTGGCGCAGTGGCGCAACAACCGCCTGACCATCGCGGTGCCGCCGGATCTCGACCTCAACTCCCCCACGCTGGTGCTGATTTATGACCAGGACGGTACGCTGCTGTGGCACCAGCGCGCCGTGCCGGGGCTGGAGTCCCGCATCCCGCGGGAGTGGCTGCGCAAGGGCGGCTTCTATGAGCTGGACGCCGACCCGCACCTCAGCAGCACGGTGGTGGGCAACAACCCCCACGCCCAGCGCCAGCTCAAGGGCTATGAGCAGGATGAGCCATCGCTGACGCACTCGGTGGTGGTGAATAACTACGCCGCCACCGCCCGCCTGCCGCCGCTGAGCATTGTGGTGATCGACACCATCCCGCAGGAGTTGCAGCGCAGCGACCTGGTCTGGCAGTGGTTCAGCTATGTGCTGCTTGCCAACCTGCTGCTGGTGATCCCGTTGCTGTGGTTGGCCGCGCACTGGAGCCTGCGGCCGATCAAGGTGCTGGCGCGGCAGATCGGCGAGCTGGAGAAGCGCGAGCGCGACGTGCTGGAGGTGACGCCGCCGCAGGAGTTGCGCAGCCTGGTGCGCAACCTCAACCTGCTGTTGAACAATGAGCGCGGGCGCTCCCTGCGCTACCGCACCACCCTCGCCGATTTGACCCACAGCCTGAAAACCCCGCTGGCGGTGCTGCAATCCACCCTGCGGGCGCTGCGCGGCGGCAAACAGCTCACCATAGACGAGGCGGAGCCGGTGATGCTGGAGCAGATCAGCCGCATCTCCCAGCAGATCGGTTACTACCTGCACCGCGCCAGCCTGGACTCAGAAAAAAACGTGCTGACGCGCGAAATCCACTCCGTCTCCGCCCTGCTCGACAGCCTCTGCTCGGCGCTCAACAAAGTCTACCAGCGCAAAGGGGTGGTGCTGACGCTGGATATCCCGCCGGAGCTGACCTTTATCGGCGATAAGAATGACTTTATGGAAGTGATGGGCAACCTGATCGACAACGCCTGCAAATATTCGCTGGAGTTCGTGGAGATCAGCGCCGTCCCGGCGGAGCAGCAGCTGGTGCTGGTGGTGGAAGATGACGGCCCCGGCATTCCGCCCGCCAAACGTGAGCTGATTTTCCAGCGCGGCCAGCGGGCCGATACCCTGCGCCCCGGCCAGGGCATCGGGCTGGCGGTGGCCAGTGAGATCATCGCCCGCTATCAGGGCAGCATCACCCTCAGCGACAGCGCGCTCGGCGGCGCGCAAATGACGGTGGCCTTCGGCCGCCAGCATAACGAGGCTGCGGAATAAACCGCCGCCCGGCGGCTTTTGCGCAGGGAAATGCACGCGCCGCGCGCCGCATCCGTTATACTCGCAGCTAGTCTCCCCCGTTTACTGGAATACACAATGGATTACCAACTTGACCTCGACTGGCATGACTTCCTGCAACGCTACTGGCAAAAGCGCCCGGTTATCCTGAAGCGCGGCTTCAAAAACTTTATCGACCCGATTTCCCCGGATGAGCTGGCCGGGCTGGCGATGGAAAATGAGGTCGACAGCCGCCTGGTCAGCCATGAGGCGGGTAAATGGCAGGTCGGCCACGGGCCGTTCGCCAGCTTTGATCACCTGGGTGAGACGAACTGGTCGCTGCTGGTACAGGCGGTGGACCACTGGCATGAGCCGTCTGCGGCGCTGATGCGCCCGTTCCGCCACATCCCCGACTGGCGCATGGATGACCTGATGATCTCCTTCTCCGTGCCGGGCGGCGGCGTTGGCCCGCACCTCGACCAGTATGACGTCTTTATCATCCAGGGCACCGGCCGCCGCCGCTGGCGGGTAGGCGAAAAGGTGCCGATGAAGCAGCACTGCCCGCACCCGGACCTGCTCCAGGTGGAGCCGTTTGACGCCATCATTGATGAAGAGATGGAGCCGGGCGACATCCTCTATATTCCGCCGGGCTTCCCGCACGAAGGCTATTCGCTGGAGAACGCCCTGAACTACTCAGTGGGCTTCCGCGCGCCGAACGGCCGCGAGCTGGTGAGCGGCTTCGCCGACTATGTGCTGTCACGCGAGCTGGGCAGCAAACGCTACAGCGACCCGGATCTGCCGGCACGTGAGCAGCACGCGGACATCCTGCCGCAGGAGCTGGATGGCCTGCGCGGCATGATGCTGGAGCTGTTGCAGCAGCCGGAGCACTTCGAGGGCTGGTTCGGTGAGTTTATCTCCCAGTCGCGCCATGAGCTGGATCTGGCCCCGCCGGAGCCGCCGTATCAGGCGGGTGAGATTTATGAGTTGTTACAGGGCGGCGAAGTGTTGCAACGCGTCGGCGGCCTGCGGGTACTGCGGATTGGCGATCGCTGCTTCGTGAACGGCGAGCGTATGGAAACTGACCACGCCGCCGCGGCCAATGCGCTGTGCCAGCACTTCACGCTGGACGCCTCCCACTTCGGCGACGCGCTGGATGACCCGTCCTTCCTGGCGCTGCTGGCGGCGCTGGTGAACAGCGGTTACTGGTACTTTAAAGACTAACCTGATTCAGGCTTGCCGGTCAGGCAGGAAGGCCGGGCAGCGTGTGCTGCCCGGCCTTTTTTATGCGGCTTTTATGCCGTTCTGGCGCGCTGGGCGGTAAGTTCGGCAATGCGCGTAATCACCGACACGGATTTCTTCATCCCCTCCAGCGTGGCGAACTCATGTTTGCCGTGGTAGTTGTAGCCGCCGGTGAAGATGTTCGGGCAGGGCAGCCCCATAAAGGAGAGCTGCGCGCCGTCGGTGCCGCCGCGGATCGGTTTCATCACCGGTTCGATGTCATTGTCCCGCATCGCCTGCGCGGCAATCCCGATGATGTGCGGGTGCTTCGCCACCTGCTCACGCATGTTGTAGTAGCTGTCCTCCAGCGTCACCTCGATGTAGCAGTCCGGGTGCAGCCCCTCGCCCACCTGTTCCGCTACGCTGATCAGCTGCTGCTTGCGCGCCTCAAATTTCTCGCGGTCAAAGTCCCGGATGATGTAGTGCATCTCGGCGCGGTCAACGCTGCCTTTCATGCTGTTCAGGTGGAAGAAGCCTTCATAACCGGCGGTCTGCTCCGGCGTCTCTCCGGCCGGCAGCGCCTGGTGGATGCGGGTCGCCAGCGTCAGCGCATTCACCATCACCCCTTTGGCGGTGCCGGGGTGAACATTATTACCGACGATTTTTATCGTGGCGGAGGCCGCGTTGAAGTTCTCATACTCCAGCTCGCCCACGCCGCCGCCGTCCACGGTATAGGCCCATTCCGCACCAAAGGCGGCCACGTCGAAGAAGTGCGGCCCTTTGCCGACTTCCTCATCCGGCGTAAAGGCGATGCGGATGTCGCCGTGCGGGATGTCACGCTGTTTGAGCTGCGCCATCGCCGTCATGATCTCGGCGATCCCGGCCTTGTCATCCGCGCCGAGCAGGGTTTTGCCGTCGGTGGTGATCAGCGTCTGCCCCAGCAGCTGGTGCAGCACCGGGAACATCACCGGTGACAGCACCTCCTCGCCGCTGCCCAGCGCCACATCGCCGCCGCGGTAGTTCTCCACAATCTGCGGGTTCACATTTTTCGCCGTGAAATCGGGCGAGGTGTCGAGGTGGGAAATAAACCCGATCACCGGCACCGGCCAGTCCACGTTGGCCGGCAGGGTCGCCATCACGCAGCCGTGCTCGCTCAGGGTAATCGCCTCCAGCCCCAGCGCGGCCAGCTCCTGTTGTAACGCGTGGGCCAGTTTCCACTGCCCCTCGGTGCTGGGCACCTGGCGGACATTCACTTTTGACTGGGTGTCGATGGAGACGTAATGCAGAAAACGATCGAGTAAGTTATCCATAGTCTATCCTCTGAGAGCCGCGTGCCATTATGCGCAGCCTGGTGGGGGCCTGTATTGCGTCAGGTCAGTTTTCATCTTTGTTAACCTTAGCGTTTATTTGACGGATTGGGCTGCCGCCGCGCCATTTGCCGGGTTTTTCCCCGCTCAGGCGGCGCAACCATTGGTGATACCGGCAGTTTCACGTAGAATTCCCCCCCTCCGAGATCTGACTCACTGTATGAGACGATAGCCTGCTGCACGCTGCCTGACCGGCAACCTGAGCACAAGAAAAGAGTGCCCCGATAAATGACTGAAAACCTGTCTCCGACCCCATTGGTCACCCTGAGCGGACTGAGTAAAGCCTTTGACGGCAAAACCATTATCCGCGATCTCAACCTGACCATTAATCATGGTGAATTCCTGACCCTGCTCGGGCCGTCGGGCTGCGGCAAAACCACGGTGCTGCGCCTGATTGCCGGGCTGGAAGAGACCGACAGCGGCACCATCACCCTGGATGGCCAGGATGTGACCGCCGTCCCGGCCGAGCACCGCCACGTTAACACGGTGTTCCAGAGCTACGCCCTGTTCCCGCACATGAGCGTGTTTGAGAATGTGGCCTTCGGCCTGCGGATGCAGAAGACGCCGGAGGCGGAGATCGCCACCCGCGTCACCGAGGTGCTGCGGATGGTACAGCTCGATGAGTTCGCCCAGCGCCGCCCGCACCAGCTCTCCGGCGGCCAGCAGCAGCGGGTGGCGATCGCGCGCGCCGTGGTAAACCGCCCGCGGGTGCTGCTGCTGGATGAGTCGCTCTCGGCGCTGGACTACAAGCTGCGCAAGCAGATGCAGAACGAGCTGAAGGCGCTGCAACGCAAGCTCGGCATCACCTTTGTGTTCGTCACCCACGACCAGGAAGAGGCGCTGACCATGTCGGACCGCATCGTGGTGATGCGTGACGGGCGGATCGAGCAGGACGGCACCCCGCGCCAGATCTATGAGGAGCCGGAGAACCTGTTTGTCGCCAGCTTTATCGGTGAGATCAATATCTTTGAGGCAGAGGTGATCCGCCGCCTGGATGACCAGCGCGTGCGCGCCTGGGTCGAGGGGCGCGAGTGTGACATCACCGTGAACCAGCTGGCGGTGACGCCGGGCCAGCGGCTGAATGTGCTGCTGCGCCCGGAGGATCTCAAAGTGCAGGAGATCAACGAAGGGGACGCCGCCGAGGGCTTTATCGGCCATGTGCGCGAGCGCAACTACAAGGGCATGACGCTGGAGTCCACCGTGGAGCTGACCAGCGGCAAGCTGGTGATGGTCAGCGAGTTCTTCAACGAAGATGACCCGGATGTGGACCACTCGCTGGACCAGACCGTGGCGGTGACCTGGATCGAAAGCTGGGAGGTGGTGCTCGCCGATGAACAGCTCACGTAAGCTTTTCCAGCGCGGGGTGATTATGCTGGTGGTGGCCTGGCTGACGCTGTTTGTCTTCCTGCCGAACCTGATGATTATCGGCACCAGTTTCCTGACCCGCGACAACGACAGCCTGGTGCGGATGGTCTTCTCCCTGGACAACTACCGCCGGCTACTGGACCCGCTGTATGCCGATGTGCTGCTGCACTCGCTGAATATGGCGCTGGTCGCCACCCTCTGCTGTTTGCTGATCGGCTACCCGTTCGCCTTCATTCTGGCACGGCTGCCCGCCCGTGTGCGGCCGCTGCTGCTGTTCCTGCTGATTGTGCCGTTCTGGACCAACTCGCTGATCCGCGTTTACGGGCTGAAGATTTTCCTCAGCACCCGCGGCTACCTGAATGAGTGGCTGATGGCGCTGGGGCTGATTGATACCCCGCTGCGCATCATGTACACGCCGCTGGCGGTGATCCTTGGGCTTATCTACATCCTGCTGCCGTTTATGGTGATGCCGCTCTACGCCAGCATCGAAAAGCTCGACAAGGCCTACCTGGAGGCGGCGCGTGACCTGGGGGCGGGCAAGCTGCAGACCTTTGTGCGCATCATCCTGCCGCTGACTATGCCGGGCATCATCGCCGGCTGCCTGCTGGTGATGCTGCCCGCGCTGGGGCTGTTCTACATCGCTGACCTGATGGGCGGCGCGAAAAACCTGCTGATCGGCAATGTGATCAAGAGCCAGTTCCTCAACATCCGTGACTGGCCGTTCGGCGCGGCCACCAGCATCTGCCTGACGCTGGTGATGGGCCTGATGCTGCTGATCTACTACAAGGTGGCAAAAGCGCTGAATAAAAAAGGAGAGCTGGAATGATCGGACGCGGATTGCGCGGCGGCTTTATGGCGCTGGTCTACGCTTACTTTTACATTCCCATCATCATCCTGATCGTGAATTCGTTTAACAGTTCGCGCTTCGGCGTGAACTGGCAGGGCTTCACCACCCGCTGGTACAGCACCCTGATGAACAACGACAGCCTGATCGAGGCGGCCCGCCACTCGGTGACGATGGGGGTGCTCTCCGCCACCTTCGCCACGCTGATTGGTGCCCTGACGGCGGTGGCGCTGTTCCGCTACCGGTTCCGCGGCAAGCCGTTCGTCAGCGGGATGCTGTTTGTAGTGATGATGTCACCGGACATCGTGATGGCGATTTCGCTGCTGGTGCTGTTTATGCTGGTGGGCATCTCGCTCGGCTTCTGGTCGCTGCTGTTTTCCCACATCACCTTCTGCCTGCCGTTTGTGGTGGTGACCGTCTATTCACGCCTGAAAGGGTTTGATGTGCGGATGCTGGAGGCGGCGCGCGATCTGGGTGCCGGGGAGATCACCATCCTGCGCAAAATCATCCTGCCGCTGGCGATGCCCGCCGTGGCCGCGGGCTGGCTGCTGAGCTTTACCCTGTCGATGGATGATGTGGTGGTGTCGTCGTTTGTCACCGGGCCGGACTACGAGATTTTGCCGCTGAAGATCTACTCGATGGTCAAGGTCGGGGTGTCGCCGGAGGTGAACGCGCTGGCAACGCTGCTGCTGGGGCTGTCGCTGGTGCTGGTGCTCGCCAGCCAGTGGCTGCTGCGTGACCGCACGCCCCGCTAGGGCGGCAACCGGTTGCTTCCTTTCGCGCCGGGCGCTCTTTATACTGGGCGCCTGGCTTTTTAATGGACGCGGCGTCGTCCGGATGGTGATACGCCACACCCGTGCCGGGGCGCACCGGGGATGTCGTGGATAATTCAGGGGTAACAATGAAAAAAACAGCACAGTGGCTGGCCGCCGGTTTACTGGCCGCCAGCGCCTTCGCCCAGGCGGATGACGGCAAAACGCTCTACTTCTATAACTGGACGGAATATGTGCCGCCGGGCCTGCTGGAGCAGTTCACCAAAGAGACCGGCATCAAGGTGATCTACTCCACCTATGAGTCCAACGAAACCATGTACGCCAAGCTGAAAACCTACAAAGAGGGTGCGTACGATCTGGTGGTGCCGTCGACCTATTTTGTGGCGAAGATGCGCAAAGAGGGCATGTTGCAGAAGATCGACAAAAGCAAGCTCAGCCACTTCTCCGCGCTGGACCCGAACCTGCTGAACAAGCCGTTTGACCCCAGCAATGACTACTCGATCCCCTACATCTGGGGCGCAACGGCGATTGGCGTCAACAGCGACCAGATCGACCCGAAAACCATCACCCGCTGGGCCGACCTGTGGAAGCCGGAATACAAAGGCAGCCTGCTGCTGACGGACGACGCGCGTGAAGTGTTCCAGATGGCGCTGCGCAAGCTCGGCTACTCCGGCAACACCACCGATCCGAAACAGATCGAGGCGGCCTACCAGGAGCTGCGCAAGCTGATGCCGAACGTGCTGGCCTTTAACTCCGACAACCCGGCCAACCCTTACATGGAAGGGGAAGTGAACCTGGGGATGGTCTGGAACGGCTCCGCCTATGTGGCGCGCCAGGCCGGTACGCCGCTGACGGTGGTGTGGCCCAAAGAGGGCGGGATTTTCTGGATGGACAGCCTGGCGATCCCGGCCAACGCCCATAACGTGGAAGGCGCACACAAGCTGATCGATTTCCTGCTGCGCCCGGAAGTGGCGGCCCAGGTGGCAGAGACCATCGGTTACCCGACGCCGAACCTGGAAGCGAAGAAACTGCTGCCGCCGGAGGTGGCGAATGACCCGTCCCTCTACCCGTCTGACGCGGTGATGAAAAACGGCGAATGGCAGAATGACGTGGGCAGCGCCAGCGAGCTGTATGAAACAAGCTATCAGAAACTGAAAGCGGGCCAGTAACCGCCCCGCCGCCGGGCGCGCCCTGCGCCCGGTGATCAGATGATTACTGCCACTGCCCTTCCCCGCCGGCAATCATCTGCCGCACAAAGGCCGGCACAACCTCACTCGCCAGCCCATATTTCCGTTCATTGAACTGGCTCTCCACCTGGCTCGGCTCCAGGTTCAGCTCCACGGTATGCGCGCCGCCCAGCCGGGCTTCGTGCACAAACCCGGCCGCCGGGTAGACGTGGCCGGATGTGCCGATCGAGATAAAGTAGTCCGCTTTGGCCAGCGCCTGGTAGATCTCATCCATGCCGATCGGCATCTCGCCGAACCACACCACATGCGGGCGCAGCGGCGACGGGAACTGGCAACAGTGGCAGCGGTCATCCACCGTCAGGTCACCCGGCCACTCAATCACCTGGCTGGAGCGGGTACAGCGCACTTTCAGCAGCTCACCGTGCATATGCAGCACGCGCTGATTACCGGCGCGCTCATGCAGGTTATCGATGTTCTGCGTCACCAGCAGGAAGTGGTCACCCAGCGCCCGCTCCAGCTCTGCCAGCGCCAGGTGCGCGGCATTCGGGGCGATCTCCGGCTGCTGCAACTGCCGCCGCCGCGCGTTATAGAACGCCTGTACACGCGCCGGGTCGCGCTGGAACCCCTCCGGCGTGGCGACATCCTCCACGCGGTGCTCTTCCCATAGTCCGTCCGCGGCGCGGAAGGTGCGGATGCCCGACTCTGCGGAGATCCCCGCGCCGGTTAATACCACCACAAAAGGTTTTTTCATCTCAGTAACCGCCATATTGTCGCGATGGAAAATGCGTGAGCGAAAACGTTGGTGCCGCAAATGTTTCAGCTTGCGGAACCGGCGCAGTCTGTGGCGTGTGTGCATGGCACCTGCTCCTCTGTACTGCGGTGAGAACTCCGTTAGTCTAACAAATTTAGGCAGGCCGCCCCGCGTGCGCCACCTGCATCGCCATAACGTGCTTTTTCAATGCGCGGCAGCTCACTGCCGGGCAGCAGGTGGCGCGGCAGGCGTGCCGCCAGCGCCGGGTAGATCTCCGCCACGTTCGACAGCCCGCCGCCGATCACCAGCAGGTGCGGGTCCAGCAGGGTCAGCAGGTTGCCGAGGCAGGCGGCCAGCAGGTCTGCGTAGCGCGTGAAATGGGCCACGGCGGCCGCCTCCCCGGCACGGCAGCGCGCCATGATCGCCGGGGCCGCGAGCGGCTGCCCGGTGGCAAGGGCGTATAACCGCTCAAAGCCGCGCCCGGAGAGGTAATTCTCAATACAATCCACCTGCCCGCAGCCGCAGGTGACCGACGGCGTGTCACGCCCGAGGATCGCCAGCGCATCCACCGGCAGGCGCATATGGCCGAACTCCCCGGCCACGCCGTTACGCCCGCTGAAGACGCGGCCGTTGAACACCAGCCCGCCGCCGACCCCGGTGCCGAGGATCAGCCCCAGCACGCTGGGGCAGGCGCGGAACTCCTCATCCCAGGCCTCAGAGAGGGCAAAACAGTTGGCGTCGTTGTCGATGCGTACGTCACGCCCCAGCAGGCGCGCCAGATCTTCGTGCAACCGCTCACCGGAAGCCGCCGGGACATTGGCGGAAAACAGGGTGCCGTCAGCCTTGATCAGGCCGGGGATGCCGATGCCGACGCGCCCGCCGCCCACTGCGGCGTCCGCCTCCTGCACCAGCGCCACCAGCGCCGCCAGCAGGGTGGCGTAATCCCCCTGCGGGGTCGGCACCCGCTTCTGCCATAGCGGCGTGAGCTGCGCATCAAACGCCGCCAGCTCAATTTTGGTGCCGCCCATATCGATGCCGTAATACATGACAGCCCCCGCCCTTACTGGCCGCCGCTCAGCACCCGCGCCGGGTCGATGCGGCTGGCGCGCCGCGCCGGGTACCAGCTGGCGATCAGGCTCAGCAGGATGGCAGTCAGCAGCACCCCGCCCACATCCAGCCAGTGCAGCTCAGACGGCAGGAAATCGATGAAGTAGATATCCCCGGAGAGGAACTGATGCCCGATGACGTTCTCCAGCCCGCGCATGAGCGGGGTGAGCTGCAACGCCGCCACCACGCCAACCACCACGCCGCTCACGCTGCCTACCAGCCCGGCCAGCAGCCCGTACCAGATGAAAATGGCACGGATCAGCCGGTCGCCTGCGCCCAGGGTGCGCAGCACGGCGATGTCACTGCTTTTGTCTTTCACCGCCATCACCAGCGTGGAGACAATGTTGAAGCAGGCAACGCCGATCACCAGCACCAGCGCCAGGTACATGATGGCGCGCACCATCTCAATATCGCGGTACATGTAGCCGTAGGTGCCGATCCAGCTGCGGATATAGACATAGGCTTCGGTGACTTTGCCCGCCTCGCGCACCAGGGTATTGGCGCTGAACGGGTCATTGGCCTTGATGGCGATGCCGGTGACACTGTCACCCATGTCGAGGTAGCCCTGCGCGTCGGCCAGCGGCACCATCGCAAAACTGTGGTCGAGCTGGCCGCTGAGTTGCAGGATGCCGGTCACCCGCAGGCGGATGCGTTTGGGTTGCAGCAGTTTGCCCTGCGGGTCGCTGTTGGGGATCATCACCGTGACAGAGGAACCCGCCTTGACGCCCAGTTCATCGGCGATGCCTTTGCCGAGGATCACCTGCTGCTCACCGGCGCGGAACTGCGCCCAGGCGTCGCCCTGCACAAAGTGCGGCAGCGCGCTGAGCTGCGCCTCCTGTTTCGGGTCTACGCCTTTGACCTGCACCGCGCGCAGTTTGGCCCCGCTCTCCAGCAGGCCGGTGAAATTGATATAGGGCGCAGCCGCCGCCACGCCCGGCACCGCGGCGACTTTGGGCAGCAGCCCCTGCCAGCCGGTAAACGGCTGGTCTACCGGCTCGATTTCGCCGTGCGGCACCACTGCCAGAATACGGTTATTCAGCTCGCGTTCGAAGCCGTTCATCGCGCTCAGGCCGACAATCAGCACCGCTACGCCCAGCGCGATCCCGACGGTAGAGATAATGGAGATCAGCGACACCATGCCGCTGCGGCGACGGCCGCGGCTGAAGCGCAGGCCAATCACCAGCGAGAGAGGCAGCCCCATTACTGCGCCCCCAGCAGGGAAACATCCTGCTGCAGCCGGCCGTCACGCATCTCCAGCTGGCGGGTCAGGCGGCGTGCCAGCGTCAGGTCATGGGTGACCACCAGGAAGGCGGTACCCTGGCGCACGTTCAATTCGCCCAGCAGTTCAAAAATACTGTCGGCATTGCGCTGGTCGAGGTTGCCGGTCGGCTCATCCGCCAGCACCAGCGACGGGTTGTTGACCAGTGCGCGCGCAATGGCCACCCGCTGGCGCTCGCCGCCGGAAAGCTCTGACGGCCGGTGGCCGCTGCGCTTCTCCAGCCCTACGGCGGCCAGCATCTCACGCGCTTTTTCCTGCGCGGCGGCCGCCCCGCCGGTGCCGATCAGCAGCGGCATCGCCACATTCTCCAGTGCGGTGAAATCGGGCAGCAGGTGGTGGAACTGGTAGATAAAGCCCAGCTCCCGGTTACGCAGCGCCGCTTTGGCGCGGGAAGACATGCTGCTCAGCGGCGTGCCCTGGAACACCACGTCGCCGGAGGTCGGCGTGTCCAGCCCGCCCAGCAGGTGCAGCAAGGTACTTTTGCCCGACCCGGAGCTGCCCACGATCGCCATCATCTCGCCCGGCTGCATGGCAAAGGTTACATCGCGCAGCACCGAGGTTTGCAGCTTGCCTTCCTGATAGGTTTTGCACAGGCTGTCGCACTGCAATAAAGGATGGTTACTCATAACGTAAAGCCTCAGCGGGTTGAACGGCGGCAGCGCGCCATGAAGGGTAAAGCGTAGAAAGCAGGGCCACCGCCATCGCCACCAGCGCGATGCTGATGACCTGCAGCGGCTCAATGTCGACCGGCAGCGATGCGCCGTCCATTACCATGCCGAGCGCGGGCATAAGGGTGCCGAGCTGGCTGGCCAGCAGCGTCCCGAGCAGCGCGCCCAGCAGCGCGCCGATAATCCCGGCGCTGGCCCCCTGCACCATGAACACCGTCATAATCTGGCGGCGCGTCAGCCCCTGGGTTTGCAGGATCGCCACCTCGCCCTGCTTCTCCATCACCAGCAGGCCCAGGGAGGTAATGATGTTGAAGGCGGCCACCGCCACGATCAGGCTCAGCAGCAGCCCCATCATGTTTTTCTCCATGCGTACCGCCTGGAACAGCTCGCCTTTGCGGTCACGCCAGTCTTTCCACTGGGTGCCGGGCGGCAGCGGCTGTTGGCTCAGGGTGTCCACCGTGAGCGGCTGTTCCAGCGTCAGGCGCCAGCCGGTGATGTTGCCCGCCGGGTAACGCATCAGGCGCGAGGCGTCCTGCTGGTTCACCAGCAGCTGGTAGCCGTCCACTTCACTGTTGGCGGCAAAGGTGCCGGCCACGGTAAACAGGCGCTGGCTCGGGATCCGCCCCATCGGGGTGAATTCACTGGCGCTGGTGACCATCAGCCGCAGGGTGTCGCCGCGTTTAACGCCGAGCTGGCCGGCCAGCTGTTCGCCCAGAATGACCTGGTAACTTTTTGGCTGGAGCTGCTGCTGCTGCACGCCCACCAGGTAACGCGCCAGCGGGTCGGCCTCGTCCGGGTTAACGCCCAGCATCACCCCGACCGCCACGCCGCGCGCGCTCTGCAGCACCACATCGCCGGTGGTCAGCGGCACAATTCGCTGCACGCCCTGCAGGCCGTTCAGGCTGTCAGCGGGGATGTTCTGCGGGTTCAGAGAGCCTTGTGGGGTGGTGATCAGCGCCTGGGGCATCAGCCCGAGAATGTTTCTCTCGAGATCGCGCTCAAAGCCGTTCATCACGGAGAGGACGGTGACCAGCGCCATTACGCCAAGCGTAATACCGATGGTGGAAAGCCAGGAAACAAACCGGCCGAAGCGGTCTGAGGCCCGCCCGCGCATGTAACGCAGGCCGATAAATAACGCGACAGGTTGATACATGAAATCCGTTTTATGACAGTTGCTAAAGCAAAGTGATCAAGGATAATAAAGGCTACAACCGCATTAGGGAACCACTTCCTTAAGTAAGTACTTATCTATTCACTGCCGGACTTTCAGGGTTGCTTATACTTACTGCATCGCGTCTTCTGCGCTGTTGCGCCAGCCTGACGCGTGTGGTGCCGCAAACAGGCGGCGCTGCCCCACGCCGGGCATGATGCCCGGCTGACCGGAACGGCCCGTTGCTGAACAAGAGAATGTAAAACTGCCTATGCCTCACACATACCGTTACTCCCTGCCTGCCCGCCGCGGCGACGTCCGCGTGCTCGGGCAACTGACCGGCTCCGCCTGCGCCGTAGAGTGTGCAGAGATCATTGAGCGCCATGATGGCCCGGTGATGCTGATTGCCCCTGATATGCAGAACGCCCTGCGCCTGCGTGATGAGATCCAGCAGTTTACCTCCCATATGGTGACCGCGCTGTCCGACTGGGAAACCCTGCCCTACGACAGCTTCTCCCCGCATCAGGAGATCATCTCCGCCCGCCTCTCCAGCCTCTACCAGTTACCGACCATGGCGCGCGGGGTCATTATCCTGCCGGTCAACACCCTGATGCAGCGGGTCTGCCCGCACGCCTTCCTGCACGGCCACGCGCTGGTGATGCAGAAAGGGCAGCGCCTGTCGCGTGACAAACTGCGCGCCCAGCTTGAGCAGGCGGGTTACCGCAGCGTGGATCAGGTGATGGAGCATGGCGAATTCGCCACCCGCGGCGCACTGCTGGACCTCTACCCGATGGGCAGCGAGGAGCCGTACCGCCTCGATTTCTTTGATGATGAGATCGACAGCCTGCGGGTGTTCGATGTGGATACCCAGCGCACCCTGAGTGAAGTGGACCACATCAACCTGCTGCCGGCGCATGAGTTCCCCACCGACAAAGCGGCGATTGAGCTGTTCCGCAGCCAGTGGCGCGAAAAATTCGACGTGCGCCGCGAGCCGGAGCACATCTACCAGCAGGTCAGCAAAGGCACTTTCCCGGCCGGCATCGAGTATTGGCAGCCCCTGTTCTTCAGTGAGCCGCTGAGCACGCTGTTCAGCTACCTGCCGGACAACGCCCTGCTGGTGAATACCGGCGACCTGGAAGCCTCGGCCGAGCGTTTCTGGCAGGATGTGACCCACCGCTATGAGAACCGCCGCGTTGACCCGATGCGCCCGCTGCTGGCGCCGGAAACCCTCTGGCTGCGGGTGGATGCGCTGTTTGCCGAGTTGAAACAGTGGCCGCGCGTGCAGATGAAAACCGAGCCGCAGCCGGAGAAAGCCGCTAACACCAACCTCGGCTATGAGCCGCTACCGCCGCTGGCGGTGGAGCCGCAGCAGAAAGCGCCGCTCGACACCCTGCGCCGCTTCACGGAGTCCTTTACCGGCAGCCTGATCTTCTCAGTCGAGAGCGAAGGCCGCCGTGAAACGCTGCAGGAGATGCTGGCGCGCATTAAAGTGCGGCCGGTGCTGATCGAGCGGCTGGAGCAGGCGGCAGAGCCGGGCCACTACCTGATGATTGGTGCCAGTGAACGCGGCTTCCTTGACCGCCCGCGCGGGCTGGCGCTGGTGTGTGAAAGTGACCTGCTGGGCGAGCGCGTCAGCCGCCGCCGCCAGGACAACCGCCGCACCATCAACACCGAGACGCTGATCCGCAACCTGGCAGAACTGCACCCCGGCCAGCCGGTGGTGCACCTGGAGCACGGCGTCGGCCGCTATGCGGGCATGACCACGCTGGAAGCGGGCGGCATCAAGGCGGAATACCTGATCCTGACCTATGCCGGGGAGGACAAGCTCTATGTGCCGGTCTCCTCGCTGCACCTGATCAGCCGCTACGCCGGCGGCGCGGACGAAAACGCCCCGCTGCACAAACTCGGCGGCGAGGCCTGGGGCCGGGCGCGGCAGAAAGCGGCTGAACGGGTGCGGGATGTGGCGGCGGAGCTGCTCGACATCTACGCCCAGCGCGCGGCCAAAGAGGGCTACGCCTTCAAACATGACCGCGAACAGTATCAGCTGTTCTGCCAGTCCTTCCCGTTTGAGACCACCCCGGATCAGGAGCAGGCCATCAATGCGGTGCTGAGCGACATGTGTCAGCCGCTGGCGATGGACCGGCTGGTGTGCGGCGACGTCGGCTTCGGCAAGACTGAAGTGGCGATGCGCGCGGCCTTCCTGGCGGTGGAAAATAATAAACAGGTGGCGGTGCTGGTGCCGACCACCCTGCTCGCCCAGCAGCACTATGACAACTTCCGCGACCGTTTCGCCAACTGGCCGGTGCGCATTGAGCTGATGTCACGCTTCCGCAGCGCCAAAGAGCAGCAGGTGGTGATTGATGAAGCGGTGGAAGGCAAGGTCGATATTATTATCGGCACCCATAAGCTGCTGATGAGCGATCTGCGCTGGAAAGATCTCGGGTTGCTGATTGTCGACGAGGAGCACCGCTTCGGCGTGCGCCACAAAGAGCGTATCAAGGCGATGCGCGCGGATGTGGACATCCTCACCCTGACCGCCACGCCGATCCCGCGCACGCTGAACATGGCGATGAGCGGGATGCGCGACCTCTCCATCATTGCCACCCCGCCGGCACGGCGGCTGGCCGTGAAAACCTTTGTGCGTGAGTATGACAGCCTGGTGGTACGCGAGGCGATCCTGCGTGAGGTGCTGCGCGGCGGCCAGGTCTACTACCTCTATAATGACGTGGAAAATATCGAAAAAGCGGCCCAGCGGCTCACCGAGCTGGTGCCGGAGGCGCGGATTGCCGTGGGCCACGGCCAGATGCGCGAGCGCGATCTGGAGCGGGTGATGAACGACTTCCATCACCAGCGTTTCAATGTGCTGGTCTGTACCACCATCATCGAAACCGGCATCGACATCCCCAGCGCCAATACCATCATTATTGAGCGGGCCGATCACCTCGGGCTGGCGCAGCTGCACCAGTTGCGCGGCCGCGTGGGGCGTTCCCACCATCAGGCGTATGCCTACCTGCTGACCCCGCCGCCCAAGGCGATGAGCAGCGACGCGCTGAAACGGCTGGAGGCGATCGCCTCGCTGGAGGATCTGGGGGCCGGGTTCGCCCTGGCGACGCACGACCTGGAGATCCGCGGCGCGGGCGAGCTGCTGGGCGAAGACCAGAGCGGCCAGATGACCACCGTGGGCTTCACGCTCTATATGGAGCTGCTGGAGAGCGCGGTCAATGCGCTGAAAGAGGGGCGTGAGCCGTCGCTGGAGGATCTCACCAGCAGCCAGACCGAAGTCGAGCTGCGGATGCCGTCGCTGCTGCCGGAAGACTTCGTGCCGGACGTCAACACCCGGCTCTCCTTCTATAAGCGCATCGCCAGTGCTAAACAGGCGGGTGAGCTGGAGGAGATCAAAGTAGAACTGATTGACCGCTTCGGCCTGCTGCCGGACGCGGCGCGCAACCTGCTCGATATCGCGGCCCTGCGGCTGGCGGCGCAGTCGCTGGGCATCCGGCGTATTGAGGGCAACGAGCGCGGCGGCTTTATTGAGTTCGGTGAGCAGAACCGCGTCGACCCGGCTTACCTGATCAGCCTGTTGCAGAAAGAGCCGCAGGTCTACCGGCTGGATGGCCCGACCAAGCTGAAATTCAACCGCGATTTAGCCGAGCGCAAACTGCGGATAGCGTTCCTGGACAAGCACCTGAAAGCCTTTGCTGAGCACACCCTCTGACCCCTGCCGGGCGGCGGCCGTCGCCCGGTTTTCCCTATAAGAAAGCCCGCGCCAATGTTAACGCCACTCGCTTACCCAGCCTCAGGCGGGTAAACGATCAGAACTAACACTGTGCGCGGGCGCAATTCTTTATATCGTGCGATCAGGTGCGGTTGCTGTCGTTCAGGATCAGCTGGCCGTTGCGATCCAGCGGGATCTGGCTGCCGGGCTGACGATCCATCCGCACTTTGCCCTGCTGGTCACCGATTTTATAGGTGACGTCATACCCCAGGGTTTTCTGGGTTTTGTCATACACCGTGCTGCACTGATGTTTGGTGGTGGTGTAGGTGTCATTTTCCTGCAGGCTGCTCTGCGCGCGGTTACCGGCGTAACCGCCGGCCAGCGCCCCGGCCACGGTCGCGACATCCCGGCCGCGGCCGCCGCCGAACTGGTGGCCCAACACCCCGCCCGCCACTGCGCCCAGCACGGAGCCGGTGATCTGGTGCTCATCCTGCACCGGGCGGCGGTGGGTGACGGTCACGTCACGGCACTCCTGGCGCGGCGTTTTCACGGTTTCTGTAATCGGTGTGGCGTTTACCACCTGCGCATACTGCGGGCCGGAGAACGCGTCCATATTGCTGGCCACTGCCGCGATACCCATTGCCGCGGCGATGCCGATGCCGATACCTGCTGCCATTGATTTATTCACAGGACACTCCTCCCGGTTCACTCTTACATAATTTTTTACACCCGGCACCCCTTGCTGTGAGCAGATCGTCTGTGCGCCGGAGGAGGCAACCTGCCCCCTTCTGATGGAAAAGAGTGTGCCTCTGGATTTTGCATCCGGCAATAAGCGCAATGGACGAAAAGTGGCATTTTCACGCGCCAAACAGCGGGTTTAGGAGTTGTCTGAAGGGTAAAGCGCGCTTAAGTAAAATTTTATGCTGGCGCAGTGCGGTGGGAAAAAACATAAGGCCCGCTGGGGAAGCGGGCCCTGGTCACTCAAACAGGCTTAATGTAATTTCAGGCGTGGGCGGATCACCCGGTTAATGCTGCCGACCAGCACCATCAGCCCGGTGCGCAGGTAGCCGTGCAGTGCCACCTGGTGCATACGGTAGAGCGAGACGTAGACGAAGCGCGCGATACGCCCCTCGATCATCATCGACCCGCGCATCAGGTTACCCATCAGGCTGCCCACGGTGCTGAAGCGGGAGAGCGACACCAGCGAGCCGTTATCTTTGTAGATATAGGGCTTGAGCTTGTTGTCGTGGCCGTTCAGCTGCAACAGCAGGTTGTCATAGCAGCGCGACGCCATCTGGTGCGCCGACTGGGCGCGCGGCGGCACGAATTTGCCGTCCGGCTGCGGGCAGGAGGCGCAGTCACCGATCGCATAGATGGACGGGTCGCGGGTGGTCTGCAGCGTCGGCTCCACCACCAGCTGGTTGATGCGGTTGGTTTCCAGGCCGCCGATCTCTTTCATAAAGTCGGGTGCCTTGATCCCGGCGGCCCAGACCATCAGGTCAGCCGCGATGTACTCGCCGCCTTTAGTGTTCAGGCCGCCCGCATCGGCGCTGGTGACCATGGTGTGGGTCAGCACGCGTACGCCGAGTTTGGTCAGCTCCTGATGTGCCGCCGCAGAGATGCGCGGGGGCAGCGCGGGCAGAATGCGCTCACCCGCTTCCACCAGCGTCACATTCAGGGCCTTGTTATCCAGCCCCTGGAAACCGTAGCTGTGCAGCTGTTTCACCGCGTTATGCAGCTCCGCAGACAACTCCACGCCGGTGGCCCCGCCGCCGACAATGGCGATGTTGACCTGCCCGCCGTTTGCCGGGTTGGCGGAGAATTTCAGGAACAGGTTGAGCATCTCGTTATGGAAACGGTGCGCCTGATGCGGGTTGTCGAGGAAGATACAGTTCTCTTTGACGCCCGGCGTACCGAAGTCATTGGAGGTGCTGCCCAGCGCCATCACCAGGTAGTCGTAGCTGATTTCACGCTCGGCCACCAGCACGTCACCCTGGGCATCGCGGATCTCCGCCAGTTGCAGGGTTTTGTTTTCGCGGTTGATGTCGGTGACTGACCCGAGCTGGAACACGAAATGGTGGTTGCGGGCGTGGGCCAGGTAACTCAGCTCATCTACCCCGGCATCCAGGGAGCCAGTGGCCACCTCATGCAGCAGCGGCTTCCATAAGTGGCTGTTATTGCGGTCGACCAACACAATCTCAGCCTTGTTTTTGCGGCCTAATTTGTTACCCAGGCTGGTTGCCAGCTCCAGCCCGCCTGCACCACCACCGACGATGACGATCTTTTTCTTTGGCGTAGTCAATTTGACCCCCTCAAATGTGAACCAATTGTAATCTAAAGGTTAAAAATATTGTCCTTAGAAAACATAGGGTTCGCGTAAATTAAACCTGCATCTGGAGCCAGAATAGCATGGGAGGTTATTTGGTCATACCAAAATTGATATGCATCAAACTTTTTTGTTTATCTTGTAGACAACAGGCAATTTTAATGCATGTAAATCATCAGGTTATTAAGAATAATCTCAGCCGGCAGCGCGCCTGAGGCGTGCAAAAAAAAGGCGATAAAAGGCGATTTAATCAACAAAAACAGCGGGGTTAACCGGCCGGGCGCGGGCCTCGGCCCGGCCGGTTACACGCTTCAGCCGGTGGTTTTAAAGGCGTTGATACGTTGCAGATGTGGGGAGAGGTTTTTAAATTTATGGCTCTGCTGTTCATCCCAGATAATGGGGTAGAAAGGATGGAGCGCGGCGGCACTGCGGCGGCTGTCCAGCACCTCATCGTGGCGGGAAAGGATCAGCAGGCCGCGGTCGCGGTTACGCTCGCGGAAATCGGTGACGCACTTGGTGGCGATGTCGAGGTACTCTTCCGGCCGGTCGATCTTGCCGGGCATATTTTCTTCCGGCCAGAGGTTAGGGTTGACGATAACCTGCCGGATACCGCAGAGAAACCCGATGCGTTCGGCCCAGAAGCCGCCCAGCCCCACCCCGCAAATCAGCGGGCGATCGTCCCCGCTTTGCTGGAGCGCTTTGTCCGCCTCTTTCAGCAGGAACTGCATATCGTGGCGCGGATGCCGGGTGCTGTAGCTGATCAGCCGGACATCGGGATCGATGAATTGCAGTTGCAGCACTTTTTCGTGATTGCCGGGACTGGTCGAATCAAAACCGTGCAGATAGATGATCATGTTGTTCCCCGTGTGATGTGAAACGGCCCCGGCACACGGCCGGGGCCGGACAATCACCCGGCGTGCTGCTGCTTATGTGCCTGCCAGCGGGCGTCGAGGTCTGTCAGCTCACGGTTGGCCTGTTTCCAGCGCGGCGCATTTAACAGCTCTTGCCGGGTGTATTTACCACGATGATACAATTGCGCAACCTGCCCTGCGTTGACCGGGGTCAGGTTATCCAGCACGCTGACTGCCCCTGCGCGGTGGTTGCAGACCAGAATCATGTCGCAACCGGCATCCAGCGCCGCCTGGCCGCGCTCCGCATAGCTGCCCATGATCGCCGCGCCTTCCATCGACAGATCGTCAGAGAAGATGATGCCGCCGAAGCCCAGCTCCTGGCGAAGCACCTGCTTGAGCCACCATGGCGAGCCGCTGGCCGGGCGCGGGTCGGCCTCCGTATAGATGACGTGCGCCGGCATGATGGCATCCAGCCGGCGGCGGGCAATCAGCTCACGGAAGATCAGCATGTCATGCTCACGGATCTGCGCCAGCGGGCGCGGGTCACGCGGCGTCTCTTTGTGCGAGTCCGCCGCTACCGCCCCGTGGCCGGGAAAGTGTTTGCCGGTGCTCTTCATTCCGGCGCTCTGCATCCCCAAAATAAAGCGCTCGGCCATCGCCAGCGCGACTTGCGGCTCCTCATGGAAGGATCGCTCGCCAATTGCCGCACTGCGGTGGCCGATGTCCAGCACCGGGGCGAAGCTGATGTCGATGTCCATGCTAATCATCTCAGCGGCCATCAGCCAGCCCGCCTCTTCGGCCAGCCGCCCGGCCTCCTGCGGGTCATTCAGCGCGGCAAAAGATTGTGCTGCCGGCAGGCGGGTAAAGCCGTCGCGGAAGCGCTGCACCCGGCCGCCCTCCTGATCCACCGCCACCACCAGCCGCTCATGCGATGCCTGGCGGATCTGGCGCACCAGCTCACGCAACTGTGCCGCATCATGAAAATTACGGCTGAACAGGATCAGCCCGCCCACCAGCGGGTGGCGCAGAATTTCGCGCTCTTCCGCATCCAGTTCATACCCTTCTACATCTAACATTACCGGACCCACGGTACTCTCCCTTCACTGCCTGTTGGGAACCTGTTGGTTCCGCTGTTATCGACTCTGTAACCGGGCGTGCAGGCCATCGGCCGCCGCCCTGAATGAATGCGTGCCTGTCTGTTGCCAGCGCACTTCGTACCACATCAGCATCAGGTAGTCGATCCACGGCAGCCACTGCTGCACCGCTGCCTGAAGCCGCGCGGCATCGCCATACCCGCCTGCGGCACAGTAGGCCGCGACCAGGGTTGCCTGCTGACGGGGTGACCAGTGGTTGCCGCGCACCAGCGCCGCCAGCTCACAGGCGATGTCACCGTCCGCCGCGTACTCCCAGTCAATCAGCCGCCAGCCGTCGCCGGTGGTGATGATATTACCGGCATGGATGTCCATGTGCAGCGGCGCGATCTTCACCACCGGCGGCAGCGGCGACCGCAGCAACGCCTGGTGGAAGCGCTGCCAGCGGGGCGTCAGGCGGGCGCGATCGATCTGGTGCCGGTAGCGGGCCAGCGTCACCTTCAGGGCCAGCGGCGAACCGCCGCGCGGCTGGCTGTGCAGCCTGACCAGCAGCGGCACCAGCGGCCCCTCAGGCCGGCAGGCCGCCTCCGGCAGCGGGCTGCCCGCGATCCACTCCAGCAGCAGCCAGTTCTGATGTAACCCCCGCGGCCGCGGCCCCACCCCGCCCGGGTGCCGGGTGCGTAACATCCGTAACTCCCGGCGGCGGCTGACGCCCATTTCCGCCATCTCTCTGGTCTGGCGGCGGGCCAGGTACTCCCCCTGCGGCGCCCGGATGTGCCAGCTCTCCCCCGACAGCCCTGCCACCGGGCTAAAACAGCAACCGGCGGTATTCACCGCCGGCAGGATCTGTTTCAGGCTGACAAGCAGGCTGGTATCAACGCTGTACGTCACCGCTGCCCGACCAGACAATTTCACCGGTCTGCACCAGCATCAGCTGCATCTCCAGCGTCGGGGCTTTGGCGCTGCCGCTGGCGTCGCTGTAGAGCACATACTGCGCTTTAAGGTAGCGCGCCAGGCCGATGGCTTTGCTGCGGGAGACAAGGCTGTCATCCGCGGAGAGGCCCAGCGTCTGTTTTGCCTGAATCAGCTGGCTGGCCGGCACCACCGAGAAGGTATTGCCGGCACCCAGCGCATCATACAGCGCGGCCGTGGCGGCGCTGGCCTGCAGTGAGCCGTTGGTGCTGTTTTTCACATTGTCTACCAGCAGCACGCCGCCGCTCTCGACGCCGTCCGCTTTCAGCATCTGGGCCACCAGCGGCTGCACGCTGGCCGGCCAGTCGATCGGTTTCTGCATTTTCGGCGGCTGCGGCACGGTCTGTGACGCCGGCGGCAGCGTCGGCTGCGGCTGGGGTTGCGGCTGCTCAGGTTGCGGCTGGCCCGGGATGGTGGTGACCGGTGCCTGAGGCTCTTCCGGCGGCCGGGTCATACACCCGGACAGAATTAACGCGGCCGCGGCCACAAGTAGAAGCTTTTTCATTTACCCTCTCCGGTAACTGATTAAAGATAAAGATAAAGACGCACGCTGTCGGCATCCAGGTTGCCCATCAGCGAATAGATCGTGGCCGTTGATGCCGGTGCGAGCGTAATGGTGCGCGGCGGCTGTAACGGCAGCAGATCCAGCCCCTGCGCATCGTACCAATAAAAACGGTAATGCACGGTTACCGGCGTCGTCTGGCTGTTCGACAGCACCGCTGCCGCACTCTTGCGCCCGGAGGCGTCGGCGATGGTGGGCTTCCCGGCGATAATCCCTGCGGTCAGCACCGGTGACTCCATCACCACGGTTTGCTGTTTATTCAGCGCAATTTTCTGCGGCGTACTGCACCCTGCCAGGGCGATGCCTAGCAGCAGGAGCAGCCCCGCCCGCCTGTAAACCTGCATAATTGTCTTCCTGTCAGCGTGCCAGCATCGGGCCGAGCGCCCGGCCGCCCACCAGGTGCATATGAATGTGATACACCTCCTGGCCGCCATGCCGGTTGCAATTCATGATCAGGCGGTAGCCATCCTCCGCGATCCCCTCTTGCTCAGCAATTTTCGCTGCCACGGTAAACATCCGCCCCAGGGCGTGCTCGTGCTCCGCAGCCACATCGTTGACCGTTGGGATCAGCAGGTTCGGCACAATCAGGATGTGCGTCGGTGCCTGTGGCGAAATATCCCGGAAGGCGGTGACCAGCTCATCCTGATAAACCACATCCGCAGGGATTTCACGGCGGATAATTTTACTGAAAATTGTCTCTTCGGCCATGGCTGTTGTCCTTGAATAACGCGTGAATGATGTACGCAGTATGAGTGACCTTTTCCATTTCTTTCAACCTCATTCCATACATTCGGTGCTGACTGCCGGAGAAAAGAGCAGCCCCGCCGGGCCGTGGTGGCCCGCCCGGCAGGCGCGGCCACGATGAAGCAGGCGTAATGAATGGCTGCGGAGCAGCCGGTGTAGAGAGAAAACGGCGTACGCGCCGGGCGTTACTCTTTGACCAGCGGGTCGCTCGCCAGCGTCATCTCTTTGTTCCGGTAGAGGGAGGAGATTTTGCGGGTTAACGGCTTTTCTATCTTCACATGGAAAAGCACGCCGCAGGAGACCGCACATAAAGACATCGTGATACCGATGAGGTCGTCATTCAGGCGGGTGTTGTTGGTCAGGACTCGGCTGATAAACGCAAAGTTAACATGCAGCAGATAGATGCTGTAGGAGGCATCCCCCAGCAGCATCAGCGTTTTCTTGCAGCGCGAATGCGCCTTGAAATCGCCGGCCTGCAACAGCAGCAGCACCACAAAGAAGGCCGGCATGCCGTAGGTCACCAGCCGCGGCAGCCCGTAGTGGGTCATGGCCTCGGCCACCAGCGTCAGCCCTATCACGCCTGCCAGGGCATACTCAATGCGGAGAGTGAGGGGCCACTGCGCCCGCAGAATAAAGAAACAGCAGGCGCCCAGGATAAAATCGATCATCAGCGTGTCGCCCACCATAAACTGGAAGTTCACCCAGTTCAGGCGCGCCCCTTTCAGCTCAAACAGGTTCACCAGCAGCACCATAGTAAAAATCAGCGCACAGGCGCTGAGGATCGCCTGCCGCTTGTTTTTGGTCATCAGAATGGCGGCGGCATAGATGAAATAAAAAAACATTTCGTACATCAGCGTCCAGGCGACCCCTAATAACGGGTAGTAGTATGGCGCATTGGTAAACGAAGGCAGCAGCAGTAAATTCCCGATCAGGGTGTAGGAGAACAGCGCCTCGCCCAGATGAGGAGCGTTTACCAGATATTTCAGCACATAGGGCGTGACTAAAATCAGGTAAACCGGGTAGATCCTGATGGCCCTTTTTATCAGGAAATCTATCGCGGTTTTTTTTGAACTGATAAAGGTCTCTTTAAGCGTGTAACTCATAATAAACCCGCTTATCACAAAAAATATATCGACCCCAAACCCGCCGATGCCTGACAGGCTTAGCGCGCGGGAGATCTCCCCTGCCGGCCAGGTGTGGTTAAACACCACCAGCAAGGCGGCAAAGGCTCTCAGGTATTGAAGGGTATCTATTTTTGTCTTCACCGCGCATCCTTAACGTAGAGATCACCAGAGTGAAAATAAGCGCCCCATATCCGGCAGGCCTTTTTATAAAAATGATCAATGGTGATGGTGATTGAGGGGCTTATGCATAAAACATGACAAATTTTAGTTATGCCGGAATTAAACGCCAACTAACGCCCGGCATTTAATTTGACCTGTTGATCGGGATCACAGCGGTTTTCACCCCATTATGGCCGGTGCCTGGAGGTGAGCAGAGGGGATGCGGACAGAAACCGCAGAGTGATAAACGGGCAACGCAGGCATAAAAAAAGGGAGGCTTTCGCCTCCCTCTGTTGCTCCCCAGCTGACATCAGTGATTACGGATGTAATCGTCCATGTCGGTTTTGAGGTTGTCAGATTTGGTGCCGAAAATCGCCTGGACCCCGGAACCGGCCACGACCACCCCGGCTGCGCCCAGTTTCTTCAGGCCCGCCTGGTCTACTTTAGAGACATCCGCCACGCTGACGCGCAGACGGGTGATGCAGGCATCCAGGTTGGTGATGTTCTCTTTGCCGCCGAATGCGGTAACCAGTGCCGCAGACATTTCGCTGCCGCTCTGGGTGGAACGCTCACCGTTCGTGTCTTCACGGCCCGGCGTTTTCAGGTTCAGCTTGGCGATCAGTACGCGGAAGATCGTGTAGTAGATCAGGCCATAAATGATACCGATGATCGGGAACAGCCAGATTTTGCTGCTGTTACCACTCAGCACGACGAAGTCGATCAGGCCGTGCGAGAAGCTGGTACCGTCACGCATACCCAGCAGGATACAGATCGGGAACGCCAGACCGGCCAGAATCGCGTGGATGCCGTACAGCACCGGTGCCACGAACATGAAGGAGAACTCGATCGGCTCGGTGATCCCGGTCAGGAACGAGGTCAGCGCAGCGGAGATCATGATACCGCCCACTTTTGCCCGGTTTTCCGGTTTCGCGGAGTGCCAGATGGCAATCGCGGCAGCCGGCAGGCCGTACATTTTGAACAGGAAGCCGCCGGAGAGTTTGCCTGCTTCCGGGTCACCCGCCATGTAGCGCGGAATATCGCCGTGGAAGACCTGGCCGGCTGCGTTCACATATTCGCCAATCTGCATCTGGAAAGGTACGTTCCAGATATGGTGCAGACCGAACGGCACCAGCGCGCGCTCAATGACCCCGTAGATACCGAACGCCACCACCGGGTTCTGGTATGCGGCCCATTGGGAGAAAGTCTGAATCGCGGTACCCACCGGCGGCCAGATGAAGGAGAGCAGCACGCCCAGGATAATCGCTGCCAGGCCGGAGATAATCGGCACAAAGCGTTTACCGGCGAAGAAGCCGAGGTATTCCGGCAACTGGATGCGGTAGAAGCGGTTAAACATGTAGGCCGCAATGGCCCCGGCGATAATCCCGCCGAGCACGCCGGTATCCGCCAGGTGTTTGGCTGCGATCTCTTCGGCCGGCAGGTGCAGCACCAACGGTGCTACGACGGCCAGCGTTTTCACCATGATGCCGTAGGCCACCACCGCCGCCAGTGCGGAAACCCCATCGTTATTGGTAAAGCCAAGCGCGACGCCGATAGCAAAGATCAGCGGCATATTGGCAAACACCGAACCGCCCGCCTCCGCCATCACATGGGAAACCACGAGCGGCAGCCAGCTGAAGTTGGCGGAACCGACACCGAGCAGAATACCTGCAATGGGCAGTACCGACACCGGCAGCATTAGCGATTTACCTACTTTTTGTAGGTTGGCAAATGCATTCTTGAACATAATTGAGTGTGCTCCTGAGTAATAGTGCTTTTGGTACTACTGGCACCTGACAGCAGAGATGGCGCGGTCTGGTGTGCAGCCGGGACGGGGGAGAAAGCCCCGGCTGTCAGGGCGTCTGAAGCGCCCCTTTAATTTTTACGAAGAGTAAAATAAATGCCGTTTGTAATGTTTGATAACAGTCACGTTTCTACAAATAAAAGATGTATCTTTCATTTCCAGCATGAATTTTCTCCAGAAAAAGGAGGGGAAACGCGAAGCAACCGCTAAAACAGCACAGCGGCGCCCTGTTTTATCCGGTATTAATTACGAACCGGAAAATAAAGCGCCGTGTGCAGGGTCAGGTAAAGGTTAGGCCAGGGAGGGCGGTGTCACATGGAATAATTGGGAAAAGTTTCGGGTGGTGGCTTCTGCCAGCTGTTCCAGCGACACCCCTTTCAGCACGGCCATATACTCCGCCACATCCCGCACGTAGGCAGGCTGGTTCTCTTTGCCGCGGTGCGGCACCGGGGCCAGATAGGGGGAGTCTGTCTCAATCAGCAGGCGGTCCAGCGGCACGTAGCGCGCGGCGTCCCGGATCTGCTCCGCATTACGGAAAGTCAGAATACCGGAGAAGGAGATGTAGAACCCCAGGTCCAGCAGCGCTTTCGCCGTGGCCTGATCTTCCGTAAAGCAGTGCAGCACGCCGCCGCACTGATCCGCCTGCTCCTCCCGCAGGATAGCCAGCGTATCTTCACGCGCATCACGGGTATGGACGATCACCGGCTTGTTCAGCTCACGCCCGATGCGGATATGGTCCCGGAATGACTGCTGTTGCACATGCAGGTTCTCTTTCTGGTAGTAGTAGTCCAGGCCGGTCTCCCCCATCGCCACCACTCTGGCATCAGCAGCCAGCTGGCGCAGCGTCTCCACGTCATAAGGCTCCTCCATATTCAGCGGGTGTACGCCGCAGGAGAAGACCACATCCGGGCGCTCGCCCACGAGTTCGCGCATCGCGGTGTAGCCCGGCAGCGTGGTCGCCACCGCCAGGAAAAATTTCACATCGCGCTGGTGGGCTTTCGCCAGGGCATCGTCAACGCCAGTATGGAGATCCTGATAGTTCAACCCATCAAGATGGCAGTGTGAATCAACTAACAACATAATTTTAAACTCGACAACCAGTTAGTAAGCAGAATCCGGCGCGGCAAGCAACGCTTCCCACGCCAGCAGGTGTTCGGTGAGCAACAGCTCACGGTTGACGGCATTGACCGTCAGCAATTGGTGCCGGCAGGTCAGCCAGCCCTGCATCAGCGTTTGCAGGGAGCGCAGCCCCTGTGTGCCTGCCAGCATCGCCACCAGCGGCTGCTGATCCTGGTTGAGCAGGTAGGCCGCAGCCCCCTGCTGCCACTTCATGGCATCCAGCAACAGCGTGCACAACCAGTGTAGACGCTCAGCCGCGTCCTCGTGGTTAAGCACCGGCAGCAGGGCCAGCATGTCACGCGCCGGTAACAGGCTGTGCAGCTGCTGGCAGAGCTGCTGCCGCTGCTGCCAGCGCTCCGGCTGTAACAGCGCCGCGGCGGCCAGCGGTGCGCCGTGGCTGAGCTTCAGCGCGGTCTCCACGCTTTGGGGGTCAACCGGCTGCTGGCGCTGAATCCACTGGCTGCTCAGGGAGAGCGGCGGGTTTTGCAGGTGCCAGTAGCTGCACCGGCTGCGCAGGGTCGGCAGCAGGCGCGAGGGGGTGCGGCAGCCGATCAGGAAATAGGTCTTCTCCGGCGGCTCTTCCAGCGTCTTTAATAGGGCGTTGGCGGCGGCCTCTGTCAGCCACTCCGCCTGCGCCAGCCAGACCACCTTCGCCCCACCCTGCTGTGCATGGGTGTAGAGCCCGTCAATCACCTGCCGTACCCGGTCAATCCCCAGGCTCGCCTTGCCTTTCTCCGGCGTCAGCACATGCCAGTCGGGGTGGTTCCCCGCCAGCATCAGGCGGCAACTGTGGCACTCCCCGCAGCTTTTCTCGCCCTGTGGGTGCTGGCATAACAGCCAGCGGCTCAGCCCATAGACCAGCGCATCATCCCCGTTGCCCTCATCAGCGTGGATCAACAGGGCGTGATGGCCGCGCCCGGCCTGGTACTGGGCAATCAGCTGGCGGTAAGGCGCGTTCAGCCACGGGTACCAGTTCATCAGACGTGCCCTTCCTGTTGCAGCCAGGTACGCAGGGTGGTGGTGATCTGCGCGGACACCTCCGGCAGCGGGCGGGCGGCATCAATGGTTTTAATACGCGGGTCGGCGGCGGCCAGCGCCTGATAACGGGCACGCGTACGTTCAAAGAACGCCAGCGACTCCTGTTCAATACGGTCGAGTGCACCACGCTGGCGGGCGCGCTCCAGGCCAACTGCGGGCGGCAGATCCAGGTAGAGGGTTAAATCGGGGCAGAAGTCGCCTAATACGATGTCCCGCAGGGCGGCCATCATTACCGGGTCGATGCCCCGGCCGCCACCCTGGTAAGCCTGGGAGGAGAGATCGTGCCGGTCACCAATCACCCACGCCCCGCGCGCCAGCGCCGGTTTAATCACGGTTTCTACCAGCTGTACCCGCGCGGCATAAAGCATCAGCACTTCGGCTTTGTCCGTCAGGACTTCGCCTTCAATGCCCTCTTTGATCAGGGTACGCAGGCTTTCGGCCAGCGGCGTGCCGCCCGGCTCCCGGGTAAAGACCAGATCGGTGATCCCGGCCTCGTGCAGCGCCGCCACAATGGTGTCACGGGCGGTAGTTTTTCCGGCGCCTTCCAGCCCCTCAATCACAATAAATTTGCTGTTCATGGTCTGTCAGCGCCCCGCACTGGTTTTCAGGATTTCACGGTAACGTTGTACCGCTTTGTTATGGTTTTCAAGGTTGGTGCTGAAGGTGTGCCCGCCTGTGCCGTTGGCGACAAAGTAGAGATACGCGGTTTTCGCCGGGTGGGCCGCTGCCTGCATCGAGGCCAGGCTCGGCATGGCGATCGGCGTGGGCGGCAGCCCGGAGATCACATAGGTGTTATAGGGCGTCGGCGTTTCCAGATCTTTCCGGGTGATATTGCCTTTGTAGGCCTCGCCCATGCCGTAAATCACCGTAGGGTCAGTTTGCAGGCGCATCCCGATGCGCAGACGGTTAATAAATACCGAGGCCACTTCATCCCGCTCGTCACTGACGGCCGTCTCTTTTTCAATAATTGAGGCCATGGTCAACAGATCGTTCGGCGTTTTGTAGGGCAGATTAGGTGCACGTTGTGACCAGATCTCCTCTACCGTTTTCTGCATCCGCGTATAAGCGCGTTTGAGCAGCGAAAGATCGCTCATGCCTGCTGTATAGAGGTAGGTGTCAGGGTAGAGACGCCCCTCTACCGGTTCACCGGGCTTCATGCCCAGCGCGGCGGCGATGGCCGCCTCGTCTTTGCCTGTGAGCTGATGTTTCAGATAAGGCGCTGCCTGCATGACCTGTAACCAGTCATGCAGGCGCAGCCCTTCGATCAGGCGAAGCGCGAACTGCGCCTCTTTACCGCTGACCAGCAGCGCCAGCATGTCACGGACCGTCATGCCCGGCGTGAAGCGGAAGGTGCCGGCTTTCACGTTTGCCAGTGAAGGCTCAATCCGCAGCAGCCAGGCAAACCACGGGCTGGGTGCCAGCACCTTTTGCTCCGTCAGCAGCGCTTCCAGGCCGGTGCGGCCGGTGCTGGCCGGCAGGGTAAAAATAGTTTCCTGGCTGATGGCCAGCCGCTGGCCGGCAAAGTCTTCCGCGCGCTGGTAAATAAACACCGCGGCCGCCAACAGCGCCGCGATCAGTAAAACAACAACTCTGAGTTTCTTCTTCATTCAACAGCCATTGGTTAACAATAAGGAATCAGCGTCTGGCAGAGCGCCCGCGATTGATAACGCCACTCACCGATGGCATTGACCGGCAGCAGCGGCATCAGGGCATTACAGATAAAAACTTCTTCTGCCTCTGCCAGCGCCGCCGGCGGCGCGCGCACGATCTCTGCCTGATAGTCGGGGTGGTCTGCCAGCAGCGCCAGAATATGCTGGCGCATAACCCCGTCTACCCCGGAAAGGGTGACGTCCGGCGTCATTACCCGCCGCCCGCTACGCCAGAATAAATTAGCCGCACAGCATTCCACCAGCATCCCGGAGGTGTCAAGCACCAGCGCCTCGTCGGCGGTTGTCTGCTCAAGATGCATGCGGATCATCACCTGCTCCAGCCGGTTGAGGTGTTTAATGCCGGCCAGCAAAGGACTCTGCGCCAGCGCGACCGGGCTGACGGACAGCGTGACGCCGCGCTCACGCCAGGCACCATAGTGCGCCGGGTACAAGGATGTTGTAACGATACGCGTGGGCTGAAGGCAACCGGCCGGGCTGTAGCCCCGCCCGCCGCTGCCGCGGGTAATCACCGCTTTCAGCACGCCCTGCCCCTGTTCCTCTGCCGCCTGTACCATCTCCTGCGTCAGGGCCTGCCAGTCCACGCCTGAGATCATCAGGGCTGCGGCACCGCGTTGCAGCCGCGCGATATGCGCAGGCAGCCACTGCACATGGCCGTCAAGCACGCGGGCGGTGGTAAAGCAGCCATCACCAAACTGTACTGCGCGATCGCTGAGAGCGATGTCCGTCGCAGGGTGGCCATTGAGCCAATACATCTGAGTCCTCCGGGCAGGTTCTGTTATGGGCGCGCGCCTGGTAACTGAGACTGAGCATTGCCGCAGAGGTTCCTGCAGCAGCCCCGCCCACAGGATCCTGCGCCCATAAAAAAGCCCGGCAGAGCCGGGCTTAGGATGCTTCTCGCCTGAGCGTTGTCGTTTTTTATACCCGACGGAATACCAACGAGCCGTTGGTGCCGCCAAAGCCAAACGAGTTGCACAAGGTATATTCCAGATCGCTTACCTGACGCGCCTCATGCGGCACGAAGTCCAGATCACACCCTTCATCCGGATTATCCAGGTTGATGGTCGGTGGGACTACCTGGTCACGCAGCGCCAGCACCGTAAAGATAGACTCCACTGCGCCTGCTGCACCCAGCAGGTGGCCGGTCATCGATTTGGTGGAGCTGACCATCACGCGCTTGGCTTCTTCGCCAAACACCGATTTCACCGCCTGCGCCTCAGCCTTGTCACCCGCAGGGGTCGACGTGCCGTGCGCGTTGATGTAACCGATGTGCTGAGGGGTCAGGCCGCAATCCAGCAGGGCGTTTTTCATCGCCATGGCGGCGCCTGCGCCATCTTCCGGCGGTGACGTCATGTGATAGGCGTCGCTGCTCATGCCGAAGCCAACGACTTCTGCATAGATTTTCGCGCCGCGCTTTTTCGCATGTTCATACTCTTCCAGTACCATGATGCCTGCGCCGTCACCCAGCACAAAACCATCACGATCTTTATCCCACGGGCGGCTGGCCGCCTGCGGGTCTTCATTGCGGGTAGAGAGTGCGCGTGCCGCACCGAAGCCGCCCACGCCCAGCGGGGTACTGGCTTTCTCTGCGCCGCCTGCCAGCATCACGTCAGCATCGTTATAGGCGATGATACGCGCGGCATGGCCGATGTTATGCACACCGGAGGTACAGGCTGTCGCAATGGAGATGCTCGGGCCACGCAGGCCATACATGATGCTCAGGTGACCGGCGATCATGTTGACGATGGTGGAAGGAACGAAGAACGGGCTGATTTTGCGGGGGCCACCATTGACCAGTGCGGTATGGTTCTCTTCAATCAGACCCAACCCGCCGATGCCGGAACCAATGGCCGCGCCAAAACGCGTTGCATTCTCTTCAGTGACCTGAATACCGGAATCCTGCATGGCCTGAATACCGGCCGCAACTCCATATTGAATGAAGGCGTCCATCTTGCGTGCATCTTTACGCGAGATGAAATCTTCACAGTTAAAATCCTTTACTAAGCCGGCAAAACGCGTTGCATAGGCAGTAGTATCGAAATGGTCGATTAGGCTGATGCCGCTCTGACCGGCAAGGAGAGCTTTCCACGTGGACTCTACAGTATTGCCGACAGGAGACAACATGCCCAGTCCGGTCACAACAACTCGACGCTTAGACACGGTTGTCCTCCAGGGAGGGAAAATAGGGATACTCAGGGACAAAAAAACTTAGGCGGTCGAATGACCGCCTAGATATGTTCGCTTACTGCTGGCTAGCCTGGATGAAATCAATAGCTGCCTGAACAGTAGTGATTTTCTCAGCTTCTTCGTCCGGAATCTCAGTATCAAACTCTTCTTCCAGAGCCATTACCAGCTCAACGGTGTCAAGAGAATCAGCGCCCAGGTCATCAACAAAAGAAGCGTTGTTTAAAACTTCTTCCTGCTTAACACCAAGCTGCTCAACGATGATTTTCTTAACGCGTTCTTCGATAGTGCTCATACTCTTAAATTTCCTATCAAAACTCGCTTTCGCGATGGTTTTCGTAGTGTATAAAATGTTGAAAAAGATGCAACTAAATCCCGGCTGGTCAAACCACGATTTTACGCTATTTTGCGGTGTTTACCCCAAATAACGCAAATAGTTTTCGTGATTTTTAAATCATATACATGCCGCCATTGACATGTAAGGTTTCACCGGTGATATAGCCAGCCTCATCAGAGGCTAAAAAAGCAACAGCGCTGGCGATTTCTTTAGCTTCCCCAAGCCGGCTAGCCGGAACCTGGGCCAAAATGCCTGCGCGTTGATCTTCTGTCAACGCCTGTGTCATGTCCGTCTCAATAAAGCCGGGCGCCACGACGTTGACCGTAATGCCACGTGAAGCCACTTCACGTGCCAAAGATTTGCTAAAACCAATCAGACCCGCTTTAGCCGCCGCGTAGTTCGCCTGCCCTGCATTACCCATGGTACCGACAACGGAACCGATGGTAATGATACGGCCAAAACGCTTTTTCATCATAGCGCGCATTACCGCTTTTGACAGGCGGAATACGGATGTCAGATTGGTGTCCAGGATATCCTGCCACTCATCATCTTTCATACGCATCAGCAGGTTGTCACGGGTAATGCCGGCATTGTTGATCAAAATGTCGATTTCGCCGAACTCCGCGCGGATTGTTGCCAGCACGGCGTCAATCGATGCGGAATCTACCACATTTAACATCAAACCTTTACCGTTATCGCCCAGATAGGCGCTGATAGCTTCAGCCCCTTTCTCACTGGTCGCCGTGCCGATAACTTTGGCACCCTTTGCAACCAGCGTTTCAGCGATTGCACGGCCGATACCGCGGCTTGCCCCGGTCACCAGGGCAATTTTTCCTTCGAAGCTCATTGTTTTCCTCTTTTTATTGTTCAAGCGCCGCTGACAGGCTGGCCGTATCATTTACGGCGGCCGCGGTCAGGGTGTCAACAATACGTTTGGTCAGCCCGGTCAATACTTTACCCGGCCCGACCTCAATCAGGTGCGTTACGCCCTGGGCTGCCATGAACTCCACGCTCTCCGTCCAGCGGACCGGGCTGTAGAGCTGGCGCACCAGCGCGCTGCGGATCGCTTCCGGCGACTGCTCAACGGCAACGTCGACGTTGTTCACCACCGGCAGAACCGGCGCTGAGAAGGTGACGCTTTCCAGCGCCTGTGCCAGCTTCTCTGCCGCCGGTTTCATCAGGGCGCAGTGCGAAGGCACGCTGACCGGTAATGGCAGCGCACGTTTGGCACCGGCCGCTTTACAGGCCGCATTGGCGCGCTCTACCGCCTCTTTGTTACCGGCAATCACGACCTGGCCCGGCGAGTTAAAGTTCACCGGGGAGACCACCTGCCCCTGGGCAGACTCTTCACAGGCTTTGGCGATGGCGTCGTTGTCCAGGCCGATGATAGCGGACATCGCCCCGGTGCCTTCCGGCACCGCTTCCTGCATCAGTTTGCCGCGCAGCTCAACCAGACGGATAGCTTCCTGGAAATCAAGCACGCCCGCACACACCAGCGCCGAGTATTCGCCCAGGCTGTGGCCTGCCAGCAGCGCCGGGGTCGCCCCGTTCTGCTGCTGCCAGACCCGCCAGATGGCCACTGAGGCCGCCAGCAACGCCGGCTGGGTCTGCCAGGTTTTATTCAGCTCTTCTGCCGGGCCTTGTTGCACCAGCTGCCACAGGTCATAACCCAGTGCCTCAGAGGCCTGGGCAAACGTCTCTTCGACTACCGGATACTGCGCGGCCAAATCGGCCAGCATACCGAGCGCCTGGGAACCCTGCCCAGGGAATACCATTGCGAATGTCGTCATTATTCTTTATTCCTGCCAGATTAGAAACGAACCAGTGCCGAACCCCAGGTAAAGCCGCCGCCAAAGGCTTCAAGCAGTACCAGCTGGCCGCGCTGAATGCGCCCGTCCCGCACCGCTTCGTCTAGCGCTGCCGGCACGGAGGCCGCAGAGGTGTTGCCGTGGCGGTCAAGCGTTACCACTACGTGCTCCATCCCCATCCCAAGTTTTTTGGCCGTGGCGCTGATAATACGCAGGTTTGCCTGGTGCGGCACCAGCCAGTCGAGCTCGCTGCGGTCCAGATTATTGGCAGAGAGCGTCTCATCCACGATATGCGCCAGTTCCGTTACTGCCACTTTGAACACCTCGTTGCCTGACATGGTCAGGAAGGCGGTGCCGTCCGGATCCTGGCGGTTATGGTGTGGGAGCGCCAGCAGGTTGCCGTAACGGCCATCGGCGTGCAGATGGGTAGAGAGAATGCCCGGCTCCTCAGACGCGCCCAGCACCACCGCACCGGCCCCGTCCCCAAACAGGATCAGGGTGCCGCGGTCGTTCGGGTCCAGGGTACGGGAGAGCACATCAGAGCCAATCACCAGGGCGTGTTTCACGGCACCGCTTTTGATGTACTGGTCAGCCACGCTCAGGGCATAGGTAAACCCGGCACAGGCGGCCGCCAGGTCAAAAGAGGCCGCGTCCTTCACACCCAACAGCTGTTGGATCTGGCAGGCGGCACTGGGGAAGGCGTGGCTGGAGGAGGTCGTCGCGACGATGATCAGGCCCAGGTCGTCTTTGTCGACGCCGGCCATTTCAAGCGCTTTTTGCGCGGCATTGAAGCCCATCGTGGAGACGGTTTCATCGGCGGCGGCGATACGGCGCTCGCGAATACCGGTGCGGGTGACAATCCACTCGTCAGAAGTATCCACCATTTTTTCGAGGTCGGCGTTAGTACGCACTTGTACGGGCAAATAGCTCCCCGTACCGAGAATTTTAGTATACATTTACGATCAGTCACTCTTGGGTAAAACAGCCTCAAGGCGCGCGGCAATACGCTCGGGGACCTGCCGCTGCACCGCCTGCACAGCCTGTTCGATCGCGACAGCAAATGCGCGTTGATTCGCTGCGCCGTGGCTTTTGATAACGGTGCCCCGCAATCCTAACAGACATGCGCCATTATACTGGTCGGGGTTCAAATGACCGAACCGCTTAGCCACGCGTTTCTGTAACCATTTACCCAGCAGCATTACCCACCAGGCTTTTTTCTTCCCTTCGCCAGAGGAGTTGAGGAGTGACAAAAAGAGCCTTATCACGCCTTCCATGGTCTTCAGGGTGACGTTACCCACGAAGCCGTCACACACCAGGACATCCGTCTTACCGGTCAGCAAGTCGTTGCCTTCAAGATAGCCTATATAGTTTATTGTTGGCGTTCTTTTTAGTACGGCGGCGGCTTCGCGGATATTATCCGGGCCTTTGGTCTCTTCTTCGCCGATATTCAGCAGCGCGACCCGGGGGTCAGGGATACCGACCACCTCTTCCGCCATGACGGCGCCCATCACGGCAAACTGAACCAGCATCGTGCTGTCGCAGGCGACGTTGGCCCCGAGATCAAGCACGACCGTTCTGTTGCGTTGCTGATGCGGCAGCAGGGTCATCAGCGCCGGGCGTTCAATGCCCTCCAGGGGCTTCAGCACCACTTTTGCCAACCCCATCAGCGCCCCGGTATTTCCGGCACTGATGCACCCCTGCGCCTCTCCCTGTTTCACCAGTTCCAGCGCAATACGCATAGAACTGCCGCGGCTGGCACGGATCGCCTGCGACGGCCTGGCATCACCGGCAATCACCGATTCAGCAGGAATTACCCGCAAGCGCGTCATAACAGACGGATCGGTTCGGTTCAGGTAGGGCGAGATCGCGTCGGGATCACCGACTAAAAGAAGGTTGAGCTCTGGATTGGAGGCCAGTGCCTGCAATGAAGCAGGCACTGTGACGGACGGACCGAAATCCCCGCCCATTACATCTAACGCAAGGGTCAGACGAGCCAAGGTATCTGTCGCTTTGCTAAAAATTAGCGAAAGCTACTCAGATAACCTTGCGACCGCGGTAGAAACCGTCGGCAGTGATGTGGTGACGACGGTGGGTTTCACCAGACGTTTTGTCCACAGACAGAGTGGTGGTGGTCAGGGCATCGTGCGAACGACGCATGCCACGCTTGGAACGGGTTGGTTTATTCTGTTGTACGGCCATGGACCTTACTCCTCAATTACTTTTTCTTTAAACTGGCTAATACGGCAAATGGATTAGGTTTCTCCGCCTCTTCAGGCAGTTTACCGAAGACCATGTCCGCGTCGGACACTTCACAGTGTTCAGAATCATGTACCGGAACCACCGGCAACGAAAGAATGATTTCATCTTCAATCATTGCCAACAGATCAACTTCGCCAAAATCATCGACGTTAATCGGTTCGTAAGCTTCCGGCAATGCCTCAGCCTGCTCATCATTGACGACCGGGCTGAAACAATATGTTGTGTGCACATGGTGTTCGAAAGTCTTTCCGCAACGCTGACACTCAAGCGTGACCGTGACATCCGAAACCCCGGAGATCACTGCCAGACGCTGATTATCGATGTTAAACGATAAAGCGCTTTCTACATCACTGTCCACACTGACCACGGATTCGGCAACTCGTGTAACCTGCTCCGGCGAATAGATACCTGCGTAGTCTAAACGCTTTTGCGCGGTACGAACCGCATCAATGGTCAAGGGTAATTTTACCTTTTGCATAGGGCGCGCATATTAACTTTGTAACGACATGGAGTCAAAGAAAAAGGCCGGATTACCGCACCTTTCACCAATATTCGCTTCCGCAGCGGCCGATAGTTTAAAATGCGGGATTCAATTACGCTACGGTTTGTGAAAAAAATATGTCTCTTCCTCTGGTTCTGGCTTCAACCTCACCTTACCGCCGGGCACTGCTGGAAAAAACCGGCCTGCTTTTTACGGCCGCCGCCCCGTCCGCGGATGAAACGCCCCACCCTGCTGAACATGCCGGGGCATTGGTTCAGCGGCTGGCGGCCGCCAAGGCGCAGTCGCTGGCCGGTGCCTACCCGCGCCACCTGATTATAGGTTCAGATCAGGTCTGTGTCCTGGAGGGTGAGATCACCGGCAAGCCCCATACCCTGGACAAGGCATTTGCCCAGTTACGCAAAGCCAGCGGCCGCTGTGTGACCTTCTACACCGGGCTGGCGCTCTACAACAGCGAAACCGGTGCGTTGCAGTGCTGCTGTGAGCCTTTTGACGTCCATTTCCGTGCGCTGACAGATGAGGAGATTCACGGCTACCTGGCGCGTGAACAGCCGCTGGACTGCGCCGGCAGCTTTAAAAGCGAGGCGCTGGGTATCAGTCTGTTTGACCGCCTCTCCGGGCGCGACCCGAATACCCTGGTGGGGATGCCGCTGATTACGCTGCTGGAAATGCTGCGGGCAGAAAGGGTCAACCCTCTGCTCGGCTAAAGGGCGCCATAAAAAAGGCACCCCCGGGTGCCTTTTGGACAATCAGGCTTTCGCCTCTTTACGCAGTACCTGCAGGCAGCGCTGCAAGGCGGTGTCGAGCGGTGCCTCAATGCGCATGGTCTCGCCGCTGCCCGGGTGCTCAAAACGCAGCGCCGCCGCGTGCAGGAACAGCCGTTTCAGGCCGGTAGAGGCGAGCTGGCTGTCGAATTCCCGGTCGCCATAGCGGTCATCAAAGGCGATAGGATGGCCGGCATGCAGGGTGTGAACGCGGATCTGGTGGGTGCGGCCGGTCACCGGGCTGGCTTTGACCAGCGTGGCGAAGCTGAAACGCTCTTCCACTTTAAACCGCGTCTCAGAAGGCTTGCCTTCACTGTTGACCCGTACGATCCGCTCACCGCTTTGCAGGATATTCTTCAGCAGAGGCGCCTGCACCACTTTGCAGTGGGACTGCCACTGCCCGCGCACCAGCGCCAGGTAGTCTTTTTGCATCCCTTTCAGGCGCAGCTGCTCATGCAGCGAACGCAGCGCCGAGCGTTTTTTGGCCACCAGCAACACGCCTGAGGTGTCGCGGTCCAGGCGGTGTACCAGTTCCAGGAAACGTGCCTCCGGGCGCAGGGCGCGCAGCGCCTCGATCACCCCGAAACTCAGCCCGCTGCCGCCGTGTACGGCAGTGCCGGCGGGCTTATTGAGGATCAGCAGGTGCTCATCCTCAAACAGGATGCAGTCTGCCAGCGCCGCGACCTTATCCAGCTTCGCGGAGACCTGCGGCTCTTCGCGTTCGGCGACGCGCACCGGCGGGATGCGCACTTCATCCCCTGCTTCCAGTTTATATTCGGGTTTAATGCGCTTTTTATTCACCCGGACTTCGCCCTTACGGACGATGCGGTAAACCATGCTCTTCGGCACCCCTTTAAGTTGGGTACGCAAAAAGTTATCGATACGCTGGCCGGCCTGATCGTCAGAAATCGTGACGATTTGCACTGATGGATTCTCTGTTTTCATGGCGGCGATTCTAAATACCCGGCCGCCTTCGCGCTACTGATTTTTGTGAGCCAGACCGGCTTTTCACCGCGGACAACGCATAATTTTGGCTATTTACTCAGCAACCGTTATCGTCCTGCTTTCTTGTGCGTGAGTTTCTTGTAAGGCACTGCTAAAGTCACCTTGCTATAACCGTGTCTGCAATGGAATAATGCGATTACTTTCCGCGTTAATCTCGTTAAGACAGGGAAAATAGCGGAATCAGAACGTTGCCTGATGGCACACACGCAGCAATGGCGTAAGACGTAGCGTGAAATCAAGCAATTAGCGGGCTGCGGGTTGCAGCCTGGCCGGCATAATGGAATGAGATCTGTCGACGTAACTGAGAGGCTATTCCCCTACAAAGAGCGCTGCTTTTCACAAAGAAAAACAGGCTTACCGAAGTAATGCGCCCCTATGCAGGCGACAACCGGGAGGTTGACGGCTTTGCGAGAAGACACGGGGCCAACGGTAACACCGGTCAGGAGGTTATTTTGCCCGCAGCTTTATCGACAATGCAAAAATAACGAGTAAGTTAAGATGAAAAGAATGTTAATTAACGCAACTCAGCAGGAAGAGTTGCGTGTTGCCCTCGTAGATGGACAGCGTTTATATGATCTGGATATTGAAAGTCCGGGTCATGAACAGAAAAAAGCCAATATCTATAAAGGCAAAATCACCCGTATAGAACCGAGCCTCGAAGCCGCTTTTGTTGATTACGGTGCTGAAAGACACGGTTTCCTCCCCCTCAAAGAAATTGCCCGCGAATATTTTCCCAGTAATTACTCCTCCCATGGTCGCCCCAACATCAGAGATGTGCTGCGTGAAGGCCAGGAAGTCATTGTTCAGGTTGATAAAGAAGAGCGCGGCAATAAAGGCGCAGCCCTTACGACGTTTATCAGCCTGGCAGGCAGCTACCTGGTCCTGATGCCGAATAACCCGCGCGCCGGGGGCATCTCACGCCGCATTGAAGGGGACGACCGTACCGAGCTGAAAGAGGCCCTCTCCTCCCTGCAACTGCCGGACGGCATGGGGCTGATCGTCCGCACCGCCGGTGTCGGCAAATCGGCTGATGCATTGCAGTGGGATCTCTCTTTCCGTATCAAACACTGGGAAGCGATTAAAAAGGCTGCGGAAGGCCGCCCGGCTCCGTTCCTGATCCATCAGGAAAGTAACGTGATTGTCCGCGCGTTCCGCGACTATCTGCGTCCGGATATCGGCGAAATCCTGATCGACAACCCTAAAATCCTCGATCTGGCCAAAGAGCATATCGCAGCCCTCGGCCGCCCCGATTTCAGCAGCAAAATCAAACCTTATACCGGTGAGATCCCGCTGTTCAGCCATTATCAGATCGAATCGCAGATTGAGTCCGCCTTCCAGCGTGAAGTGCGCCTGCCGTCCGGCGGCTCCATCGTCATCGATACCACTGAAGCGCTGACCGCCATCGACATCAACTCCGCACGCGCTACCCGCGGCGGCGATATCGAAGAGACCGCCTTCAACACCAACCTGGAAGCGGCTGACGAAATCGCCCGCCAGTTGCGCCTGCGTGACCTCGGCGGCCTGATCGTGATCGACTTTATCGACATGACGCCGGTACGCCACCAGCGCGAAGTGGAAAACCGCCTGCGTGATGCCGTCCGCCAGGACCGCGCCCGTATCCAGATTGGCCGGATTTCCCGTTTCGGCCTGCTGGAGATGTCGCGCCAGCGCCTCAGCCCGTCACTGGGTGAGTCGAGCCACCACGTCTGCCCGCGATGCAGCGGTACCGGCACCATCCGTGACAACGAATCCCTGTCGCTCTCTATCCTGCGCCTGATTGAAGAAGAAGCGCTGAAAGAGAACACCAAGGAAGTGCATGCGATTGTCCCGGTACAGATCGCCTCCTACCTGCTGAACGAAAAGCGTGAAGCAGTCAATGCGATTGAAAAACGCCAGGGCGGCGTGCGCGCCATCATCGTGCCAAGCGATCAGATGCACACCCCGCACTACTCCGTACTGCGCGTGCGCAAAGGCGAAGAGACCTCAACCCTGAGTTACCTGCTGCCGCAGCTGCACGAAGCTGAAATGACCCAGCCTTCAGACGATACCCCGGCTGAGCGTAAACGCCCGGAACAACCGGCGCTGGCCACCTTTGCCCTGCCGGCCGATGCCCCACCGGTATTCGAAGAGAAAGTGGTGAGCAAACCTGCGGCGGTCGTTCAGCCTGCCAAGAAAGAAGAAGCCCCGGCTGCGCCAGGCTTTATCAGCCGTCTGTTAAGTGGCCTGAAAAACCTGTTCGTAGGTGAACCGCAGCAGCCTGAAGCCAAACCGGCTGAGGAAGCGGTGGTTGCCAAAGAAGAGAGCAGCGAGCCGCGCCGTAACGACCGCGATCGCCGTACCCCGCGTCGCCAGAGCAACAACCGCAAAGAGCGCAACGGTGAGCGCCGCTCCCGTGACGACCGCGAGCCGCGTGAATCCCGCGAACCGCGTGAGGCACGTGAACCCCGTGAAGCCCGTGAGCCGCGCGAATCCCGTGAACCACGCGAACCGCGTGAAATGCGCGAGCCGCGTGACGATCAGCGCCGCAATAAACGTAATCAGGATGTGATGGCTGAGCCGCGCAGCGAAGAGGCTGAAAAAGCCTTGCGTGAAGAGCAGCAGCAGCGCCGTGAGCAACGTGCTGAGCGCCAGCGCCGTCGTCAGGAAGAGAAGCGCAAAGTGCCGCAGGAGGTTGCCGCTGAAGAGGTGATCGCGCCGGTTGACGTCGCCGCCAGTGTAAACGTGGACGACAACGATCAGGACGATCGCCAGCAGCCGGTCATGCCGCGCCGCGAACGTCGCCAGCTTTCCCAGAAAGTGCGTTTCAACAGCGATGCACAGGCAGAGGCCACCCCGGTGGCAGACAGCCAGCCGGCTACGGACACTGCCGCCCAGCAGGATGATGAGAATGGGGCCGATGGCCGCAACGCCAACGGGGAGACCGGGATGCCGCGTCGTTCACGCCGTTCGCCGCGTCACCTGCGCGTAAGTGGTCAGCGTCGCCGCCGTTACCGTGACGAGCGCTACCCTTCCCAGTCTCCGGTGCCGTTGGCAGGCGCATTTGCCTCGCCGGAAATGGCATCAGGCAAGGTGTGGGTCAGCTACCCGGTGACAACGTCTGCCGATGAGCAGCATGATGAGCCGATGTCCCCGCACACCGCGCTGTCTGCCGCTATCGCCGAGCAGCATGAAAACGGTGACTACGTTTACCCGGCCTCTACGCCGGAAGAGATCGCGGGTATTGCGGTTTCCCAGGCTGACGTCGCAGACGAGAAGGCCGTAGAAATTGACACCCCGGCGCTGGAAATCGTGGCCGACCCGTTGGTCGCTGAAACCGCTGAGCATGTCGAAGAGACATTGCCGGAAGCGGGCATTGAGATGGATGTCGAGCCGGTAAAAGCTGCGTTTGGTGATAAGCCACAACAGGCACCGGAAGAGGCCGTGCCGGCGGTAACCGCTGCACAACCGGAAGAGGCCCCTGCTCAGGCACCGTCACTGGTTGACGCGCCGATTAATGCCGCTGAAGAGCCTGTTAACGCTGCTGAAGCACCGGTTAATGCTGTTGAAGCGCCGGTAAACGCTGCTGAAGAGCCGGTTAACGCCGCTGCAGAAACCCCGGTTATCGCTGCTGAAGAACCGGTAAATGCTGCTGAAACCCCGGTTAATGCCGCTGAAGCGCCGGTAAACGCTGCTGAAGAGCCGGTTAACGCCGCTGCAGAAACCCCGGCTATCGCTGCTGAAGCACCGGTTAATGCTGCTGAAGAGCCGGTTATCGCTGCTGAAGCACCGGTTAATGCTGCTGAAGCCCCAGTGAATGTTGCGTCTGCGGTCACGCCTGAAGCAGCACACCCTGTGGCGGACGTTGCCCCACAGAAAGCGGTTGCAGAAGCACCGCAGGTCGCTGAGACGCCTGCCGCTGAGGTGAAACCTGTGGCTTCACCGGCACCGGTTGCGTTTACGCACCATGCGACAGCACCGATGACCAAGGCACCGGCCCCGGATTACAACCCGGAACCTGCCCCTCAGAGTGACTGGAAGCGCCCGGTCTTCAACTTTGAAGGCAAAGGCTCTGCCGGCGGCCATGCCGCGGTCAATACTGCTACTGCCCCGGCCACCAAACCGGAAATGAGCGAATAACGCCGCTGCAAAAAACAAAACCCGCCATTTGGCGGGTTTTTTTATGGCTCGCGTCAGCCGGCAGGGAAAGAATACCGGCCGGGCGGCGGGTCAGGCGATCTGTTTTAACGTTTTGATATCCAGGGAGGCGAGCTTCCCTTCCAGTTGGCTGGCAAACCGGCCGAAGTGCTCGCTGTTGCTGTGCTTATCAAGCGCCTCTTGTGAGCGCCAGCGCTCAAAAAACACAAAGCAGGCCGGGTCTTCGTTATCCTGATGCAGCTCATACTGAATGCACCCGACCTCCAGCCGGCTCGGCTCAATGATTTCATGCAGCGTAGCGGCCACCTCTTCCAGATATTCCGGTTTGGCAACCAGGCTTGCGACGACACGCACTTCCATACTTGTGACTCCTTATTTTCGATGCCGGGCAGCACCCTGCCGGCCAGATGAATAGGGTTACTATGGCCCTATCCTGCCGGTGATTTCAACTTTGGATTAACAAACAGATGCATCTGATCCGCTTTACGCTTATTCTTACCCCCCGCCATAAATCGCCTGTTAACACGGCTGATGCCTTTAACGCCTTTTCCATTTATGCCGGAGTGTTGTGAAATGACCGCCCAACCGCAAGTTCTGAAGATCCGCCGCCCTGACGACTGGCACATCCACTTACGCGATGATGACATGCTCAGAACCGTGGTGCCTTACACCAGTGATGTTTTTGGCCGGGCGATCGTTATGCCAAACCTGACGCCCCCTGTGACCTCGGTGACGCAAGCGATTGCCTACCGGGAGCGCATCCTGGCCGCTGTGCCTGCCGGCCACCACTTTACCCCGCTGATGACCTGCTACCTTACGGATTCCCTGCCGGCCAGTGAACTGGTGCAAGGGTTTGAGCAAGGGGTGTTTACCGCCGCAAAACTCTACCCGGCCAATGCCACCACCAACTCCTCACACGGCGTCACAGATGTGCCGGGCATTTACCCGCTGTTTGAGGCGATGCAGAAGATTGGCATGCCGTTGCTGATCCATGGGGAAGTGACCCACGCTCACGTGGATATTTTTGACCGTGAAGCGCGTTTCATTGACGAGATCATGGAGCCGATTCGCCGCCACTTCCCGGCACTGAAAATCGTCTTTGAACACATCACCACCAAAGACGCCGCTGAGTATGTCCTGGCCGGCGATCGCTACCTGGGTGCCACCGTAACCCCCCAGCATCTGATGTTTAACCGCAACGATATGCTGGTTGGCGGTATCCGCCCGCACCTGTTCTGCCTGCCGATCCTGAAGCGTAACATCCACCAGCAGGCGCTGCGCAGTGCGGTCGCCAGCGGCAGCGACCGCTTCTTTCTCGGCACCGACTCCGCGCCCCATACCCGCCACCGTAAAGAGTCCAGCTGCGGCTGTGCCGGCTGCTTCAACGCCCCGCTGGCCATGTCTGCCTACGCCACCGTGTTTGAAGAGCTGGGCGCGCTGGACCAGCTGGAAGCGTTCGCCTCGCTGAACGGCCCACAGTTCTACGGCTTGCCGGTCAATGACGGTTTCATCGAGCTGACCCGCAGTGAGGTGGTGCAGGAGGAGGAGATCGCCGTGGCCGGTGATACGGTAGTGCCGTTCCTGGCCGGCCAGACCCTGCCGTGGCGCGTCACCCGCGTCTCCTGAGCAGCGTCCGGCCTGTGTTAAAACAGGCTTGCGTGCCCGCCCTTTATACTGTATAAATTAACAGTATATTCTGGTGGGAGGGTGCACAATGCGTGTTGAACTGACCGTAGATAAAACCAAACCTCTGCCGGCGGGCGCGCTTGAAGCGCTCTCCGGTGAATTGAGTAAACGCCTCAACCAGCAGTTTACCGATGTGGCCGTCCAGGTGCGTTATGCCGGGTCTAACCATCTCTCGGTGCTGGGTGGGGCAAAAACAGACAGGGCCGTGATCGAAGAGATATTACAACAAACGTGGGAAAGCGCCGATGACTGGTTCGTCACTGACTTTTAACCACTTGCTGTTTTTTTGCCGGGCGTCGCTTCCCGGCTTTTTTATATCTCAGGCCAGCCTGTTTTTCTTGCCCGGACAGATGTAGCATTATGTTACATTCTCAGCGTTAAGCGCTGTCGCGTGTAACAGGGCGCAGGCTCCTGAATCGCTTCAGGAACAGCCCCTTATCTGTCTGGCTTGTATTCACACAGGAGGTAGGCACATGGCCGCCGAAAAACCGGAAGAGGCAATGACGTTTGGCGAGCTGCTGGAGCTGATACGCGATCAGCAACGGCGGCTGAGCGTGCTGGAGACGGCGTTCTCTTATCTGGCTTTCAGTCACGATGATAAATCAGCCCAATTAATGATTCACAGCCTGAAACTGGAATCGCAAAATCAAAACCGGGATGAAGAGACGCAAAAACATTTTGCGCAGCTGGCGGAGGAGTGGGAGAAACGCATTGCGCCGGTGATCACGCCTTCTGCCGGGTAATCCTTAGCCTCTCCGGCCCTGCCGGGGAGGTTCCTGCTATAAAAAGGAGAACAACCCCGCATTCTGTTCACTTCTTACCCATCCGGGCCTCTTTTTACCCTCGCTTTAACTTTTACTTCCCAAAAACCTGCCACCCGTGCTTATACTTAGGTGCTCACTTCATAAAGAGCCGCATTGCTCCTCAGTTAGTCACTCACGTTAGTCACTACAACAGAAGGGGTCTATATGGACAGAAAAGATGAAGTTATTCAGACACACCCGCTTGTAGGTTGGGATATCAGTACCGTCGATGTTTATGATGCCATGATGATCCGTCTTCATTACCTGTCTTCAACAGACCAATCTCCAGAAGAAGCACATGTGGACAGAACGTTATGGTTAACGACGGATGTGGCGCGGCAACTTGTTTCCATTCTTGAAGCCGGCATCGCAAAGATAGAATCCAATGAGTACCTGGACCTTGACCATCGCAAACATTAACGTTGTTTATCCCTTGGTCTGAGGCACCCGTTACCCGGGTGCCTTTTGCATTTCCGGCCCTCCCCCTTTTTTCTGCCCCCCGGCAGATTGTCAACAACGGGTCACTCTCTCTATGATGGCAGGGTCTTTTTACCCTGAATCACGAGGAAGCAAGCTCCATGGAATATGATCTGATCATTGTCGGCAGCGGTTCAGTTGGCGCAGCGGCAGGCTTTTATGCCACCCAGACCGGCCTGAAGGTGCTGATGATCGACAGCGCCATGCCTCCCCATAAAGGCGCGAGCCACCACGGCCAGACGCGCATCATCCGCCATGCCTATGGCGAAGGGGAGCGCTACGTCCCGCTGGTATTGCGGGCGCAGGCGTTGTGGGAGCAACTGGCGGAACTCACCGGCGAGCGGATATTTCGCCCATGCGGGGTGCTGAACCTCGGCCCGGCAGAGTCTGCTTTTCTGGCCAATGTGCGCCGCAGCGCAGAGACGTATGGGCTGCCCATTGAGCTGCTTGGCCCTGACCAGGTGCAGGCGCGCTGGCCGGTGTTCAGTGTGCCGGACGGGTTCATCGGGCTCTTTGAGCCGCGCTCGGGCGTGCTGCAATGTGAACAGGCGATTGAGGGCTATATCCGGCTGGCACGCGAAGCGGGCTGTGCCCAGCTGTTTAACTGCCCGGTCACAGAGGTGACCCCGCTGGAGCAAGGTATGCGCATCACCACCCCGGAAGGCGCGTTTACCGCCCGGAAAGTGGTAATCAGTGCCGGTACCTGGGTCAAGGCGTTGCTGCCTTCGCTGCCGGTGCAGCCCGTGCGTAAGGTATTCTCCTGGCATCAGGCGGATGGCCGTTACAGCGAAGAGAACCACTTCCCGGCCTTTACCGCGGAGATGGCAGAGAACGAGCACTATTACGGCTTCCCGGCCGGTAAAGAGGGGCTGAAGCTGGGCAAGCACCAGGGCGGACAGCCCATCTCCGCCCCGGAGCAGCGTAAGCCCTTCGGCACCGTGGCGGAGGACGGCACTGAAGTCTTCCGTTTCCTGCGGCGTTTCCTGCCGGGCGTCGGGGTCTGCCTGCATGGGGAAGCCTGCACCTACGATATGTCGCCGGATGAAGATTTCATTATTGATACCCTGCCCGGCTGCCCGCAGGCGATGGTGGTGACCGGCCTGAGCGGGCACGGATTTAAATTTGCCAGCGTACTGGGGGAGATAGCCGCGCTGTTTGCTGATGACCAGCCTGTTCCCTTTGATCTTACCCCGTTCAGCCTCGCCCGCTTTGCCTGATTATCCGGCAGCCGCCCTGTGCGGCTGCCCGGCCAATTAATAAACGTCATCTATTATTTATTCCGGAATATATAAATCCTCTATATATTCGGAAATTATATCCTTTCACCCCTATTTTTTCAGAATTGACGCTGCCATGCGTTCGGATTATTTTGCCCGTTTGTAGAAAATGGATTTTCCTTTTTGCCGAGGAGAGCAGCAAATGCGAATCATGATAATTGACAGCTGTGTCTTTACCCTCTTGGGTGCCTGCTGCTTTTTTGAAAAATATCCCTATATCCTCACGGAACATGCAGACTCCGTGGAGCAGAGCCTGCCGCGCCTGGCCACGTTTCGCCCGGATGTGGTAATCATTAATCTGACCCACTATTGCCGCTGCGGCGGCGAATTTCCCCAGCTTATCGATTTCTTTCAGGCCTGCGGCAATGCCCGGATCTATATTTATGTGGATGCCCCTTACCCCACCGCAGCAGAGCCTATTGCCCTTTCCGGCCGGGTGTCGCTGATGAATAAAAAATGTCTGTTGCCGTTATTGCATCTGTTAAGTGACCCTGTTCAGCCGCCGCCCCTGTTCAGGCGCAACAGTAACGGCTACTTATATAGCCGTCAGGAGCTGGCCGTGGTCGCGTTATGGATGGCGCAGTACACCAATCATGAGATTGCCAAAAAGCTCGGTATTTGCGGCCGCACAGTCTACGTGCATAAACGCCAAGCGATCCGGAAGCTGATGGTACGTAACCGGCTGGAATTCTGTTTTCTTTATCACGTGCTTAAATATGTGATCTACCCGCCCTACTTCTTTCCCACACCGGAAGAGCGCGTCCCCAGCCTGCCTTGCCCCGTATGACAATAATCCGGGGCGTCAGGAGGCTTTCTTTCCTGAGGCCCCGTTTTTCACCTGCCATGTTTCCTATTTATCCCTTTTATCTTTTCTTTTGCGCTTTCCGGCAATAGCTGAATAATCCGGGCTTATTCCGTTATTTCAGTTTTCACTGACAAACTCCTGACATTTATTGACAATTTGCGCGGCCCGCCTCTTTCTCTTTTATCTTCCCGATTATTTACCCTGACTTATTTCGCCGAAGCCACTGAATAAGATGGCGGTAAATAAATCAAAATTTATGAAGGACGCTTTTATTTGATTACAAATATAAAATAAGCGTTGATTTTGTAAAATCAGATGTCTATTTTTTAAAAATTCGTTACCGCCTGGTAAAGGTCCCAAGATGAGCTTTAAAAATGATACGCAGGCCTTCGGCCATACCAGCATCGTGATCCACTGGCTGGCCGCGCTGGTCATTTACGGCATGTTCGCGCTCGGCCTCTGGATGGTCACCCTGGGCTATTACGACGTCTGGTATCACCGGGCACCTGAGCTGCATAAGAGCGTCGGGGTGCTGCTGTTTGCGTTGATCCTGTTCCGCATTCTCTGGCGGTTTGTCTCCCCGCCGCCCCTGCCGCTCAGCAGTTACAGCGCCGTCACGCGCATCGCGGCTACCGCCGCCCATCTGCTGCTGCTGGCGGGCCTGCTCGGCATTCTGGTGACCGGCTACCTGATTGCCACCGCGGAAGGGCAGCCGATCAGTGTGTTCGGCTGGTTCAGCGTCCCGGCATTGATGACCCTTGGGCCGGAACAGACTGACCTGGCCGGTACCCTGCACCTGTGGCTGGCGTGGGCGGTGGTATTGCTCTCCGTTCTTCATGCGCTGGCGGCCCTGAAACACCACTTTATTGATGGCGATGTCACCCTTAAACGGATGCTGGGTCGCCGTGCCCCTTGATATTCACCTACTGGTAACATGGAGATTGCTATGCTGACGATGATTCCGCGACTGAAAAAGCGCGCCCTGGGCCTGACACTGGCTACCCTGCTGATGAGCGCCGGGAGCGCCGTGGCGGCTGACTATAAAATTGATAAAGAGGGGCAGCACGCCTTTCTGCAGTTCCGCATCAAACATCTGGGCTACAGCTGGATCTACGGCAGTTTCAAAGACTTCGACGGCACCTTTACCTATGACGAACAGAACCCCGCGTCAGACAAGGTGAATGTCACCATCAATACCAACAGCCTCGACACCAACCATGCAGAGCGTGATAAGCACCTGCGCAGCGCCGACTTCCTGAACACCGGCAAATACCCGCAGGCGACCTTTGTCTCCACCAAGGTGGAAAAAGAGGGTGACGAACTGAAAATTACCGGTGATTTTACCCTGAACGGTGTCACCAAGCCGCTGACGCTGGAAGCGAAACTGATTGGCCAGGGTGATGACCCGTGGGGCTCCTACCGCGCCGGGTTTGAGGCCGAAGGGGAATTCGCGCTGAAGGATTACAACATCAATACCAAACTGGGCCCGGCTTCCCAGAATGTGGAGCTGATTATCTCGCTGGAAGGGGTCAGGCCGAAGTAAGTTTTACGCCATAAAAAAGGTCACCTGAGGTGACCTTTTTTGTTTTGCCGGGCAGGATCAGCTGTCGCTCTCCGGGGCCGGGATCTGCAAACGCGGGCGCAACAGGCCTTTGGACTTGTTGAAGATCTTATTGCCGTTTTCGCGGCCGGCGCGGCGCGCGCGCTGCTCTTCCGGTGGCAGGGCCAGCTCTTCCTGGCAGAGGGCGCTGCAGCAGCCCTCAAAGGCGGCGGCACAGCGCGGGCACTGGATGAACAGCAGGTGGCAGCCATCATTTTTGCAATTGGTGTGGCTGTCGCACGGCTCTCCGCACTGGTGGCACTGGGCGATCACATCGTCAGAGATGCGCTCCCCCATCCGCTCATCAAACACAAAGTTCTTACCGATGAATTTCAGCGGCAGCCCCTGCTCACGCGCCCGGCGGGTGTACTCGATAATGCCGCCCTCCACGTGATAGATGTTTTTAAAGCCGTGATGCAGCATGTAAGCGCTGGCCTTTTCACAGCGGATGCCGCCGGTGCAGTACATCACAATGTTTTTGTCTTTCTGGTCCTGCAGCATCTCTACTGCCATCGGCAGCTGCTCGCGGAAGGTGTCGGACGGCACCTCAAGGGCATTTTCAAAGTGGCCGACTTCGTACTCGTAGTGGTTACGCATGTCGACAAACAGCGTGTCCGGGTCATCAATCATCTGGTTGACCTGATCGGCTTTCAGGTACTCCCCCACCCGGGATGGGTCAAAGCTCTCATCGTCGATCCCGTCGGCCACAATACGCTCACGCACTTTCATGCGCAGCACCCAGAACGATTTCCCGTCATCTTCCAGCGCGATGTTCAGACGCACCTGATCCAGCGCCGGGTGGCTGGCGAACAGCGCCTGTCTGAACGCCTCAAAGCGGCTCTGCGGCACGCTAATCTGGGCGTTGATCCCCTCTTTTGCCACATAGACGCGGCCAAAGACCTGTTCCGCTTTAAACGCCAGATAGAGGGCGTCGCGGAACGCTTTCGGGTCATCAAGGGTGAAGTATTTATAGAAAGAGACCGTGGTACGCGGCTCGGTTTCGGCCAACATCCGCGCTTTCAGCTCTTCGTTGGAAATCTGGTTATGTAACACTGGCATGGTGTACGTTCCTGGGGAGTTAAGCGGTAAATAGACAGCGCGCCGCCGCAGCGGGCATAAACGGGGGCGTATGATACATGATAGTTTTTTCCAAAACATCACCATAACCAATGAATGGCGGCTTTTCCGCCGCCGGCCATCCGGAAACAATTTGTTGCCGCCCGGCAGGTTGACGTCAGGGCAAAAAGCGATAAGCCTTGTTATAGATAGAACTAAAACTGTTTATCTCCGGCGAGGGGGCAGCCGTGCCGCAACAATGTGCCCCCTTTCCTTTCTTTTTTGACAAGCGAGGTCTCCATGAGTCAGCTATTTACACCTTTCCGCCTGGGTTCCCTGACATTGCCGAACCGCATCGTGATCGCCCCGATGTGCCAGTACTCTTCTGACGACGGCAAAGCCACCTCCTGGCATACCATCCACCTCGGCAACCTGGCGCTCTCCGGTGCCGGGCTGCTGATTGTGGAAGCCACGGCGGTTGAAGCGGTAGGCCGTATTACGCAACAGGACCTCGGCCTGTGGGACGATGAAACCGAACAGGCGCTCTCGGGCGTGGTGAAAGCGATCCGCGAGCACAGCACCATGCCGCTCGGCATCCAGCTCGGCCATGCCGGGCGCAAAGCTTCCTGTAAGCGCCCCTGGGAGGGCGGTGAGTCCATTCCTGACGGCCAGCCGGGCGGCTGGAAAACCGTGGCACCGTCTGCCATCCCCTACAATCCTGAGCAGGATGAAACGCCAGAAGCGATGACGCAGGAACGCATCGATGCGCTGAAAGAGGCGTATGTGGCTGCGGCCAAACGCGCTGACCGGCTGGGCTTCGACCTGCTGGAGCTGCACGCCGCCCACGGCTACCTGCTGCACCAGTTCCTGTCGCCGCTTTCCAACCAGCGTACCGACCAGTACGGCGGCTCGTTACAGAACCGTATGCGGCTGGTGCTGGAGGTCTATCAGGCCCTGCGTGACGCCTTCCCGGCCGACAAGCCGATCGGCGTGCGGATCTCCGCCACCGACTGGGTGGAAGAAGGCGGCTGGGATCTGGAGCAGTCAGTGGCGCTGGCTAAAGCGCTGGATGAGCTGGGTTGCAGCTACATCCACGTCTCCAGCGGCGGGAACGCCACGGCACAGAAGATCAGCGTCAGCCCGAACTATCAGGTGCCGTTTGCCGATCGCATCCGCCAGGCGGTGAAGATGCCGGTGATTGCGGTCGGCCTGATCACCGAACCGGAGCAGGCGGACGCCATTGTGGCAACCGGGCAGGCAGATCTGGTGGCGCTGGCGCGCGGCATCCTGTATGACCCGCGCTGGCCGTGGCATGCGGCGGCTAAACTGGGTGCCAAGGCGATTGCGCCGCCGCAGTATAAGCGTTGCGAGCCCCATGCCCTGAAAGGGCTGTTTAACGACAAATAACGCTTCCGGGGCAGGCCGCCCGGCCTGCCCCTCTCTTCTCCGCCCGACGTCAGTCAACGCCCCGCCATGTGCCGCGTTTTTATACGTTACCCTAACAAAATGAACCTTTTATGCGGTGGATTTTCACCTATGCTGCCATTAATGGCACAATAGCTAACAATGCAGTGGCGGAATAGCGTGCATCCGCCCTGCCATACTGCGTTTCTGACCGCCACCGGCAGCCTTAAGGCAAGGAGCTTCTGCCGCCGGCGCAGAGATGTATTATCCGGATCATGATTGTTACGTCGTAACAAAATAAAGCAGAGAAATTATGACGCACCTTCCTACCTTTAACCGTTCTCTTTTGCACCCACGTTACTGGCCGACCTGGCTGGGCATTGGGTTGCTGTATGTGCTGGTGCTGCTGCCCTACCCGGTCATCTACCGCCTGGGCACCGGCCTGGGCCGCTTCTCCATGCGTTTTCTGAAGCGCCGGGTACATATTGCGCAGCGCAACCTGGAACTCTGCTTCCCGGAGATGAGCGCCGCCGAACGTGATGAGCGGGTGCGCCAAAACTTCGAATCAGTGGGCATGGGGCTGTTTGAAACCGGCATGGCCTGGTTCTGGCCGGAGTGGCGCGTGCGCCACTGGTTTACCGTGACCGGCGAAGAGCATATCGCACAGGCCAAAGCCAATAAGCAGGGCGTGCTGCTGGTCGGCCTCCATTTCCTGACGCTGGAACTGGGCGCGCGCATTTTCGGCATCTACAACCCCGGCGTGGGCGTCTACCGCCCGCATGACAACAAGCTGATGGACTGGATCCAGACCTGGGGCCGCACCCGTTCCAACAAGACCATGCTGGATCGAAAAGATCTCAAGGGCATGATCCGCAGCCTGAAACAGGGCGACATCATCTGGTATGCGCCGGACCACGACTACGGCCCGCGCGCCAGCGTGTTTGCGCCGCTGTTTGCGGTGCCGGACGCCGCCACCACCACCGGCACCTACCTGCTGGCGCGGATGGCCAAACCGGCGATCATCCCGTTTGTGCCGCGCCGCCTGCCGGGCGGTAAAGGGTATGAACTGGTGATCCTGCCGGAAGTGGAGGATATGCCGCTGGAGAGCGAACTGGCCGCCGCCACACGGATGAATCAGGTGGTGGAAGAGGCGATCATGCTGGCACCCGACCAGTACATGTGGCTGCACCGCCGCTTCAAAACGCGCCCGGCGGGGCAGCCGTCGCTCTATTAACCACGCCGGGGCAGACTTTTTATCACGGAGGGCCGCTGCCCTCCTTTTTTAACCGGAGATCGCTATGTACATCGTCAGCCTGACCTATACCCAGCCCCTGGACGCCGTGGACGCCCACCTTGAAGGCCACCTTGCCTGGCTTGACCGCTATTTCCAGGACGGCACCTTTATGGCAGCCGGGCGCAAGAACCCACGCAACGGCGGCGTGGTGCTGGCACAGGGCGTGTCCCGCGAGGAGTTGGACCGCATCCTGAGTGAAGACCCGTTCCAGGCGGTGGCCCGTTATGAGGTCACCACGCTGGAGGTGACCCTCACCAACGCGCAACTGGCCTGCCTGAAAGGCCTCTGATCTCTCCGGGCGGCCTCCTGCCGGCCCGCTGCGTTTCCTGCCGCCGCGCCCTTTCCCTCCCCCTTCTCTCTTCAGCTGGTTGATAATACAGCAATTCCGGCGCATACTTATCAGGCTAATCGTCTGTTTTTCATGCGCCCCGGATGGGCGTGCCTTTTCCCTTTGATTGCAGGATACCGTCCCGCTGTGCAGACTCCCCCTTCCGCTGCTGTGCCGATTAACTGGAAACGCAACCTGGCGGTGGCCTGGCTCGGCTGTTTTCTGACCGGCAGCGCCTTCAGTCTGATCATGCCTTTCCTGCCGCTCTATATCGAGACGCTCGGTGTCACCGGCCATGAGGCGGTAAATATGTGGTCGGGGCTGGTGTTCAGCATCACCTTTCTGTTCTCCGCCATCGCCTCGCCGTTCTGGGGCGGGCTGGCCGACCGCAAAGGGCGCAAGCTGATGCTGCTGCGCTCTGCGCTGGGTATGGCGATTGTGATGGTGCTGATGGGGCTGGCAACCTCTATCTGGCAGCTTCTGGCGCTGCGCGCCGTGCTGGGGCTGCTGGGCGGGTTTGTGCCGAATGCCAACGCGCTGATTGCCACACAGGTGCCGCGCAATAAAAGCGGCTGGGCGCTGGGGACGCTCTCGACCGGTGCGGTGAGCGGCGCGCTGATCGGGCCGCTGATTGGCGGGCTGCTGGCGGACCGCTACGGCCTGCGCCCGGTGTTTTTCATCACCGCGCTGGTGCTGTTTGTCTGCTTTATCTTCACCCTGTTTCTGATAAAAGAGCAGTTTGTGCCGGTCTCCAAACGGGACATGCTGAACGGCCGCCAGGTGCTGGCCTCGCTGAAGAACCCGAAACTGGTGCTCTGTTTGTTTGTCACCACGCTGATCATCCAGGTGGCCACCGGCTCTATTGCCCCTATCCTGACGCTCTACGTGCGGGAACTGGCCGGGGATACCCAGAACCTCGCCTTTATCAGCGGCATGATCGCCTCGGTGCCGGGCGTGGCGGCGCTGATCAGCGCGCCGCGGCTGGGAAAACTGGGGGACCGCATCGGCCCGGAGCGCATCCTGATCGCGATGATGGCGCTCTCAGTGGTGATCCTGATCCCGATGGCCTTTGTGCAGACGCCGGTGCAGCTCGGCATCCTGCGTTTTCTGCTCGGCGCGACTGACGGCGCGCTGTTGCCGGCGGTGCAGACGTTGCTGATTTACAACAGCACCCAGCAGGTGGCCGGTCGGGTCTTCAGCTATAACCAGTCCTTCCGCGACATCGGCAACGTCACCGGCCCGCTGCTGGGCGCGGCGGTTTCGGCCGGTTACGGCTTCCGGGCCGTGTTTGGCGTCACCGCCTGCGTGGTGCTGTTCAACGCGGTCTACTCCTACTGGTGCCTGCAGCGCGGGCCAAAACGGGCCCTGCTGAAATAAGCCGCAACCTGCCCGGCGGTTTCATGCTGCCTGCCTGCCCGGCATAGCGCGTATTGATTAAATTTCACCTGATAAAATAGCGTAAGATCAGCGGCATTCCCGCCGCAGGCAGCATAAAAAATTTTATTCATATTCCCTTCGCCAAAAACTTGCATCCTCCGTCTCACCGGTAACACTTAACCGGTACCCCTGTTTACTGCGCGGACACGGCGCAACCGTGTTATTGAAGGAGGCCGATAATGAGCATGTATGCAACCCTGGAAGAAGCCATTGAAGTTGCGCGCGAAGAGTACCTGGAAGCGCTGGCAGATGACTACGCGGATGACGAAATCCCTTCGCCGCAACAGTTCAACCTGCAAAAATATGTGCTGCAGGATGGCGATATCATGTGGCAGGCAGAGTTTTTCCTGGATGAAGGCGATGCGATAGAGGGCCTGCCGTTCCGCAGCGGCGCGGCGGCGCAGGCCATCTATGATGAAGATTTTGATGAGACGGAACTGCGCCTGGAGTGGCAGGAAGAGAACACCCTGCATGAGTGGGATGAGGGTGAATTCCAGCTGGCACCGCCGCTGGACACCGAAGAGGGCAAAACAGCTGCCGATGAGTGGGATGAGCGATAATCCCCGCCCCTGCGTGATGCCCGCCCCTATTCGTAAGGGCCGTGGCGGGCGTCAATCGGCAGCATAAAGGTATCGACAATCATCGACAGCGGGACATCAATCACCGTGACATAGCGCCAGGCGCTGTCACGCAGATCCCACTGGACGCCGGGGTAGTACTGGTTGCCGTGCCCCTGCCCCGGCATCGTCCGGCTGATGATGCTGCCGCACCCGCTCAGCACTCCCGCCATCATCCCCACCGTAATAATCCGTAAGACCCTGTTTTGCACCACACCGTTACCTTTCGTATTACGCTGCGCCCGGTGCGCAGGCGTTGAAACCTCATGCCTTAGCATAGCATGGGGGTGCCGCTGCCTGCGCCGGCAGGAAAGTTAAGAGGGTGTAAAGTCAGGTACGCGGCAGCCCACGCATAAACTGCACGCTGGCCAGGAAGCAGAGGGTGTAGCCGAACAGCTCCACGCCCTCTTCCACGACGTTTTTGGCGGTGCGGTCATACCCGTCCAGCAGCACATGCTCCCAGATAGCGTGCATGCCGATCAGGCGTGAAAACAGCAGAATGCAGAGCAGGCCGCAGATCATCATGCCGTAGCTGCGCGCACGGACAAAGCAGGCCAGCCCGGCCACGGTGGAACGCATATGGGTTGCCGCCCCTGCCAGGCAAGCCAGCGTCACCAGCAGCGCCACATAAACCCAGCTGCCATGTTTCACCAGGTCGAACAGTGCATCCAGCTCGCGGATCAGCATCGTGGTCAGAAAACCGCCGAGCAGCACAAAGCCGTAACGCCATGCCGGGTAGCGGCGCGCCAGCAGGAAATACACCAGCGCCGTGGCGGCCAGCAGCCCCTCCTGGGCGATCTCGGTCAGGGAGATCTCTTTAACGAAATTATGCAGCCAGATGACATCGACAAACAGCAGCGAGGAGAAAAACGCGATGACCCCGGCGCAGATCAGGAAGTGCCGGAGCGCACGTGCAATGGTGTGCAAATCAGAAGACATATCATTTCTCTTATAATTATAAACGGCGTGCATAGTAGTCAGGTTAAGAAGAGGCTTTTAAGCTTTTGATGCCGAATGCCCGGCAACCGCCCATAAAAAAAGCGGAATGCTCACGCATTCCGCTTTCCGGGGGTCACGGTGCTATCAGCCGGCGTGAGGGAACGCCAGATCGTTGCGCGGCAGGGTGCGGTAGTAATCGCGCCACTGCTGGCTATGTTCCGGGTGGCTCCACACTTCATTGTGCAGGCGCGCCATCAGCACCGGGTCACTCAGCAGCAGCAAACGTTCCGCTTTGTTCAGCCGGGCCGGGCCCACCTGCAGCGCCTGGCTCAGGCGCTCTTGACGCCAGCGCTCAATGGCCGCGCGGGTATGGTGGCGTGACGTCGCCATCGCGGTCGCCAGGGCGTTGAAGGACGGGTCCACCACGGCGTGCATAAAGCCGTTGTCCAGCGCGCGCTCCCGGTTCAGGGTCAGGTACTCGTCCGTCGCCACCAGTTCACGCGGCGGATTGTACTCCTCCGGGATCAGGAACAGCTTGGCGCGCTTGCTCTTCAGGCCAAGGGTCGCGCGGCTCGACAGCACCGAGACAATCGGCGAGAGGATCAGGGAGAAGACGATCGGGGCCAGCCACCAGAGGAAGCGCAGGTCCAGCCAGGCCATACCGCCCGCCCAGACCAGGCCCAGCAGCATCTGCGAGCCGTGGCGGCGGAAGGACTCACCCCACGGGGTGTCATCGTCATCACGCTGCGGCGAATTCCAGACCACTTCCCAGCCCAGGAAGGCGCTGACCACGAACACCGTATGGAACAGCATCCGCACCGGTGCCAGCAGCACCGAGAAGAGCATCTCCATCAGCATCGAGATAAACAGCCGGAACGCCCCGCCGTACTCCTTCGCCCCTTTCGCCCAGATCAGCACCACACTGAGCAATTTCGGCAGGAACAGCAGCACCAGCGTGGTGGAGAAGAGCGCAATCGCCAGCTCCGGACGCCACTGCGGCCACACCGGGAAGAGCTGGCGCGGCTGGAGGAAGTACTGCGGCTCCATCAGGGTGTGCACCACCTGCAACGCGGTGGAGAGCGCCAGGAACATAAACCACAGCGGCGCAGAGAGGTAGGACATCACGCCGGTCAGGAACACCGCACGGTGCACCGGGTGCATCCCTTTCACCAGGAACAAACGGAAGTTCATCAGGTTACCGTGGCACCAGCGGCGGTCACGCTTCAGCTCATCCAGCAGGTTCGGCGGCAGCTCCTCATAGCTTCCCGGCAGGTCATAGGCGATCCAGACGCCCCAGCCGGCACGGCGCATCAGCGCGGCCTCCACGAAGTCGTGGGAGAGAATAGACCCGGCGAAGGAGCCTTCACCCGGCAGCGGCGCCAGCGCACAGTGCTCGATAAACGGCTTCACGCGGATAATGGCGTTATGGCCCCAGTAGTGCGACTCGCCCAGCTGCCAGAAGTGCAGGCCGGCGGTGAACAGCGGCCCATAGACGCGGGTGGCGAACTGTTGCAGGCGCGCGTAGAGCGTATCCATACCCGACGCTTTTGGTGAGGACTGGATAATCCCGGCGTGCGGGTTGGCGTTCATCAGGCGCACCAGGCCGGTGAGACACTCACCGCTCATCACGCTGTCGGCATCCAGGATCACCATGTAGCTGTAATCCCCGCCCCAGCGGCGGCACCAGTCATCGATGTTGCCGCTTTTGCGTTTCACGCGGCGGCGGCGGCGGCGGTAGAAGATCTTGCCGTGGCCATCCACCTCGTTGCAAAGCTCCAGCCAGGCTTTCTGCTCCGCGACGCAGATGTCCGGGTCGTAACTGTCACTCAGCACATAGATGTCGAAATGCTCGAGGTCCCCGGTGCGCTTCACCGACTCATAGGTCGCGCGCAGGCCGGCAAAGACGCGTTCCACGTCTTCGTTACAGATCGGCATGATAAGCGCGGTGCGCTGCGCCGGGTCAAGCGGCTCGGTGCCGGTGCTGGAGGCGGAGATGCTGTATTTGTCCTTGCCGATCAGCAGCTGCAGGAAGCCCATCAGCGCCGTCCAGAACCCGGCGGAGACCCAGCAGAAGAGAATGGCGAACAGCACCAGGATACCGGTCTGCAACACATAGGGCAGCAGTTGCAGCACGGACTGCATCAGATCCTGGTTGAAGATCTCCATCGGGTCGATCAGCGCCCAGCCCTGATACGGCAGGATGGTTTTCATGTACCAGGTGGCGATGCCGGTCTGCACCAGCATCAGGAACAGCAGGATGTAGCGGCGCAGGGAACCGACCACCCGCCAGCGCTTCTCCGACTCCGCCATTTCAGCGGAGATCGGTGCCTGCGGCATGGCGCTGCGGCCCAGCAGGGAGTCCCAGAAACGGGCCAGCGGGTTAGTGCGCCAGGCCTCCGGGAACATGCTGGAGCGGCGGATCGGCGGCATCGCTTTCAGGGTGGTACGCCCTTCGGCGTCCTCACCCAGCAGGCCGTTTTCCGTCGCCACATCGGGCCAGGCGTGTTGCAGGCGGGTTTTGACGGAGGCCAGCGGTGCATCCTCCACCTCCGGCGTGACAGCCGCTGCACCGGCGAGTTCCTGGTGCAGACCGGCAAAAGCCGCGTCGCCGCCGGACGGCAGGCGTCCGGTCAGCGAGCCCTTCTCCTGGCTGGAGAGGGGCAGTGCGTCAATATATTCGTGGGGTAACGGCGTTGACTTATTCATTGGCAGGCAGCTGATAGCTCCAGGTTTCACTCAACGGTTTGTCACCATTGACCAGCGCGGCACGCATCTCGACCGGTTTCTTCGGATCCTTGACCTTGACGCGCAAGGTGAGACGCCAGCCTTTGGTGACCGGGTTATAACGGACGTTGTTTTCGACCATGTCCGCATTGTCATTCACACTGACCTGTGAGGCGACCGGGGTGTCGTCTTTCAGCGCTTTCAGCACCGGCCCGGCGAAATCCACCAGCAGCGCGATGCTGCCGTCCGGCTCACGGATCAGGTTGGACTGCTTCACATCGCCTGCGGAGCGCAGCGTCTGTTTGACGTACGCCAGATCCGGCGAGTGCAGCTTCTCCTCATCACGGGTGAAGTGCAGGCGGTAGCTCAGGTCCAGCGGCTTACCGGCTTCCGGCAGCTTTTCCGGTGACCAGTAGGCGACGATGTTGTCATTGGTTTCATCGGCGGTCGGGATCTCCACCAGCTCCACCCGGCCTTTGCCCCAGTCGCCGCGGGTTTCCACCCAGCCGCTCGGGCGCAGATCGTAGCGGTCATCCAGATCCTCATACTGCGAGAAGTCACGGCCGCGTTGCAGCAGGCCAAACCCTTTCGGATTCTCGATGGTATAGGTGCTGACCGACAGGTGGCGCGGGTTGTTCAGCGGGCGCCAGATCCACTCGCCGTTCCCGGCATGGATCGACAGGCCGTTGGAGTCATGCAGCGCCTGGCGGTAGTTCATGGTCGGCGAAGGCTGGTTCGGCCCGAACAGGAACATACTGGTCAGCGGGGCGATGCCGAGCTTGCCGACTTTGTCACGCAGGTAGACTTTGGCCTGCACATCCACAGTGGTTTCACGCCCCGGGTAGAGGTCGAAACGGTAGGCCCCGGCGGCGCGCGGGGAATCCAGCAGCGCGTAGATCACCAGGTGCTTCTCGTCCGGGTTCGGGCGCTCAATCCAGAATTCACGGAAACGCGGGAACTCCTCGCCGGAGGCGAGCGCGGTATCGATCGCCAGGCCGCGGGCGGAGAGGCCGTAGACCTGATCCTTGCCGATGACGCGGAAATAGCTCGCGCCCAGCACGCTCATGATCTCATCATTCTTATCCGCTTTATTCAGCGGGTAGAGCACCTTGAAACCGGCGAAACCGAGGTTTTTCACGGCGTCGGCATCATGCTTGACGTTGCCGAAGTTAAAGTAGTCCGGGCTGTAGCTGATCTCATTCACCGTATTGCCGGTGACTTCATTGATTTTGACCGGGTATTCGAAGTACATACCCTGGTGGTAGAACTCCAGCTTGAACGGCGTGTTCAGCTTGTTCCAGTAGGCTTTGTCATGGTTAAACTGGATCTGCTGGTAATCCGCGAATTTCATTTCACGGAACTGCGAGGGGAGATTGCTCTTCGGCGCCTCAAAACCCTTTCCTGCCAGCTCTTTAGCCTGCTTGGCCACCTCATCCATGGAAAACGCCCATGCCGGTGATACACCCAATGTCATCATGACAAAGGCACTTAACGCACATACTTTTGCCACACCCGGCCCCTTGGCTACATTTTTAACTCGCACAACCCCCCCTTTCGAGTGCTGAAATCATTCGAAATCCATATTAAAGGATTATTTAGCTATCCGACAACATGATAAATGGATGGTTCCTCTCTGTGGGTCACTGTTTAATCAGCTGACCGGGATCAAGAGTAGCAATAGGAAGATTAAACGGCTATGGAAAATTGCGGGGCGCTATAGTAGGGTTTTTCTCCCGCGATTTAAGCCAAACGGTTTGAGAGTAACCCGAATCGCCCTGTTTTATGAAACGCGCTAAAATAAGCGCCGGGACCTTAAAGTAAAACCCTGGAAACTTATGACAACAAAAACAGTATCACGAGAATACTTTCTCGATTCTATCCGGGCCTATTTGATGTTGCTCGGCATTCCGTTCCACCTTTCATTGATCTACTCCAGCCACGAATGGGCGGTCAACAGCCAGACCTCCTCTGTGCTGCTTACGGTGCTGAATGATGTGATCCACGCTTTCCGGATGCAGGTGTTCTTTGTTATCTCCGGCTATTTCTCTTATATGCTCTATGAGCGCTACGAGCCGCAACGCTGGCTGAAGGTGCGGCTGGAGCGGGTGGCGATCCCGATGCTGTCCGCGGTGGTGCTGATCACCCTGCCGCAATTCTATATGCTGAAGAATTTCACCCAGCGGATTCAGGGCTGGGCCACCTTTACCCTGTATGAAAAAATTAATGTCTCAATCTGGGAATTAGTTTCACACCTCTGGTTTTTGTTAACATTGGTTATTCTTACCTGTCTCGGCTTCTCTATTTTCCGCCGGCTGAAAGCAATTCAGACTAATCGGATTCCTTTTCCGGTTAACCATTTTCAGGGCTTAGGAAAACTCTTATTTTATTTTCTGATCTTCAGCATAGGCTACGCGGTAATTCAGCGCGGCATATTTATTGTGCTGCCGGACCTGTTATTCAACAGCGTATTTAATTTTGTGGTGATGGAATCGCTGTTTTATCTGCCGTTCTTTATTCTCGGCGCGCTGGCCTTTAAATATGCGTGGCTGAAAGCCATGCTGCTCAAGCCTTCACCGCTGGCGCTGCTGCTGGCACCGCTGCTGTTTGCCGCCTATATCGCCAACCAGCATCTCAATGACCATGCGCATTTCCAGCCGGAAATCGATACGCTGATTACCGGCACGCTGGGCATTGTGATGGTCAATCTGGTGTTTGCCTTCGGCCACCGGCTGCTCAACAGCCATTCGCCGCGTATTACCTATCTGGTCAATGCGTCGCTATTTATCTATCTGGTTCACCACCCGCTGACGCTGATATATGGCGCCTTTGTCACCCCGCGCATTGAGAATAATCTCATCGGTTTTGGGCTGGGGCTGATATTTGTTTTCGGCCTGGCTTTCCTGCTGTATGAAGTGCATCAGCGTATTCCGCTGCTGCGTTTCCTCTTCTCCGGTAAATCCCAGAAACCGGTGGTGGTGCCCTCTTCCCGCTGAGCCGCCGGGCAGCAAAACGCCCGCGCCGGTGACCGGGGCGGGCGTTTTTTATTGCCGCTGCTTTTTATGGCATCGGATCAGGCGGCAATTAAGGGTGCGCGGTATCGATGGTCGGTACCACGGACATTCCCACCCGCAGGCGCTGCACCAGCGGCTGGTCGGCATCCAGCACAATTTTCACCGCCAGGCGCTGTGCCACTTTGGTGAAGTTACCGGTCGCGTTATCGGCGGCAATCGGCGAGAAGGTCGCGCCGGTGGCCGGGGCGATGCTCTCCACATGGCCGTGCAGCACCGCATCCGGCAGCGCATCCACGCGGATGCTGACCGGCTGGTCCGGCACCACGCCGCCCAGCTGGGTCTCCAGGTAGTTGGCGACAATGTAGGCGTGTTGCAGCGGCACCACCGCCAGCACCCGCGTCCCGGCGCTGACATAGGCCCCGACCCGCAGGGAGCGCTGCCCCACCGTCCCGGCCACCGGCGCGGTGATGCGGGTATAGGAGAGGTTCAGCTTCGCCTGGCTGAGGTCGGCGTTGGCGGCATCAATCGCGGCCAGCGCTTCGGCGCGCTCCGCCTTCAGCACGTCCACTTCCTGCTGCGCCGCTTCCAGCGCCGCCACGTCACTCTGGTGCGCGGCGGCTTTTTCACGGTAGGTCGCGTCTGATTCGTCGCGCTGGTCGGCGGTGCCGGAGCCCTGCTGCAACAGGCGGCGGTAGCGATCGGCGCTCTGACGCGCGTAGTTCATCCCGGCCACGCTGGAATCCAGTGCTGCCCGTGCCTGAACAATCACCTGCTGCTGTTTGATCAGCTGCGCATCCAGGCTTTTGAGCTGCGCCTGTTTGCTCTCCAGGGTCGCCTGCGCGGTATTCAGCGCATTGATGTAGTCACGGTCATCAATCCGGGCCAGCAGCTGCCCGGCCCCGACCTGCTGGTTATCCTCAACCCGCACCTCGGCGATATGCCCGGAGATGCGCGGTGCCACCAGCGTATAGTCTGCGGTGACGTAGGCGTCATTGGTGGTTTCCTGGCCGTGGCCGGCCAGACGCCACACCACTACCCCGGCCAGCAGGGCGATCAGGATCACTGCCACCAGCAGCGGAATACGTTTTGACGAAGTTGCTAACATGGTTCTCTTCTCTTATATGCGTTCAGTGAGCGGGTATAACGGCAATCAACGGTTGACCAGCGACTGCGGCGGGTAAGTCCGCTGCGGCAGCAGCGCCGCCAGGATAATCAGCCCCAGCGCCACGCCCATGATCATCAGATAGGTGTCACTCAGGCCGAGGATAGTGGCCTGGTGCTTCACCAGCGTGGCGAAGCGCGCCAGCACCTCGCTGGAGACGGCGCTGCCGTCCGGGTTCAGCGGGGCCGGCGGCGCGCGGTTGCCGTCATAAGGTTGCGACAGCAGGTAACTCACTGACCCGGCATGGTCCAGCAGCACATGGGAGTGGAACTTCTCCCGGTGGCTGATCACGGTTTCCAGCAGCGCGGAACCGGCCACGCTGCCCAGCCCGCGCACGGTGTTGAACATCGCCGAGGCGAACGGCCCTTCCGGCGGCTGCACCACGCTGGTGGCGCTCAGCAGGATCGGGATCACCGCCATCGGCTGTGCCACCGCCTGCATCGCCTGCAGCCAGTAGAAGTTGTCCTGCACCCAGGCGCTGTTGATCTCTGACCCGCAATAACAGGCGAACGCCAGGATCGCCAGCCCGGTGGCCAGCACCCAGCGGCTGTCTACCCAGCGCAGGTTACAGATCGCCGCCACCAGCGGGGCCATCACCAGTTGCGGCACGCCGATGGTCAGCGACAGCGGCCCCATCTCCGAGGCGCGGAAACCGTTGACCGACATCAGGTAGTTGGAGGGCAGCGCCGAACCGGAGAGGTAAACCACCATCAGCCCGGCCAGCGTCAGCAGGCCATGCGCCAGGTTGCGCCGTTTCAGCATCTGCAACTTAAACAGCGGCAGCGGGTGATACCACTCGTTGATCAGGAACACCGTCAGCAGTACCCCCGCGCCAAACAGCAGCGCGCAGATCTGCGTAGACGCCAGCCAGTCCTGCCGCTCGCCCTGTTGCAGTGCCAGCACCAGCATCGCCACGCCGCTGCACCCGGTGACCATGCCGAAGGCGTCAATCTGCCGGAACCGCTCCAGCCGCAACGGGTCCTGCGGGATGCCGTGGCTGATCATGGCGAACGCCAGCAGGCAGGGCGGGATCACCTGCCAGTAGACGAACTGCCAGCCAACGTGATCGGTCCAGAGCGCCGCCAGCGATGTCGCCATATTGGGCCCGAAGGTGGCGCTGAGCGCATAGGCTCCCAGCCCGTAGAGCTTGAAGCCGGGCGGCAGAAACCGCAGCGCCACCGTCATCAGCAGCGGCGGCAGCGCCCCGCCGAACAGCCCCTGAATCACCCGCAGGGCGATGAACAGCGGCAGATTGGGCGCAAACGGGATCACCGCGCCCAGCAGGCCGAACCCCAGCACCATCGCCATGGCGAAACGGCGCATCGAAAAGGTCATCGCCAGCCAGGGGGCGAGCATCATGGCGGCCACTTCCGCCGCCTGATAGCCGCCAATCAGCCAGGAACCTTCATCACTGCCGATGCTCAGCGCGCCCCGCACATCACTCAGGGCGATGTCCGTAACCCGGTCATTCAGGCCGGAGGAGAGGGCGGCAATCAAGACACCGACCAGCCCGACCACCAGCCGCCCGGTAAAGGGCTGGGCCGCGGGGGCAGCGGGAGGAGCGCTGCCGGCACTTACCGGCGGCACACTGACTACACTCATAAATAAACTCATTTGTTTTACGCGCGCTGCTCCGCGTTGCCGCTGAGGCAACAGGCCATAGGTTATGACACAGCAGAAAGCAGGAGCGGATAATGGCAGGTGAAGTGCCGGGCATCATAATGCGATGCAGGTCACGCTGCGGATACTACAATACGGTCCGGTGTATTGCAATGTGGTTACTCGTTGAGTTCGGCGGCAGAATGCCGTTAAATACCTGCGGTTTTTACCTTAAAAGGAAGCGTAGTGTGACAACCCATGACAGCCACGCCATTGATGAAGAACGCAGCGGCGGCATTCAGGTGATCGCCCGCGCGGCCAGCATCCTTAACGCCCTGGGGGCGCACCCGGAGGGGATGAGCCTCGGGGCGATTGCGCAGGCGGTCGCCCTGCCCCGCTCCACGGTGCAGCGGATTGTGGCGGCGCTGGCGGAGGAAGGGATGGTGCGCAGCCACGGCAACCACGGCTTCCGCCTTGGCCCGACGCTGTTGCGGCTGGTCGCCACCGTCCACAGCGACATCATCGCCATCGCCACGCCCTTTTTGCAGGCGCTGTGTAACGAAACCAATGAAACCGTGACGCTGGCACGCCCCAGCGGGCGGCAGATCGCCATCGTCCATATGGTGGTGGCGAACCGCGAACTGCGCGTGGTGCCGCGCTTCGGCCTGAACCTGCCGATCTACAGCACCTCCGGCGGCCGGGCGCTGCTGGCGCTGAACAGTGATGACGAGGTGCGGCGGCTGCTTGGCGGGGAGTTCGAGCCGGTCACGGACAATACGGTGTGTGACATCGGCTCGCTGCTGGCGGCGCTGCACGATGTGCGGCAACAGGGCGTGGCGGTGGAACATGGTGAGACGCTGGAGGGCATCTCATCAATGGGTGTCGCGATTGATACCCTGCTTGGGCGCTATTCTGTCTCTCTGCTGGTGCCGACGGAACGTCTGCAACGGCAGCTACCGGCCCTGCGCACCGCCATTCTGGCGTGCCGGGCCTCATTAATGGGCGAAATCGGCAGGCTGGATCGCCGTTGAGGCCGGCAGGTGCCGGCAAAAGGAGACACTATGTTTACCCATATCCTGCTGGCGGTGGACGGCTCACGCCAGACCCCGCGTGTGGTGGCCCTGGCGGCCGGGCTGGCGGCGGCCTCCGGCGCGCGTATCTCCGTGACCTGCTGCGTGGATGCCTCCTACGCCGTGAACAGCGGCAGCGATCCGGCCGGGGAGATCACGCTCTATCAGCCCGCCTGTGAAGAGGAGAGCGCCGCGGCGCGCATCGTGCGGGAAGCGATGGCCCAGCTGCATCCGCTGGGGGAGAAGGTCACCGGGCAGGTGATTGTCGGCGATGCGGCACAGGCGCTGGTGGCCGAGGCGACACGCCAGGAGGCGTCGGTGATTGTGATGGGCCACCGCCACCGTGGCCTGGTTGACCGGCTGCTGAAAGGGTCAGTGTGTGCGGACATTATGGCAACCGCCCCCTGCCCGGTGCTGGTCGAGGTGCGTGACTGAGGTGGAAAAAGCCCGCAAATTTGGCCCTATTCCTATTGACATAAACAGAATTTCCCATTGATTTTCATCATTTTCTTATGTTTTCCAGGCGGGCCAACGGGTAGACTGCTTACTGCGTTAGGGTACTTATGTTCCATTTCACACAAGGAGTTATCTATGAAAAAAGTGATGACCGCAGCCGCCATTGCGCTCTCCCTGATGGGGGCCTCGTCGGCCTTTGCCGCCACCACCGCCGGCGCAGAAATCGCGGCCGGCAGCGGCACCGGGGCGGCGGCCCCGGCTGAAGCCACCCTGATCTCCGGCGGCATGGCCGCCGCAGCGGCGGCAACCGACCCAAGCGGCGGCACCGGCACCTCTACGGCGACCTCCACCTCGACGACCACCCAGACCCGTTAAGCGCTGTAGGGTGTTGTCATCAAACCAGCCTGGCGGCTGGTTTTTTTATGCCCCATGCCGCGGACAAGGGCAGAAGGCATAAAAATAAAAAGCTGCCGACACCGCAGGCAGCCTGAAAATAGTCACTGGGGTAAAAATGTTATTATGTGTACACCCTGGTGTTGGCTGTACAATTATTTATCCCCGGAAATTAATTGACGCCCATCTTTTCCGCCCACAGGGCAATTTGCTCACGATAAATAAAGGTGACCTCGTTCAGCAACGGCTGATTAATTGAGGTGCCGATCATCGCCAGGCAAGGGTAATCCAGGGGCCGTAAATCAAAGAGATATTCATCCAGCTCCTCTTCAGATAATAACGACGCACCCTCTACCGAGTCGATCATAAAATAATGTGTCATCATCCAACTGCGGTATTCAAAAGGGGTAGTTAACAAGTGCATGGCGTGGCCTTTCAGCTATACAGACTCCGGCGGGGGTGAAGAGGTCACCTCAGACCGATCACCCGTCGTTTAACGCGTTCCTGCGTTACTCATGCTTCCCTGCTTGGTTGACAATGAAAATAACAAAACAGCAACAGTGAAGCAATAAAGAAAATTTAAATTTTCGTTTTTAATTAAAATTCGCTGTAAATGTCGGGAATTTCTACAGTAATATTATTACTATAAATACATGTTTGGAATAATATAATACAACACTATTAGTTATGTTAATTTTTTAACGGCTAATCATTTTCTGCACGCACAAAAAAAACCGCCGCAGCGGTTTTTTGATTTCCCCGGAAGGATCAGATTTTGCAGCCTTCACAATCCTCTTCACCACCCTGAATTTCAGGCAGTTCAGCGGCTTTCTTTTCTGTCTTTTCGGCGGCTTTTGCCAGCTCGGCGTCGATGTCAAAATCGAAAATATCATCACTCATGATGGGTCTCCTCCCCGTTGTGCAGGGCCGCAGTATACCTGACGCACCGCGGCCTGTGCCAGATTGCGCACAGATTGCTACCTGCTCACAATCCCCGCAGTTAACCGGCGCTGATTTGCATCCCCGCCGGGTCAGTACCATAGTTAAAGGGTCACCATCAACACAACCAGAGGATCACCTTTGGCGATCGCAATAAGGGAGAGTTTGAATGACCGATATCAATAACGTGAAATCCTGGGCCAATGTCAGGGACACATCGATCGAGATTGCAGAAGCGATTTTTGAGCTGGCGAATGATGATGAGGTTCTGGCGCAGAAAATCTGGGAAGAAGGCAATGATGAAGTGCTGCTGAAAGCCTTTGAAAAAACCGATGCCGATCACCTGTTCTGGGGTGAAGAGAAGATTGACCGCAAAAACGTGTAGTACATCGGGGGCTGCCGCCGTCCCCGGCGGTGGCCCGGTCAGCTGCCGAAGCCGAACCCCATCTGGTGGGCCCACTCAAACACCTGCTCTTTGTAGATAAACTTCGGCTCGCACACCGCCGGTTCCCCTTTGGTCTGCACCATGACGGCGACGCAGGGGTACGCCGTCGGGCGGGCATCAAAGATAAAATCCTCGATCTCCTGCTCAACAAACAACGCACTGTCCCGCGGCTCCCTGACCATAAACAGCTCCGCCATAATCCAGCTGCGGTAATCCGCCTCATTTTGCAGCATCTTCATCACTGGCTCCCTGGGTTCACCCCGTTCAGATTGAGATTAGTGCCACTCGTCGCCGCCGCAACAGGGGCAGACTTCAGCACGGGTCACGGACATCGACGCACAGCCGTCACTCTCCCACTCTACCCGCAACGGTTCGCCGTTATCGTCAGCGGCGCTGAGGTAGCGCGGGTAGTGCTGCGCCTGCCCGGCCATGGTTTCGGTTAGGATCAGGCGGTCGCCGGCGTAGATGCGTGCGGTGGCACGGGCATCCTGTTTGCCGTCGGCACTTTCCTGGTAGAGGTGATGAATGGTGAGCTTGATCTTTTGCACGCCGGCTCCTGAGCGGGTCAACGCATTGATTGCGCGAATAGACACAGTCTACCCCATTCAATGCGGTGAGGGATACGCAGAATCTGCCTCTCCCCCGGCGCGTTATGACTCAGTGTGCAGGTTGCTGCTGCCTGCCGGACGCGGCCAGCGGGGCGGGCTGCCTGGCCTGCTTGCGCGCCAGGTCATAGATATCGTAAAAATCGATCGCGCCTTTGTGGCGGATGATCTCCTGCATACGCGCCTTGATCGGCTGCGCCACCTGCGGGTGCGCCAGGATCTCCTCTACCGCGTGTACCGGCACTTCACGGCTGAAGTACCACTCACCGTTGTAGCAGACCCGCAGGTCCAGCACGCCGATATCTTCGTAGCGGTAGACGGGTTTGATGTCCAGCAACAGCCCGCCGGAAACCAGCACCAGAAACGCGGTGAAACCGGCAAACCACCCCAGCCCCATATAGGGGGCGTAGTACATCACCACGCCTACGGCCACGTAGCCGGCCAGCATCGCCAGGCAGAGCAGCGGGTGTTTGGTGAAAAATTCCGTATTGAAACGCGCCTTGCCGTCACGGCGTTCCTGTTGGTTAATCTGCTGAATCTCTCTGACCAGGATGGTCTTAATGGCGTCCATCGTGTCACCCTCGTGGGATAATGTTGGAAGCCGTATGCTAGCACAATGACTGTTATAGCCCGCATAGCAGTTCGTCGATATTCACCGCCTATCTGTTATAGCTTGTGGGGATAATCCCCCTCTCTTTTATCACTGGGAAAAATGGGTTTGATTTTCCTGGGCCGCACCGCCTGTTTATTTCCCACTGACCGCGATAAAAAAGATGATAACCCTCTGTTTTATCTCACTGAACGGATATGAGTGACGCCCCGCGGCCTTAACGTGGTAACCCTGACACTCGTTCTTTTCGTGCCTGCGCTGCCTGGCTCCCGCAGGAAACAGGGTGCCCCGGCCCGTGCCGGGTGCCTGGCAAGTGATAAAGGGTGGGTTATGTCCATAAATTCAGAAAACCAGAAAGTGGGGCTGATTCCCGTCACCCTGATGGTCTCCGGCAATATTATGGGGTCCGGGGTCTTTCTGCTGCCGGCGAACCTGGCCGCGACCGGCGGCATCGCCATCTGGGGCTGGCTGGTGACGATCCTCGGCGCGCTGGCGCTGTCGATGGTGTATGCCAAAATGTCCTCGCTGGATGCCAGCCCCGGCGGCTCCTACGCCTACGCCCGCCGCGCGTTCGGGCCGTTTATCGGTTACCAGACCAACGTGCTCTACTGGCTCGCCTGCTGGATCGGCAATATTGCGATGGTGGTCATCGGCGTGGGCTACCTCAGCTACTTTATCCCGCTGCTCGGGGAACCCATTCCGCTGACCATCGCCTGCGTGGCGATCCTCTGGCTGTTTGTGCTGCTGAACATCGTCGGGCCGAAGATGATCACCCGGGTTCAGGCGGTGGCGACGGTGCTGGCGCTGGTGCCGATTGTGGCGATTGCGCTGTTCGGCTGGTTCTGGTTCCGCGGCGAGACCTATATGGCCGCCTGGAACGTCAGCGGCCTGGGGACGTTCGGGGCGATCCAGAGCACGCTGAGCGTGACCCTGTGGTCATTTATCGGCGTGGAGAGCGCCTCAGTGGCGGCCGGGGTGGTCAAGAACCCGAAGCGCAATGTGCCGATTGCCACGCTGGGCGGGGTGCTGATCGCCGCCGTCTGCTATGTGCTCTCTACCACTGCCATCATGGGGATGATCCCCAACGCCGAATTGCGCCTCTCGGCCTCGCCGTTTGGTGACGCGGCCCGGCTGGCGCTGGGCGATCTGGCGGGCGGCATTGTGGCGCTCTGCGCCGCCCTTGGCTGCCTCGGCTCTCTGGGCGGCTGGACGCTGCTGGCCGGCCAGACCGCCAAGGCCGCAGCCGATGACGGCCTGTTCCCGCCTGTTTTCGCCAAAGTGAATAAAGACAATGTGCCGGTGGCCGGGCTGCTGATTATCGGCGTGCTGATGACTGTTTTCCAGGTCACCAGCATCTCCCCCAACGCCACGGCGCAGTTCGCGCTGGTCTCTTCCGTTTCGGTGATCTTTACCCTGGTGCCCTATCTCTACACCTGCTCCGCGCTGCTGCTGCTGGGCCACGGCCACCTCGGCAGCCACCGCGCCCTCTACTTCTTCATCACCCTGCTGGCGTTTGTCTACTGCATCTGGGCGGTGGTCGGCTCCGGCGCGCAGGAGGTGATGTGGTCGTTTGTGGCGCTGATGGTGATCACCACCCTGTACACCATTAACTACAACCGGCGGCACAAAACCCCCTTCCCGCTCGACCGCCCGTTTGTACGCGATGATGACTAAGTGACCGCCCGACGCACCGGGCGGGCCCCTTTACGTTGACAAAGGCAGGCAGCATGATTGATTTAGGCACACACAAGAGACGCAACGTCCTGGTGGTGGACAGCAACATCCTGGACCACAACACCGCCAACAGCCGCGCCGTGCAGGCGCTGATCGGCGCGCTGCGCGATACCGGCCTGGAGGTGCTCCCGGCCGCCACTTTTGAGGACGGCAAGGCCACGGTGATGTCCGACGCCTCACTCTGCTGCATCTTTGTTGACTGGACCTCCGGCGGCAATGATGACGCCTCCCACAGCCAGGCCTCGGCGCTGTTGCAGGAGATCCGCCGCCGTAACCGGGAGGTGCCGGTGCTGCTGATGGCGGAGCACTCCTGCATCGACAGCCTGACGCTGGACATCATGCGCATGGTGAATGAGTTCGTCTGGATGCACGAAGACACCGCCGACTTTATCGCCGCCCGCGCCAACGCCCTGATCGCCCACTATTACGATCAGCTGTTGCCGCCCTTTACCAAGGCGCTGTTCCACTACACGCTGACCTCCCCGGAGTACTCCTGGGCTGCGCCGGGCCACCAGGGCGGGGTCGCCTTTACCAAAAGCGCCGTCGGCCGGGAGTTTCTCGATTTCTTCGGGGAGAACCTGTTCCGCACCGACACCGGGATTGAGCGGGCGGCGATGGGCTCGCTGCTGGACCACAGCGGGCCGGTCAACGCCTCTGAAATCTTTGCCGCCAAGGTGTTCGGCGCGCAGCGCAGTTACCCGGGGCTGAACGGCACCTCCGGCTCCAACCGGGCGATCATGGCGGCAACGATCGGCGAGCGGCAGGTGGCGCTGTGCGACCGCAACTGCCATAAATCGATTGAACAGGGGCTGGTAATGACCGGGGCGTTGCCGGTGTTTTTTGTGCCGACCCGCAACCGCTTCGGCATTATCGGGCCGATCCCCAAGCAGCAGTTCCGGGCTGCGGATATTCAGGCGAAAATTGCCGCCCACCCGCTGATCGATCAGGCCGCCGGCCGCACGCCGGTCTATGCGGTGATCACCAACTGCACCTATGACGGCATGTGCTACCACGCCGCGCAGGCGCAGGACCTGCTGGCACAAAGCGTGGATCAGATCCATTTTGATGAGGCGTGGTACGCCTACGCGCGCTTTAACCCGCTCTATCAGCAGCGCTACGCGATGCGCGGCGACCCGGAAGAGCATGACCCAAACGGGCCGACGGTGTTTGCCACCCACTCCACCCACAAGCTGCTGGCGGCGCTGTCGCAGGCGTCGTACATCCATATCCGTCACGGCCGCAAGCCGGTGGTGCATTCACGCTTCAACGAGTCCTATATGTTGCAGGCCAGCACCTCGCCGCTCTATGCGATCATCGCCGCCAATGAGGTCGGCGCGGCGATGATGCAGGGCGGCCAGGGGCAGACGCTGACGCAGGAGGTGATCAACGAGGCGGTGGATTTCCGGCTGGCGCTGGCGAAGGTCAACGCCACCTTCCGCGATCGCGGTGAGTGGTTCTTCGCACCGTGGAACGCCCCGGAAATCACCGACCCGGACACCGGCAAAAAGATCCCGTTCCGCATGGCGTCGAAAACCCAGCTGGCCACCGACCCGCGCTGCTGGGTGCTGAAACCGGGCGAGGCCTGGCACGGGTTTGAGCAGCTTGAGGAGGAGTGGTGCATGCTGGACCCGATCAAAGCCGGGATTCTCTCGCCGGGGATGAACGATGACGGCACCCTGATGGCGAACGGCATCCCGGCGGCGATGGTGACGGCATTTCTTACCCAGCATGGGATTGTGCCCTCGCGCACCACCGACTTTATGGTGCTCTGTCTCTTCTCCGTTGGGGTGACCAAAGGGAAATGGGGCACGCTGATTAACGCCCTGCTGGAGTTCAAGCGCCATTATGATGAAAACACCCCGGTGACCGCCTGCCTGCCCGGGCTGGCCGGGGGCTACCCCGCACGCTACGCCGGGATGGGGCTGCACGATCTCTGCGATGAGATGTTCAACTACATGAAAACCAGCCAGATGGATAAGCTGCAAGCGGAGGCCTTTGGCCAGCTGCCGCCGCCGGTGGTGCTGCCGCGCCGGGCGTTTCAGGCGCATATGGCGGGCCATTGTGACCACCTGCCGGTTGACCGGCTGGCCGGCCGGGTCTCGGCCGTCGGCGTGATCCCCTATCCGCCCGGCATCCCGATTGTGATGCCCGGTGAGGGGTTCGGCCGTGCTGACCAGCCGTGGTTGCGCTACATCCGCAGCATTGCCGACTGGGGCAGCACCTTCCCCTGCTTTGAGAAAGAGCTGGAAGGCGCGGAAATGATCGGCGGCAAATACCACATCTGGGTGCTGAAAGAGGGGGAATGAATAATCCCGCGCAAAAAAAACGCCAGCCTGGGGGCTGGCGAAAAATACTGAAAGCAATGTGAGCAATGTCGTGTCTTCCCTACGGCAGAGCCGCCGTCGTGGAGGACGCATTGATGATAACGATTATCATTACGTCATGTAAAGCGCTTTTTGTCGACCCTTTTTTCGGCGCTGCCTGCCTGTGCCGTCAGAGTAAAGCCCGCGCCCCGGTTTCCGCCACGCTGAACGATGATTTACGCTAATGTTAGAAGGATACCCCCAATAAGAGGATTGGCATGGCGCAACGCCGGGGGTAGTCTGGCAAGCGGTACGCAGCGGAGGGGCATTATCATGAGCATCGGCATTAATTCTCTGGTCAAACATAAAACCGGCGAGATTGTCGGCCGGGTTATCTCTATGCTTTCCAGACAGGAGCGGCCCTGGGCGATGGTTGACTGGGGTAACAGCGGTATTTCTATGCACGCCTTAAATGATCTGATTGAAGTCAGCCAGGAAAACCGCCGTCTATAACACCCTGGTTCGTGCGTTTACCTCCCTTGCCCGGCCGCGCGCTCTGCCGCGCCCTGCGTCATGCTGATTGATTAGCCCCTGTTATCTCCCCCGCACCGGCGCGCGTTATTTCAGGAAAAATGAAACATGCGCAGCTTCACAGCCCCTGCAGTAACCCTTTGATCTCCTGCCCCGCCCTGCTGCCGCCCTACCGTTTTTTTATTCTTTCCTTTATTTATAAGGAAATATTTATTCCATTAAAAAGCCCGCCAAATAGTAAACAGGGGTATTAAATATCTCTGGCACGCGTTTTATCCTGAAAATCTTCGCTATACACCCCGCTTTTATGAGCCAGCACACAAAATTAAATTTCCAATATTTTAATAAATGAAATTTCCTGTCTATAAATAAGGCGTCATTTGTTCGCGGATTTTTATGTGATGGTTTTTATCTTCCTCCCCTGTCACGACCAGACCCTGCAAGACCACTGGAGCTATCATGGAACAATACATAACAACCAACCCTGCTTCCGGGCCAAACAGTCAGACCAAAACCGAACCCTTCGTTAAAATTATCGTGCTGATCTCCACCCTCGGCGGCCTGCTGTTCGGCTACGACACCGGGGTGATCTCCGGCGCCCTGCTGTTTATGGGCCAGGAGCTGCACCTGACTCCCTTTACCACCGGGCTGGTGACCAGCTCCCTGCTGTTCGGCGCGGCGTTTGGCGCGCTGATGGCGGGCCACCTGGCCGATGCCGCCGGCCGCAAAAAGATCATTCTGTTTCTGGCAGTGATTTTTGCCGTCGGCGCCATTGGCACCTCTCTGGCACCGGATGTCACCTGGATGATCGCCTTCCGGCTGGTGCTCGGCGTGGCAGTCGGCGGCGCGGCAGCGACCGTGCCGGTCTATATCGCGGAGATCGCCCCGGCCAACCGCCGCGGCCAGCTGGTGACACTTCAGGAGCTGATGATCGTCTCCGGCCAGATGCTCGCCTACATCTCCAACGCCACCTTCCATGAAATCTGGGGCGGCGAGTCCACCTGGCGCTGGATGCTGGCGATCGCCACCCTCCCGGCAGTGCTGCTCTGGTTCGGGATGCTGTTTATGCCCGATTCGCCGCGCTGGTACGCGATGAAAGGGCGTATGGCAGAGGCGAGAAAGGTACTGGAGCGCACCCGTTCCGCCCAGGATGTGGACTGGGAGATGACGGAGATTGAGGAGACGATTGAAGAGAACCGCCATCAGGGCAAGGGCCGGCTGCGTGACCTGGCCACCCCGTGGCTGCTGAAGCTGTTCCTGCTGGGCATCGGCATCGCGGTAATCCAGCAATTAACCGGCGTAAATACCATTATGTATTATGCGCCGACCATGCTGGAGGCCACCGGCCTGAGCACCAACGCCGCCCTGCTGGCGACCATCGCCAACGGGGCGATCTCGGTGGCGATGACCTTTGTCGGCATCTGGCTGCTGGGCAAAATCGGCCGCCGGCCGCTGGTGCTGATTGGGCAGATAGGCTGCACCTGCTCGCTGTTCTTCCTCGGCGCGGTCTGCGTGCTGATGCCGGAGCTGGTCAACGGCCTGCCGAACCTGGTGCGCAGCTATCTGGTGTTGGCCGGCATGCTGATGTTCCTGAGCTTCCAGCAGGGCGCACTCTCGCCGGTGACCTGGCTGCTGCTCTCTGAAATCTTCCCAATCCGGATGCGCGGCATCTGTATGGGTGCGTCGGTATTTGCCATGTGGATCGCCAATTTCATGATCTCCCTGGCCTTCCCGCTGCTGCTGGCCGGGGTCGGGCTGGCGGGGGCCTTCTTTACCTTTGCCTGTATCGGCATCGCCGGGTCACTGTTTGTGGTGCTCTGCGTGCCGGAAACCCGCGGCCGCAGCCTGGAGCAGATTGAGCACTACTTCCGCGACCGTTACCAGTCTGTGCCCGTCAGCCCGCGCCTCTCCACCGGGCAGAAACGCAAGGCCTGACAGCAAAAAGCCCACCGTCCGGTGGGCTTTCTTTATCTGGTGCGGCAAGGTCAGCGCGGCATAGTATGCGGCGCAGGTTGCTTCTTTTTCACCGGCTTTTTCCTGGCGTGATGTACCGGTGTGTGGCTGACCTTCTTCGCCGGGTGGGCGGCCCGGTGCGCGTGGCTGAGTTCCGCTTTGTTAACCGGGGTGGCATCGGCGTGCATCGGTTCGGCCATCGCTGCGCTGCTCAACATTAACAGTGATCCCAGCATCACAGTTTTCATTCTGTTCATTCTTACCTCTGTTGTTATCTATCCTGCGATTCATTCGCAGGGAAGAGAGTACAGGGTTTGGCTGTAAGGATTCCGGCAGCAGAATGTAACAACATGCTAACCTCCACGCCCTGACGCGTTCAGCGCGTTTTCCCCCGCCGGGACAGGCGCTCCGCCCTATAAATGTGCGTATTGACGCCGCAGGGGAGTGAAAACCATTGTTACGGCATGTTAATAACGCCACCGGATGCGGTTTTCTGGTCTATGCTTTTAATACGTTCACTCACAAATGGAGTTTGCATATGTTTGATAAAGTAAAAGATAAAGCAGAAGAAGCTGTGGGTGCGGGCCAGGAACAGTTTGGTCGCGCAACTGATGACAGCAAGACTCAATTTGAAGGGGCTGTGCGTAAGAACCTTTCCCAGGCCTCTTATGCTGTCAACGATGCAGTAGACACCGTGAAACGTACCACGTCTGACAACCCGGTGCCGGCACTGCTGGTGGCCGCAGGGGTGGGCTTTGTTCTGGCGAAACTGCTGGGCGGCCGCCGCTAACCGGTGACAACGTTCTGTAAAAGCCCGGCCTGGCCGGGCTTTTTTACATCTATACCTTACAGGCAGAAGAAACGGTTTACATTATCGCAGCCATTGTTTTTATTTTGTCTATTACCGCGATCAAAGAATTGATAGAAAAGCGCAAAATCAATACAATATTGTCATTGTGTAAACAACAGGTAATAGATGTGTCCGCTCATACCGCCTGGGAAGCGTTAAAAACCATTTTCCTTATCGGCTTCGCCCTCTCCGCCCTTTTCACTTTACTCATCAGCCGTGATTCCTCTTTCCGGATCCGCCTTTTTACCTCCGGCATCATTGGCCTGACCTGGCCGCTGAGTTTTCCGGTGGTGTTGCTGTTTTCCCTGTTCTAGCCGTCAGGCCGGGGTCATGACCAGCAGGTAGCGGCAGGGCTGGCTGCCGGGGTTGGCAAAGGTCAGCGGCGCATCCACGCCGAAGCTGAGGCAATCCCCCGCTGCCAGTTGATAGTGCGTCTCCCCGTAGGTCAGCTGCAACGTGCCTTCACACAGCCAGAGTTGCTGCCGGTAAGGCGCAGGCTCCCAGCGTGGGTAGGTAATGGCGGCCCCGGCCGGCAGGGTGATTTCAACCAGCTCTGCGCCCTGCCCGGTGCCTTTTTCGCTGACCTGCCGCCGCTGGTAGCCCTGTTCCGGGTCGCGCCAGACAGGTTGCTCCGCCCGGCGGCGCAGCGGGTGCGGCCGGGATTCCGGCCCGGTAATCAGCTCTGTCAGTGAAATCCCCAGGCCGGCGGCCAGCCGCCCCAGCGTGGCGGCACTGGGGCTGCTGACCTGGCGTTCAATCTTTGAGATCATCGCTTTACTCACCCCTGACTGCTGTGCCAGCCTGTCGATGCTCCAGCCTTTCCCTTTACGTCTGGCCTGCAACTGGCCGGCGATAATCTCATCAATTGACATGATTCCTGCCCGCGTTTACTTTAGGAGAATAATGTCCATTATAGTAGACAGCACCACAGGAGTGTTCAAGATGAACTGGGTAGAATGCAGTGAAGAGCGCCATGCCGAAGCGATTCTGGCCATTTTCAACGAGGCGATTCTGACCTCAACCGCCTTATATGACTACCAGCCGCGGCCGCTCACGGCGATGCGCACCTGGTTTGCCGTGAAACGCGACAACGGTTTCCCGGTGATCGGGCTGGAAGATGAGCACGGCACCCTGCTGGGCTTTGCCAGTTACGGCACCTTCCGCCCTTTCCCCGCCAATAAATACACCGTGGAACACTCCCTCTATGTCCACCCGGATCACCGGGGGCGCGGGCTTGGTCGCCTGCTGCTGGAGCGCCTGATCGCCGAGGCGCAGGCGCGGCAGGTGCATACGATGGTCGGCGGCATCGACAGCACCAACCGGGGCAGCATCGTGCTGCATGAACGCCTCGGCTTCAGCCACTGCGGCACCGTGAAGCAGGCGGGCTATAAATTTGACCGCTGGCTCGATCTGGCGTTTTACCAGCTCCTGTTGCCGACGCCGGACGCGCCGCAAGCGGGCTGACCGCGGCCGCCGCCTATCCCTTCTATACTTAGCCTGTTGGCGATAACAGGAGGTATTATGTGCGGACGCTTTTCACAACACCGGACCCGGTCAGAGTATCTGGACGCGCTGGCCCCGGAGATCCCCTTCAACGGCGCGCTCGACCCGGTGCCGGTGGACCGCTACAACGTGGCCCCCGGCACCCGGGTGCTGCTGCTGAACCAGCGTGACGACCAGCTCTGCCTCGACCCGGTACGCTGGGGCTACCAGCCCCACTGGGCGAAAGAGGCCCACCGGCCGCCGGTAATCAATGCCCGCGTGGAGACCGCCGCCGGGAGCCGGATGTTCAAACCGCTCTGGCAACACGGCCGCGCGCTGGTGATGGCGGACGGCTGGTTTGAGTGGAAAAAAGATCCGGACGACGCCAAACGCAAGCAGCCCTACTTTATCTATCACCAGAGTGACGCCCCCCTGTTTTTCGCCGCCATCAGCAAATTCCACCCGGATGCCCTGGAGCCGCCGGAGGATGACGGCTTTGTGATCGTGACGGCGGCCTCTGATGCGGGGTTACTCGACATCCATGACCGCCGCCCGCTGGTCCTGACGCCGGAGGCGGCGCGCGCCTGGCTCGACCCCACCCTCACCCCGGAGGAGGCCGGGACGCTGGCTTCGGAGGGCGCAGTGCCGGTAGAAGAGTTCAGCTGGCACCCGGTGGATAAAGCCGTCGGTAACCCGCACCACCAGGGGCATGAACTGCTGGCGCCGATCGATAACCCGCTGGTATAGCTGCCCGTGGAGGAAACATGCTGAATATCAAGGCACTGAGCCATATCTACCACAACCTGCCGGAACTGATTGAAGAGACGGCAGGCCAGAGCGGCACCAACCTCGCCAGCGCACGCGGCGTGGCCCGGCAGATCATGGCGGAAAAAACCTTAGCCAACCTCTCACCCGCCCAGATGAAGGTGTTTGATCAGGCGCTGCGTCCCCTGATTGAGAATGCCCAGTGGGGCGGCGACTGGCGGCAGGATGAGTAGCGCGGCATCTTGTACCGCACTCCTCTGCTTACCGCTGATTAGAGGATGACAGAACGGCAGTAGAATTTGCTATCCACGGCCATGCGTGGGAAGGCGGGCGGCAGGCGCTCTACGGGGATCTCGCTGAAGCCCTGCTTTTCATAAAAGCGGTGGGCCGCCAGGAATTTGTCCGTGGTGCCCAGATACACATCCCGGATGCCCGCTTCCCCGGCATGTTGGAACAGTGCCGCCAGCAGCCGCGGCGCGACGCCCCACTCCCGGCCGCGGTAGGCCGCCGTGACAAACATTTTACGCAGCGCCGCCTGCTGGTTGCCGATGTCCTTCAGCCCCAGCGTGCCGATAATCTCATTCCCGCAGCGCGCGACCCAAAACTCCCCTTTCCCGGACTGGTAAAACCCCGGGATGTCGCTGAGATCGGGCTGCTGGTCCGCCGTGATGGCGATACCGAATTCCCGGTTCTGGATAGGCAAAATGACATTGATCACGTGGTCACGTTCTGCGGGCTGAAAACGGCTGATGGTCACAGGCTGGGCGGGTTCCGTCATGGTCTTTTCTCCGTAGGATAAGGAGAGATCAGCGTATAAAAAACCGGCGTCGATGGCGAGGGCATTTGGCGGGGGAAAAGCACAAAAACAAAAAAACCGCCTCTCGGCGGTCTACGACATTACTGCTTATTGCTTTATTATTCTTTTACTTTCCGTGGTACCCGGGGCGGGACTTGAACCCGCACAGCCATAAGCCGAGGGATTTTAAATCCCTTGTGTCTACCGATTTCACCACCCGGGCATCGGGAAAAGTGGAGGCGCGTTCCGGAGTCGAACCGGACTAGGCGGATTTGCAATCCGCTACATAACCGCTTTGTTAACGCGCCGTAACTGATTTGCCATTTTTCATGGCTAAACTCGTAATGCTTACGCTTACCAGCTTATTTAATTTGGAGCGGGAAACGAGACTCGAACTCGCGACCCCGACCTTGGCAAGGTCGTGCTCTACCAACTGAGCTATTCCCGCAATAATCAGAAGCTACTGATTTATTTATCTTTCAGCGAGCTGTGCTGCCGTCTGATGCGATGCATTCTACTTACCTGTGCCAATGAGTCAACAGAATTATCAGCGCAAAATGTTCATTTGGCGCTTTTTAAGTCACATCGATCACGGTTCAAGCAAATCCTTCCGCGCCGCGTGCAAATATTGGAACATTGACCAGAAAGTCAGCACCGCTGCGATATAAAGCGCGATGATCCCGACGAACTCCAGCGTCGGGTCAGGCCGCCAGAGCAGCGCGACCAGCGAGAGCATCTGCGCGGTGGTTTTGACTTTGCCCACCCAGGAGACCGCCACGCTGCTGCGTTTTCCCACTTCCGCCATCCATTCGCGCAGCGCCGAGATAATGATCTCACGTGCAATCATGGTGGCAGCAGGCAGGGTTATCCACCAGGCGTGGAAATACTCCGCCACCAGCACCAGCGCAATCGCCACCATGACCTTGTCCGCTACCGGGTCAAGGAAGGCGCCGAAGCGGGTCGTCTGCTTCCAGCGGCGTGCCAGGAAACCATCAAACCAGTCGGTGATGGCCGCCACCACGAAGATCAGGGCGCAGGCCATCGGCGCCCAGACAAACGGAAGGTAGAACGCCAGCACAAAAAAGGGAATCAAAACCACGCGAAACAACGTGAGGCAAGTCGGTATATTAAATTGCATAGCGCTCAGTAACTGTCTGGCAAAAGGGATTATTGTGAGTATGTTGCTACATTGCCCCTAGTGTTTCAACGCATTGTAGATTTTTTCTGCCAATGCATGTGAAATACCCGGCACTTTTGCAATTTCCTCGACGCTGGCGTTGAGCAGGGGTTGCAACCCGCCCATATATTTCAGCAATACCTGACGGCGTTTCGGGCCGACGCCCTCAATGGTTTCCAGCGCGCTGGTATTGCGCACTTTCGCCCGTTTTTTCCGGTGGCCGGTAATCGCATGGTTATGGGAATCATCCCGGATATGCTGGATGACGTGCAGCGCCGGCGAGTCCGGCGGCAGTGCCATCCCCTCGCCTTCCGGTTTGAAGAACAGCGTCTCCAGCCCCGCTTTGCGGTCAGTGCCTTTGGCGATGCCGATCAGCTTCGGCCGGGTCTTGTCCCAGGTAACGTTCAGTTCAGCAAACACATCCATCGCCATGCCGAGCTGCCCTTTGCCGCCGTCGATAAAGATCACGTCGGGGATCTTGTTCTCCTCCAGCGCCTTGCCGTAGCGGCGCTTCAGCACCTGCGCCATCGCCGCATAGTCATCGCCCGGCGTAATGCCGGTGATGTTGTAGCGGCGGTACTCGGCGCGCACCGGCCCGTTGCCGTCAAACACCACGCAGGAGGCGACCGTCTGCTCACCCATGGTATGGCTGATGTCGAAACACTCCATACGGTTAATTTCCGGCAGGTTCAGCACCTTCGACAGCTCCGCCAGCCGCTGATGGATCGTCGACTGCTGGGAGAGCTTCGTCGCCAGCGCGGTGGCCGCATTGGTACGCGCCAGCTTGAGGTAGCGCGCCCGGTCGCCGCGCGGTTTGGTCTGGATCGCAATTTTGCGCCCGGACATCTCGCTCAGTGACTCCGCCAGCAGGTCTTTCTCCGGCAGGGCGAAATCGAGCAGGATCTCCCCCGGCAGGGTGCGGCCTTCGCTGCCCTGCAGGTAGAACTGGCCGATAAAGGTCTGCACCACTTCCGCCAGCTCGGTGCCGCCCGGCACTTTCGGGAAGTAGCTGCGGCTGCCCAGCACTTTGCCCTGACGGAGGAACAGCACATGCAGGCAGGCCATCCCGGCATCAAAGGAGACGCCGATCACGTCCAGGTCATCACCGTCACCTGAGACAAACTGCCGCTCCGTGACCCGGCGTACCGCCTGGATCTGGTCACGGATGCGCCCCGCTTCCTCGAAGTTCAGCGCTTTGCTCGCCTGCTCCATGCGTTCGATCAGCTGGGTCAGCACCTGCTGATCTTTGCCGGCCAGGAACAGCCGCACATACTCCACCTGCTGCCGGTACTCCTCCTCGCTCACCAGCCCTTTCACGCAGGGGCCGAGACAGCGGCCGATCTGGTACTGAAGGCAGGGGCGCGAGCGGTTGCGGTAGACACTGTTTTCACACTGGCGGATTGGGAACAGCTTCTGCAACAGCGCCAGCGTTTCGCGCACCGCATAGGAGTTGGGGAACGGCCCGAAGTACTCGCCCTTGGCGTGCTTGGCCCCGCGGTGAATCGCGATGCGCGGGTGGTCATCCGCGCTCAGGAAGATCAGCGGATAGGATTTATCATCACGCAGCAGCACATTATAACGCGGCTGGTAAAGCTTGATGTAGTTGTGCTCCAGCAGCAGCGCCTCGGTTTCCGTGTGGGTCACGGTGACATCGATCTGGTCAATGTTCCTGACCAGATTTTCCGTTTTGCGGCTGCCGACATTGGTGCGGAAATAGCTGGAAAGACGCTTCTTCAGGTCTTTCGCCTTACCTACATAGATGACCGTCCCGGTGGTATCGTACATCCGGTACACGCCGGGCTGGCTGGTGACGGTTTTCAGAAATGCCTGGGAATCGAAACGCTCACTCACTGCTGGTTAGGCTCTCGGTATTGAATAAGCCGTGACGAATAGCCAGATGGGTCAGCTCAACGTCACCGCTGATGTTTAACTTACTGAACATGCGATAGCGATAGCTGTTCACGGTTTTGGGGCTGAGATTAAGCTGCTCAGAGATCTCATTGACTTTCTGGCCCTTAGTAATCATAAGCATGATTTGCAGTTCGCGCTCAGAAAGACAGCCGAACGGCGTCTCGGCCTGCGGCTCAAGCTGGCTCAGGGCCATCTGCTGGGCAATGTCAGACGCAATATAACGCTGGCCGGCCGAGACCACCCGGATGGCGTTAATCACCTCCTGCGGGGCGGCCCCCTTGCTCAGGTAACCGGCTGCCCCCGCCTGCATCACTTTGGCCGGCAGCGGGTTTTCGGTGTAGATCGTCAACATAATAACTTTGATATCGGGCGAGAAACGCACAATTTTGCGTGTGGCTTCCAACCCGCCGATCCCCGGCATGTTCATGTCCATAAGCACGATATCAACGTCATTACTGCGGCACCATTTCACGGCATCTTCGCCACACTGGGCCTCACCTGAGACTTTGATACCTTTCACATCTTCAAGAATGCGTCGTATCCCTGCGCGCACCAATTCGTGGTCATCAACCAGAAGAACGCTAATCAAAGAGAATTCTCCAAAAAAAGGGAGTAACGCCGTCAGCTATTGTCCACTGAGAAATTTCAATGTCTAAGCCAGAAATGAACACAGGATAGCGGCTCCCCCGCAAAGGCGGCGGTGTACGCTATACCGGCACGAGTTAACCTCTGTTTTTACCTAACCTGTTTTTAACCCAACCGGTTTTTTGCAACGCGGGGTTTTCTGTCACCCAGACGCGGCAAACCGCGCGCTGCCGTCAGCAAACCGGGTTTTTTTATTCGTTGCAAAAGGGAAGCGGCTATTTGCAGGCTCATTTTACTGTATGCCCGCTTATTTGACCAATAAACACTGTAAAAAATTGCTAGCGGTTTCATGCCGTCAGTAACGGTGAGCAAACCTTTGAATTTAGTCAACAATAACAAAAAGTGCTAACCCTGTCAGATTATTTTTACGGGATGTTTACATCAAACCCAGCGAATTATTTCTCCCGGCCATGCCAATCAATTAGTCAAGCGCGCTTTTTGCCGGATAAATAGCCGGAACCTGATATTTATGACCCCGCTTTTTAGCGGTACCTTTTCACGCACCGGCATTTTTTTATAACTTTTTTGTTCAAATTTTCCCTTTTCAGACATATGCCCTGCGCCCGGGCGCGCGCAGGGAGGTGAAGGCCAATATTCCTATGGTATACTCGCCCGCTTCTGTATTTGCGTCGCTGTGCTGCCGTTGTGTATGCCGGGACGCGTTTGTTCATCGCAAGGAGATGACACTGTGAGCCTTAACGATTTTGCCACTGCCCCGAACGTAGAGACCCTGGCGACCGAAGTTGCCTGCCTGAAAGCAACCCTGACCATGATGCTGAAAGCACTGGGCCAGGCGGATGCCGGTAAAGTGGTACTGAACCTGGAAAAACTCATCGCCCAGATTGAGGATGAGCAACAGGCTGAGACGTTCCGCACGACGCTTGCCCAGATCAAGCAGGCTTACCGCCAATAATCCGCTGAGCCAGACGCCCGCCGTCTGGCTCCCCTTCCCCCGTCACCTCGTCAGCCCCAGCGCTTTTTGCGCCACCCGCAAACGCGCCTGCCGGTCTTCAATCCCGTTCAGCCCGCCGTTGATCGCCTTGGTCATGCCGATGAAATCCCCCATGTCAGCAAAACGGCTGAGGTTTTTCTCCCGCCAGAACCAGCCTGCGGAGCGGGCGGCGTTGATGTCCAGCAACAGCAGATCGGGGTTACCCAGCAGATCCAGCCCCAGCGCCCGGCCGCACTGCAGGTAATTGCCTTTGAACGTGACCTGTTTCAGGCCGCGGCCGCGGTAGGTCCAGCCGTCATCCGGGTGGGTATTGCCGATCCGGCCGCCGTAAACCAGGTTGGCAATGGCCCGCTGCCGCTCCACCGGCAGGGCCGGTTCGCCGGGTTTGCGCCCCAGCGCCTGGCGTTGCTGCGGCGTCAGGCGCGGGCCGAAAATAATCAGCCCGGTCACGCTATAGTTGAACGACTCGATAATCCGGGTAAACCCGCCCGACTCTGTGCCGATCTGGGCGATAAAACAGGCCTGACGCGGCAACGAGTCGATGGTGAACTCATGGCAGGTCTGCATAAAAGGCTCGTACCAGCGGTCTGCCAGGGTGTCCGTCAGGGCCGCGGCGTGTTTAAATTGATCGCGTGTCATGGATATGCTCTCCGATTGGTAAGATTTTTTAAACGGTAGCATCCACACGAAATCGAATAGCGGGTACAGCAACACTAAATCTCACTGTGAATAACAAAATAACTCAATGATAAACATGAGAAGCGTGAGGAAGGCTATCATCCTCTCTATTATACGCGCCGGGTTATTTCCGGGAATAACCCTGACCCGCAAATTAAAATAAAAGCCCGGCAATGTGATGCAGCACCAAAAATAATCAGCCGCGTTATTCACTTATTAATCAGGGCGCGTAATAAAATAAAGAATGTGCATTGTTTCTTTACACGCTGCGGAATTAACGGCGTCAAATAACCGGCTGAATAGTGCCAGGAAAAAGCCGCCTGCGGGGTGAAACGGCCCGGCGCGGCGGCCCGCTGCGAACCACCGGCAATAAGCGCCGCTTAGCGATGGCACAGGATCTCATCCAGCAAGGGGGCAAGGCCCCGGCGGGGGCGCATCAGGCCCGGGATGCCTGCGGCGGGCCTGATACAGGGGCGGGCTTAGCGGCTTTCCAGCAGCGTGGTCAGGCGCTTCAGGGCAAAGTGTGCGGCGGCGGCAATAACTTCCTCGCAGTCACCGGGGAAGTGTTCGACCTCAGCGACCGTTAAGCCGTCCGAGAAGGCCCAGCCAAACCAGACGGTGCCGGCGGGGGTGCCGTCCGGCCCGCCATCCGGCCCGCCGTAGCCGCTGATGGAGACCGCCGCCTGCTCCCCGGAGATGCGCAGCGCGCCTTGCGCCATTTCACGCACCACCGGCTCGCTCACGGCGGTATAGGTTTCCAGGGCGCTGTGGCTGACGCCCAGCACCTCCTGCTTCGCCTCATTGGTGTAGGTAATAAAGCCGCGGCTGAAGAAGTCGGCGCTCGACTTCGCTGACGCCACCGCCATCGCGGCCAGCCCGGCCGTGCAGGACTCCGCAAACGTCACCTTCATCCCGCGTGCTTTCAGCACTTCCCCCAGATTCTCCGCAGTCTGTTGCAGTTCTTTATCCATATAACCTCCAGCATAATGACCAGTGGCCCGGCGATGCGAAAGGCCGGGAAGTGTATAAGCATAGTCTGCTTTGCCGCTGCGGGTGGGGGGAATCTTCTACTCTTCATGCGCCCGGCGCCAGGCGTTCACCTCCTCCTCACTGACATCATTTTTATAACAGAGCGGTTCTGCCCCGCCCGGTTTACTCCAGGCGCTGCGCCCGCCGCAACGGCTGCCGTTGCGGGCCTGGTTATAGGGGCAGGCGCAACTGCCGGAATAGGCAGAAATAGAGGCTTCAATTAATTTCTGTTTTATTTCATCGTCTGAGGCAGGTGTTTTTTTTGCCGCCGCCCCCCCGGCCATCAACACCAGGCCCAGCAACAGCCACGCCTGAAAAGGCTTATTCCGGAACATGACCTCTCCTTTTTTAAGAAAATTCATATAAGAAAAATGGGACGCTGCCGGGCTATCTTATTGACTGTCTCAAAAGGAAAATGCGATCGGTAAGCGGGTTTTGTCAGGGGCGTTAAACAATAAGCGGCATGGCCGTGATGCCGTGCCTGTGCAGCGGCATCCCCTCCCCGGTCAGCCGGCAGAAAAAAGGGCTTGCGCCTTGATTGCGCAAGCCCCTGAATTTATTGCCGGGCCAGCCTCAGCCTTTTTTGCTGACCGCATCAAAGAACAACATGCTGTTGCCGAGGTTCTGGCTCGCACCCTCGATATTGCTGCGCAGCCCGACCTGGCGCTGCCCTTGCAGCGTCACCACGTAGGGGGAGTTCTGCTGGATCTCCGTCTGCAACTGGGTATAGAGCGCGTGGCGCTGCGCGACGTTGCTGGCGGCCGCGGCATGGCGCGTCTGCTCGCTGAGGGCGGGGATCTGCCAGCCCACGCGCCAGGCCAGGGTCTTCGGCCCGTCAGGGACGTTGTAGGCGAAGGTGCTGGCGTTGGTATTCGGGTCGATATAGTCCGGCCCCCAGTAGATAAAGATGGACTGGAAGTCACGGCTGCGCATTTTGCCCCACAGCTCCGCTTCCGGCACCGGTTTGATGTCGAGCGTGATGTCCGCTTTGGCGAAACTGGCCTGCAATGCCTGCGCCACATCGGTATAGGGCGGCTGGTTGACGATGGTCAGGGCGATACGGGTGCCGGGCTTGATGCCGCCCTGCGTGAGGATCGCTTTGGCTTTTGCCACATCCAGGTGGAACGGGGTGCTCTCCAGCGCGCCGTCAAAGCCGCGCGGCAGGAACGCCTGATGCACCTGGAACTGCCCTTTCAGCAACTGGTTGGCGATGCCGTCATAATCCACCAGCCAGCGTGCCGCCTGCCAGAAAGCGGGGTTGCCGAGTGCCGGTTGCTGCGGGTCCTGGGTATTGAAACCGAGGTAGTAGATAAGCCCGGAGGGGAAGCCCGCCACCCGCACATTGGGCTGGTGCGCCAGCGCGGCGAACTGGTCAGCGCCCAGATCGTAAGCCACATCGGCGTCCCCCTGCTCGAGCAGCAGGCGGCGGGTGCCGGGGTCAGCGACGTTTTTCAGAATCACCCGTTTGAGTTTCGGGGCGGTGGCGGCCTGCGGGTTCGCCTCCAGGATCAGCGCCTCATGGGGAATATAGTTGCGCACGGTGTAGGCCGCGCTGCCGGCGGAGTGGGTGCGCAGCCAGCCGTTGCCGAAATCCCCGGCCTGGGTGTGCTGCGCCAGCAGTTTGCTGTCAACAATAGAGGACACCGGGGCGGAGAGCAGCCGTAATGCCAGGTCACGCCCAATCGGTGAGGCCCAGCGGATCTCGACCTGGTGGTCACCGCGCCGGGTAAACTGGGCATCGATGTTCTGCGGCGTCCAGCCGAATTCCCCAAGAATAAAGGACGGCGTCTTATTCAGTTTCACCACCCGGCTCAGGGAGAAGATCACATCATCGGCGGTCACCGGGTTGCCGCTGGCAAAACGCGCCTGCGGGTTGAGGGTAAACAGCAGGCTGTGTTCGCTCTCCCCCGGCTGCCATTGGGTAGCCAGCGCCGGCACCAGCGTGCGCGGATCGTTACGGTCAGAGGCCACCAGCCCCTGATAGGTGTCCACCAGGCTGCCGGTGCTGACCGTTTCAAAACTCTCCGCCGGGTCAAGGCTGATTACCCCGTCCAGCGAGATCGCCACAATCAGCGTGTCCGGCGGGGTCGCCGCCTGCGCCGGGGAAAAACCGAGTAGTGCGGCGAGGGCCGCGGTAACGGGCAACAGTCTGAACATGGCATCTTCCTGAAAAAAAAGCGGTATCCCGACTATAGGGGTTTCCGGCATCCGGTGAAATGCCGGATCCGGCAATGCTTAGTCCCTTTCAGAGAAAAGCCAGATCAACAGCTTATGACGCGTAAAACGCGGGAACAGGCGGTAATTATGCCTGTGGGGTGAGGGTTTATTCACTGCCTGTCAGAACAGGGGAAATAAGCGCGCCCAGGAACGCACAATTTACTTTCGCCGTGACCGGAATCACGTTGTTCGGATGTATTTATTTTGTTAGCCTCTTGCGCTTTGCCATTTCCCCCGGCAGGTGTTAACAGCGCGTAAAAATAAGTATACAGCGCCGCCTTTTATGCCTGCAGGAAATAACTTTAACGAAACTAGCAGTTAACACAAATATTACATTATCTTGGTAAACGCTTCAGGCATAACACAACATAAACAAGAGCCATTCAGAGCTCATCACGATAACAAGACAGGAACCTTTATTAATGGTTGACCAAACAAAAGAACTCGACACCGCCCCGGCGCGTGGTGAAGAGAATTTGAAACGCAATCTGACAAACCGGCATATTCAGCTGATCGCCATCGGCGGTGCTATCGGCACCGGGCTGTTTATGGGCTCAGGCAAAACCATCAGCCTGGCCGGGCCGTCGATCATCTTCGTCTATATGATCATCGGTTTTATGCTGTTTTTCGTGATGCGCGCCATGGGCGAGCTGCTGCTCTCCAACCTGGAATACAAATCCTTCAGTGACTTCGCCACCGACCTGCTCGGCCCGTGGGCGGGGTACTTTACCGGCTGGACGTATTGGTTCTGCTGGATTGTCACCGGCATCGCCGATGTGGTCGCCATCTCCTCCTACGCGCAGTTCTGGTTCCCCGGCCTGTCGCACTGGGTCGCATCGCTGCTCTGTGTGTTGCTGCTGCTGAGCCTGAACCTGGCGACGGTCAAGCTGTTCGGCGAGATGGAGTTCTGGTTTGCGATGATCAAAATTGTCGCGATTGTGGCGCTGATCATCGCCGGGGTGGTGATGGTGATGATGCACTTCCCGTCGCCGTCAGGCAGCGTGGCCGCCTTCAGCAACATCTGGAGCGACGGCGGGATGTTCCCGAAAGGGCTGAGCGGCTTCTTCGCCGGCTTCCAGATTGCAGTGTTCGCTTTTGTCGGCATTGAGCTGGTGGGCACCACCGCCGCCGAAACCAAAGACCCGGAAACCGTGCTGCCGCGCGCCATTAACTCCATTCCGCTGCGCATCATCATGTTCTATGTGTTTGCGCTGGTGACCATCATGGCGGTGACGCCGTGGCGCTCCGTGGTCGCGGACAAAAGCCCGTTTGTGGAACTGTTTGTGCTGGTGGGGCTGCCGGCGGCGGCCAGCATCATTAACTTTGTGGTGCTGACCTCGGCGGCTTCCTCGGCCAACAGCGGCATCTTCTCCACCAGCCGGATGCTGTTCGGCCTGTCGCAGGAAGGCCATGCGCCGAAAAGCTTCAGCCGCCTGTCGCGCCGTGCGGTGCCCTCTACCGGGCTTATCTTCTCCTGCATCTGCCTGTTGAGCGGCGTGGTGCTGATCTACCTGATCCCGAACGTGATGACGGTGTTCACGCTGGTCACCACGGTGTCGGCGATCCTGTTTATGTTCGTCTGGAGCATTATCCTCTGCTCCTACCTGGTCTACCGCCGTACCCGGCCGCAACTGCACCAGAAATCGGCCTATAAGATGCCGCTCGGCGTGGTGATGTGCTGGGTCTGCCTGGCGTTCTTCGCCTTTGTGCTGGTGTTGCTGACGTTACAGGACGACACCCGCCAGGCGTTGATGGTGACGCCGATCTGGTTCCTGCTGCTGGGCGTGACCTACGCGGTGCTGCGCCGCAAAGCGCGCGCCTGATCACACGGCCCCGCCCGCTGCGGCGGGGCCGTTTCCCTTTTCTTTCCCGCCTTCCCTATTCCGCTTTCAGTTTCTGCCACACCCGGCCAATCATCTCCCCGGCCGGCGGGCGCACCGTGTCAATCCGCGTCGGCACCACCTCCCCGCTGAGGTCATCCACCGGCCCGAGATCAAAGGTAAAGGTGTAGTACGGCTCCTCCCCCATGCGCAGATCGCTGAGCAGCAGGTGGCCGTTCTGTTCCCGCAGGCGGAAAAAGCCGTGGGTGAACCACGCCATGCGCGCCACGTAAGGGTTATCCCGGTGACCGGCATAGAGCGCCTCGCCGCGCGGGTAGAAGGTAAAGGCCAGCGGCTGCTGCGGCGCCAGTAAGGAGTAGAAGGCTTCGCCGTAGGTGCCCGGCGTCATCACCACCACCCGCCACACCAGCGTGTTCAGGCTGGTGGGCGTCACCAGCAGCCGCTCGCTGTTGATGTACTGCTGCGCGATCGCCTGCCGGGCGGCCTGCGTCGCCTGCTGCTGGGCAAACAGGCTCCAGGCGAGGTAGAGGCAGCTCAGCAGCAGCCCGCCCTGGTTCCAGCGCAGCCCGCGCCGGTTACGCAAAATCAGCGCGGCGATCACCCCCACCAGCAGCGGCAGCGTATAGAGCGGGTCGATGATGAACATACTGCCGAGGGCGTAGGGGTAATCAGTGAACGGCAGCCCGAACTGGGTGCCGTAGACGGTCATGGTGTCGAGCAGCGGGTGGGTAATCAGCGCCAGCCACACCGCCAGCCAGAGGCGGACGACCTGGCCGCGCAGCCGGAACAGGATGCCCGCCAGCCAGGAGAGCAGCGGCGACACCAGCGTCAGGTAGAACAGCGCATGGCTTTCGGTGCGGTGCATCGTCATGTTGCTTACCGGGTCGCCCCGGTCGAAGAAGACGTCCAGATCGGGCAGCGTCCCGCATACCGCCCCCAGCAGGGCCGACTGCCAGACCGGCATCCGGCGGCCCATCACCGTGACGCTGACGGCGGCACCCAGCGCCAGTTGTGAAACAGAGTCCATCTCATCTCCCTGATTGGCAAAAACGGAAAAGCGAATACATCGGCGGCCTCAGCGTCCGCCGTGGCGGGTTTATCCCTCTATGCTGTTTAACCCTATGCCCTGATGGGCAAAAATACCAAAACTCCGCCGGATGGGCGCAGAGATTAGGATTAATGCCCCCTCCGGGGGCGAAGGGCGGCTCAGGGGCGCGGGCGGATGCCGTCGATGATGATGCGCTGGATGGTCTCGGTGGTTTGCCGGAAAAAAGCCTCATCCTGCAGGGTGCGGCCGGAGATCGCCTCGACCTGCACCCAGAAATCGGCGTAGTGCTGGGTGGTGGCCCAGAGCATAAAGATCAGCTGCAACGGGGCCACCGGCGCGATGCGCCCTGCGGCGACCCAGCGCTCAATAATCGTGGATTTATCCGCCACCAGCGCCTGCAACGACCCTTGCAGCTCCTGTTTCAGCAGCGGCGCGCCCTGCACCATCTCCAGGCAGAAGAGGCGTGACGCCTGCGGGTGATCGCGCGAGACCTCCAGCTTCAGCCGGATATAGTGGCGGATCGCGTCCAGCGGCTCCTGGTCGTCACGCAGCGCTTTCAGCGGGGCCAGCCAGATGTCGAGGATATCTTTCAGCACCGCCACATAGAGCGCCTCTTTCGACGGAAAATAGTAGAGCAGATTGGTTTTGGAGACATCGGCCTGCTCTGCCACCTGATCCAGGCTGGTGCCGTGCAGCCCGTACTGGGAGAAGAACGCCAGCGCCGCCGCCCTGATCGCCTGTTGTTTGGCTGCCACGGCACGGGAGCGGCGGGACGGGCGCGCCGCGCGGGCGGGCGTGGCGGGTGCCGCTGGGCGGGCATCCTGTTCTGCGGGTGACTTCACATCCCCTCCTGGGAGTCATCATGATCAAATGAATACTTCTTCACCAAGCATAACAAATACCAATGAATGCGCCTATGCAGCGCTGCCCGCCCTGCCGCTACCCCCTTTGGGTTAATTTTTTAACAAAATTGCACCATTTTTGTTCAATCCTGCCTGCTTTTTGTGCACATATTTTTTACCAAATGGTCTGTTTCAGACCAGACAGTCAGTAATTTCCAGGCGTTATTTTTTAAGCGATTGATTACCCTGGTGTTTAAAAAAGTGGCACTGCGTTTGCACTACTTCAGCAACGGCGCTGATTCAGCGGCCTTTCTGATGAGATAACCATTCTGACTTTATGAGGTGTGCAGATGAAAATTGGCGTCTTTATCCCGATCGGTAACAACGGCTGGTTAATCTCCACGAATGCCCCGCAGTACAAACCGACCTTTGAACTCAACAAGGCGATTGTGCAGAAAGCGGAGCACTACCATTTCGACTTTGCGCTTTCGATGATCAAACTGCGCGGGTTCGGCGGCAAAACCGAATTCTGGGATCATAACCTTGAGTCCTTCACGCTGATGGCCGGGCTGGCCGCCGTGACCTCGCGCATCAAAATCTTCGCCACCGCCGCGACCCTCACCCTGCCGCCGGCAATTGTGGCGCGCATGGCTTCCACCATTGACTCCATCTCCAACGGGCGGTTTGGCCTGAACGTGGTCACCGGCTGGCAGAAGCCGGAGTATGAGCAGATGGGCATCTGGCCGGGCGATGACTACTTCAGCCGCCGTTATGACTACCTGGCCGAGTATGTGCAGGTGCTGCGTGACCTGTGGGGCAGCGGCAAATCGGACTTCAAAGGCGATTTCTTTAAGATGGATGACTGCCGCCTCAGCCCGCAGCCGCAGGCTGACATGAAAATCATCTGCGCCGGGCAGAGCGACGCCGGCATGGCCTTCTCCGCGCAGTATGCTGACTACAACTTCTGCTTCGGCAAAGGTGTCAACACCCCCGCCGCCTTCGCCCCCACCGCCGCCCGCATGAAAAGCGCGGCAGAGAAAACCGGGCGCGATGTCTCCTCCTATGTGCTGTTTATGATCATCGCTGATGAGACAGACGAGGCGGCCCGCGCCAAATGGGAGCACTACAAAGCGGGCGCAGACACCGAGGCGCTGGCCTGGCTGACCGAGCAGAGCAGCAAAGACACCAAATCCGGCGCGGACACCAACGTGCGCCAGATGGCTGACCCGACCTCCGCCGTGAACATCAATATGGGGACGCTGGTCGGCTCTTACGCCCATGTGGCGAAGATGCTGGATGAGGTGGCCACCGTGCCCGGCACCGAAGGGGTACTGCTGACCTTTGATGACTTCCTCAGCGGCATTGAAACCTTCGGCGAGCGCATCCAGCCGCTGATGAAAACCCGTCAGTCGGTGATGGCCGATGACACTAACCGCGAGGTGGCATAATGAGCATGGTTGATTCCCGCATTGAGACAGGCACCTCCCCGGTGGTGCGCCGCCAACCCGGTGAGCCGGGCAACGAGGCGGTTTTGCGCGCGCGCCCCGAGGCGCTGGCCTTCACCCCGGCGCAGACCGCGCTGATTGTGGTGGATATGCAGAACGCCTACGCCTCGCCGGGCGGCTACCTCGACCTGGCCGGGTTTGACGTCTCCGCCACCGGCCCGGTGATTGCCAACATTAACACCGCCATTACCGCTGCCCGTGCCGCCGGCATCAAGGTGATCTTCTTCCAGAACGGCTGGGACAACCAGTACGTCGAGGCGGGCGGCCCCGGCTCGCCCAACTTCCACAAATCCAACGCGCTGAAAACCATGCGCAAACGCCCGGAGCTGATGGGCAAACTGCTGGCAAAAGGCGACTGGGATTACGACCTGGTGGACGCGCTGCGCCCGCAGCCGGGTGACATTGTGCTGCCGAAACCGCGCTACAGCGGCTTCTTCAACACCCAGCTCGACAGTTTGCTGCGCAGTTACGGCATCCACCATCTGGTGTTTACCGGCATCGCCACTAACGTCTGCGTGGAGTCCACGCTGCGCGACGGCTTCTTCCTGGAGTATTTCGGCGTGGTGCTGGAAGACGCCACCCACCAGGCCGGGCCGCCGTTTGCCCAGCAGGCCGCGCTGTTCAACATCGAAACCTTTTTCGGCTGGGTCTCGGACGTGGCCAGTTTCTGCCACGCCGTGGAGGGGCACCGCGCCCCGGCCGGCCACACCGCCTGACTTCAGGGAGAGACGCAATGCCTAAACAAGCCATTATTCCCCCCGGCAGCGGCGTGCCGCTGGCCCCCTTCGTGCCCGGCACCCTGGCCGACGGCGTGGTGTATGTCTCCGGCACGCTGCCGTTTGATAAAGAGAATAACGTGGTGCACGTCGGTGATGCCGCCGCCCAGACGCGCCACGTGCTGGAGATCATCAAAAGCGTGATCGAAACCGCCGGCGGCACGATGGATGACGTGACCTTTAACTCGATTTTTATCACTGACTGGGCCAATTACGCGGCGATTAATCAGGTCTACGCCGAGTACTTCCCCGGCGACAAACCGGCGCGCTTCTGCATCCAGTGCGGGCTGGTGAAGCCGGACGCGCTGGTGGAGATCGCCTCCATTGCCCACACCGGCCGCGGCTGACCGCCCCACAGGAGAAGCCACGATGTATTACGAAATAGTGGGCGATCCCTCCCCCACGGCAGAGACGGTGGTGCTCTCCGCCGGGCTGGGCGGCAGCGGCAGCTTCTGGCAACCGCAACTCGCGGCGCTGGCAGCGCAGTACCGGGTCATTCTCTATGACCAGAACGGCACCGGCCGCAGCGGCGGCACCCTGCCGCCGGGCTACCGGATGGCGGAGATGGCCGCCGAGCTGGCCGCACTGTTGCAGCGGCTGGAGGTGCAGCGCTGCCACCTGGTGGGCCATGCGCTGGGCGGCATCCTGGGGTTACAGCTGGCGCTGGATTTCCCCGGTTTGCTGCAAAGCGTGGTGGTGGTGAACGGCTGGCCGGTGCTGGACAGCCAGACCCGGCGCTGTTTTAGCGTGCGCCGCGATCTGCTGCTCCACAGCGGCGTGGAAGCCTATGTGCGCGCCCAGCCGCTGTTCCTCTACCCGGCGGACTGGCTCTCCCGGCATGAGGCGCTGCTGGCGGAGGAGCAGGCGCACCAGGTCGCGCATTTTCAGGGGGTGGAGAACCTGCTGCGGCGGCTGGAGGCACTGATGGCCGTTGACCTGCGCACCCGGTTACCTGCGCTGGATCTGCCGGTGCTGGCACTCTGCGCCCGTGACGACCTGCTGGTGCCTTACCCCTGCTCGGCGGCGCTGGCGGCGCTTCTGCCGAAAGGCTGCTATCAGGAGATGGCCTATGGCGGCCACGCCATGAGCGTGACTGACCCGGCGAAGTTCAATGCCCTGTTACTGGCGTGGCTGCAACGCCCGGAGACCCTATGAATGAAGCCCTGAACCCCGCCGCGCTGGCGACCCTGTTTACCGGCGCGCGCACCCAGAACGGCTGGCTGGACAAGCCGGTAAGTGATGCGCTGTTGCAGGAGGTGTACCAGCTCGCCTGCCTTGGCCCGACCTCCGCCAACTGCAGCCCGGCGCGCATCGTCTTTGTGCGCAGCCCGGAGGCGCGGGCGCGGCTGCTGCCGGCGCTCTCCAGCGGCAACGCCGGCAAAACCGAAGGCGCGCCGGTGACCGCCATCCTGGCCTGGGACCCGGCGTTCTATGACGCCCTGCCGGAACTCTTCCCGCATGGCGATGCCCGCAGCTGGTTTACCTCCAGCCCGGAACTGGCCCATGAGACGGCGTTCCGCAATGCCAGCCTGCAGGCCGCCTACCTGATTATCGCCTGCCGGTCGCTGGGGCTGGACACCGGGCCGATGTCCGGCTTTGACCCGGCCAAAATCGAACGTGAATTTCTGGCGGAGCATGGCTGGAAGGTGAATTTCCTGATCAACATCGGCTACGGCGACCCCGGCAAAATTTACAGCCGCCTGCCGCGGCTGCCGTTTGACCGCGCCTGCCGGTTGATCTAACCCCTGATAAGGAGTCGAGTATGCACACTGCGTTACCCCCGGAGGCCGCTGCGGCCCCCCAGCCCCTCCCCGTCGCCGCGCCGGACGCGCAGGCGTTCCGTCATGCCATGTCCTGCCTTGGGGCGGCGGTGAACATTATCACCACCGACGGCCCGGCAGGCCGCGCCGGCTTTACCGCCTCGGCGGTGTGCAGCGTCACGGACACCCCACCGACGCTGCTGGTCTGCCTGAACCGCACCGCCTCGGTACACCCGGTATTTGCCGCTAACCAGCAGTTGTGCGTCAACACGCTGGCCGCCGGGCATGAGGATCTCTCTAACCTGTTTGGCGGCAAAACGCCGATGGCGGCGCGCTTTGCCGCCGCTGACTGGTCGCAGCTGGAGACCGGCTCCCCGGTGCTGGCCGGGGCGGTGGCGAGCTTTGACTGCCGCATCACCCAGACCGTCAGCGTCGGCACCCATGACATCCTGTTCTGCCGGGTGGTGGCGCTGCTGCGCAGTGACAAGCACGCCGGTCTGGTCTATTTCGACCGGCGCTACCACCCCGTGGCCCGCCATCTCGGCTGACCGCCCCGCCGCCCTGCGGCGGGCCGTCCTTCACCTCTGGAGCACACCATGGCACATTCCTGGTTTCCGCAATGGCATAAACGGCAGGGCAATCTTGACGGCCTCCTCATCGCCCCGGATGAGCGGTTGCCGCTCTGGCCAACCCTCATTATGGGGCTGCAACACTCGGTGGCGATGTTCGGGGCCACGGTGCTGATGCCGCTGCTGATGGGCTTTGACGCCAATCTGGCGATTCTGATGTCCGGCATCGGCACGCTGCTGTTCTTTCTGGTGGTGGGCGGCCGCGTGCCCAGTTACCTCGGCTCCAGCGCCGCGTTCGTCGGGCTGGTGATCGCCCTGACCGGCTACAGCGGCCAGGGGCCGAACCCCAACATCGGCGTGGCGCTGGGCGGCATTATCGCCTGCGGCGCGATCTACACGCTGATTGGCGTGGTGGTGATGGCCGTGGGCACCCGCTGGATTGAACGGCTGATGCCGCCGGTGGTGACCGGCGCGGTGGTAATGGCGATTGGCCTGAACCTGGCCCCGATTGCGGTGAAGAGCGTCTCCGGCTCGATGTTTGACAGCTGGATGGCGGTGGTGACGGTGCTTTGCATCGGCAGTGTGGCGGTGTTTACCCGGGGGCTGCTGCAACGCCTGTTGATCCTGATGGGGCTGCTGGCCTCTTACCTTATCTATATCGTTGTGACCAACGGGCTGGGCTGGGGCACGCCGGTGGACTTTACGCCGGTGGCGCAGGCCAGCTGGTTCGGGCTGCCGGTGTTCAGCGCGCCGGTGTTCAGCAGCCATGCGATGCTGCTGATCGCCCCGGTGGCGGTGATCCTGGTGGCGGAGAACCTCGGCCATATCAAAGCGGTGGCGGGCATGACCGGTAAAAACCTCGACCCTTATATGGGGCGCGCCTTTGTCGGCGACGGGCTGGCGACCATGCTCTCGGCGTCGGTGGGCGGCACCGGCGTGACCACCTATGCGGAGAACATCGGGGTGATGGCGGTGACGCGCATCTACTCCACGCTGATCTTCGTGGCGGCGGCGCTGGTCGCTATTTTGCTGGGCTTCTCGCCCAAATTTGGTGCAGTGATCCACACCATTCCCGGCGCAGTATTGGGCGGCACCTCGATTGTGGTGTTTGGGTTGATTGCGGTGGCGGGCGCACGGATCTGGGTGCAGAACCGGGTGGATCTCAGCGAGAACGGCAACCTGATTATGGTCGCCGTGACGCTGGTGCTGGGGGCCGGGGACTTTGCGCTGAGCCTTGGCGGCTTCACGCTGGGCGGCATCGGGACGGCCACCTTCGGGGCGATCCTGCTGAATGCGCTGCTGCGCAACCGGCGTGTGTTGCCGGTTGGCACAGAACCTGCATTAAAAGATCACTGACGACCTCAGTTTCTCCTTAGCTCATCATCATGATGAACGCCGGCCGCTATCCAGCACACCCGTCTGTGACGGCGGCCGGTTTTTTCTTCTTAAGCCGCAGCTCACTCACCAGCACACCCAGCACAATCAACACCCCGCCCAGCAAGGCGATGCCCGGCAGCCGCTCACCGGCCAGCCGCCCGACGATCCCGGCCCACACCGGCTCCCCGGCATAGATGACCGTGGCACGGGTCGGCGAGACGCTTTTCTGCGCCCAGTTCATGGTGACCTGAATCAGGGCGCTGGCGCAGCCCAGCCCCAGCGCGCTCCAGAGCAGGCGGTCAGAGAGCGGCGGCAGGCTTTCCCCGGACGGGGCCATCATCATAAACGCCAGCAGCGAGGCGGTGCCGAGCTGGATAATCGTCACCCGGCGGATATTCACCTGGCCGGCAAACGCGCCGATCAGCAAAATCTCGGCGGCGATCGCCAAAGCGCTCACCAGGGTAATCAGCTCGCCAAAGGTGAAGCTGAGCGAGGCGTTGTCCGGCCCGGCCAGCAAAATCAGCCCGGCGAACGCCAGCACAATCCCCAGGGATGACATGATGCCCGGCGCGCGCCGCAGCACCAGCCACTGCAACAGCGGCACAATCGGCACGTACATGGCGGTGATAAAGGCGGACTTGCTGCTGTCAATGCTCTGTAGCCCCACCGTTTGCAAGCCGTAGCCGAACATAATGGCGACGCCCACCAGGCTGCCGGCTTTCAGCTCCGCCCAGGTCAGTGCGCGCAGGGTGTGGGCGGAGAACAGCAACAGCACGGCGGTGGCGGTGGCAAACCGCAGGCCGACGAAAAAGAACGGGCCGCTGACCTGCACCGCCAGATGCACAACCAGAAAAGTCCCGCCCCAGAGCATAGTGATGCCGATCAGCACCCATTCCTGAAGCGCGAGGCGCAGACCCGGCAGACGCGGGAGAGACGTTTCAGACACAACAATTCCTTATTCAGATACTGCCCGCCAGCGGGCAAAGCGCGGCAGTATACCCGTTCCCGCGCCGCCGCCCAACCGGGCTGTGGCTGCGAAAGCGCGCTGACAAACTGCACAACCCGCTGCGGTGCACTACACTGCTTTAAGCTGCCGCCGCCCGGCGGACGCCCTGAGACTTTTTACGGAGCCCCAACCATGCAAACCGCGTTAATTCTGCTGATGGTGGTATTCTGCGTGCTCGCGGCCTATGCGCTTTACCGGCACATCCGGCTTAACCGGTCGCGCAATCTGCTCAACCCCTATGCGCGCCGCCACCCGCGCTGACGCTGCCGGCCCCCGCGGCGGGGCCCTGCTTCTGTGATTCTCCCTCTCCTGCTGCCGGGGCGGTGCCCTGACAGCAGGCAAAAACCCGGCGCGTCGCTCATTTTCCTAAATTATCAATCACCTCTTTGATATTCTTGAGGTAAATTACACTACTGTTGGGCAGGTCCATCAGGCAACGGGTGTCGTTGCTGTATAACCGGTGAGGGAGAAGGCGTTTTGGAAGCATCCACTATCAACACATTGTTTGTGATTGGTGCCGTGTTGGTTGGGGCAAGCATCCTGCTGAGTTCTCTCTCCTCACGTCTCGGCATCCCGATCCTGGTGATCTTTCTGGCGATTGGCATGCTGGCGGGCGTCGACGGCCTGGGCGGCATTGAGTTCGATAACTACCCGCTGACCTACATGGTCAGTAACCTGGCGCTGGCGGTGATCCTGCTGGATGGCGGCATGCGCACCCGCGCCTCCTATTTCCGCGTCGCCCTCTGGCCGGCGCTCTCCCTGGCGACCCTGGGCGTGGTGCTGACCGCCGCACTGACCGGGCTGGCCGCCGCCTGGTTGTTCCACGTTAACCTCTACCAGGGGCTGCTGATCGGGGCGATTGTCGGCTCTACCGATGCGGCGGCGGTGTTTTCGCTGATTGGCGGCAAAGGGCTGAATGACCGCGTCAGCGCCACGCTGGAGATTGAGTCCGGCTGCAATGACCCGATGGCGGTGTTCCTGACCATTACCCTGATCGATATGATCGGCAAAGGGGAGCATGGGCTGAGCTGGCTGTTTATTGTGGACATCGTGCGCCAGTTCGGGCTGGGCATCGCCCTCGGCTATGCCGGCGGCTGGCTGTTACAGCAGTCGATCAACCGCATCCAGCTGGCACCCGGCCTCTACCCGCTGCTGGCACTGAGCGGCGGCCTGCTGGTGTTCGGCCTCACCACCCTGCTGGAGGGCAGCGGGATTCTGGCGGTCTACCTCTGCGGCCTCAAGCTCGGCAACTCGCCGATCCGCAACCGCCACGGCATTCTGCAAACCTTCGACGGCATGGCCTGGCTGAGCCAGATCGGCATGTTTATGGTGCTCGGCCTGCTGCTGACCCCCAGCGACCTGCTGCCGATCGCCCTGCCGGCGCTGCTGCTCTCGGTGTGGATGATTGTTTTTGTGCGGCCGGTGGCGGTGTTTGCCAGCCTGCTGCCGTTCCGCAGCTTTACCGGCCGCGAACGGGTGTTCCTGTCGTGGGTCGGGCTGCGCGGCGCGGTGCCGATTATCCTGGCGGTGTTCCCGATGATGGCGGGCATCCCTGATGCGCGCCTGTTCTTTAATGTGGCGTTCTTTATTGTGCTGGTGTCGCTGCTGGTACAGGGGACGTCCCTGGCGTGGGCGGCCCAGAAGGCGCGGGTGATTGTGCCGCCGACGCCGACGCCGGAGTCACGCATCGGGCTGGATATCGACCCGCAGAACATCTGGCAGCATTTCACCTACAAGCTCGGCGCAGAGAAGTGGTATATCGGCGCGGCCATCCGGGATTTGCAGATGCCGCCGCAGACGCGCATCACGGCGCTGTTCCGCGGCCAGGAGATGCTCTACCCGACGCGCAACACCCGCTTGCAGGAGGGGGATGTGCTCTGTGTGATTGGCCGTGAAAGTGATATTCCCCGGCTCGGCAAGCTCTTCAGCGAAACCCCGAACACCAAGGTGGATGAGCGCTTCTTCGGTGACTTCATTCTGGAGGCGGATGCCCCGCTGGGCGCGGTGGCGGCGCAATACGGCCTGACGCTGGCGGACGATGTCGACCCCAGCCAGCCTTTGCGCCACTTTATGATGCAGCGGCTGGGCGGGGAACCGGTTATCGGTGACCACATCGACTGGAACGATCTCACCTGGACGATCGCCGAGATGGAGGGTGAAAACGTGACCCGCATCGGCGTGAGGATCAATAACGACGGGTGAAAAGCGATCAGAGGCCGGTGCGGTACATCACCGTCAGCAGGCCGATAATCACCACGCCGCAAATCAGGCTGAGGTATTTGAAAAGGCGTTCAGTGCGTAAGCTCATGGTCATTCCTGTCAGGCGAATAAAGTGGCAGTAGCGTACGCCAGCCCGGCCCGGAACCATTGCGCGAATAACCGGCCGCCACGGGCTTAAATTCAGCGATTGCCCCTCCCTGCCGACGATAAAAAAATGGCCGCCCGGAAAACCGGGCGGCCATTTTTACGATGTCTTGTCGCGGGCGGTATGTCAGCCGATCACTTGCCCTGTTGCGGGTCGGTGTCGTAGTCCGCGCAGGACTGGTAGCCTTTATTCAGCACATGGCCGGTTTCGTCAAAGCTGACGAAGTAAACCTGGGCCTTGCCGTCACGCGGTTTAATCGCGTAGTTGCTGCAGGTACCTTTCGCATGGATCATCGTCACGTCTGTGGACGGCGGCCCGGCAATGGCGCGTACCTGCGCACGGGTCATGCCCACTTTGACGTCGCTCACTACCGGCTCATCCACATAACTGGACGCGCGGTCATATGCAGTACATCCTGACAGCAGCGTTACCGCTCCCATGGCCGCCATTAACAGTGTCTTTTTATTCATGACTTCTCCTCCTGAAGTGCTTTATGTCCTTTAAGCCTAGAAGATAAAGACTTTTTTTCAAATCCGATTGCAGCCCCGCCCAGCACCCGCCGCGTTTTAAACCGGGATACCGCCTGCCCGGTGCGCCGCCGGCCCCGCGGCAGCGGGCGTTTCCCGGCCGGGAAGGTCTGAAAACCCCCTGCCGCGCTTTCAGAAAAAGATCAGCAGAAAACGATCCCCATCACGTTTTGCGCTATACCTGTTTGCTGTAACCCCGCACGGTTGCTGTGCTTATCTCACTGTTACCTGGAGGAACGTGGATGCCGATTGACCGACGCCGGTTCTGCAGCGCGCTGGCGTTACTGGCCGCTGCCCCTTTTTGCCCCTTTGCCCGCGCACAATCACGAGAGGTTGCCATGGAGAGGATTGCCCTGACCGCCCCGGCACACGGCGTGCCGAACAGCCACTACCCGGTGATGCTCTATCACCATGTTATTCCGCCGGACACCGCCGACAACGCGGCCTACCTGGAGCACCTGTTTATGGCCAACGGCTGGCCGCCGCAGTGGCGCTACCCGGTCTACCCCTTCACCCATTTCCACATCACTACCCACGAAGTAGTGGGCTGCTATGCCGGCGCGGCCCAACTGCAACTGGGCGGCGAACAGGGGCCCATCCACCGGGTCGGGGTCGGGGATGTGCTGCTGATCCCGGCGGGCGTCGGCCATAAACAGATCGCGGCCGATAAGGATTTTATGCTGGTAGGTGCCTACCCGTCCGGGTTCAGCCCCGATTTATGCCGGGATGAACCTGAAAAGCTGGCGGAGCGTTTGAAGGCGGCGCACGGGGTGCCGCTGCCGAAAAGTGACCCGGTGACCGGGCACAGTGAAGGGGCGCTGAAATATTGGGCCGGGCTGTGACGCCGCCTGCCCGGGGGCATTACTCTTTGATGTAGCAGCTTTTGACATCCAGCCGCGCTGCATCATGGTTTTTGAGGTCTGAAAAATACGTCATGCCGAACAACACAGAGACCACAATCAGGCTGGAGGCAAGCAACGCGATGATTGCAATCAGCTTATTGTCATCAATACGTTTTTTTTCCATCTCACCGGCTCCCTGCGTCGTCCGTTATGTCAACAGCAGCGTAATGATCAGCGTAAAAATGATTAATGTACAGGAGGTTAACACCAATACCGCGACAGCAAACTGCGCGTCTCCCAGGGTCTCCTGGTACGGCGGTTTCTCCGGGAGAGAAGAACTATTTTTCACACCATCTCACTCTGCCGCCCACCCTGTTCATCACCGCCTGCGGGGGTTCCCCCGCCGGGCGGCCTGCACAGTATCCGGGCTGATTCATTCACGACCATTATGAACATATGATAAACAATCCATAAACGTTCTGCCATCTGTGGCAGGTGGAAAATCGGCTCCCCTGCAGCCTGTGAGCGGGGACAAAAAAACCCTGCACCAGGCAGGGTATGTTTTGAGAACCACATCGTTTTACTTATCTGGCAATACTTCAGATTTACCGCTACAGAAGTCCAGTCAGGAAAGGTGATGTTCCCCGGCGCTTATCTCCGGTTGTCAGGCAAGTCAGCTCTTTAACGGAACACCAATCAGACAACTTCCGTTCGTCTATTGGCATTAATCCTAATTTATCTCTGACGTCATTGTCGTGACGCCGATCACTTTCACGGTGAACGCAGTGTGTTCTGCACATAATTCAGAACTGGATCACGTTTTAGCCGGGGTAAACCGCGAGAAGGGCCGGTACGGTGGGGAGCGCGGAACGCGCGTGGTGAAACGCCCTGAAAGCAAAAGGGGCTGCCTTTCGGCAACCCCTTAAATTTGATGGCGGAGGAGGTGAGATTCGAACTCACGGATAGTCGCCCATCGACGGTTTTCAAGACCGTTGCCTTCAGCCGCTCGGCCACTCCTCCGCAACGACGCGAACTATAAACATCCCTGATCCGCTTGTAAAGCATGAGTTGATTCAATCGACTGAAAAATAGACGCACGGCACTCAATCGCTGTAAAAATCCGCAGCATGACGCTTTTTCAGCCGTCAAACACGCGTAAAGAAGGGTAAAACGGCTTTGCCGCGCGCCGCCAACTTTCTATGATTCTGTTTCTTTTCACTATCTCTGGTGGGATCGCATATGGATCGTATCGTCGTTTCGTCACGTGAACGCTCGCTGTTGAGCACGCATAAGGTGTTGCGTAACACCTATTTCCTGTTGGCGTTGACGCTGGGCTTCTCCGCCCTGACGGCAACGGCCAGTACGCTGCTGATGCTGCCGGCCCCCGGCCTGCTGCTGATGCTGGTGGGTTTCTATGGGCTGATGTTCCTGACCTACCGCCTGGCGGACAGCCCGGCCGGTATTCTGGCAGCCTTCGCCCTGACCGGCTTTATGGGCTATACCCTCGGCCCGATCCTGAGCTCGCTGCTCTCGGCCGGCGCGGGTGACATTATTATGCTGGCGCTTGGCGGCACCGCGCTGGTGTTCTTCTGCTGTTCGGCCTATGTGCTGACTACCCGTAAAGACATGTCATTCCTCTCCGGCATGATGATGGCCGGGTTTGTGGTGCTGCTGGTGGCCGTGGTGGCGAACCTGTTCCTGCAGATCCCTGCGCTGTACCTCGCCATCAGCGTGATGTTTATCCTGTTCTCCTCCGGGGCCATCCTCTGGGAGACCAGCAACATCATCCACGGCGGGGAGACCAACTATATCCGCGCCACCGTGAGCCTCTATGTGTCACTGTATAACGTCTTTGTCAGCCTGCTCAGCCTGCTGGGGTTCGCCCGCAGTAACTGACGCCCCCTGCTCACCCCGCTCCGGCGGGGTGACGCACAGATTGCCCCCGCATGATATTGTTGGCACCGCCCCAACTTTGTTAAACTGCCCGCCGTTTTTCCCCGTTTCTGAGGTTGTATGTTTGAGTTTGAAGGCCGCACCATCGACACCGATGCCCAGGGCTACCTGAAAAACAGTGCCGACTGGCAGGAAGGGATGGCACCGCTGCTGGCGGAGCAGGAAGGGATTACCCTGACCGGGGCGCACTGGGAAGTGGTACATTTCGTGCGCGCGTTTTACCTGGAGTTCAACACTTCACCGGCTATCCGGATGCTGGTCAAAGCGATGGCGCAGAAATATGGTGAAGAGAAAGGCAACAGCCGCTATCTGTTCCGCCTGTTTCCCAAAGGGCCGGCCAAACAGGCCACCAAAATTGCAGGCCTGCCCAAACCGGTAAAATGCCTCTGATCGTTAATAACGGATGCTGAAGTCGCTGTATTCCCCGGCGGCTTTCGGCTCGGTTAATACCCGGTCAACCCGGGCGCTTTTCGGCCCCCCCTGTTTCAGCCAGGCGATCAGCTGATCCACTTTATCCTGCGTGCCGCAGGCCACGACCTCCACACTGCCGTCATCCATATTGCGTGCGTAGCCGGTCAGCCCCAGCCCTTTTGCCTGGTGCTGTGTCGAGTAACGGAACCCGACGCCCTGCACAAGCCCATAGACATAGGCAGAAACACAGACATTTGCCATAATCTTCTCCTCATCTGGTGTGATTCATTGCATTTTCGGCGTCATACTCCGACAATGTCGCTCTTTTTTTTAAGCTGGCAGCCTTTATATTATGACCGTACGTTTATATCTCGCCAAAGGGCGCGAAAAATCCCTGCTGCGCCGCCATCCGTGGGTGTTTTCCGGTGCTGTTCAACGCGTTGAAGGCGAAGGTGCCTCCGGTGATACCGTTGAAATCTATGACAACCAGGGTAAATGGCTGGCGCGCGGCGCTTACTCGCCGCAGTCGCAGATCCGCGCCCGCGTCTGGACGTTCGACAAGCAGGAAAGCGTCGATACCGCTTTCTTTGTCCGCCGCCTGAAGCAGGCACAGCAGTGGCGTGACTGGCTGGCCAAACGTGACGGGCTGAACGGTTACCGCCTGATTGCCGGTGAATCTGATGGCCTGCCGGGCATCACCATCGACCGCTTCCAGAACTTCCTGGTGCTGCAACTGCTCTCCGCCGGGGCGGAATTCCAGCGCGCCGCGCTGCTGACCGCGCTGCAGGAGTGCTTCCCGGAGTGCGCCATTTATGACCGCTCCGACGTGGCGGTACGTAAAAAAGAGGGCCTGCCGCTGGCCCAGGGGCATGTGCTGGGCGAGATGCCGCCTGCCCTGCTGCCGATCACCGAGCACGGCATGCAGCTGCTGGTAGATATCCAGCAGGGCCACAAAACCGGCTTCTACCTGGACCAGCGTGACAGCCGCCTGGCCACGCGCCGTTATGCGGAAGGCCGCCGGGTGCTGAACTGCTTCTCATACACCGGGGCGTTTGCCGTTTCCGCGCTGATGGGCGGTTGTGCGCATGTTACCAGCGTGGACACCTCCCAGGCCGCGCTGGACATCGCCCGCCAGAACGTTGAGCTTAACCAGCTTGACCTCAGCAAAGCGGACTTCGTCCGGGATGATGTGTTCCAGCTGTTGCGCGCCTACCGCGACCGCGGGGAAACCTTCGACCTGATTGTGATGGACCCGCCGAAATTTGTTGAGAACAAAAACCAGCTGGCCGGCGCGTGCCGCGGCTATAAAGACATCAACATGCTGGCGATGCAGCTGCTCTCCCCCGGCGGCATTCTGCTGAGCTTCTCCTGCTCCGGCCTGATGCCGGTCGAGCTGTTCCAGAAAATTTTGGCCGATGCCGCAGTGGATGCCGGGCGTGATGTACAATTTATAGAGCAGTTCCGCCAGGCGGCGGATCATCCGGTTATCGCGCCTTACCCTGAAGGCCTCTATCTGAAAGGCTTTGCCTGCCGGATGATGTAACTTGAAAACGTCGCCTTTGCCCCCATTTATGAGAGGCAAAGGCACGGTTTCTCAGGAGGTCATCATGATTGCCAGCAAATTTGGTATTGGCCAGCAGGTACGCCACAAGCTGCTGGGTTTTTTGGGCGTCGTTATCGACATTGACCCGGAATACTCATTGGAAAAACCGAGTGCGGAAGAGGTCGCCGGTAGCGACCGCCTGCGTTTCGCACCCTGGTATCACGTGGTCATGGAAGATGAGCAAGGTCAGCCGGTGCATACCTACCTGGCTGAAGCGCAACTGGACAGGGAAGTGGCAGACGCCCATCCTGAACAGCCTTCCCTGGATGAGCTGGCGGAGAACATCCGCCACCAGCTTCAGGCGCCGCGTCTGCGCCATTAATGATGCTGCTGAGAAACGCCGGAGCCCAGACACTGTCTGGGCTTTTTTATGGGCGCGTCAGGCGGCGCGGTGCAGGCCGAGACGCGGGATCTCAATCTTCGGGCAGCGATCCATCACCACTTTCAGCCCGGCATCCTGTGCCAGCACTGCTGCCTGCTCGTTAATCACCCCGATTTGCAACCACAGCACATCCGCCCCGATCTCAATCGCCTCCTGGGCGACTCCATAAGCAGCCTCGGTGTTGCGGAACACATCCACCATATCCACATGGCGGCCAATCTCTTTCAGTGACGCGACCACCGGCTGCCCCAGCAGGTGGGTGCCCGCCAGTTTGGGGCTGACCGGGATGACCTCATACCCCTGTGACAGCAGGTACGCCATCACACCGTAGCTTGGCCGCCCCGGGTTATCGCTCGCCCCGACCAGCGCAATGGTTTTTGCCGTTTTCAATACCTGTGCAATGTCGCTGTCTTGCATACTGATGCTCCCTTTAACGTGATGGTCAGCCAAGTGTACTCCACGCACGCCGGTTACACCGGCACACGGCATTATTTTAGCGCTGCCCTGAAAAAATAGCCTCGCCGCGCTGAAACAGCGCCCGGGTTTCCACTGCTTTTCATCAATAAAATGCATGCTTCACGTCGCTATTATTTACGTAAAAAATACATATAAATCAAAAACATGAAAGACTTTGACTCCCCTTTGAGGTTGCCGGACAATACGCCCGACTTTTTTATTGAGGAACTGCAAATGAAAAAAGGATGGGTAGTATCCGGCCTACTGGCACTCTCTGTTTGCCTGCCCGTGGCGGCGGCCACACTGGCGCTGACGCCGGAGATGGATGTGCTGGTTGTCGATGGGAAAAAGGTGGCGGGGTCGCCGCTGAAAGGGGCTAATCAGCTGACGCTGGCGGCAGGCCAGCATCAGCTTCTGTTCCGCGTCACCAAAGTGCTCCGCTCCGGCGCGCGTGACCAGTATTTATATCACTCCTCCCCGCAGATTGCGGCCTTTGAGGCGCCGGCCCAGGGCGCGCTGCGGGTTGCCCTGCCGCGACTGGAGAATGACGGCGACGGCAAGCGTTTTGACGCCACACCGGATTACCAGATTGTTGATGAGAACAAACAGCCGCTGCCGGTGCGGCGCGACACGCTCCAGATCCCCGGCCTGAGCCTGGGCGCTGACCTGGAAAAAGCGATGGCGGAGTATAACGGCGCTGACCAGGCGGCATCCGTGGCGGCACTGCGCTCCATGGCCCCGGTGATGGGCAGCCCGGCACTGCCGGGGGCAGTTGGTAACATCAGCCAGGCGTCTGTCACCGTACAGGGCGAGAACGTGTCTGAACAGATGCTGCAATACTGGTTCCAGCAGGCGGACAGCGCCACCCGGGCGCGTTTCCTGAACTGGGCAGACAAACACCCTACGCATTAACCTTTTCAGGCGCTTTTTACGCCAAAAAGCGCTTTTTCCTGCCCTTCCCCGCCCTTTTCAGCCATCCGCCATTTGCAGAGAAAAGCAGTTTCAGTAATCTGTCGGTTATCTCTTACCTTTGATAAAGGGCATTTATATGGAATTCACCACCCGCACCATCGGCAAACAAAAACACATCGCGCTGGTTGCCCACGACCACTGTAAACATATCCTGCTGAACTGGGTTGATGCGAATAAGGCGCTGCTGGCGGAGCATGTGCTGTATGCCACCGGCACCACCGGCAATCTGGTGCAGCGCGCCACCGGGCTTGAGGTGAAAAGTATGCTCAGCGGCCCGATGGGCGGGGACCAGCAGGTCGGCGCGCTGATCTCGGAAGGCAAAATCGATATGCTGATCTTCTTCTGGGACCCGCTCAACGCCGTGCCGCACGACCCGGACGTGAAAGCGCTGCTGCGGCTGGCGACGGTGTGGAACATCCCGGTCGCCAATAACCGCTCCACGGCCGATTTCCTGATTGAGTCCAGTTTGTTCCGCGAGGAAGTGCAGGTCACGATCCCTGACTATCAGCGCTACCTGCAAGACCGCCTGAAATAACCTGCCGGGGCGCGCCGGTTATGGCTTACGCTGCACCGGCACGCCCCGTTTTTTCAGCGTTTCCACAAAGCCCGACGGGTTAACAGGGGAGTAGAGCAGCCATACGCGCTCACGCGCCCGGGTTAACGCCACATAGAGCCACCGGCGCGCCTGTGCCTCAGCCACCTTCGCCCATTGCGGCTGCAATACCTGCTCAGCCACCGTCTCCCCGGCCGTGGCCGGGAAGCCGTCACTTCCGCCCTCCAGCCCCAGCACAATGGCGTAATCCGCCTGTTGCCCCTGGCTTGCCTCCAGGGTGGCAAACGTCAGGTTGAGCCTGGGCCAGCGGGTCGCCGCCTTCTTAAGGGAGGCGGGGCGTAGCGCGGCATCATGCGCCAACAGCAGCACCTGTTGGTCGTCACGCACAAAGCCACTCAATTTATCCAGCAGGGCATCCAGCTGGTCATCCGGCAGCAGCAGCACGCTTTTTTTATCCCCGCGGCGCAGGCTGGTCAACGGCAGGTTACCCGGCCCGCGCGGCGGGCACAGGCTGGCGGCGAGGTCTGCCATCTGGTCATCGAGGCGGTAAGTGGTCTCCAGCACGCACTGCCGGCTTTCGTCATCGAAAAGATCGGCCCACAGTGCCGGCCCGCCCTCAGCCGGTTGAATCACCTGCGCGCCGTCCGCAACGGCAAACAGCCCGGTGCGGCTGTTTTGCGCCTTCAGTGCAGCCAGCAGTTCCGCCTGCAGTGGGGAGAGCGCCTGCACATCGTCCACCAGAATCTGTTTCCACGGGCTGACAAAGCGCCCTTTATTGAGCACATCCAGCGCCTGATGCATCAGCGCACTGCTGTCCACCGCGCCCTGCTCTTTCAGGGCGGTTTTCCAGGCTTTCAGCAGCGGGGCCAGCAGGCGCAATTGTTTCTGGAACGCGGCGTGCAGCGCCCCGGGTGCGTCGTTCAGCATCTCAGCCTGACTGCCGCCATGCTCCCGCATCAGCGCCAGCCACTGATCCAGCCGCCCCACCAGCTTTTCTCCCAGCGCGCGGTTTTTCCAGAACGTTTTATCCGGGATCTCCCAACCCAGCTCATCCGTCAGCAGCGCGCACCAGCCGGCGGCCTGCGCTTTTTTCTCCCCGCACTGCTGTTGCCAGGCCTTGAGCAGCAGCTTGCGCCGCGCATTATCATCCTCTTCCAGTTTACTGACGCCCGGCACCTTGCGCCCGCCCTGCCGGATGATCTGTAACGCCAGTGCCTGAAAAGTCATAGCGCCCACACCTGCCATGCCCGGCCGGGCAGTGATACGCTGGTTCAGCGCCTGCGCACCCTGTGCGCCTGCGGCCAGCAACAGAATCTGCTCAGGGGCGGCCTCGCCCCGCTGCAACAGCCAGCCGGCGCGCGCGGCCAGCAGCGTGGTTTTGCCGCTGCCCGCACCGCCCCACACCAGCAGCGCCTCTTCGCCATTGACCACCGCCAGCGCCTGTTGCATGTTCAGCGCGCCCTGTTCTGCTGCGGTAAAGAGCGGGGCGTGCGCTTTCATCATGCGTTCGGCCCAGGCCCGGTTACGCGCCGCACATTGTTTCGCGCCCTCTTCCAGCCAGCGCCGGCAGTGGCTGAACGCCTCACGGCAGGCGTCAAACTCCGCCATCCTCTCTACCGGCATCGGCAACGCCTGAAACGCCTCGCGTATCTCCTGTTGCAGCGCTGACAAGGCCCGTTGCGTCAGCCAGCAGGGCTGCTGTTCCGCCTGTTCAATGGCGGCCTGCTGCGACGCCAGCACCTGCGCGCTGATCGCCGCCATCTCTTCGCTCCAGCGCTGCCAGAGCGCGGTAAGATGATGGTAGAAGCGCTGGGTCTCCTGCCATTCGGTGCCGTGCAAACGCACCACTTTCCCTTCCGGCAGCTCAAACTCCAGCTCCCCCCACACAATTCCTCGTTTACACTGAAGAGTAACCAGCTGATTAAACGGGATCAGGTAGTGGTGTTTATCGCCGCTGACTTCAACGCCCGCATTCAGCAGCCGTACCCGGTTATAGGGGTGCTGGGCCAGGCGTTTGCCGAGTGATGTCGCTTTGAGTTCCATAATTCTGCGCCATGAAAGTAAAAGGCTTTTTAATGGTGCGGGGCACCGTCACCTGTGACAGGGATAGGCGCTCCCGCGCGAAAAAAAGAGTAGACTCCCGGGGTGTGGCACGGCCATCGCGTGCGCACATCCCTGTTGATTTTTTATTTAGAGCACATTTCTCATTATGCGTACTGTACTGAATATCTTAAATTTCGTTCTCGGCGGGTTTTTTACCACTCTGGCCTGGGTACTGGCTACCGTGGTCAGTGTGGTGCTGATCTTCACCCTGCCGCTGACCCGCTCATGCTGGGAGATTACCAAACTTTCGCTGCTGCCTTACGGCAATGAGGCGATCCATGTTGATGAACTTCACCCCGGGCGCCGTAATCCTCTGCTGAGCGGCGGCGGCACCCTGCTGAACATTGTGTGGTTTGTGCTGTTTGGCTGGTGGCTCTGCCTCTCCCATATTGCGACCGGGATTGTGCAGTGCCTGTCAATTATCGGTATTCCGGTGGGCATCGCCAACTTCAAAATTGCGGCCATCGCCCTCTGGCCGGTAGGCCGCCGCGTCGTGCCGGTGGAAGTGGCCCAGCAGGCCCGGGTCAATAACGCCCGCCGCTGACCGATGCCGGGCAGAGGCTTTCGCGCCTCTGCCCCCCTTCCCGGCACTGTGCCGGGCTGACTCTCTTTTTTCCGGAGTGTGTTGTGCTCGCTTATGCCTCTGGCCTGCGCCGGTACTTTTATAACAGCAGTCTGCTCTATTCTGTCCGCATCACCCTGGCATTGACCGGGGCGGCGGCGGTGCCGTGGTGGCTTGGGGAGCCGCGGCTCACCATCCCGCTGACGCTGGGGGTGGTGGCTGCAGCCCTGGCCGACCTTGATGACCGCCTCACCGGCCGTTTGCGTAACCTGTTTATTACGCTGCTCTGCTTTTTTGTCGCCTCTGCGTCTATTGAGCTGCTGTTCCCTCACCCCTGGCTGTTTGCCGCCGGGCTGATGCTCTCAACCTGCGGCTTTATTCTGCTGGGCGCGCTGGGGCAGCGCTACGCCACCATCGCTTTCGGCGCGTTGCTGATCGCGGTGTACACCATGCTGGGTACATCGATGTACCACGTCTGGTATCAGCAACCGCTGCTGCTGCTGGCCGGGGCGGTCTGGTACAACCTGCTGACGCTGATGGGGCACCTGATCTTCCCCATCCGCCCGTTGCAGGAGCAGATAGCCCGCAGCTTTGACCAGCTGGCGCACTATTTAGATGCCAAATCGAACCTGTTTGATCCCGATCTGGAAGAGGGAAACCAGGCGCTGATTGAGGTGGCGATGGCCAACAGCGCCCTGGTGGCCACGCTTAACCAGACCAAGGTCTCACTGCTGACCCGGCTGAAAGGCGACCGGGGCCAGCGCGGCACCCGCCGCTCCCTGCACTACTATTTCGCCGCCCAGGATATTCACGAGCGCGCCAGCTCCACCCATGCGCAATACCGCGAGCTGAATGAGACATTCCGCTACAGCGACATTATGTTCCGCTTCCAGCGCATGCTGAGTATGCAGGCGCGCGCCTGCCAGCATCTGGCCCAGTGCATTTTGCTGCAACAGACCTACCAGCATAACAGCCAGTTCGAACGGGCCTTCGGCCAGTTACAGGCGACGCTGACCCGCCTGGCCGAAGACCCGGATAACCGCGATCTGCTGCGCGCGCTGCAACACCTGCTGAAAAACCTGCGCGCGATCGATGCCCAGCTGGCAAACATTGAATCTGAGCAGGCACTGGCGACCGGCCAGCAGCAGGAGTCCCGGCTCGCCGAGGAGCGCCTCTCCGGCTGGGGTGACATGCTATTGCGTTTTCGCCGTAACCTGACGCCGCAATCGGCCCTGTTCCGCCACGCGATCCGGATGTCTGTGGTGCTCTGTGCCGGTTACGCGTTTATTCAGATAACCGGGATGGATCATGGGTACTGGATCCTGCTGACCAGCCTGTTCGTCTGCCAGCCCAACTACAACGCCACCCGGCGGCGGCTGGCATTGCGGATTATCGGTACCCTGGCCGGGGTGCTGCTGGGTTTGCCGATCCTCTATTTCGTGCCCTCGACCGAGGGGCAGCTCATTCTGATTGTGATCAGCGGCGTGCTGTTTTTCGCTTTCCGCAATGTGCAGTATGCCCACGCCACCATGTTTATTACGTTCCTGGTGCTGCTCTGCTTTAACCTGCTGGGCGAAGGGTTTGAGGTAGCGCTGCCGCGAGTGATCGATACCCTGCTGGGCTGCGCCATCGCCTGGGCGGCAGTGACCTTTATCTGGCCGGACTGGCGTTTCCGCCAACTCCCGCTGGTGATCGATAAGTCACTGAACGCGAACTGCCGCTATCTGGATGCCATTCTGGTTCAGTACCATCAGGGCCGTGATAACCGGCTGGATTACCGCATCGCCCGCCGGGACGCCCACAACAGCAATGCGGAACTGGCGTCCGTTATCTCCAGTATGTCGTCGGAGCCGAAAAACAGCGGCACCGTGCAGGAGCAGGCGTTCCGGCTGTTATGCCTGAACCATACGCTGCTGAGCTATATTTCGGCCCTGGGCGCGCACCGCGGGCAGCTGAAGCAGAGTGACGTCCTCAGCATTCTGGATGATACCGCCTGTTATGTGGACGGGGCACTGCACCTGATGACGCAGGATGCCGGGCGTCTGCAACGGCTGCTGGCAGGCCTTGCCCAACGTGTGGCGGCAGTGGTGCCGGAGCCGGAGAGCCGTGAACAACTGGTTTTGCAACAGGTGGGGCTGATCCTCGGCCTGCTGCCTGAGCTCATCGCCCTGCACCAGCGGCTGAACCACCCGGCAGAGTGAACCACAGGCACATCGGATAGCCGGCCGGGTGCCGGCTCCCCCTTTCAACGGCGGAATTTGGTGGCCGCGGCCGGGTGCCGGGCCTCATACCAGTGACGCAGTTCCTTGCGTTTTTCCGGCGGTAATGCCGCTTCGTGATAACCGGTCACGGCCCCCTCCAGGGCATAAAGCACTTTAATACTCAGCGGAATCTCATCCGTGTCGAGTTTCAGGTAACACGCCTTCGCACCCTGCGCTTTTAACTGCTCCCGGCTGCTGATGCCGGCCTGCAACAGTAAGCTTTCCAGATGGGCACTGATATTGGGCAACCCTTTCAGGCGCGCACGCTGCTGCTTCTCCGCATGGTCTTGCCGGGCACCGTCCAGTGCCAGCGTGGCCAGGTGCAGAAACAGGGCCGGGTCCTGCCAGATGGCCCCGGTAAGCTGGTAATAAGAGAGCGTAAGGGGCAGGCCGCGCCGGAGATAACACAGCCGCGTCATCTGGTGCTGATGGAATACCGCTTCGGTCTGCTGTGTGGCCCGCAGATAAAGTTCACTCTGCAAAAACAGGCCAAACATAATGTTGTCTATCACGATTCCGTAGCCGCCGAACTGCGGGCGCGTACGGATTTCACCCAACGAGGCCAGCGTCCGTTTTGTCTGATCGATCCTTTTTTCGTATAGGTTCTTCATTACTATTTCCTTTAGTAAATATATTCGTTACCTAATAACTGCATTAAGAACAACGAATTACAAAATACGCAAACTTCCCGGCACTGCCAATGACAAAATGCCGTTACACGGGATTACGTATCAAATCTGCGAGACGTATTGTAAGAATCGCATTGATCTTTGCGGAAAGTGGAGATACTGTATATACATACAGTGACATCAGGGCAGGGAAACTATGCGTCCATCTTCTTATAACTATCAGGCCGGCGAGCACGCTCAGATAACTATGCCGTCCCCCTCTTTTGAGGCATCCTCCAGTCATCTCGGCGGTTTGATCAGTGAGTTCGTTTACAGTGAAGATCAGCCTGCTCTGGCCCAGATTCTCCTCCCCCTGCTCCACCACCTGGGTGCGCAGTCCCGCTGGCTGCTCTGGCTTGCCCCGCAACAGAAACTGAGCCGCAACTGGCTGCGCCACTCCGGCCTGCCGGTGGATAAAGTTGTGCAATTGCGCGCTATCCAGCCCACCTCTACCGTGGATGCGATGGAAAAAGCGTTGCAAAGCGGCAATTACAGCGTTGTGTTGGGCTGGTTACCGGAACTGACCGATAAAGAACGGGAAAGGTTACAGCGGGCCGCGCAATCAGGCTGTGCTTATGGCTTCATTATGCGCCCGCAGTATGAGGAGCGGGCACCGCGGGGACATCTGCCTTCACTTAAAATTCACTCTTCGCGCTATCATTGAAACAAATTAAGAATATTCTCATGAAAAAAGCCTTTTTTTCCGTCGAAACCGCTTTTGCGTGCGGTTTTGGCGGCTTGTTTACCGCTTGTTAAGGGTTTTTTTCACGTAATTTCGTCACCAATTGACCGAACATGTTAAAAATTATGTACGTTTTGCGCCTTTTTAGGGGGGTGCGAAAACTTCATACTTGTAAGTTTCACGCCACGTTGTAGACTTTACATCGCCAAGGTTGCTCTATAAGGCCAAATCAATTGGCAAAGTTACTAACGGAAGCAATAACCTTGGCGAAGGATTTTAACCAAGGGCTTATAACAGCTTAAAGCTCATTGCCTATTTGGATGATAACGAGGCGCAAAATGAAAAAGACAGCTATCGCATTAGCAGTGGCACTGGCAGGTTTCGCTACCGTAGCGCAAGCCGCCCCGAAAGATAACACCTGGTACACCGGTGCTAAAGTGGGCTGGTCTCAGTTCCACGACACAGGTTTCTATGGTAATGGCTACAACGGTGTTGGCAATGGCCCAACCCACGACAGCCAATTGGGTGCAGGTGCGTTCGCGGGCTACCAAGCGAACCAATACCTGGGCTTTGAAATGGGATATGACTGGCTTGGCCGTATGCCTTACAAAGGCAGCGTCAACAACGGTGCTTTCAAGGCACAGGGTATTCAGTTGGCAGCTAAACTGAGCTACCCGATCTATGACGACCTGGACCTGTACACCCGTCTGGGCGGCATGGTATGGCGTGCTGACTCCACTGCTTCTGTGAACGGCAACCGCATCAGCGACCACGACACCGGCGTTTCCCCGCTGGCTGCTGTTGGTGTTGAATACGCACTGACCAAAAACTGGGCTACCCGCCTGGACTACCAGTGGGTTAACAACATCGGTGACGCTGCGACCGTGGGCGCACGTCCTGACAACGCCATGCTGAGCCTGGGTGTTTCTTACCGCTTCGGCCAGGACGACATGGCTGCTCCGGCACCGGCTCCGACTCCGGCACCGGCTCCGGTTGTTGAAACCAAGCGTTTCACCCTGAAGTCTGACGTTCTGTTCAACTTCAACAAATCCACCCTGAAAGGCGAAGGCCAGCAGGCTCTGGATCAGCTGTACTCCCAGCTGAGCTCCATGGATCCGAAAGACGGTTCCGTTGTTGTTCTGGGCTTCACCGACCGTATCGGTTCTGACCAGTACAACCAAAAACTGTCTGAGCAGCGCGCTCAGAGCGTTGTGGACTACCTGGTATCCAAAGGTATCCCGGCTGACAAAATCTCCGCACGTGGCATGGGCGAATCCCAGCCGGTTACCGGTTCTACCTGTGACAGCGTGAAAGGCCGTGCTGCCCTGATCAACTGCCTGGGCCCGGATCGTCGCGTAGAGATCGAAGTTAAAGGCATCAAAGACGTTGTAACTCAGCCACAGGCTTAAGTTAAACATCGTTGATCTAAAAACCCCGCTCCGGCGGGGTTTTTTTATGGCTGCGTCTCACGAAACGTCCTCTTTTCACAGAGAACGGTACCGGGCGGGGTGCACAAAGGCTGGGGGAAACTACTCTTTTTTGGCGAGGATTTCCTGCAGATCCTGCCGCAGGGAGGACATCTGGCTGGCATATTTCTCTTTGCGTTCTGCATCTTCGATGAGCTGCACCACCGTTTCTGACAGCGTCACGCCGCGCCGCCGCGCCAGCCCTGCCAGCCGCTGCCAGACCAGGAATTCCAGATCGATAGATTTCTTGCGGGTATGCTGATGCTCTGCGTTGAAATGGCGTTTGCGACGGGCACGGATTGTCTGCTTCATGCGGTTGTCGAGCGCCGGGTTCATATGCCGGGCCATCCATTGCAGCACATTGACCGGGTTGTTTTCCATGTTCAGTAACTCTTGCACGGCCTCTTGCGCAGCGCTGTTCTCAAGGTAGCGGGTGATGCGTTCCCCTTCCCGGTGCTTTTTCACCAGGTATTTCCATTTCCATCCGCTTTCCAGATTTTCCAGTTGCTGATATTTCATCGCGAGCCTTTATGTGACCGTGTAACTTTCTTAAGCATAACAGTTTTAGAAAGAGTTTTTTATGAATTTTCACCGCTTCGCTTGTGCGTTTTTTATTCACCTTTTTGCGATTCGCCCTGTGCGTCTGCTGAAGAATGACTCTGCTTATATGCAGCCTTCGTTATTCTTGTATAATCGCCCTTTCCCTTTTGACTGATTGATCCTAACACTTTGACCAATAACCGACTTGAATGGCAGTCACTCATCCCTGACGCCGCGCCTTATCAGACATTATTCGCTACGGCGCCTGACATGGCTCCGATCCCCTTCGCAGTGACCCAGCCCCGGCTGGAAAATGGCCTGACGCTGTTCTGCCATCCTCAGTCACGCCCGCGCATCATGACGGTTAAAGCCCAGGAGAGTCGTGCCTATCTCGCAGTGATCGCTGACGTGGTCGACACACTGCTGCCGGAGAGTGAACAGCCGGTCGGCAGCCACTATCAGGTTACCGGAACGCAGGTCAGCCTTGCGGCCTCCTTGCCGCAGCGCGGCCCGTTTATCGCGGACACACGCTGCCTCTACCGGGAGTGGATTGAGCCGGAGCAGCTGTTTGGCCGGGCTGGCCTGCTGAATGGAGAGGTGGTGCTGCATCCCGGTGCCGTGCATCAGGTGAATGGCGGGGTGCTGATCCTCAGCGCCCGTACCCTGCTGGCGCAGCCGTTGATGTGGCTTCGGCTGAAGCAGATTGTCAGTGAAGGGCTGTTCCGCTGGATCTCGCCGGATGAGGCGCGCCCGCTGCCGGTAAACATCCCGGCGATGCCGCTCGACCTCAAGGTGATTATCGTCGGTGACCGCCCCGGCCTGGCCGATCTTAATGAGATGGAACCGGAGCTGGCGGAGCATGGGTTATATGGTGAGTTCGAAGGTGAGCTGCCGCTGACCGAGCCTGAAGATATGGCCACCTGGTGCGCCTATATCAACACCCTGGCCGACAACCTGGCGCTGCCGCGCCCGGCCGCTGACGCCTGGCCGCTGCTGCTGACGCAGGCGGTACGTTTCAGTGGCGATCAGGGCAGCCTGCCCCTCTGCCCGGAGTGGATCAGCGCCCTGCTCTCTGAAGCGGCCCTCTATAATGAAGAGACGCTGCTGGATGAAAAAGCGTTTGATGCCGCATTGCAGGCCAAAGCCTGGCGCGAAAGCTACCTGGCGGAGCGGATGCAGGATGAGATTGAGCTGGGCCAGATCCTGATTGAAACCGAAGGCGAAGTCATTGGCCAGATTAATGGCCTGTCGGTGCTGGAGTACCCCGGCCACCCGCGTGCCTTTGGCGAACCTTCCCGCATCAGTTGCGTGGTGCATGCGGGCGATGGCGAGTTTAATGATGTCGAACGTAAAGCGGAACTCGGCGGTAATCTCCATGCCAAAGGCATGATGATTATGCAGGCCTACCTGATTTCCGAACTGGATCAGGACCAGCCCCTGCCCTTCTCGGCGTCACTGGTGTTTGAGCAGTCCTACGGTGAAGTGGATGGTGACAGCGCCTCGCTGGCGGAGTTGTGTGTGCTGATCAGCGCACTGGCACAACAGCCGATCAACCAGCAGATTGCCGTCACCGGCTCAGTGGATCAGTTCGGTAATGTGCAGCCTATCGGCGGCGTTAACGAAAAAATTGAGGGCTTCTTTGAAGTCTGCCAACGGCGCGGGCTGACCGGCAAACAGGGCGTGATTCTGCCCCAGGCCAACCTGCGCCACCTTTGCCTGCAACAGCAGGTGGTGGATGCCGTGCGTGATGGGCAGTTCCATATCTGGGCTGTCTCTTCCGCTGCTGAGGCATTAACGATAATCACAGGCGTAACATATGCTGACGATCAGCAACCCAGCTTGCTGGGCGCCATTCAGGATCGCATAGCACAGGTCAACGCGCATGAACGCCGGCATCTGCCGTGGTTCTTACGCTGGTTAAACTGGTTTAACCGCGGCTGATCGGAGTTGTTAAGCTTACACCTGTAAGCTAATCTGCGACCTTCATTAAAATAAGGCTTACATCGACATGGTAGAAAAACGCGACTCTTACACGAAAGAAGATCTGGAAGCCTCTGGCCGCAGTGAACTTTTTGGTGCCGGCGGCCCGCCGCTGCCGTCAGGCAACATGCTGATGATGGATCGCATCGTCAAAATGAGCGAAGACGGCGGCAGCCACAATAAAGGCTACGTGGAAGCAGAGCTGGATATTAACCCTGACCTGTGGTTCTTTGGTTGCCACTTTATCGGTGACCCGGTCATGCCGGGCTGCCTGGGTCTGGATGCGATGTGGCAGTTGGTCGGCTTCTATCTGGGCTGGCTGGGCGGCGAAGGCAAAGGCCGTGCGCTGGGCGTGGGCGAGGTGAAATTCACCGGCCAGGTGCTGCCGACCGCGAAAAAAGTGACTTACCGCATCAACTTCAAACGCGTGATCAACCGTAAACTGATCATGGGCGTGGCAGACGGTGAAGTACTGGTCGACGGTAAAGTCATCTATACCGCCAGTGACCTGAAAGTGGGCCTGTTCAAAGACACCAGCGTCTTCTGATTCCTCTGTTAATTTTAAAGGCGCTGCCTGAAAGTAAGTAGCGCCTTATTTATAACTAATGGATTTTTTTAGAAAAACACTATAATAATTGCTGTAACAAATTTACCTGCATTAATCTAACACTCATCAGAGTCATTCACTCTATTGCTTTTTAAGGAATTTAACATTCCATTAGACTGACATGATGGGCGTCCATTTTACCTCTGTATTGCTTCTGCATAAATAAATTATGCCGCAGTTCGTTGCCGGCCCTATCCGCTCGGTAATCGTGCCGGCCGGGTATAGAAAATGCCTTGGTTCTGCCCACCGTAACACGTTTTCAGCCTTTACCCCTCGAGTAATAAATGCAGTATTACCTGAGTAATTGAACGTTCCTATCGAGACGTTATAAAATTCAAAAGCACTTTGTGAATTAAGATTAACACTTCTAATGGCACCTCCGTTAAATATAGCCCTGGAGTTCCAGGCACCTACCACGCTTTCCAATTGACAATTATTAAAAGTTGTTGGTGGAAATTGCATTCCGATAACACTGTTAGTATTTTTATATGGCGGGCTTTTTAAATCTCCGATCTCCCCAGTTATTGCCACATTATTAAAAGTAATATGACCACGAATATGCGATCCAAAGTCCACTTTATTTATCTCGCCGCCATTAATAATTATATTCCTAGCATTATTATTTGGGGTAAAAATATTAATCATGCCGTTATTGATAATAACTTCAGAACCAATGCAAATCTTTTCAGATATACGTGGGTTTTCTACTGTTATTTTTTGAGCTGGCTCTACAATGTGAAAATTTTTTGCCACTATTGTACTATATAATGTTTGATGGCCAAAGGCGCAGCTTAGGATCCCATTTGTTGCATTAATATTCCTCGCCTCTGAGTAATCAAGCGATAAGGAAATAGAGGGTACATCTGTAATACATGCGATCCCGTCAGGTGTGGTAGAGCCTGTATAGGCATCAATAATAGCCTGGTTTATTGTCGAGTTACCTATATTAAAGTCACAGGTTGTATACTTCAGGCCAGACGGAAGTTTCGTATTTCCGTCATCGAGTGTTGTGATATACGTTCTTTCACAATGGATATTTTCAATCACGTTTCGGATGCCGGTGATGCATAATGCTTTGTCATAAGATTGCTCGGCTTGTAATGCCCCAATATGGGTTGTGTTGTAAGTATCTCCTCCACCATTTAAAGAGCATGCATATTTTTCTGAATTGCCGCAGAGTTCTACAGACAATCGTTTAAATGTTGAGTCCCACACCGCAGACTGGTGAATTCCTGTCCCATTAAAATTGGTGACACGTATATGGTCTACAACAAACCAGCTTCCTTTCATATATAACCCGTTTAAAGGCACTGACCGGCTGTCACTATCAATCGTTAATATCCCTTGAATAACGAACTTTGCAACTCTGCCCGCGTAAGCCCCCCTATCAGGATGACCGATAGTCATCGCCCATTCTCCTGAAAAACTAAAGGGATTGACTTTAAATGCGCATGTGCCGTCAGTAATGATAGTCGCCACATGAGTTAAGTCCAGGGTAGATGAAATGCGCCAGAATCCATTTCGAAAATCAACGGTACCTCTTGCTGAAGCGGCGATATACCGCCGCATGCTGTCAGTAACATCCGTTTTTCCATCGGGAACAGCACCAAAGTGGACAGGCAGCAGATATGTTTCCCGGCGTTTCCAGCGGTGGCCTCCGGCAGTAGCGATAATCGAGCCACCGTTATCTACACTCTCTTTATCCGTGTCATCATAAATGAAATATCCCCCTCCAAAACTGCATCCTTGGAAGTATTCTACAACATCAATTAATTGATTTTTTTCATTTGGCTCGGTTATACGCAGCATACCAATATCAGGGCATCGGCCAATGTACTTCAGGCCATCAGAGCCACTCAGTTGCCGTTTAAACTGATCGGGCTCATATTTTAAAATATCGGGGTAATAAAATTGTGGTACGTTGCTGGCGTCAAATACCGTCATACTATGGTTTTTATCAGTAACAAATTTTGCTATCGCCCCTTCATAAACAAGATAGCCTGCAGAATTAAGTAACAACGGTTGTGCTACAGGTACAATTTCACCTTCCCTTTTTTCCAGATAAACCTGAACTTGGTTCTCAGGATGGAAAGGGTCAGTATTCACTTTTCCAATATAAACACTTCCGCCTGATGCAGCCTTAAACGAAGTGGCTAAGGTAAAGGGAGAGGATGGCATTGAAATAATAACATTTGCATTAATTTCAGACATTGAGCTTTTCCAAATCCAATAGGGCAGATGTAAGAATGAAAGAATATACGAACAGCGGACCAGAAGGACTCAAAGAAAAGGTAACCATTGCTATACTTATTCAAAAATAAATAAGCCTCGCAACAACATTGAGCTGACTCCTGCCACAATTCTGAAGCCCAAGTAAACCTAAAACACATACCCATACTAATTATACGATTATCAATTCATAATAATTAATTATAGATACATGCAAGCTTAAGTTTTTGAGCGGACATTTCCAAGAGAAAATATAGATTAATTTATCATAATAAATAAATTTAATTTTTATAATTTGTCATTTTATTTATCCTTAACAATTAATTTTACTAACCAATCTGCCTGAGGCTAAATTTCAGAAAATCTCTTAATCCATAACGATTCATACCAATTAAAAGTGTAGATCATAGCTATTATTTTTAGCCATGATGTATTTTTTCTTAATAAGAAAAATCATGACCAGTTATTAGCGGATAGGGGAAACCGAGCGTCGTATTCTTGAAATATTCAATCTGAATCCACTAAAAACACCCCCTATCTCATTGCGACTAGTTAGTCACGAAATTTATAAAAACCTGCAATAAATTAATTTCAGAAAATATGAAGCATTCAGATAATTATAATCATCACAAGTGCATATTTGGCTTTATGAAAATAATGTTAAGGCTCCAGGAAGGTAGGCGGTGGCGGGTAATGCGGAGTGAAGAAACGACCGTTGAAAATGTCACGCTTAAAATGAAATCGTAAAATGTTGATGAGGACGTGGTGAAGTCTGCTACCCAGCCCCCAATAAAAACCTCCGCGCCTGGCGGAGGTTCTTCCCTTTTCGTACAGGGCGCCGCTTATGCAGCGGTCACGGCCCTGTCCTCCATGGCTTGTCGCCAACCTCCCAACCAGTGAGACCGGGCGTCCAACGATTGATAGGGACATAATTCCCTGGGACGACCTGAAATACCTGCGTGATACCCGCGTGAATGTGCCCGTTCCAGGCGATCGCGTTTCTGTCTCTTCATCATATGCCTTATTTCCCTCATTCATGGTCTGGTGGAAAGAAAACAGTGGTCGCCGCAGTCTGCGTACGCCACGTTTAAGCAATAGTCCTTTAACGCGTGAAGATCAATGCGCAATATTCACGCCAATGTCACATTTGTGAGATATATGAGGAGAATCAAGTAACTCACTGATGTAAATGATGATGGCGTAACCTGTTGTTTAATAAGAAACCGATAAAAAAGCCCGGCAGGCGAACCGCGCAACGCGATCCGCTTACCGGGCTTTAACGCTTTTTCGCTGACTATTTTACATAGGCAGCAATCACCGCAGCCTGCTGCTGCCAGCCCTGCGCCAGTGTCCGGACCAGGTTGTCATAGCCATCTTCCGGCTGATCCAGTTGCAGGCTGAACGGCTGAGTCAGCGTCTGCCCGTCGCGTGTCAGCGTCCACTGCCCGCTGACCACCGCCTTGCCGTCATAACGCCCGTGGAAGCCGGTAACCGTGACGTTCAGCACCTCCTGATCGTTGCTCTGCGTCTGGGCAGAGACCAGCCAGCCCGGCAAATCCCGGCTCAGCTGGGTAACCAGCGTCTGTTGCAGTTGCTGCTCCAGTGGACTGGCCCAGAGGTTATCTTTGGCGATGACGTACTGCACATCGTTGGTCTGGTAGACCACGCCGGTGCCGTTCAGGTAATCCGCCACCCCGACGTGCTCAATCCACAACTGGCGTTGTGCAACCTGTGCCGTAGCGGCCGGGGCCGGGGCGGTGGCGGCCGGCAGGTCCGGCAGCTGGTAGTAGTGTTTGTCGCTGTCATCACTGCTGCTGCACGCGGCCAGCAAGGCAGCCAGCGTAACGGGAAGTATCCATTTCATCATTTTTTGGCCTTCTTCGGCTGAGGGTCAGGGCTTTCCGATGCTTCAAACACCAGCGCGTTGCTCTTGTCATTGATGGTGCGCAACACCGGTTGCAGTTCACGCATCACCTGATCCAGGCGCTGCATATCCGCCACCATTTTGGTGTAGGCCGGGGAGCCGGGCTGGAAGCCTTTCATGCTGCGGTTCAGCTCAAGCAGCGTTTTCTGCATGTCAGCCGGCAGGTTCTGCATCTCTTTACTGGAGGTGATTTTATTCAGCGCTGCCATGGTGCGCTGCGTCTCCGCCAGCGTGCGCTTACTCTGCGCCAGCGTCTGCGTGGCCTCTTCAATCAGCGGGTTCAGCGGCAAGGCGTTGATCTTGTCCAGCGTCATCATCACTTTCTGCTGAATCTGCGCCAGGCCGCCGCTGGTGGTCGGCAGCAGTTCATACCCGCCCAGCTGGCGCGGCCCCTTCCACGGCTTCTCATTCGGGTAGAAGTCGAGGTCGATATAGAGTGCGCCGGTCAGCAGGTTGCCTGACTTCAGGGAGGCGCGCATGCCACGTTGCAGGGCATCTTTCAGCGCGGCTTCCATATCAAAGTGTTTACCCAGCTGCTTGGTGAAGCGATCGGGTTCAATACGGATCAACACCGGAATGCGGTAATCACTGTCAATTTGCTGTTCGATGCCGGGAATCGTGAACGGCACAGAGGAGACCGTCCCGAGGCGGATGCCGCGGAACTCCACCGGCGCGCCCGGCGAGAGGCCACGGATCGAGTCAGAGAAGAACATCACAAAATCGCGGTGCTCGGTGTAGAGCGAATCCTGGATGCTGCGCTGGTCGTCAAACAGGGTGTACTCAGCATGTTCCTGCGCCTGCTCCCCGCGCTCCCAGCCGTTGGGCACGTCAAAACTGACGCCGCCGCTGAACAGGGTGGTCAGCGACCCCATCTCGACCCGCATACCCTGCGCAGACATATCGAAATTGACGCCGCTGTCTTTCCAGAAGCGCACATTGCTGGTCACCAGTGAGTCATACGGCGCATTGATAAACAGCTGGTAATGCATAGAGCGCGTTTTGGTATCGAACTGGCTGGTTTCCACTGACCCGACCCGGTAGCCGCGGAACAGCACCGGATCGCCGGGGTTAAGCTGGCCGGAGCGCTCACTGTCGAGCACCACACGGATGCCCTTGGCGTCCGGCGCGGCCAGCGGCGGTGAATCCAGCAGCTGGTATTGTGCCGGCTCTTCACCTTTGCGGCCCGGTTGCAGCTCAATATAGGCACCGGAAAGCAGCGTGCCGAGGCCGGAGACCCCCTCTTTGCCGATCTGCGGTTTGACCACCCAGAAGGCGGAGTCGCCCTTGAGCAGCTTTTGCATGTCCGGGTTGAGGCGGGCTTTCAGGATCACATGGTTCAGGTCATCACTCAGGGTCACGCTCTCGACCCGGCCAACGTCAACGTTGCGGCTCTTGATTGCAGTTTTGCCGCCCTCGATGCCCTCTGCCGTGGTGGTGATCAGGGTCACTTCCGGCCCCTGATGGCTGAAGTGGTAAAACAGGATCCAGGCGCCAATCAGGGCCGTCACGATCGGCACAATCCATACCGGTGACCAGCGTTTGATCTTCTCCACCCGTGCGGTGCCTTCATTTGCTGTCAAGGTGCAGCTCCTTTTGGTTTTTTCTATTCAGACCGTCCCAGCTCAATCTGGGATCAAAGGTCATGGCGGCGATCATGGTCAGGATCACCACCATGGCAAACAGCACCGCAGCGATCTGCGGGTACACATTCATTAACTGCCCGATTCTGACCAGTGCTGACAGCACGGCGATCACGAACACGTCGATCATCGACCAGCGCCCGACAAACTCCACCACCTCATAAATCAGGTGCATCCGTTCACTGTCGCGCTGCCGCTCCGGGTGGCGCGCATCCCAGCAGAGCCAGGCGATGGCCATCATTTTCAGGGTCGGCACCATGATACTGGCGATAAAGATCACCATTGCCACCGGGTAGGAGCCGTCGCTCCAGAGCAGCACCACCCCCGCCATAATGGTAGACGGGGCCGGGTTCCCCAGCAGTTCAGTATTCATGATCGGAAGGATATTGGCCGGAATATAGAGCAGGAATGCGGTGATCAGCAGCGCCATGGTCCATTGCAGGCTGTGCTTTTTGCGCAGGTGCCCTTTGGTCAGGCAGCGCGGGCAACGTTCCTGTTCCGCCGGCAACACCGCGGCGCAGCAGGGGCAGGCGCGCAACTGCTGCTGCAACCCGCTCTCCCCCACGCGCAGCGCGCGCTTAAGCGGCGGCGCAGGGGCGATGTCATGCCACATGGCGCGCCGGTCAAGGCACTGGAACGCGCGCAGCTGTAACAAACAGAACAGCACATAGGCGTAGAAACTCAGGTTCACGCCGATATTGCCGTAGGCCATCAGTTTGACGAAGCTGACCAGCACCCCGGCCAGGAAAATCTCCACCATGCTCCAGGCTTTCAGCGTAAACAGCCAGCGGGCCAGCCTGACTTTCAGCGGCTGCGGCATCCGCACCCGCTGGCAGAGCAGAATGATGGTAACCATACAGAAAGCGGGCACCAGCTGCACAAACAGGATGAACAGCCCGGCCATGCTGGCGTAATCCTCGGACATCATGACCTGCGGGATCTGGTAGAGCGAAATTTCGCTGCTCAGCCCTTTGACATGGATATTGATAAATGGAAAAAGGTTGGCCAGCAGCAGCATCAGCAAGGCGCTGACGGCAAACACCATCGGGCGGCGGCGCGGTTCAGGCCAGGCGGTATAGAGGGTGGTGTGGCAACGTGGGCAATTTGCCCGGCTGCCGGGAGATAATGCCGGTAAAGCGACCATCAGGTCACATTGCGGGCATAACAGGGGGTTATCAGAACGATGCGCGTTCACCGCGTCACTTCTCAACGGCATGGTGTTCTCAACGGCGTGATGCTCCTAAACAGGGGGATGGCGGCCGGGAACCGGCCGCCGGGTTTTTATCCGTTTTTCTGTGCCTCAAGGCTCTCCCAACGCTCAAAAGCGGCTTCGAGTTCGCTTTCCGCCTTCGCCAGCGCATCGATCACACGTTGCGTTTCATCATGCGGCTGGCTGAAGAAGCTGGCATCGCTCATGGTTTCCTGCAGCGCGGCGATCTCTTTTTCGAGCGCATCGATGCGTTGCGGCAGTTGTTCCAATTCACGTTGCAAATTATAGCTTAGTTTGTTTCCAGGACGTTTAGCACTGGTTGCGGGCGGTGCCGCCGGGGTATTTTTCTCCGTGGCGGCTGGTGCCTGGCGCAGGGCACGGGTCGCGGCGCGCTGCTGGTGCGCATCGTGGTAGCCACCCACGAAGCTGTTGATCACGCCGTTGCCTTCGAAGATCCAGCATTCGGTCACGCAGTTATCCACGAACTCACGGTCGTGGCTGACCAGCATCACGGTGCCCTGGTAGCCATCGATCAGCTCCTCCAGCAGCTCCAGCGTTTCAACGTCGAGGTCGTTGGTCGGTTCATCGAGAATCAGCAGGTTGCTGGGGCGCAGGAACAGGCGTGCCAGCAGCAGGCGGTTACGCTCCCCGCCGGAAAGCGCTTTCACCGGCGTCATGGCGCGTTTCGGGTGGAACAGGAAGTCCTGCAGGTAGCCCAGCACATGGCGGGAACGGCCGTTGACCATCACTTCCTGCTTGCCTTCAGCCAGGTTGTCCATCACCGTGCGCTCCGGGTCCAGCTCCGCGCGGTGCTGGTCAAAGTAGGCCACTTCCAGCTTGGTGCCGCAGTGTACGCGGCCGCTGTCCGCTTTCAGCTGGCCGAGCATCAGTTTCAGCAGCGTGGTTTTGCCGCAGCCGTTCGGGCCGACCAGCGCGATTTTGTCGCCGCGCTGCACCTGGGCGGAGAAATCAGAGACCAGCTGCTTCTCCCCGACGCGGTAGCTGACGTTTTCCAGCTCAAAGACGATCTTGCCGGAGCGGCTCGCCTCTTCCACCTGCATTTTGGCAGTGCCCATCACTTCGCGGCGCTCAGAGCGCTCACGGCGCAGCGCTTTCAGGGCGCGCACGCGCCCCTCGTTACGGGTCCGGCGTGCTTTGATGCCCTGGCGGATCCACACCTCTTCCTGCGCCAGCTTGCGGTCAAACTCCGCATTCTGAAGCTCCTCGACCCGCAGCGCCTCTTCTTTGGTGGTGAGGTAGAGGTCGTAATTCCCCGGGTAGGAGACCAGCTTGCCGCGATCCAGATCCACAATGCGCGTCGCCATGTTGCGGATGAAGGAACGGTCGTGGGAGATGAAGATGATGCTGCCCTGGAACTCTTTCAGGAAGCCTTCCAGCCAGTTGATCGTCTCAATGTCCAGGTGGTTGGTCGGCTCATCCAGCAGCAGCACCTGCGGGGAGCTGACCAGCGCGCGGCCCAGCGCCGCTTTACGCAGCCAGCCGCCGGAAAGCGACGACAGCTCCGCGTCGCCGTTCAGAGAGAGCTGCGCCAGCACCTCCTGGATGCGGCTGTCGAGCTGCCACAACCCCTGATGGTCGAGGATCTCCATGATCTGCGCCATTTTGGCCAGGTTCTTCTCACTGGGGTCGAGGCCGACCTGATGGGAGATGGCGTGGTAGGCCTTGAGGTGCTCAGCCTGCTCGGCCACCCCTTCGGCGACGAAATCGAACACCGTGCCGCCGATGTTGCGCGGCGGGTCCTGTTGCAGGCGCGCCACAATCAGATCCTGCTCATACACGATGCGGCCATCATCCAGCGGCACTTCCCGGTTGAGGATTTTCATCAGCGTGGATTTCCCCGCGCCGTTGCGGCCTACCAGGCAGACACGTTCATTTGGCTCGATGTGGAGTTCGGTGTTATCCAACAGCGGGGCGTCGCTGAAGGAGAGCCAGGCACCTGACATACTGATTAAAGACATAAAAGTTACTTTTCCTCGCCGGCGCGGGTGAGCAGCCAGCAGTTGTGAATCTGACGGTTACGGGCAAAATCCTGGGACTGCGTCTGGGCGGTGATCTCTTTTGCCACCAGCCCCAGTGCGGCCAGACCGGCGATGTCCATCTGGAAGCCCCGTTTGTTGTTGGAGAACATAATGGTACCGTTGCGGCGCAACAGGCGGGTCAGGTGTTTCATCAGCGCCAGGTGGTCACGCTGCACGTCGAAGGAGTCCGCCATGCGCTTGGAGTTGGAGAAGGTCGGCGGGTCGATGAAAATCACGTCGAACTGCTCGTTGGCCTCACTCAGCCAGGAGAGGCAATCCGCCTGAATCAGGCGGTGCTGGCGGCCGGTCAGCCCGTTGACCCGCAGGTTTTTCTCCGCCCACTCCAGATAGGTGCGTGACATATCCACGGTGGTGGTGCTGCGCGCGCCGCCCAGCCCGGCGTGCACGCTGGCGGTGCCGGTGTAGGCGAACAGGTTGAGGAAATCCTTGCCCTGGCTCATCTCGCCCAGCATCCGGCGCGCAATGCGGTGGTCAAGGAACAGGCCGGTGTCGAGGTAGTCGGTGAGGTTAACCCACAGTTTAGCGTTAAACTCCTGCACCAGCAGGAACTCCCCTTTCTGCGCCAGCTTTTCGTACTGGTTTTTGCCTTTCTGCCGCTCGCGGGTCTTCAGCACCAGCTGATTGGAAGGCAGATCCAGCACCGACAGCGTGGCGTTGATCACGTCAAACAGGCGCTGGCGCGCTTTCTGTGCATCCACGGTTTTCGGCGGCGCATACTCCTGCACCACCACTTTGCTGCCGTAGCGATCCACCGCCACGTTATATTCCGGCAGATCGGCATCATACAGGCGGTAGCATTCGATGCCCTGCTGCCTGGCCCATTTCTCCAGCTTGCGCAGGTTTTTGCGCAGGCGGTTGGCGAAATCCTCGGCAATCTGGCCGCCGGTGGCGGCGCCTTCCGGGTTGTCCGCCAGCTGGTAGTTTTTCTGCACGCAATCCAGCGGGCCGTTTTTGGCCTTGAACTGGCGCTCGGCACGCAGTTGCAGGCAGCTCAGCAGCTCCGGCGAGGCGCTGAACAGCGACAACTGCCAGCCGCCGAACTGGGTTTTCATGATGCGGCCCAGCAGGTTGTGCAGGGCAATCAGCGCCGGTTCACTCTCCAGGCGCTCACCGTACGGCGGGTTGCTGATCACGGTACCGCGCGGGCCTTCCGGCAGCGGGTTGACCAGCTTGCTGACGTCGTTGCTGTTAAAGGTGATCAGCTCCGCGACGCCGGCACGGCGGGCGTTGGCGCGCGCCATCTCAATCACGCGGCGGTCGATGTCTGAGCCGAAGAAGCGGGAGGTGGTCTCCTGCAGGCCGCGGCGGGCGCGCACCTGCGCTTCGGTGGTGACTTCGCGCCACAGGTCGGCGTTGAAGCCGTTCCAGGCAGTGAAGCCCCAGTGCTGGCGATGCAGGCCGGGCGCGCGGTCAGAGGCGATCATCGCCCCCTCAATCAGCAGCGTGCCGGAACCGCACATCGGGTCGAGCAGCGGGGTGCCCGCCGCCCAGCCGGAGCGCATCACGATCGCCGCCGCCAGGTTCTCTTTCAGCGGGGCCGCGCCGGTCAGGTCACGGTAGCCGCGCTGATGCAGGCCGTCGCCGCTCAGGTCCAGCGCCACACTGGCGGTGTCGCGTTGCAGGAAGACATTCACGCGGATGTCCGGCTGCTGTTTCGCCACGTTCGGCCGCTGGTCGATCTTGCGGGTGAAGCTGTCCACGATGGCGTCTTTGACCTTCAGCGCGCCGTACTGGCTGTTGCGGATCTCATCATTCAGGCCGCTGAAATGCACCGCGAAGGTTTTATCCACGCCGAACACAGAGGGCCAGTCAATCGCCATCACGCCCAGGTAGAGGTCCAGGTCGCTGTGTACCTTGAATTCATTGAGCGGCAGCAGAATACGTGACGCCAGGCGGCTCCACAGCAGGCTTTGATACAGAAGACGATCGTCCCCCTGAAAATGTACCCCACCCTGTACCACTTTACAGGCGTGGGCGCCCAGCGCTTCCAGTTCGCTTTTTAACAGTTCTTCCAGACCACGCGCCGTGCTGGCAAACAGAGAGTTCATATCGACTTATCACCAAATAGAAAATTGTTGCGCATTATAGCTAATCCCACCCGCTTGTCATAAAGTTGCTGACTCTCATTTATGCCGGCAAGGAGTCAGCAGTGATTACCCTCTCCAAACTTTTCATCCATCCGGTGAAATCGATGCGTGGGCTACAGCTTTCACAGCTGCTGGCGGAGCGTGCCGGGCCGGCGTTTGACCGCGCCTTTATGGTCACTGCGCCGGACGGCACCTTTATTACCGCCCGCCAGTTGCCGCAGATGGTGCAGTTCACCCCTGCCCTGCTGCCGGATGGCCTGTTCATCGCCGCGCCGGACGGCGACAGCGCCGTTATCCGCTATGACGAATTCAGTGCGACGGAGAGCCCGACCGAAGTCTGGGGGAATCAGTTTACCGCCCGCATCGCTCCGGAGGCCATCAATCGCTGGCTGAGCGGTTACCTGTCGCGCGATGTGCAGCTGCGCTGGCTGGGGCCAACCCTGAGCCGCCGGGTGAAAGGCCACCCCGACACCCCGCTGACCTTCGCTGACGGCTACCCGTTCCTGCTGGTCAATGAGGCCTCGCTGGAGGAGCTGCGCCGCCGCTGCCCGGCCGGGATTAAACTCGAGCAGTTCCGGCCGAACCTGGTGGTCACCGGGGCCGGCGCGTTTGCAGAAGACAGCTGGGCAGAGGTGCGGGTCGGCAGCGTGGTGTTTGAGGCGGTGAAACCGTGCAGCCGCTGCGTGCTGACCACCGTCAGCACCGAGCGCGGGGTGAAACATCCGGGCGGCGAGCCGCTGAAGACACTGCAGACGTTCCGCACGGCCCCCAATGGCGACGTCGATTTCGGCATGAACCTGATAGCGCGCAACAGCGGTATCATCCGGGCCGGTGACGAGGTCGAGGTGCTCGCTACCTGTACGCCGCGCACCTACGGTACCGGGAAAGTCAGCGCCCCGCTGGCCCCCCCTGCGCCTGCCGCGCCGTCTGCCCAGGCGGTCGCTATCACCTATCAGGGGCAGCGCTTTACCGGCAATAAAAAAGAGGTGCTGCTGGACCAGCTCGAGCAACAGGGGTTCCGCATTCCCTATTCATGCCGGGCCGGGTTGTGCGGCAGCTGCCGCCTGACGCTGGAGGGGGGAAAGGTGGCCCCGCTGGTGCAGGATGCACTGGGGGACGACGGTACGCTGCTGAGTTGCAGCTGCATACCGCTGGAAGATGTTACCCTGAGTTGACTAGCCTGGCCGGAAAACCGGGGGCAGAAAGGCGGCGCGCCCGCGGGTGCGCTGTTTTCAGAACGGAACGCTTACACGGCCTGGTCGTACAGGGCAGCCAGATCCAGCTCTTCCGCGACCGGCATCATCCGGTCATGCATGATTTTGATGGCGTCACCGCACTGCATGGTGCGCCCGGCCAGCGCCAGTTGGTTCTGCGCCAGCAAACAGAGGCTGGCATTGTCACCGGATTCCACCACCAGCAACTGCGCCCGGTCACCGCTCTCCGTGACCCTGACGGCCACCACATCCCCGGTTTTCGGTGCCAGCGTGCGTGCCTGCTGGGTGAAGTGCCAGCTTTTCGGCATCAGCGGCTTCAGGTAACGGAACGCCACCAGCGCATTTAATACCAGCTCGGCGCGCTGCTCCGATTTAAGCTTAATTTTGCGGCACTGCGCTTCATAATCAAAATAGAGCGCCGCATCCTCCACGGAAAACGCACACTCACCAAACGCATCCGGCGTTAACATTTTGGCGGGAAAACGTGAGCGGAATATCATGCCGTTTGCCAAATCCAACATCAGCCGATCGTGATCGGCGTCAAAATACCAACGCCAATTGTCGTCAGGTTTGATTCTCATCGGGTTACCCCTTTACGCCTGTTAATTTCCAAAACCACCAGCAAACGCGCCGTAAAAGGGCTTTTGCTGGGGTGTGTTAATAAATGATGCCGGTGAGGATCGCGGGACATATTATTTAGTCTGGTAACGTGCTGGCATCCCGCGCCTATAACCCCGGCAGTGGACAAAATATAGACGAGCCGGAAGGAGAAATAAACCCCCCGGCACGGCAGGTTGGTTAAAAACTATCAAATCGCGTTAATAATATCTTTTATCAGCCGGGGTCCGTGGTAAATAAAGCCGGAATAGAGTTGAATCAGCGATGCGCCCGCCTGCATTTTCTCCCGCGCGGCGGTTAAGGAGTCGATGCCGCCCACGCCAATAATCGGCAACCGCCCCTGTAATTCCAGCGACAAACGGCGAATCACTTCTGTGCTGCGTAACTGTACCGGCCGCCCGCTCAGGCCGCCCGCCTGTTCGCAATAATTAAGGCCGTGAATCAGTTTACGATCGAGCGTGGTATTGGTGGCAATCACCCCATCGATATTATGGCGGACCAGGCTGTCGGCAATTTGCACCAGCTCCTCCTCCGACAAATCCGGCGCAATTTTCACCGCCACCGGCACATATTTGTGGTGGCGCTGCTGTAATTCAGCCTGCTTATTCTTGATGGCGGCGAGCAATTCATCCAGCGCGTCGCCATACTGCAATGAACGCAGCCCCGGCGTATTGGGTGATGAGATATTAACCGCAATATAGCCGGCATAGGGGTAGACTTTCTCCATGCAGAGCAGGTAATCATCCTTGCCGTTCTCCACCGGCGTGTCTTTATTCTTGCCGATATTGATGCCGAGTATCCCGCCAAAACGCGATTTTTTGACATTTTCTATCAGATTATCGACCCCACGGTTATTGAAGCCCATGCGGTTGATTAACCCCTCTGCCTCCACCACCCGGAACAGCCGCGGCTTCTCGTTGCCCGCCTGCGGGCGCGGCGTCACGGTGCCGACCTCCACAAAACCGAACCCCATCGCCCCGAACGCATCAATGCATTCGCCGTCTTTGTCCAGCCCGGCCGCCAGGCCCAGCGGGTTTTTGAAAGAGAGGCCCATGCAGCTGACCGGCTTGGCCGGTAACGACTGGCGGATAAGGAATTCGAACGGCGAGCCGGAAAGGCGGCGAAGCTGGCGGAAGGTTAATTCGTGTGCGTGTTCTGGGTCGAGCTGGAAAAGTGCTTTTCTGACGAGGGGATAATACATGAAATCTCCTGAGTTCCCGGTGGCAAACCGGGGGCGTATTATCCGCGAATACCGGTGAAAAGGGAAATGATCCGGGGTAAAAAAAGCCCCTTTCCGCAAACGTTTTCTCCCGCAGCCTGAAGCGCTTCCCGGGCCGTCTCTTTCTCTGCTGTCAGCCCGCCTGACGTTATGCCCTTTTTCAGAAAAAGAAAGCAGAAAAAGAGATTTTAAGAACGCCGCTCCCGCTGATAGCGTAGTAACACTTCGTCAGGAAAAATGGCCTGGCTATTCCATTCAGTTATAAGGAGTGAGTATGCACGTTATATCTCTGGCAGGCAGCCCGCGACAACCCTCCCGCTCTTCTGTGCTGCTGCGCCGCAGCGAACAGTGGCTGCAACAGCGCGGCGTAACCATCACCGCCTATAACCTGCATGATTTCGACGCCGACGATCTGCTGTATGCCAATTTCAACAGCCCGCAGATCAAGGCGCTGGCGGCTGAGCTGGCCCGGGCAGACGGGTTGCTGATCGCCACGCCGGTTTATAAAGCAGCGTACTCCGGCGCGCTGAAAACCCTGCTTGACCTGCTGCCCGAGCGCGCGCTTGACCACAAAGTGGTGTTGCCGCTGGCGACCGGCGGCTCCATCGCCCACATGCTGGCCGTGGATTACGCCCTGAAACCGGTGCTGGCCGCCCTGAAAGCGCAGGAAGTGCTGCACGGCGTCTTTGCTGATGACAGCCAGATTGAGATGAAAGCGCAGCCGCAGCCGACGCTGGTACCGGCACTGGCGCTGCGGCTGGAGGAGGCGCTGGAAAGTTTCTACCAGGCGCTGGATCGCCGCACGCCGGTGCGCACCTCACAACTGCAACATATCGCCTGAACCGGACATAAGGAGAGCCAGAATGACACCGATGTCGTTGTTCCGCCGCTGGGGCCGCCTGTCTGCCCTGATGACGCTGTTTACATTGCTTGCCGGGCTGAGCATGGCGGCGCAGGCAGCCCAGGCACCGGCGCAGTTCCGCATCGGCTACCAGAAAGGGTCGGTAAGCCTGGTGCTGGCGAAAACCCACCAGATGCTGGAAAAGCGCTACCCGCAGACCCGCATTACTTGGGTGGAGTTCCCGGCCGGGCCGCAGATGCTGGAGGCGCTGAACGTCGGCAGCATTGACCTGGGCAGCACCGGCGATCTGCCGCCGCTGTTTGCACAGGCGGCCGGGGCCGATCTGCTCTATGTCGGGCAGGAGCCGCCTAAACCCAAGGCGGAAGTGATCCTGGTGGCGGCCAACAGCCCGATCCAGCGCGTGGCTGACCTGAAAGGGCGCAAAGTGGCGTTCCAGAAAGGCTCCAGCTCGCACAACCTGCTGTTACGGGCGCTGCAACAGGCAGGGCTGACCTTCAATGACATTACCCCGGTCTACCTGACCCCGGCCGATGCGCGCGCCGCCTTTGCGCAGCACAACGTCGACGCCTGGGCGATCTGGGACCCGTACTACTCCGCCGCGCAGCTTCAGGGCGGTGTGCGGGTGCTGAAAGACGGCACCACCCTCAACCAGACCGGCTCCTTCTACCTGGCGGCGCGCACGTATGCCGAGGCGAACCCGGCCTTTATCCGTGACGTGCTGACCCAGCTGACCGCCGCCGATGCCCTGACCCGCAGCGACCGCGACCGCAGTGTTACCCTGCTGGCCAACGCCATGGGGCTGCCGGAGCCGGTGATCGCCACCTACCTGAGCCACCGCCCGGTGACGGTAATTGAGCCGGTAGATGCGCGTACCGCCAACGCGCAGCAGGAGACCGCCGACCTGTTTTATGAGAACCGCCTGCTGCCGAAAAAACTGGATATCGCCAGCCGCATCTGGCACGCCGAGCCCTGACCTTTTTCCCCTGCGCCCGGCGCACCGCGCGCCGGGACACTAAGGAGCACACATTATGAGCCTTAACGTTTTCTGGTTTTTACCGACCCACGGCGACGGCCACTACCTCGGCACCCAGGAAGGGGCGCGCACCGTGGACCACGCCTACCTGCAACAGATCGCCCAGGCGGTGGATCGCCTGGGGTTCGGCGGGGTGCTGATCCCCACCGGCCGCTCCTGTGAAGACTCCTGGCTGGTGGCGGCGTCGATGATTCCGGTAACGCAACGGCTGAAATTCCTGGTGGCGCTGCGCCCCGGCATCATCTCCCCGACGCTGGCGGCGCGGCAGGCCGCCACGCTCGACCGGCTCTCCAACGGGCGCGCCCTGTTTAACCTGGTCACCGGCGGCGATCCGGATGAGCTGGCCGGTGAGGGGCTGTTCCTCGACCACGAAGCGCGTTACGAAGCCTCTGCCGAGTTTACCCACGTCTGGCGTCGGGTGCTGGAGGGCGAAACCGTGACCTTCAACGGCAAACATATTCAGGTCAAGGAGGCGCGCCTGATGCTGCCGCCGGTGCAGCAGCCGCGCCCGCCGCTCTACTTCGGCGGCTCCTCCGACGCCGCGCAGGATCTGGCCGCCGAGCAGGTCGAACTCTACCTGACCTGGGGCGAGCCGCCGGCGCAGGTCAAAGAGAAGATTGAGCAGGTCCGCACCAAAGCGGCCGCCAAAGGGCGTCAGGTACGGTTCGGCATCCGGCTGCATGTGATTGTGCGTGAGACCACCGACGAGGCGTGGCGCGCCGCTGACCGGCTGATCGCCAATCTGGATGATGAGACCATCGCCCGGGCCCAGCAGTCGTTTGCCCGTTTTGATTCCGTGGGCCAGCGGCGGATGGCGGCACTGCACGGCGGCAACAAAAATAACCTGGAGATCAGCCCCAACCTGTGGGCCGGGGTCGGACTGGTGCGCGGCGGGGCCGGGACGGCGCTGGTCGGCGACGGCCCGACCGTGGCGGCGCGGATGCAGGAGTATGCCGATCTGGGCATCGATACTTTTGTGCTCTCCGGTTACCCGCATCTGGAGGAGGCGTACCGGGTGGGTGAGCTGCTGTTCCCGCACCTCGATCTCGCCGCCCCGGATGCCGCGCCCGCTAACCTGCGGGTGATCCGGCCGCAATCCGAGGTGATTGCCAATGACTTCTACCAGACCACTGCGTCACAGAGCTGAGGAGCGCGCCATGCATCACTTTGCCAAACGCGGGTTATACCGCCTCGCCCCCTGGGCCGTGCCGGTGCTGCTGATTGCCGTCTGGCAACTGGCGGTGGAGGCCGGCTGGCTCTCTAACCGTATCCTGCCGGCCCCCAGCGCGGTGATCACCGCCTTCTGGTCGCTGAGCGCCAGCGGCGAACTCTGGCACCATCTGGCGATCAGCAGCTGGCGCGCCGGGATCGGCTTTGCCATCGGCGGCAGCCTCGGGCTGCTGCTCGGCTTTATCACCGGCCTGTCACGCTGGGGGGAGCGGCTGCTGGACAGCTCGCTCCAGATGCTGCGCAATATCCCGCACCTGGCGCTGATCCCGCTGGTGATTTTGTGGTTCGGCATTGATGAATCCGCCAAGATTTTCCTGGTGGCGCTCGGCACGCTGTTCCCGATCTACCTGAACACCTATCACGGTATCCGCAACATTGACCGCGGCCTGCTGGAGATGGCGCGCAGTTATGGCCTCTCCGGGCTGCCGCTGTTTGTGCAGGTGGTGCTGCCCGGTGCCCTGCCCTCGATCATGGTCGGCGTGCGGTTTGCGCTCGGCTTTATGTGGCTGACGCTGATTGTGGCAGAGACCATCTCCGCCAATGCCGGGATCGGCTATCTGGCGATGAACGCCCGTGAGTTTTTGCAGACTGACATCGTGGTAGTGGCCATTGTGCTGTACGCCATTCTCGGCAAGCTGGCTGACTTCAGCGCGCAACTGCTGGAGCGCGTCTGGCTGCGCTGGCACCCCGCCTATCAACTGACCTCCCAAGGAGGCAACGCATGAGTACGCCCACCCGTATCCCGCAGGGCACCCCGCTGACACTGAACCATATCAGCAAACGTTACGGTGCCCGCACAGTGCTGCATGACATCGATCTGCGTATTGTTCCCGGCCAGTTTGTGGCGGTGGTGGGCCGCAGCGGCTGCGGCAAAAGTACCCTGCTGCGCCTGCTGGCCGGGCTGGAGCAGGCCAGCGAAGGCGCGCTGCTGAGCGGCAATGCGCCGCTGGCCAGCGTGCAGGAGGATACCCGCCTGATGTTCCAGGAGGCGCGCCTGCTGCCGTGGAAGCGGGTGATTGATAACGTCGGGCTGGGGCTGAAAGGGAACTGGCGGCCGGCGGCGCAGGAGGCGCTGGCGGCGGTCGGGCTGGCGGAGCGTGCCGGTGAGTGGCCGTCTGCCCTCTCCGGCGGGCAGAAACAGCGGGTGGCACTGGCGCGGGCGCTGATCCACCGGCCGCGGCTGCTGCTGCTGGATGAGCCGCTGGGCGCGCTGGATGCCCTGACGCGCATTGAGATGCAGGGGCTGATTGAATCCCTCTGGCTGACGCACGGCTTCACGGTGCTGCTGGTGACGCACGATGTCAGTGAGGCGGTGGCGCTGGCTGACCGGGTGCTGCTGATCGAAGAGGGGCGGGTCGGCCTGGATGTGACAGTGGACGTGCCGCGCCCGCGCCGCCGCGGGTCGGTCCGCCTGGCCGAGCTGGAGAGCCGGGTGCTGGACCGCATTCTGACCCCTGCCCCGGCGCTGCAACCGGTGGCGTCACGCGGCTACGCCTGACCAGTTTTCCCAGGCGCTTCCCGCCATAAAAAAAGGCGCGGTTCATTACGAACCGCGCCTTTTTATCGCCTACGCGTTGGGTCAGGCATCCAGCGCTTTGCTGATCTTCTCATAGAGATCGCCGGAAAGGTTCGGCAGGCTCTTGAGCTGCTCCAGCGCCGCGCGCATCTGCGCCTGGCGGGATTCGTCATAGCGTTGCAGGCGGATCAGCGGCTCCACCAGCCGCGAGGCCACCTGCGGGTTGCGGGTGTTGAGGTCAGTGAGGATCTCCACCAGGAAGCGGTAGCCGCTGCCGTCTGCCGCATGGAAGGCGGACGGGTTGCCTGAGGCGAACGCGCCGATCAGCGAGCGCACCCGGTTCGGGTTGCCCAGGCTGAAGGAGCGGTGGTTCAGCAGGCTGCGTACTTTCTCCAGCACATTCTCTGCCGGGCTGGTCGCCTGCAGGATGAACCACTTGTCCATCACCAGGCCGTCCTGATGCCAGCGCTCATCAAACGCCGTCAGCAGCGCCGTGCAGCACGGCAACTGGGCCGCCACGGCCGCTGACAGCGCCGCCAGCGCGTCGGTCATGTTATCGGCGGCGTGGTACTGTTTCGCCACCATCGCGTCGGCATGCGCCGGGTCGCCAAAGGCCAGATAGCTGAGGCAGAGGTTGCGCAGGCTGCGTTTGCCGATGTCGGCGTGTTCCACACGGTACTCCGGCGTCTGGTTGGCGTAGTAAACCGCCAGCCATTCATCTGCCATTTCGGTGGCCAGGCAGCCGACAATCGCGGAGTGCACGGCGTGGATCGCTTCCGGGTCGATGGTGGTGAACAGCTCCGCCATCTCATTCTCTGACGGCAACGACAGGATCTGCGCAATCAGCGCCGGTTCCAGCGTCTCATCCAGCAGGATGCCGCGGAAGGCATCCGCCACATGCAGCGGCAGCGACAGCGGCTGCTTCTGCTGGTGGCGGGCGACGTTCAGCCGGATATAGAGCGCCAGCAGGCTCTGCGCCGCATCCCAGCGGGAGAACGGGTCGGTGGCGTGCTGCATCAGGAAGGTGAGCTGCTGGTCGCTGTAGGGGTAGTCCAGCTTCACCGGCGCCGAGAAGTGGCGCAGCAGCGACGGCACCGGCGGCAGCGTAATGCCGTCAAACACAAAGGTCTGCTCCGCTTCGGTGACATTCAGCACCGAATGCACCGGGTTGCCGTCACGCACCAGCGGGATGACATTACCGTCCTGATCGTACAGCTCAATATCCAGCGGAATGTGCAGCGGCAATTTCTCCTGCTTATCCGCGGTCGGCGGCGTGGTCTGGCTGACATGCAGGCGATACTGCTGAAGCTCGGTGCTGAATTCGTCGCGCACTGTGAGCACCGGCGTGCCGGACTGGCTGTACCAGCGGCGGAACAGGGAGAGATCGACATTCGAGGCATCTTCCATCGCCTGCACGAAATCGTCACAGGTGGCGGCGCTGCCGTCATGGCGCTCGAAATAGAGCTGCATCCCGGCCTGGAACTGCGCCTCGCCCAACAGGGTGTGCATCATGCGGATCACTTCCGCGCCCTTCTCATACACCGTCAGGGTGTAGAAGTTGTTCATCTCGATCACTTTGTCCGGGCGGATCGGGTGCGCCATCGGGCTGGCGTCTTCGGCAAACTGCGCGCTGCGCATCAGGCGCACGTTGGCGATGCGGTTCACCGGGCGGGAGCCGAGATCGGCACTGAACTCCTGATCGCGGAACACCGTCAGCCCCTCTTTCAGGCTGAGCTGGAACCAGTCACGGCAGGTGACGCGGTTGCCGGTCCAGTTGTGGAAATATTCGTGGCCGATCACCCGTTCAATGTTCAGGTAGTCGGTGTCGGTGGCGGTTTCCGCTTTCGCCAGCACATATTTGGAGTTAAAGACATTCAGCCCTTTGTTCTCCATCGCGCCCATGTTGAAGAAGTCCACCGCCACAATCATATAGATGTCGAGGTCGTACTCGAGGCCGAAGCGAGTCTCATCCCACTTCATCGACTGCTTCAGCGAGGTCATCGCCCAGTCGGCGCGGTCCAGGTTGCCGCGGTCTACATAGAGTTCCAGCGCTACCTCGCGGCCGGAGCGGGTGGTAAAGCTGTCACGCAGCACATCAAAGTCACCGGCCACCAGCGCAAACAGGTAGCAGGGTTTCGGGAACGGGTCTTCCCAGCGGCTCCAGTGGCGGCCGTCACCCAGGTCGCCCTGCTCCAGCCGGTTACCGTTGGAGAGCAGGAACGGGTAGCGCGCCTTATCAGCCACGATGCGGGTGGTGAAACGTGCCAGCACGTCCGGGCGGTCCAGGTAGTAGGTGATGTGGCGGAAGCCTTCGGCCTCGCACTGGGTGCAGAGCGCCTCGCCGGAGAGATAAAGCCCGTTCAGCGCGCTGTTTTTGGCCGGGCTTATCTGGTTGACGATGGTCAGGCTAAAGGCATCCGGCAGCTGGTCCAGCACCAGCGTGTGCGTCTGCTGGTGGTAATGCGGCCACGGCTGGCCATCTACGGTGACGCTGAGCAGCGTCAGGTCTTCACCATTCAGCACCAGGGGGGCGCCCACCGCACCCAGGCGTTTTACCTGGCTGATGGCGGTCACGGTGGTGGTGTCGGCGTCCAGCTCAAAATTTAGGTCGATATCGGTAATGGTGTAGTCCGGGGCACGGTAGTCGTGCCGGTATTTAGCCTGCGGTTGTGTTGCGGTAGAGACCTGTGTCATAGAAGCCCTTTGACGTCCGGATGGTGGAGGTTAAATAAGTGTATTAGGCTTGCGCCCCGCTGCCAGATTTCTTGTTGGTCTGGCCGGTCTCCCGGTGCAGCGGTGTGGCCGGAAATGCCTTTGCCCGACTTTATCACAGCCGCTATAAAATCCTAGTTTGTAAGCAGCTTGTGAGCCTTTTGTGCTTAGTTATTCTGCACCTGCCGCCGGGCGGCGGCCAGCCTGGCCGGAGCAGGGGTGAAGCCTGCTGTATTCCCACAAGATCGCCCGGTGTGAAGACCGGACAGCGCCGCTTGCCGATTCGTAATCACAATTTAATTTCATTGTCATATCATTTTGTTAACATTTAAAACACATTAACGTGATTGACGGCACGTTTACCTCTCGACCTGCCCGCGCCTTTTATGGTGTGATGAGGCTTCAATAACCGGATAATCAAGGTATACTTCACGCACTTTGCTGATTACTCCGACTGTGGAAATGCTCCCAACGAGGATGCTGTAACGCGCTATGACTCACTACGCTTCCCCGATTTTGACGTCAATACTGGACACCGATGCCTATAAATTGCATATGCAGCAGGCTGTCTTCCACCGGTATCATGACATTACCGTGGCCGCGGAATTCCGCTGCCGCGGCGATGAGCTGCTCGGTGAATACCGTGACGAGATCCAGGCGCAAATCACCCTGATGAGCGAACTGGCCCTGACCGACGAGGAGTACCGCTATCTCGCCGGGTTGCCGTTTTTCTGCAAGGATTATCTCGACTGGCTGAAAGCATTCCGCTTTAACCCGCAGCAGGTGCAGGTCACCAACCGCGCCGGCACGCTGGAGATCCGCATCAGCGGGCCGTGGCGTGAAGTGGTGCTGTGGGAAGTGCCGCTGCTGGCGGTGATAAGCGAAGTGGTGCACCGCCACCGCTCACCGCAGGCCACGCCGGAACAGGCGGTGAGCCAGTTGCGCGGCAAGCTGGAACGGTTCAGGGCGCTGGCGGGTGACACCGATCTGTCACGTTTCCGGCTGATGGACTTCGGCACGCGCCGCCGCTTCTCGCGCGCCGTACAGCAGGCGATTGTCACCACCCTGAAAAGCGACTTCCCTTATCTTGTCGGCACCAGTAACTACGATCTGGCGCGCCGCCTCGATCTGGCCCCGGTCGGCACCCAGGCGCATGAGTGGTTCCAGGCGCATCAGCAGATCTCGCCGGTGCTGGCCAACAGCCAGCGTGCCGCCCTGCAGGCGTGGCTGGATGAGTACCCGGCGCAGCTGGGTATCGCCCTGACGGACTGCATCACCATGGATGCCTTCCTGCGTGACTTCGGGCCGGACTTCGCCGGGCGTTACCAGGGTCTGCGCCACGACTCCGGTGACCCGCTGGAGTGGGGTGAAAAAGCGATCGCCCATTTCGAAAAGCTGGATATCGACCCGATGAGCAAAACGCTGGTTTTCTCTGACAACCTCGATCTGGATAAGGCGCTGACGCTCTACCGTCACTTCTACCGCCGCATTAATCTGGTGTTTGGCATCGGTACCCGCCTGACCTGCGATCTGCCCGGCGTCAAGCCGCTGAATATTGTGATCAAGCTGGTGGAGTGTAACGGCAAGCCGGTGGCGAAGCTCTCTGACAGCCCCGGCAAAACCATCTGTGAAGACCCGGCGTTTGTCAAAGCGCTGCGTAAAGCCTTCGATCTGCCGCGGGTGAAAAAAGCCAGCTGACAGCGGCCCGGTTGCACCGGCTTTACTGCCGGTGCAATTTCCTTCCTTTATATCCCTTCCCTGCCCTATTCATTGCGCCTATCACCCGCCCGGTTTTCCGGAGAAATGTTGGCGTGCGGCCGTGATTTCTGCTTGTGTCCTGCGACGCGGTAAGTAACATAGCAAAACCCGCCTGTGGTGGGTTCCGCAATTCTGAATTAACCCTTATTAAAGAGAGAAATCTATGAGCGTTGTGCCTGTAGTCGACGTACTGCAAGGCCGTGCTGCGGTTGACAGTGAAGTCACCGTGCGCGGTTGGGTGCGTACCCGGAGAGATTCTAAAGCCGGCATCTCCTTCCTCGCCGTTTATGACGGCTCCTGCTTTAATCCCTTACAGGCCGTCGTAAATAATTCTCTGTCCAATTATCAGACTGACGTGCTGCGCCTGACCACCGGCTGCTCTGTGGAGATCACCGGCACCGTGGTGGCTTCGCCGGGTGAAGGCCAGAGCTTTGAGCTGCAGGCCACTGAGGTGAAGGTGGTCGGCTGGGTGGATGACCCGGATACCTATCCGATGGCCGCCAAACGCCACAGCATCGAATACCTGCGTGAAGTGGCGCACCTGCGCCCGCGTACCAACCTGATCGGTGCCGTGGCCCGTGTCCGCCACACCCTGGCGCAGGCGATCCACCGCTTCTTCCACGAAAACGGCTATTTCTGGGTCTCTACCCCGCTGATCACCGCCTCAGATACCGAGGGTGCCGGTGAAATGTTCCGCGTCTCCACGCTGGATCTGGAAAACCTGCCGCGTGACGATCAGGGCCGTGTTGATTTTAGTGAAGATTTCTTCGGTAAAGAGGCATTTTTGACCGTTTCCGGTCAGCTGAACGGCGAAACCTATGCCTGCGCCCTGTCTAAGGTCTACACCTTTGGGCCGACGTTCCGCGCTGAGAACTCTAACACCAGCCGCCACCTGGCAGAATTCTGGATGATCGAGCCGGAAGTGGCCTTCGCGACGCTGGACGACGTAGCAGGTCTGGCTGAGAAAATGCTGAAATATGTGTTTCAGGCCGTGTTGGATGAGCGCGCTGACGATCTGGCGTTCTTCGCTGAGCGTGTGGATAAAGATGCGATCGCGCGCCTTGAGCGTTTTGTCAGCTCCGATTTCGCCCAGGTGGATTACACCGACGCCATTGAGATCCTGATCAAGTCCGGCCAGGCCTTCGAGAATGACGTGAGCTGGGGCATCGACCTCTCCTCCGAGCATGAACGTTACCTGGCTGAGAAACACTTCAAAGCGCCGGTGGTGGTGAAAAACTACCCGAAAGACATTAAAGCTTTCTATATGCGCATGAATGAAGACGGGAAAACCGTGGCTGCAATGGATGTGCTGGCACCGGGCATCGGCGAGATCATCGGCGGTTCCCAGCGTGAGGAGCGTCTGGACATGCTGGATCAGCGTCTGGAAGAGATGGGCCTGAATAAAGAAGATTACTGGTGGTACCGCGATCTGCGCCGTTACGGCACCGTACCGCACTCCGGTTTTGGCCTCGGTTTTGAGCGTTTAATCGCCTATGTGACCGGTGTCCAGAACGTCCGTGACGTCATTCCCTTCCCGCGCACCCCGCGCAATGCCAGCTTCTGATTATCAGAAACTGAACAATTAAGACAATTTTGTTACAAATCAGAGGCCAGCAATGCTGGCCTTTTACATTTTTTTAAACTTAGATCCCGGTCACAAAGTTCCCTAAATTTCACATTTTGTAACAATTGCTTTCTTTCTGAAACCTCATTAGGACTTTGGTAGCATTTTCGCGGTAGATTAACCGCAACACCAATGGAACACTGCGTGCAGACACAGGAAGACACCATACTCTCAACAATAGTTCCCTGGATTATTGGCGGCAGTGGCAAGGTGTCCGAATAACACCAATGAGGGTAATATAATGATGAAGCGCAACATTCTTGCAGTGGTTATCCCGGCTCTGTTGGCTGCTGGTGCAGCAAACGCCGCCGAAATCTACAACAAAGATGGCAACAAGCTGGATCTGTACGGCAAAGCCGTTGGTCTGCATTACTTCTCCGATAACGACGGTGACGACGGTGACCAGACCTACGTTCGTTTCGGCTTCAAAGGTGAAACCCAGATTACTGACCAACTGACCGGTTTCGGCCAGTGGGAATACAACGTCCAGGCAAACAACTCCGAAGGTTCTGACGCACAAGACGGCAACAAAACCCGTCTGGGCTTCGCTGGTCTGAAATTCGGCGACTACGGCTCCTTCGACTACGGCCGTAACTATGGCCTGGTGTACGACGCACTGGCCTGGACCGACATGCTGCCGGAATTCGGCGGTGACTCCGGTTACTCCGACGGCTTCCTGAGCGGCCGTTCTACCGGCGTAGCGACCTACCGTAACCACAACTTCTTCGGCCTGGTTGACGGCTGGGACTTCGGCGTACAGTACCAGGGCAAAAACGACCGTGAAGACATCCGTCGTGCTAACGGTGACGGCTGGGCGATCTCTACCTCTTACACCAGCGAAATTGGTGTAGGCATCGTCGGTGCATACGGCGAATCTGACCGTACTGAAAGCCAGAACGCACCGGGCGTGCTGGGTAACGGCGATAAAGCACAGAGCTGGGCAACCGCGCTGAAATATGACGCCAACAACGTCTACCTGGCTGCAATGTACGGTGAAACCCGTAACGCCACCCCGTTCACTCAACAAGTGGCTAACAACACCGGCGGCACCACCGGCGTGACCGGCTTTGCTAACAAAGCTCAGAACTTCGAAATGGTTGCACAGTACCAGTTCGACTTCGGTCTGCGTCCGTCCCTGGCGTACGTGCAGTCCAAAGGTAAAGACATCGAAGGCTTCGGCGACGTTGACCTGATCAAATACTTCGATGTGGGCGCGACCTACTACTTCAACAAAAACATGTCCACCTACGTTGATTACAAAATCAACCAGCTGGATGACGACAATGCACTGGGCATCAACAACGACGACACCGTGGCTGTTGGTCTGGTTTACCAGTTCTAATCGTGCTGCTGCCTGACGTTAGTCAGGCGTGCTGAAGGCAGGGCTCAGGCCCTGCCTTTTCTTTTCCCCTCTCCTGCCTGCTGCGCGCCTCCCCGCCCCTGTTCCCCGGCCTTGCCCTGTTCACAGATCGCGTTCTTTTTGCCGCAAACGGTTGGCAAAGCGGAAACATGGCGTTAACCTGAGGCTTCTGCCCGCTTATCACCAAGCCATGGATATTTCTGACATGTTTGAGAAAATCACCGCTGCCCCGGCCGACCCGATTCTGGGACTGGGCGATCTGTTTCGTGCTGATGACCGTCTGACCAAAATTAACCTGGGGATCGGCGTCTATAAAGATGAAACCGGCCAAACCCCGGTTCTGACCAGTGTGAAAAAAGCCGAGCAATTTCTGCTGGAAAATGAGACGACCAAAAACTACCTGAGCATCGACGGCATCCCGGCGTTCGCCAGCTGCACCCAGGCCCTGCTGTTCGGCAGCGACAGCGCAATTATCGCTGACCGCCGCGCCCGCACCGCCCAGACGCCGGGCGGCACCGGCGCCCTGCGCGTGGCCGCTGACTTCCTGGCGACCCAGACCACGGTCAAACGTGTCTGGATCAGCAACCCGACCTGGCCGAACCATAATAATGTGTTTGGCTCTGCCGGCCTGGAGGTGGTGAATTACGATTACTACGATGCAGAAAACCATACCCTGGACTTCGACGGTATGCTGGCGAGCCTGAATGGCGCGCAAGCCGGTGACGTGGTGCTGTTCCACGGCTGCTGCCACAACCCGACCGGCATCGACCCGACCCCGGCTCAGTGGCAACAGCTGGCGGATCTCTCCCGCAGCAAAGGCTGGCTGCCGCTGTTTGACTTCGCCTATCAGGGCTTTGCCAATGGCCTGGAAGAGGATGCCCAGGGCCTGCGTATTTTTGCCGCTCGGCATGCTGAGCTGATTGTGGCCAGCTCCTACTCCAAAAACTTCGGCCTGTATAACGAGCGTGTCGGTGCCTGTACGCTGGTCGCGGCGGATGCGGAAAACGCCGATCGTGCCTTCAGCCAGATCAAAGCCGCGGTTCGCGCCAACTACTCTAACCCGCCGGCCCACGGCGCGGCGGTGGTCGCGACCATTCTGGGTAATGATGCCCTGCGCGCCCTCTGGGAACAGGAGCTGACTGACATGCGCCAGCGCATTCAGCGGATGCGCCAGCTGTTTGTGAATACCCTGCAGGAGAAAGGGGCGAAGCAGGATTTCAGCTTTATCATCAAACAGAACGGCATGTTTTCGTTCAGCGGCCTGACCAAAGAGCAGGTATTGCGCCTGCGCGATGAGTTTGGCGTGTATGCGGTCAACTCCGGCCGGGTCAACGTCGCCGGTATGACGCCGGATAACATGGCACCGCTGTGTGAGGCGATTGTCGCGGTACTCTGAACCGCAGGCACAAAAAAGCCAGCCGCTGAGGCTGGCTTTTTTTATGGCTGTTTTTTGGGGCTGACAGCCAGCGGGCCTTATGCCCTTACCATACTGCCGGCTCGTCCTGCAGGAAGGGGTTGGTCAGGCGTTCGTGGCCCAGCGTTGAGCATGGCCCATGCCCCGGCCAGAAGGTGACGTCATCCCCCAGCGGCAGCAGCTTGGTACGGATGGCGTTGATCAACGCCTGATGATCGCCGCGCGGGAAATCGGTACGCCCCACCCCGCCTTTGAAGATCACATCGCCGGAGATCAGCGTGTTCGCCGCCCGGTTCACAAACACAATGTGCCCCGGCGTATGCCCCGGGCAGTGCAGCACATCCAGCTGCATCTCACCCACGGTCACGCTTTCCCCCTCTGCCAGCCAGCGATCCGGCGTCAGCGGCGCACACTCCGCCAGCCCGAACATCCGGCTCTGCGCCGGTAACGCATCCAGCCAGAAGCGATCTTCCGGATGCGGCCCCACCAGCGGGACACCATAGTGCTGCGCCAGTTCGGCAGCCGCCCCGACATGATCCAGGTGGCCGTGGGTCAACAGGATCTGGGTCACCCGGACATTTTCTGCCGCTACCGCGGTGATAATCTTGTCAGCATCACCGCCCGGATCGACGATGGCCGCTTCGCGGGTCGCTTCACACCAGATCAGGGAACAGTTTTGCGCAAAGGCGGTGACAGGAATCGTGAGAATATTCATAAGGCTCCATGTCCGGTGCAGAACGCCTTCTGCACCGGTTGAAAGGCATGGCAATACCGGACACCTGCGGTGTTAAGACCAGTTACGCACCGGCCCGGTATCGATATGCACAAAGTTGCTTCGTGGGTAATATCCTACACCACCGGCGCGCATTTTTAATGCCGCCTTACGGATATTACTCAGTTGCACCCCTTCAATATGGAAATCCATGGCACGGCCCAGCGTATGGTAGCTGTGCTTCGCCACCCCGCTGCTGTGCCTGCGTAAATCGTCATTGGTGGCTACAGAGCGGTAGCCGGAGATAAGCTGAACCGGTTTGTTATTTCCCAACAATACCTGAAGGCGATAAAGCTGATCGAACAGTGCGGTATCGATGGTCTTCATTTTATTGGCGCGAAAATCGCGGAATAAATGATTCAGCCTGGACAACTCTTCCGTGTTATAGGTCTTTCCGTCAAAAAACTCGGCTTTGAGCGTTTCCCCGGTATGCAGATTATTCAGCGTTAATACACGGGGACGAGGAGTTGAGAGCGTTGCGAACGCCTGCCCTGGAAGCAGTGCGATCCCCATAGCGGCGCCACCGAGCGCCAGCCACTTTCGGCGTTGTTTATCGATTTGATCCATGAACTGTCTGATTACCCGGCAAGAGAGTCAAAAAATAAGCACTTATCTGTGCTGTCCCGAACCATAACTGCCATTGATGGGTGAGTCAACCCACTCCGGCGCCGGTTTATTAACCACCCCGGCCGGGGTGGTTAATAATTAGCCTTTTCATCAGACCGTTAATTCAGTGGAATTACTAGATTTATTGCAGCAGACGTTCAGCCTGAGGCAATATTTGTGCGCCCGATCGCACGGTATTATCGTAATTGTAAATATCTGTTCGGAATTGCGGTTTGCCGTCATCCGCGACCCAGGCCGTCAGATAATAGAGCTGCACCGGAATATGGTGGCGGATCGGCACATAGGTGGTATTCCCCGCTTCCAGCGTTGAATTAACCCGCGCATCATTCCAGCCCGCATCCTGTAATAACATCCCGGCCAGCACTGAAGCCTTATTCACCCGCACACAGCCGGAGCTGAGGGCGCGGATATCTTTCTGGAACAGCGCATGGTTGGGCGTGTCATGCAGATAGATGGCGTCGGAACTGGGCATATTGAACTTATACCGCCCCAGCGAGTTGGTGGCACCCGGTGCCTGGCGCAGGCGATACGGGAAGTTCTGCGGCGATACCATGCTCCAGTCAATCATCGACGGATCGATCACCTCGGCGTCATTGCTCCAGCCGCTCAACACCGTGTAGCCGTGGGCCTGCAGGTAGCTGGCGTCACGCATCGCCTTGGGAATAATGTCCTGGCGAATCAGGGTGGTCGGCACATTCCACGGCGGGTTCACCACCACATTATTCAGCGCACTGCTCATCAGCGGGGTTTTACGGCTCGGGCGGCCGACAATCACCCGGGATGAAAGCACTTCGCTGCCGTTGCGGTAATAGACCAGCGAATAGTTGGGGATGTTCACCATGATCCCGGTATTCACATTTCCGGGCAGGATACGCAGCCGCTGGATATTCAGCGCCAGCAGCGTCGCCCGCGTATGCGGGGAGACGTTCAGCCATTCGCGGGTACGTTTGCCGATCACGCCGTCATCCGCCAGCCCCTGCCACCGCTGGAAGCGCTTGACGCCTTCAACCAGATCGGCAGTGTACTGGTTATCTTTTACCTCGGTCGCCGGCACCGGGGTGGCGGCATCCGGGCTGTGCGGCGTGGGCGGCACATCCTCTACCGGCGCGGCGGCCGGGCTGACGGCAGCCGGTGGGCCGCTTTCATGCGCGGCGGATTCGTCCACATATAAGTCATCTTCCGCTGTCGGCTTGCTGGCGGCAATCTGGGCGGCCGGGATCGGGTCAGGATCGGCCACCGGCTGGGCACCGGCATCCAGCATCCCGGAGCGGGCGAGGATCTCACGCAACGCCGGAATATCATCGCTCAGCTGGCCGGGGCGCAGGCTGGGGCCATTGACCAGCTGCGGCCAGGGGCGGCCGTCGGCCAGCATATCTTTCAGCGCCTGATGCATACGGGCATATTGCGGGTGCTGCGGAGCCAGTGACGTCAGGTAGTGCTGCAGGCTGGCCGGATGGGCCACGGCCATCTGCCATTGGTTGATTACCGTGGCAGCCGGCAGAGACATTTTGTACGGCACGCTGCCGTAGAGCCAGTTGCTGCCGTTGGCGCTGACCCCGGAGACAAACTGCAGGTAACCGAGCATGGCGTCTGACAGCACAATATCGCGCGCCATGCCGGTTAAATCCGGATTACTCAGCTGGCGCACCCACTGGGTAAACTGCGGCTGCACGCCGGAGATCGCCAGTTCCGCCAGCTGCTGCTGGAACTGCTGCACCGCCTGCGTATCTCCCCACATCGGCTGCATATGGCGGGCCGCATACAGGGAAGAGAGGGTGTTCAGATAAAAAGGCGTTATCTTTTGCGGCAGCGCGGCGCGGATTTGGTTACCGGCATCGCGTACGCTCATGCTGCCCGACGCCTGCGGCATTGCCGGCATGGCTGCCTCAACCCCGTGTAATGACGTTGCGCCCCAGGCCAGTGCACAAGCAATAGCCAGACTCTTGAGTGTAGTAGGACGTGTAAGCATCATCCCTTGCCCCCTGATTAAATACAAATAGATATCAATCATCTACTTGCGCTGAAACATCATATAAGTATAAAGCAGAACTGGCTTTTTGCTCTTTTACCGTCGCAATCAGTCAAACCGGGAAAGCGGCAGCCGGCCGCCTGCTGGTCTAAACAGCGTGGCAGAAAGGCACACAAATGAAAAGCCGCCCGGAGGCGGCTGGAAAGATTTATTTTTCTCAACTATCAGGCGGCAATCAGGCCTCTGCCGTGATGCTGCGGTCCGCTTCCGGTTCAATGGCGGCAAAACCACGCAGCCCCACCACATGCACGTGCTCGTGGTTCTGCACCACTTTACGCACCAGCTTGTAGGTGGTGCCCTTTTCAGGGCTGATGTTTTCCGGCGCGGCGATGATCAGCTGCATCTCCAGGCGGTCGCACAACTCAAACAGCGTGGCGATCGACTTGGCATCCAGACGCGCCGCTTCATCCAGGAACAGCAGGCGGCAAGGGGAGATGTCTTTCCCGCGCAGGCGGCGCGACTCCTCTTCCCAACTCTGCACCACCATCACCAGAATCGACATCCCGGTGCCGATCGCCTCGCCGGTGGAGAGCGCCCCGCTCTCGGCGCGCAGCCAGCCGTCCGAACCGCGATAGACTTCCACTTCCATTTCCAGGTAGTTGCGGTAGTCCAGCAGCTCCTCGCCGATGGTCTGCGGGGTGCGCTGGCCCATGTCGATCTGCGGGTTCAGGCGTTGGTAAAGTTTCGCCAGTGCTTCCGAGAAGGTCAGGCGGTTACTGTTGAACAGATCCTGATGCTGCTCCTGCTGTTCAGAGAGCACATCCAGCAGCGTGGCGTGCGCTTCACGCACATTGACGTTAAGGCGCACGCTTTTCACCTGGCCAAACGCCACCGTCTGCAGCCCCTGGTTCAGCATACGGATGCGGTTCTGCTCGCGCTGAATGGTTTTGCGGATAATGTTCGCCACGCTTTTCGCGCTGATCGCCAGCTTCTGCTCGCGGGCTGTCAGCTCTTCCGTCAGGCGGCCCAGCTCAATCTCCATCTGCTCAATCGCTTCGACCGGGTCATCGGTGCGGATAATATCCTGGCGGATACGCTCACGCAGATGCTGGTAGACCGCGATATAGAACTGGATTTTGCGCTCCGGCCGTTTCGGGTCTTCGGAGAGGCGCAGTACATCGCGCAGGTGCTCGTTATCAGAAACGGCCAGGCGCAGTGCGCCCAGCGCCTTGTCCGACATAGAGCGCAGTTCGTCGGCATTCATATAGGCCAGCTCGCGGCGGTGCAGGCGGCGCTCGACGCCGTTATCCTTCACCAGCCGCATCACGGCGCACCAGCCCGCTTTCGCCGAGACCACCTGCTCACGCAACTGATGGTAATCCCGCTCGACTTTGCGCAGGCGTTTTTGCAGCCCGTCCATCTCCGCTTCGCAGAACGTGAGCTGTTTCTCCAGCTGGTTGCGGCGCGAACGGTTGTGGCTGAGGGCGGCGTGCAGCTCATCCCGGCGCGTGCGGGCGCGGGCTTCGGCGTCCGGATCGGCCTGTACGCCGATGTCCAGTAACTCCTGCCCCAGCTCTTTGAGCATGTCGCGCTTGGCGTCATACGAACTTTTCAGCGAGGCCAGCACCTGGCTGTACTGGGTCAGCTGCGCCTGATGCTGGCGCAGCAGGTCACGGGCGCGGGTGCGCTCCGCCTCGGCATGTTCCAGCTGCTGGCGCAGTTTGTCATTCAGGTCAGCGTTTTCGTTCAGCATCCCGGCGGAGTGGGTATAGCTGAAGTGCGCCCGGCGCTGCACCACTTCCGTCAGGGCAAAGGCCTGCTGCTTGGCGAGGCGCTGAATATGCTGCGCTTCGGCATAGTCCGCTTTCAGTTGCTCATGCTGTTCCGGGTCACTTTGCAGCACCGGCACCAGCGGCTCCAGGCGGGCAAGCGCGGCACCGTGCTGTTGCAGGAAGCGCGCAGCCTCCTGCGCCTCTTCCAGCTCGTCACGGATCTCATCGGCCCGGTCAGCCAGGGTCTCGTCACACAGCAGGGCCACCCGCGGCAACAGGCGGTTCAGCAGCCCGATGGCCTCTTTCGCCTGGTCAAACTGCTGGCGCTGCTGCTGATGCTGCCCCTCATAGGCGGCCAGCGCGTGCTCCAGCTCACCACGGCGGATGGACAGCGCACGGATTTCCGCTTCCGGGTCATCTTCAAAGGCCACGGCCAGATGGGTGCCGATAAAGCGGCTGAAAGCCTGATGCGCCCGCTGGATTTTCTGTACGTCAAACGAGAGCGTGGCGTAGCGTTCTGCCAGCTTTTCACGTTCCTGATTCAGGGTTTCCAGGCGGCTTTCACGCGCCGCGCGGCCAAACAGCGGCACTGACGGGAAGCGGGAGTAGCGCCACTGGCGATCGGCCACTTTGACCAGCACCGCGCGCTCCATCTCTTCCACGCCGAACACGCTGTCATCAAAGGATTGCGGATCGCCCTCGATCAGGTAAAGATCTTCCGGGCAATCTTCCAGGCCGTTGATCTGGTCGCGGATCAGGGCGAGATCCGGCACCACGATGGCATGGCGTGACGGGCCATAAAGCGCAGAGAAGTACGGCGCATCGTCCAGCGTCACATCATCATAGATTTCGGAAAGCAGCACGCCGCCGAACCGCTCGGCCAGCGCCACCAGACGCGGGTCTTCCGCCCCGCCCGGCTGGCTGAGGCGCTCAATCTGCCCCTCAATCCGGCGTTTGCGGGTGGCGACCTCATCACGTTCAACGGTGGTTTCACGCTCGCTCTCCAGCAGTTGCTGCATATATTCGGTGACCTGGGTGCTGCTCTCCAGGGATTCACCGCTCTGTGTTGCGAGCTGGTCCAGCGCCTCCTGCGCCGCCAGCCAGACCGGCGCGCGTGCCGTCAGCGCTTTGATGCGCTGCTGCAGCTGCTCGGACTCCTGGCGCATCTCCATGCGGTGCTCGCCGGCTTCCGCCACCGTGGCGGAGAGCGTTTCAATACGCTCTTCCAGCTCATCCTGCACCCCTTCCAGCTCTTCCGGCTGGTAGTCGCGCCCGGTGCGTTTGCAGAACTCCTGCAACTGGCGCTCCGCATCCTGCTGTTCGCGCAGGCGCTGCTCCAGTTCACTCAGGCGCATCCGCAGGGGTTGTACCCGCTCCGCCTGGTGCTGCTGGTTGTTCCAGTCACGTAACAGCTCGCGGGCCGTTTGCCACGCTTCGCCGCGGCTGACCTCACCGGCGATTTTCACCACCAGCTGGTAGGCCGTTTCGAACTGGCTGTGGGCCGCCTCGGCCACGCTCATTTTCTGCTCAAGCTGCAGCAGGGTGTCGGTGGCCTCCTGCTCTTTGGCGCGGAACGTCTCCAGCCATGTTTCGGCGTTGCCGCTCTCCAGATCCGGCAGTTCGCAGAGTTCGCGCGCACGGGTCAACGCATGTAACGCCTGCTGATACTGGATGGCGCGGGTCTGCTGCACATCCAGCGCCTGCTGGTAATCCGCCAGCTGGCTTTTCAGCTCATCCACTTCCGCTTCGGCGGCTTCGGCGCGCGCCTCATGCTCAGCGTGCAGCTCACCCGCTTCCGCCACGACTTCATTCTGCTCTTCCAGCCGGTAGGTCAGCTCATCGAGATCGCCCTGATAGCGCTCAATTTTTTCCTGCTGGCGCATCGCGGTCTGCACCAGATTAAGGTGATCGCTCGCTGCCTGATAATCGGTTTCGAGATCGGACTCCGCGCCGCCGTGTTCGCTCAGCTCACGGGCCATCTCCACATGGCGGTACTGCTCGTGTGCCAGCTGTTTGCGGCCCGACAGCAGCTCCTGGCGCAGCGCCAGTGCGCTGTCCAGATGCACCCGGCGCTCATTGGCGTGACGCATGTAGTCGGCGGCCACGTAGGAGGTCGCCTCAGTGATCAGGTGCTTGAAGAGATCGCGGTCCGACTGGGTCACGCGGATCGCTTCCAGCGTCATGCGGTTTTCGCGCAACGCTGCTTCCATGTCCTGGAACGCTTTGCGCACCCCGCTGTTCTCCGGCAACAGGTAGTCGCGCAGGGAGCGGGTAATGGTGCTGGAGATGCCGCCGTACAGCGACGCCTCAATCAGCCGGTAGAACTTGCTGCGATCGGACGAGGAGCGCAGGCGGCGCGGGATAATCCCCAGGTCAAACATCAGGGAGTGGTAATCGGTGATGGAGTTGAACTGCTTGAACTGCACCCCTTCGATCGTCTCGACCCGCTCTTTCAGCTCCTGCAAGGAGAGGACGCGCGCCTGGCGCTCGCCCACGGTTTCCGTCAGGATCTGCGTGGGTTGCAGAGACGTCGGCAGCCCCTGGATCGTAAAGGGTTTGATGTCCACTTTGCGATCACGGCCGGCGACCTGTTGCAGGCGCACGCCCACAATGACCCGCTGGTGGCGGGAGTTCACCGTGTCCAGCGCCGAGTAGCAGACCCCGGCACGCAGTTTGCCGTGCAGCCCCTTGTCACGCGAGCCGCTGGTGGCCCCGGCCTCGGTGGTGTTACGGAAGTGCAGCAGCGTCAGGTCCGGGATCAGGGCGGTGACAAAGGCCGCCATGGTGGTGGATTTACCGGCCCCGTTACCGCCTGACAGCGTGGTGACCAGCTCATCAAGATCAAAGGTCCTGGCGAAAAAACCGTTCCAGTTGACCAGTGTCAGTGAGCGAAATTTACCGCGTTCAATCATTCCTGTTCATCCTCTGCACGCACCGGCGCACTGTTGCCGGTCTGTTCGCCTTCGCTGTCGTCGGTATCATCCTGCAGTGACAGGCTGCTCTCCACCGGCATCGCTTCGCCGTCACGGATCATGCGCAGTTGCGCCTCGCGCGGGTCATCGCCGCTGCGCACATCGGCACCAAAGCGGAACACCGCCTCCGTGATACGGAATTTGCTGTTGTCGCCGCCCATGAAATAGACCATGCCGAGGCGGCGCAGGCGGTTCAGCGAGGTGCGGACCTTATCCTGCAGCTTCTGGCGGTCAAGGTCAGAGCCGGTTGAGCGCTGGTTAACAAATTTCAGCAGCTTGTTCTCATCCGCCAGGCTCAGCAGCTCATCATACAGCTCCTGCTGGCTGAAGATGCCCTCATGCGCCAGCCGCTCGGGGCTGAGGTAAAGGTAACAGAGAATTTTGCCGACCATCATGTCCAGCTCGGAAAGTACCGAACGCGGGATCAGGGTGGTAGAGCGCGGGCGCAGGTAGAAGAACCCTTCCGGCGCGCGGATCAGCTCCACGTTATAACGCAGGTAAAACTGCTCAATCTCTTCCTGATAGTCCATCAGGAAAGCATGGTTATCCAGCTCTTCGATGCCGATATGGCGGCCGCTGCGCAGCTGACTGTCGAGCGACGGAAACAGGGGATTTGCCAATGCCTGTGCCAGTTTAACCGGCATAACTGCTTCAATATTTATCGATGACATGGGCCTGCACCTTGGCTCCGTAATCATTGATTGCCTGCCACTCGGCCGGCAATCCGGTGAAATCTGCTTCGGCCACACCAAGGCGCACAGCCTGGTCGACCACGATGCGTGCCACATCAAAATGACGCGCACGCGGGTACTGTGCCAGGTAGTCACGCATGACACTACCCAGGTTAAGCGGGGTATTCTCGTCACGGTAGACTGCCAGCGCCTGCTCAATCATGGCGGCCAGCTGCTCCCGGATCTCATTAAACTCTTCAAATTCCAGGTCCGGCGGCAGTTCGCCGGTGACCTCTTCATTACGCAGCGCCAGCTCTTCATCACGCATGTCGATCAGGCGCTCCGCGTTGGCGTAAGTCAGCGTCCAGGGCTGCTCAAAATAGTGCTGTACCGACTGGCGCAGGCGCTGGGCGAAGACGCGGTTCTTGTCCATATCGATGGCGGTACGGATGAACTTGTGGACATGGCGGTCATAGCCGATCCAGAGATCTATCGCCTGCTGGCCCCAGCTGATAATGCGGTCCAGCTTGTTTTGCAGGTCAAACACCTGCTTGTCGATAAAGCCGAGATCCTGCTCCATCGGCATTGCCGCCTGGATGCGCAGCAGATTGGCCTGCAACTTGTCACCGGCGGCTTCGAGGGTATCCTGCAATTCGCGCAGCGTGCCGGACGTCTCTGACAGCAGCAGTTCACAGCTGGAGATGGCGGCGCGCCAGTCTTTGTTCAGCAGGGCGGCGATGTCCTCTTTCACCCCCTGCTGCTGCTCGTCCATCACCCGCTGGCTGAGATCGATGCTGTCAAACACCTCCGCCACCGAATACTTCAGCGGCGCAAAGACGTCGCGGTGCCAGTGGAGCTCATCGCCGCCCTCTTCCGCGGCATCGGCGGCCCGCTTCAGCTCCTGGGCCACCATCGACAGCTGCATTGAGAGCCGCAGGGTGGAGAACTCGCGCTGGCGGATGTAGTAATCCGTAATGCCGATGCCGAGCGGCGTCAGGCGGTAGATGGCATGGCCGTCCGCCTGTTCACTGGTAAAGCGGTTGATGAGCCGCTGCTTGACCATGTCGTTAATGGCATTGTTGGCACGCACGCTGATGGTTTCACTGGTCTGCTCAAACCCGTCGCTGACGTGGCGAAAGGCATCGACCAGCTCACCTTCACTCATTTCACCATCAAGGCGTTCGCCGTTGAGGGTGGCTATTGCCAGTAAAAAGGCCAGCCGCTCCGTAGGAAGCGAAATAGCGAAGTCATTTTTCCGTGCCCAGGCGACCAGTTCGGGTACAGTCTGGGAAAATTCACTCATGATTCGTCCTTCACAATCGGCTTGTGCGCCATCACATGGATGTAACGCCCCAAACTCACAAAAGGTTCCTGCCGGCAGTAACGCTGCTCCAGCGCCAACAGGTCAGCGAACGCTTCTGTCTGCTGCTGTTTATTTTTCAGGTAGTCATGGAATACCCGGACCCCGGTCTTGCCGCGGATTGTCATGCCCATCTGTTCCAGCCAGCGGTACACATCCGCCGGGATCAGGGGGTAGTCCGGGGCCAGCGAACGCTTGTTTTTTACCGGCATCCCTTCATTTACATACTCAAAATTGCCGACCACCATGTGGCGCATCAGCAGGCCATGATGGTTAAAAAACATCAGCGACAGCGCGCCGCCCGGTGCCAGGCAGGCATGGAGCGCGGCCAGTGCCTCCTGCGGCTGCGCCACCCACTCCAGCACGGCATGAAACAGGATCAAATCCACCGGTTCTGTGAGGTGCTGCGCAATATCCTGCACGGCACTCTGCACAAACTGCATGTTGTGGCTTACCCCTTTTGCCTGCGCGGCTTCTCTGGCGCGCTGGATCATCTCACCGGAGAGATCGCACAACAAGACCTGATGTCCTAAAGCGGCCAGTTCACAGGCCATTTTCCCTTCACCGCCGCCCGCATCCAGGATGCGCAGGGGCCGTGACGGCAGTTCAGCCAGCAGCCCGGTCAGATCCTGCCACAATACCGCCTCGCGGATTTTACCTTTGGTTGTGCCGTAGATATTGCGTGCAAACTTTTCAGCAATATCATCAAAATTGCGGCCGGGTATCGACATGGGGGTGACAGGCTCCATAGCGGCTGGGGGTATTTCGAACCTGCTATTTTGGCACAGGCTGACGTAGAATAAATCTTATTGCCGCGCAAACTTGCCTGGATGTCGTTTTTTCACCCAAAAGGATCGGTTTTTCATGCTTTTTGACCTGAAAAAGTTGCTGGGCGGCCTGATGATGCCGCTCTCTTTTCTGCTGCTGATGATGGGCGTGGCGCTGATTCTGCTGTGGTTTACCCGCTGGCAGCGAAGCGGGAAAGTGCTGTTTTCGCTGGCCTGGCTGGTTTTGCTGCTGCTAAGCCTGCAACCGGTGGCTGACCGGATGCTGCGCCCGCTGGAAAACCGCTACCCAACCTATCAGGGGCAACAGCCGGTTTCCTACATCGTGGTGCTGGGCGGCGGCTACACTTTTGACCCGGCGTGGGCCCCCAGTTCCAACCTGATCGGCAACAGTTTGCCGCGGGTCAACGAAGGGGTGCGCCAGTACCGGCGGCATCCGGGCGCAAAACTGGTGTTTACCGGGGCGGCGGCCCCCACCAACCCGGTAAGCAGCGCCAAAACGGCGGCGCTGGTGGCAGAGAGCCTGGGCGTGCCGCCTGAGGATATTGTGCTGCTGGATACCCCACGGGACACGCAACAGGAAGCAGCACAGGTGGCGCGGCTGGTGGATCATCACCCCTTCCTGCTGGTGACCTCTGCCAACCATCTGCCGCGGGCGCTGGGGTTCTTCCACGCACAGGGACTCACGCCGATTCCGGTGCCGGCTAACCAGCTCGCCATCCGCTCCCCGCTGAACTGGTGGGAACAGGCGATCCCGCAGGCGATGTATTTGTCGCACAGTGAGCGGGTCTGGTATGAGGGGCTGGGCCGGGCGTGGCAGTGGCTGAAACAGTGAAGGCGGCGCGCCGGTCAGGTCAGCCAAGGGAGTAACGCCCGGGCGGCGTGGGAAAACGGGGCGCGATCCAACTGCCCGGTGTGCAGCAGCCGCGCCACCGCCTCCCACAACACATAGAGCCAGCGGCGCGCCACAAAAGCGTCCGAGACCGGTGCCCGTTGCAGGTAGGCAAACAGCAGCTCGCCGGACATGCCCTCTTCACAGAGACGGAACAGGTCATACTCCCGCGGTGCCCAAAGCATGATACCGGGGTTGACCATCGCCAGCAGCTGATCGCTGCGCGGGTCTTTCATCATACTGCGCAACGTCAGGTTGCCGTGGACCAGCACGGCGTTATCATCGAAACCGTGAAACAGCTGCGGCAGGCTGGCGCGCGACCGGTAGAGCAGTTCGCGGTCCTCACGCTCTAATACCGGTGCCTGCACATGGCTAAGGGTCGACCATAACACTTCCACCCGCTGCTGGTACCAGTTACGCCAGCTGTTCTCCTGGGTGCTGTCTACCGTGCCCACGCAGCGGTGGCTGTCCACCCGGTGCCAGGCCAGTATTCCTTCTACAATCTGCTCTTTCAGCGTTTCCCAGCGTTGTGGGTTGCGCGTCGGCACCTCAGCCGGCACGCCACGCAGGCGTTCTATCAGCAACACCTCTTTGTAGGGCGGCATCTGCGTCGGCATCAGCCCATAGACGGTGGGCATCCTGACATCCCCTTCGTGGGTCAGGACAGAGAGCTTATACGCCTCCTGCCGCGCAATTCCGGCAGTCAGAAACCCTTTTGCCAGAAGCGGCACCGCATGGCCCTGCGCATCGTAGAGGCTGAACAGGTGGGCATAAGGCTGCTCACTGATGCGCTCAATACGTGATAACGGTTCGCCCAGCACCATGCTGAGTTCGGTTTTAAGCTGATTCATGGGCAGCGATCTCCATTGGCGGAATCAATCCATGATGGAAGTATCACCAGGCTCATTCTTCAATGTAGATCAATATTAGTGGGATTAACCCTTCTCTGAGCAGAGGCGGGAAAAGGCGGAAAGTTCTGGCTGAAGCCAGGCGCGGCAGACGGCGCTGAGGAGTTGAGAGGCTGAGGGGCTGAGGGGCTGACAACTAAGCGGGCATGTTATCGGCCGGGCAAGGTGCCCGGCCGCATCCCGCCTCAGCCGGTAAAGGCTGCGCGGACCCGCGCCAGATCCTCGGCGGTATCCACGCCCACGGTCGGCACCGCATGGGCTACGTCAACGTGGATCTTCTCGCCGTACCAGAGCACCCGCAGCTGCTCAAGCAGCTCGATATTCTCCAGAGGGCTGGGCGACCAGGTCACATAACGGCGGATAAAGCCGGCGCGATAGGCGTAGATCCCGATATGGCGCAGATAGTGATCGCCTATCTGCTCACGGGATTGTGCAAACCGGTCGCGATCCCATGGGATAGTCGCGCGGGAGAAATAGAGCGCAAAGCCCTGCGCATCCCGTACGACTTTCACTGCATTCGGGTTAAATGCCTCGTCGGCTGACTCCACCGGCACTGCTAGGGTCGCCATACCGGCCGCACATCCGGCCAGGTTTTCCGCCACCTGCCGGATAATCACCGGCGGGATCATCGGCTCATCGCCCTGGACGTTGACGATAATATCGTCGTCTGCAAACCCGTAATGATCCACGACCTCTGCCAGGCGTTCCGTCCCGGACTGGTGATCGGCCCGCGTCAGGCAGACTTCACCGCCTGCGGCTTCCACCGCTGAGACCACGTCCGGGTGATCGGTGGCGACAATGACCCGGTCAGCGCCGGACGCGCGCGCGCGTTCCATCACACGCACCACCATCGGTTTACCGTGAATATCGGCCAGCGGCTTACCGGGCAGGCGGCTGGAACCAAAACGCGCGGGGATAATGGCGATAAAACTCATGGATGCGTCTCATCTGCTGACAGCGCGCGCGCTTCATTTTCCAGCAACACCGGAATGCCGTCCCGCACCGGGTAGGCGAGGCTATCCGCTTTGCATACCAGTTCCTGATTTTCTTTGTTGAAATAGAGTTTGCCGTTGCACACCGGGCACGCCACGATTTCCAGTAAACGATGATCCATAATTCTTCCACGCTGGAGGGGTTAAACACTCAGGAAACAGAGAATAACATAAGCGGCAGAGCGGGTTAATCATCGTCCTGCAAGATTGCGTACTGGGTTCCACATCGCCACCCCTGTTGCCAATGGGGTTGCAACGCCTCCGGCACCTCCCCTATCTGCACCTGTTCTGCCCCATGCCACTGTGCGCAGCGGGTGATCGCCTGGGTAAGATCGCGGATGCGCTGCGGCCCCAGCGTGACACCCGGCTCCAGATAGAACTGTTTGATCTCAAAAATGCGCGTTTTACGGTGCATTTTGGCATCTGTCCGGCCGATCAACTCACCGCGCTGTAAAACCGGCAACACGAAATAGCCATAGCGCCGCTTCTCCTGCGGCGTATAACACTCGATGCGGTAGTCAAACCCGAACAATTCCAGGGCGCGTTTGCGGTGCCAGACCACCGGATCAAAGGGGGAAAGCAGGGTCGTGACAGTGGAACGTAAACGCGTCTGCTGCAGGTGCCGGCAGAGCGGCTGTAAGCTGTGGTGAAGGTAGAACGGCGCGGTAAACCCGGCAACGCTGACCGGCAGGATCTCGCCTTCCGCCAGCAGAGAGTCGATGGTTTCCTTAAGCGGCACCCGTGTTAACCGGTAGTAATCCGGCAGCCAGTCAGCCTTGAAAATACCCAGGCAGCGGGCGCTGCGGCGCAACATTTCCCGGCGGGCCTCCGCTTCACTCAATGTGTCTGTGTCATCACGCCAGCCAGGCATGATCCGGGAAGTGAGATCGTAAACCCGGTGGAAATTACGCCGCTCGGCCACCATCACCTGCCCCAGGGTAAAAAGCGTCTCCAGATGCCGTTTTTCCGGCTTCCAGTCCCACCAGCCACTGCCGCTGCCGGATGGGCGGCTAAAATCCGCAGAGCGCACCGGGCCATGCTGCTCAATATGCTCTAACAGCCGGGCAATCTCCGGCTGGTGTTGCTGATGCCAGGCCGCATTATATTTCCACCCCATCTTTTGCGGGGCAAGCATCCGGTGGCGTAACAGGCGGAAGTCATCGGCAGGAATGAAACAGGCTTCATGGGCCCAGTACTCAAACAGCTCACGCTGTGCCAGCGCCTCATCCAGCCATGAAGGCGGGTAAGCCCCCAGGCGGCTGAACAGCACCAGATACGGGCTGCGCGCCACGACACTGATGGTGTCAATTTGCAAAAGCCCCATCGCCCGGATTATCTCCAGCAGATGGTGGCGTTGCGGCGGTGACGCGAGGGGGCGTAATAACTGTTGCGCAGCGAGGTGAAGGGTGCGGGCCGCGGACAGGGAAAGTGTTGGGCTTGGCATAACGATATCCATTCTTCGTGTAATAACACGGTATTAAGGATATCGATAGCACACTTTATACAGCAGGTAAAATCAACGGAACAGGCCGTCGATCAATGCAGGGCGATAACATCCGCTGCGGATAAACCATGATAAACGCTGTGGTAACAGGTAAATTCAACCTGTTGCCCTTCCAGAAGGGATTTATTTTTAGTATTGGCAATCGACATGCGGCTGACATAAAGATCGCTGCCGCCGTCATTCGGAGAAATAAAGCCGTAGCCTTTAGCTTCGTTGTACCATTTCACACGGCCTATTTTTAACATCATATTTTATTTTCCTTAATTTTTTGAGCATCCTCAGCACACCTTATTGGTACTGGATGCTGTTGCTCAATTGTGTCTTCAATAAACAAAACCTTTTTTGAGCTTTTAAAAAAACCCGCATCGCTGCGGGTCTAGAATTGATCAGTTTATGATTAAGGGGAATCAGCACTAGTCTGAATTTTTTCTGCCGTTAATCATAACTGGCGCTGTTTACTCAGAGAGCAACAACGTTTGCCGCAGCCGGACCGCGCGGGCTGTCCTGAATGGTGTACTCTACACGCTGGCCTTCAGCCAGGGTTTTAAACCCTTCAGAGGCGATAGCGGAGAAGTGAACGAACACGTCTTTGCCGCCATCCTGCTGTTCAATAAAACCAAAACCTTTGCTTTCGTTGAACCACTTAACTTGACCCATTTTCTTGGACATCAGACTTACCTTTTAACTTTAAATAATGTGCCGTACGGCATAACGTGACTGCTGGCAGAAATATTACTGATGGGGATAACAAGAGGGTTCGTCTTTAGAAGCGGAATCAGATGACAACGTTTTGGGAGGAACAGCTGAACTTTAGCTTAACTCTATAGTAGATCACACACTCATAACCAGGTCTGCATTGCAGGCAGGAGGCTATTTACTCATAAAGCCCGACTGATAGCAAGTTTTTCCACACTAACAATCGGGTATTTCTGTAAATACAGGCCGTTATTTTCTTAACTGCTTAGTATTCATCAATAAATTACCGCAGTTATTTTTTACTTTACGGTTTTGCACATAATGCAGTGAGCCGGTTTAACAATGTTTCCGCCTGAGCCGGGTTAATATCAGCATTGACCGGCAGATACCACCAGTTGGCCTGGGCAAATGCCCGGCATTTCACCGCATCTTTCTCCGTCATCAATAGCAGATCATCACCGTTGGTCAGCGAAGTGAGCTGATCACGCTGATAATTTTGGTGATCCGCAAACGCCACACACTGCTGCGGCCGGACGCCCAACGCCTCAAGCGTGGCGAAAAAGCGCGGTGGGTGGCCAATCCCGGCCATGGCAACCACCTGTTGCAGCTGTTCAGGTGCGCAGCGCTCACCGGTCAACAGATTAACGGCCTGGCCCGCCTGCAACCTCATGGCGATTTCGCCCGGCTCCGGCCGGCCGCCATTGGTGATCACCGCATCGACCTGTTTCAGCCGCCCGGCCCGCTCACGCATGGGCCCGGCCGGCAGCCACCAGCCATTCCCAAACCGGCGCACACCATCCACCACGACGATTTCCGCATCACGCTGCAGGGCGTAATGTTGCAGGCCATCATCTGTCACAATGATGTCGACCGGTTCAGCCAGCAGTGCCTGAACCGCCTCACGGCGTACCGGTGCCACCGCAACCGGTGCGCCGGTGCGCTGGAAGATAAGCACCGGCTCATCACCCGCCTGCTGGGTCCCGGTCTCCGCCGTGACCCGCAACGGGTAGTGCGGGGCTTTGCCGCCATACCCGCGTGAGACCACGCCGACCCGCAGGCCGCGCTGCTGAAGCTGCTCGACCAGCCAGATCACCACCGGGGTTTTACCGTTGCCCCCGGCAGTCAGGTTGCCTACCACCACAACCGGCACCGGTGCCCGCCAGCTTTTGCGCCATCCCCACCGATAGCTCAGACGAATCAGTGACGAGACCGCGCCATACAGCCAGGAGAACGGCAATAACAGCAGGTACAGCGGTGAGCGCCCGGCCCAGATCTTCTCTATCATTGGCCGAACTGCATCCGGTAGAGCTGTGCATAAGCCCCTTCCTGCGCTAACAGCGTCGGATGGTTGCCACGTTCAATGATGCGCCCATCCTCAACGACCAGGATTTCATCCGCGCTTTCGATGGTCGACAGCCGGTGGGCAATCACCAGCGAGGTCCGGTTCTTCTGCAACTCATCCAGGGCTTTCTGAATAGCACGCTCAGACTCCGTATCCAGCGCTGACGTCGCCTCATCCAGAATCAGCACCGGCGAATCACGCAGCAGCGCGCGGGCAATGGCGATACGCTGGCGCTGGCCGCCGGACAGCAACACGCCATTTTCACCGATGACGGTATCCAGGCCGTTATCCATTTTCGCGATGAAGTCCATGGCATAAGCCATCCGCGCTGCCTGCTCAATCTGCTCACGGGTGTAGAGATGCTGGCTGGCATACGCAATGTTATTGGCGATGGTGTCATTAAACAGATGAACATTCTGCGACACCAGCGCCACCTGGCGGCGCAACGATGACAGGGTATATTCGCGCAGGTCGTGGCCGTCCATCAGGATCTCGCCCTGCTGAATGTCATAAAAACGGGTCAGCAAGTTGGCAATCGTCGATTTGCCTGAGCCTGACCGCCCCACCAGCGCCACGGTTTTCCCGGCCGGGATATGCAGATTGATATCACGCAGGGCCGGCGTGTCTTTCCCCGGGTAGCTGAAGGTCACATGGCGGAATTCAATCTCGCCAACGGCACGCGTGACTTCGCGGGTACCCTCATCTTTTTCCTGCTCCATATCCAGAATGGAGAACAAGGTCTGGCAGGCGGCCATACCACGCTGGAACTGGGCGTTCACATTCGTCAGCGACTTCAGCGGACGCATCAGGGCAATCATGGAAGAGAAGACGACAGTAATGGTACCGGCGGTCAGGGTTTCCATGACGCTGGGGAAGCTGGCCGCATAGAGAACAAAGGCCAGCGCCAGTGATGCAATCAGCTGAATAATCGGATCGGAAATCGACGAAGCGGAGACCATTTTCATCCCCTGCTGGCGCATACGGTTACTGACCTGATTGAAGCGTTCTGTTTCAACTTGCTGACCGCCAAAGATCAGCACTTCTTTATGGCCTTTCAGCATCTGCTCGGCACTGGTGGTCACCTGCCCCATCGTGTTCTGCATATTTTTGCTGATGTTGCGGAAACGCTTGGAGACCAGGCGGATAGCCACAGAGACTACCGGCGCAATCACAATCAGGATGAGCGACAGCTGCCAGCTGTAATAGAACATCATGATAAACAGGCCGATGATCGACGCACCTTCACGCACCACGGTAATCAGTGCGCTGGATGAAGAGGACGCCACCTGCTCTGAGTCGTAGGTGATACGTGACAGCAGCGTCCCGGTGGATTGCTGATCAAAAAAGGAAACCGGCATCCCCATCATATGGCTGAAAAGGCGGCGGCGCATCTGCATCACCACTTTCCCGGAAACCCATGAAATACAATAGCTTGAGATAAAGCTGGTAATGCCGCGGAGCAGCATCAGCCCAATCACGGCCAGCGGCATCCACACTAAAATTGAGCTGTTTGCTTTGCCGAACCCGTCATCCAACAGGGGTTTCAGCAATGACAGCATAAACGTATCGCTGGCAGCATTAAGAATCAGTGCAATGGCCGCCGCTATCAGGCCTGTTTTAAACGGTGTGATCATCGGCCAGAGGCGACGAAAGGTCTGCCAGGTGGAGAGATCTTTATCATTCATCATGCAATTAACCAGCTTCGTAAGTAATAGCGGCTCATTCTACTCATTATCCCTCTGTACGCCAAACCGCTGGTGATACCATCGGGGCATAATTTGTTCACGGAAGCCCTTTATTTGCCAGCGATCGTGCGAAAAAAGCACGGTGATTTGCCCTGACCACGGCGTTTCCCACCACCTGATATGGTTGTCCTGATAACGTGATCTGACCTTTTTCGCCGGTAAGTGCCAGGCATTAAACCGTGATGCAGAGACCAGGGCAGCTTGTGGGTTAACCGCCCGCAAAAAGGGTGCAATGGAAGAGCTATTACTGCCGTGATGGGGGACCTGAAGCACAGTTGATGCCAGCGCCGCCCGCTGCTCCCTCAGCAGTGCCCGCTCCGCGTCCTGTTCAATATCGCCGGTCAACAGAATCTGGTGGTGACCATCGGTGACGGCAACCACGCAGGATTGATTATTACCGGCCTGCCCGGCCAATGTTTTTGGCCAGAGTGCGCGGAAAGTTAAGCCCCGCCATTGCCATGTCTCCCCTTGCCGGCAAGGCAGCCCCAGCGCCTGCTGGGCGGAGCGGAGGTTGGCCTGCGGAAACGCAGCCTGTAAGGTTTCCAGCCCGCCCTGATGATCCAGATGGCTGTGGCTGATGATGATCTCTTCCAGCTCAACATGTCGCCAGCGTAAAAAGGGCAAAATTGTCCGCTGAGCGCTATCACCCCCCTCCCAGCGGTTGCCGGTATCAAACAGCACGCCTTTCCCTTGCTTTTCAATCAGCACCGCCAGCCCATGCCCAACGTCAATCATGTCCAGCCGCCACGTTTCTGCCGGCCGCGCCCTCATATAGGCCGCTGTCAACAGTATCACCGCCAGGCCCAGAGGCGCATGTTTCCGCACGCTGCCAAGACGCCATGCGATAACCGCCAGCCACCCTGCCCCACTCCAGAACAGGGCGCGCCTGTCCAGAAAGAGCCAGCCGGACTGCAACAAAGGTAGCGGCTTAAGTGCACAGCTAAGCAGGAGGTCTGCCGATTCCCAGAGACAGCCCGCCAGCAAAGGCCAGAATGAAAAAACTAATGAGAGTAACACCAAGGGCACCACCAGACAGGAGACCCAGGGCACCGCCCATAAATTGGCCACCAGTGATGCAGCATTTACCCCGCCGAAGATGCCTGCCTGAAGAGGCACCAGTAAAATAAACATGCTGAATTGCAGGTGAAACCACCGTACCCCCACCCAGCGCCAGCCGGTGGTATAGCGAAACGGCAGAGGGCACCAGTGATACCAGAAGAGCAGCGCGCTGACGGCAAAACATGAGAGCCAGAAGCTGTCGGAAAGAACCATCAGCGGGTCAAAAAACAGCATCAGGGCCATACACCATAACCCGACCTGCCAGCCACTGCATTTGACTGAAAACAGCCGTAACGACAGCCACACCCCCAGCGCTAACCCGCTTCTTACTGCCGGAGGGTTCGCACCGGACAACCCGACATAGGCCAGCGCAACCAAACCGCTCAGCATGAGCGGGAAGCGATGCCCTATCCATGTTACCGGCAGAAAACCCTGTATAGCCCGGGCCAGCCACCAGCCAAACAGAGCCGCGACGGCTATATGCAATCCGGAAATAGCCATGAGATGCGCCACCCCGGTTTGTTGCAGCAATAGCCGGGTATCGTCATCCAGAAAACGGCTTTCCCCGAACGCCAATGCCAGCAGGATGGCCTGGTGGCGCGCCTCCGGCATGGTTTGCTGTATGTAGCTGATAAAGCGCTGACGGTAGCTGCATTTTGTTGAAAGCGGATATGCCTTGAGCACTTTCCCTTCTAAGAGACGGTGATTCGCTACTGCCCAGCGCTGGCCGTCAAACCCGCCTTCATTCAGCTGGCTATGTACAGGCCGTAATGCCGTTTGCAGCTGCCACCGTTGCCCGGCACACCGCATGGGTTCTGCCGGCGGCCAGTAGGCAGAGATCGTTATGGGTGGAAATACCCAGCGGCCATTCACCTTCTGTACCCTGACCGTTACGCGGTCATCTTGCTGACCGGGCATGACGATCGAGGTAACAGCGCCTTCGAGCGCGACATTACGTTGAGATAATGTCTCAATTTGCGTTAATGCGGTGTGTGCATGCATCAACGCCCATACCATCGCCAACAAGAAAATCGCCAGCCATGTTGTTGCCGCTGCTGCCCGGTCGCTGCGTGACAACCCGGCTGCAATAGCGATCAGCAGGCCGCTTACCCAGGTTGCCGGTAATTCCGGCAAAAACATGAGCGGTAAGGTTCCGGCGACCCACGCCGAAGCAAGTTGAGTGAGTGAGAGGTTAATCGTGGCTCCTGCCTTAACAGAGATAATCCGTTCAGGCGAGCAGTGTGCAGCAGAGTAAAAAGGTAAGGCGAACAGAAAAGAACGGTATTACGGCATGGGTGCTGAAGAAAATGAAGGATTACAGTAAACAGGGGAAAAGTGTGGAACCTTTCTCACACGCTTTTTTAATCGGCAGGTTTTTTAAACAAAAAAAGAGGGGATGTGAAGCATAAAAAAACGGTGCCGTCAGGCACCGTTTTATCATCGCTAAGGCAATAACATTACGCCCTAATCAGGCATAGATGTTCGCGCGATCGCGTAGCTCTTTGCCCGGTTTAAAGTGAGGAACATATTTGCCGTCCAACTCAACTTTATCGCCGGTTTTTGGGTTACGCCCAACACGCGGAGCACGGTAGTGAAGTGAAAAACTGCCGAATCCGCGAATTTCAATGCGTTCACCTTCAGCCAGCGTACCGGCCATGTGTTCAAGCATTTCTTTCACCGCATCTTCAACGGCTTTCGCCGGAATATGAGATTGCTGGCCAGCAAGTCTTTCAATGAGTTCAGACTTGGTCATAGTTCCTCCAAGCTTTGCAGCTAAACTACCGTTTCGGGGCGGCAGCGCCGCCCCCCGTCATTACTCGCCTTTAGCCGCTTTGAAAGCTTCAGCCATAGCGTTAGAGAAGTTACCTTCTTCTGGTTTGTTGTTCACAGAAGCGATGGCATCTTTCTCGTCAGCTTCGTCCTTAGCACGAACGGACAGGCTTACAACGCGGTTCTTACGGTCAACACCGGTGAATTTAGCTTCAACGTCGTCGCCAACATTCAGAACCAGGGTCGCATCTTCAACGCGGTCGCGAGAAGCTTCAGATGCACGCAGGTAGCCTTCTACGCCGCCCGCTAATTCAACTGTAGCACCTTTAGCGTCAACTGCAGTGACTTTACCGGTAACAATAGTACCTTTCTTGTTCATAGACAGGTAGTTATTGAACGGGTCTTCAGCCAGCTGTTTCACGCCCAGGGAGATACGCTCGCGCTCTGCGTCAACCTGCAGAACAACAGCAGCGATTTCGTCGCCTTTCTTGTATTCACGTACTGCTTCTTCGCCTGCAACGTTCCAGGAGATGTCAGACAGGTGAACCAGGCCGTCGATGCCGCCGTCCAGGCCGATGAAGATACCGAAGTCAGTGATAGACTTGATTTTACCTTCAACGCGGTCGCCCTTGTTGTGGGTCTCAGCGAACTGCTGCCACGGGTTGGATTTGCACTGCTTCAGGCCCAGGGAGATACGACGACGTTCTTCGTCGATGTCCAGAACCATCACTTCCACTACGTCGCCAACGTTAACAACTTTGGACGGGTGGATGTTTTTGTTAGTCCAATCCATTTCGGAAACGTGTACCAGACCTTCAACGCCTTCTTCGATTTCTACGAAGCAGCCGTAATCAGTCAGGTTGGTCACACGACCGGTCAGCTTGGTGCCTTCCGGATAACGCTTAGCGATAGCAACCCACGGATCTTCGCCCAGTTGCTTCAGGCCCAGGGAAACACGGGTACGCTCGCGGTCGAACTTCAGCACTTTAACAGTGATTTCGTCGCCAACGTTCACGATTTCGCTCGGATGCTTAACGCGTTTCCATGCCATATCAGTGATATGCAGCAGGCCGTCAACGCCACCCAGATCAACGAATGCACCGTAGTCAGTGAGGTTCTTAACGATACCTTTAACTTCCATGCCTTCCTGCAGGTTTTCCAGCAGTTGATCGCGCTCAGCGCTGTTCTCGGATTCGATCACGGCACGACGGGAAACAACAACGTTGTTGCGTTTCTGGTCCAGCTTGATGACTTTGAACTCGAGTTCTTTGCCTTCAAGGTGCAGGGTGTCGCGTACCGGACGCACGTCAACCAGGGAACCTGGCAGGAACGCACGGATGCCGTTCAGCTCAACAGTGAAGCCGCCTTTAACTTTGCCGTTGATAACACCGGTAACAGTTTCAGCATCTTCGTAAGCTTTTTCCAGCGTGATCCAAGCTTCATGACGTTTAGCTTTTTCACGGGACAGCAGGGTTTCACCGAAGCCGTCTTCAACTGCATCCAGAGCAACGTCAACTTCGTCACCCACCTGGATTTCCAGCTCACCCTGGGCGTTCTTGAACTGTTCTGCCGGAATAGCAGACTCAGATTTCAGACCGGCGTCAACCAGTACGATATCTTTGTCAATGGCAACAACAACACCGCGAACGATGGAACCCGGGCGGGTTTCGATTGTTTTTAAGGATTCTTCAAATAGTTGAGCAAAAGATTCTGTCATATTGATAATCTTCAGGATTCTTCAATTTAACGTCCATCTAGCATCCCGCCGGATGGGGTTGTTTCACATGCCCCACCGCCGTACCTGGCAGCAAGGTAAAAAATTCAGCAGACCAATGTCTGTTATTTTTGCGTCAGCGCTAATACATCCCGTGCATGGGACAGGGCTTTCTCAATCACTTCACTGATGGACATGCTCGTTGAATCAAGCAACAGTGCATCAGAAGCGGGTACCAGCGGCGCAATAGCCCGATTACGATCGCGGTCGTCGCGTTCTTTTATCTCGGCTAAAAGACGTTCAAAGTTAACACTAAAGCCCTTTTCCTGCAACTGTAGCATGCGTCTGCGTGCACGTTCTTCTGCGCTGGCATCCAAAAATATTTTTACCGGCGCATCAGGGAAAACCACGGTGCCCATGTCGCGGCCGTCAGCAATCAGGCCAGGCAGGTCACGGAATGCGCGCTGGCGGCGCAACAGCGCCTCACGTACCCGTGGGAATGCCGCCGCCTGCGACGCCGTGTTCCCTACCGTTTCAGTACGGATTTCGTGGCTGACATCCTCGCCTTCGAGGATCACCTCAAGCTGCCCATTGCGGGAGATAAACTGCACGTCGAGGTGCGCGGCCAGCGGAACCAGGGCATCTTCGGACTGGATATCCACCTGATGGTGCAACGCGGCCAGTGCCAGCACGCGGTAAATCGCGCCGGAATCCAGCAGGTGCCAGCCAAACGTCTCTGCCAGCGCCTTGCACAGTGTGCCTTTTCCGGCACCACTCGGGCCGTCAACGGTAATAACCGGGGCTGTGACCGTCATATCTCACTCCTTTAGATCGGGGAAACCCGTTTTATTAACCAGTAGGCTATTTTCAGGTGCGGCATTATACGCTGCCTTGCGCCGAACTGTTACCTTTGCGCAACACCCTGGCTGAAATTAACCTGATAAACCTTCAAAGAGTGTAGAAGATAGCCAAAATCGGGTCACAATAAAAAAAACGGGCAATCTCTGCCCGTTTCGATCCGGCTCAGGCCGGCTGGCTGAGAGAGGCCAGGCGGTCAAAATAGTCCGGGAAGGTTTTGGCGGTGCATTTTGGGTCGAGGATGGTCACCGGTGTCGCGGAGAGGGCCACCAGCGAGAAGCACATCGCCATGCGGTGGTCATCATAGGTGCCGATTTCCGCTTTTTGCAGCGTTTCCGGCGGCGTGACCCGGATGTAATCATGCCCCTCTTCCACCTCTGCGCCTACTTTGCGCAATTCCGTCGCCATCGCGGCCAGGCGGTCAGTCTCTTTTACCCGCCAGTTGTAGATGTTGCGGATTGTGGTCGGCCCCTGCGCAAACAGCGCGGTAGTCGCAATGGTCATCGCGGCATCCGGAATGGCGTTCATGTCCATGTCGATGCCCTGCAACGTTCCGCGTGTGCACTCAATATAGGTGTCACCCCAGGTGATATGGGCGCCCATTTTCTCAAGCACGTCGGCAAAATGAATATCACCCTGCATACTGTGACGGCCAATCCCGGTAACCCGCACCGTGCCGCCTTTGATCGCAGCCGCAGCCAGGAAATAGGAAGCAGAGGAGGCATCACCCTCGACCAGATAGTCACCCGGTGCCTGGTAAGTCTGGTTACCGGCAATATGGAACACCTGATAATTATCATGGCGCACCTGCACTCCGAAGGTCGCCATCATATTCAGCGTAATATCGATGTAAGGCTTGGAGACCAGTTCACCCTTGATACGGATCGCCGTATCCTGCGGGGCCAGCGGTGCGGTCATCAGCAGCGCGGTCAAAAACTGGCTGGAGACTGACCCTTCTACCGAGACATCGCCCCCGGTGAAACCGCCGTGTAAACGCAGAGGAGGATAGTTCTCCTGCTCAAGGTACTCGATCTTCGCTCCCCCCTGCCGCAGGGCATCCACCAGGTGCCCGATAGGGCGCTCTTTCATCCGCGGCTCGCCGGTCAGGGTAATGTCACCTGCCGGCAGGCAGAGCGCTGCCGCCAGCGGCCGCATCGCGGTTCCGGCGTTACCCAGGAAAAGCTCAAGGGCCGCGTCACTGCGCAGGGGGCCGCCCTTGCCTTCCACTTCGCAGCGGGTGCGATCGTCCGAGAGGCGGAACGTGACACCCAGCTTCTCCAGGGCATTCAGCATATGGCGCACATCATCGCTGTCGAGCAGGTTGGTCAGCGTCGTGGTGCCTTTTGCCAGCGCAGCCAGCAGTAACGCCCGGTTAGACACGCTTTTTGAGCCGGGAAGGTTGATGGTGCCGTTGATTTTGGCGATAGGCTGTAGGGTTAACGAGTCCTGCATGTAAAACACTCTCTAAAGTCATAACATAGAAGAACCCCGGTTGCAGACCGGGGTTCCTGTAAAATCATCTGGTTAACAGACTCTTTCTGCCGGTGATGATACGCCGGGCATATCAGCCGTGGCGGCGTTCAAAGTCGGCCATAAAGTCGGTCAGGGCTTTGACGCCTTCAACCGGCATGGCGTTATAAATAGACGCCCGCATTCCGCCTACCACGCGATGGCCTTTCAGCGCATGTAACCCAGCCTTAACAGACTCATCCAGGAAGACCTTGTCCAGCGCGGCATCCGCCAGCTGGAAAGGAATATTCATCCAGGAACGGTTGGCTTCTGCCACTTCATTACGATAGAAGTCACTCTGGTCGATAACACCATACAACAATTCAGCCTTGGCTTTGTTGCGTTTTTCCATCTCAAGCAGCCCGCCCTGCTCTTTCAGCCACTTAAAGACCATGCCGGAGAGATACCAGGCAAAGGTCGGCGGGGTGTTGAACATAGACTCATTTTCAGCCAGCACGGTATAGTCCAGAATCGACGGCAGGGCCTTGTGTGCCTTACCCAGCAGATCGTCGCGTACAATCACCAGCGTCAGGCCGGCAGGGCCGATATTTTTTTGTGCGCCGGCATAGATGACGCCAAAACGGCTGACGTCAATCGGGCGGGAAAGGATAGAGGATGAGTAGTCAGCCACCACCACTTTGTCACCGAAGTCCGGCATCTCGTGGATAGCGACGCCATCAATTGTTTCATTCGGGCAGTAGTGAACATAGGCCGCATCATCGTGCAGAGCCCACTCACTCATCGGTATGACCGCACGGCGGCCGTCCCGCGTGGTGCTGGTATTAATCACATGGGGAGTACAGTACTTTTCGGCTTCGTTAATTGCGCTGTGGGCCCAGTACCCGCCGTCAATATAGTCGGCCGTGGTTTTTGCGCCCAGCAGATTCTGCGGCACGGCAGCAAATTGCGCACGCGCCCCGCCATGACAGAACAGCACTTTGTAGTTGTCAGGGATCTTCAGCAGGTCCCGCAGGTCACGTTCTGACTCTTCCGCCACCTGAATAAACTCTTTGCTGCGATGGCTGATTTCCATGACAGACGTGCCTAAACCATGCCAGTTGCAGAGTTCCTGTTCGGCACGACGCAAAACTTCTACCGGCAGCATGGCCGGACCTGCACTGAAATTGAAAACCTGAGTCATTTCCCCTCACCACTCGCTAAGATAACTGTTATGTATGACCAACCTGTTATCGGTTTTATCACTCGAACCGGCAGCCTGCAACGCTTATTCTGCTGCAGGGCGTTTGCCGGCAGAAACAATAACAAGATCCTATGCTTATACTCTGCCGCTATTCCCCCGGCCCGGCTTTATCTTCGTCGCCGCCGGGGCGATAATTTGGCAGGATGTTCTGAGTTTACATAATCCGGCGGCGCGTCAGGGCCGTAACCCATTTGTCACTGCCGCACTGCGGGCAGCGGTGGGTCTCCCCCTTTTTCAGGGCATGGATAAGGCTGCAGTGGTGGCAGGCATACTCATCATCTTTAGGGACTTTTGTCAGGAAAGTGACATAGTCAGCGGGCATTACCGGCAGGCCGGGTTTCACCTCTTCCGGCTCAAAAAAGAAGACGCTGATAGCCCCGTTAACCTCCAGGATAGCCAGCCTGACCTGGCCCAGATGCTCTACCCCGGCCAGGCGGAACTCCATAAAGAACTCATCATGCGTGATATTGCGTTTTTTCATGGTCTGCCATTCAAACTGACCATTGCGCACAATGACTACCGGTTTGCCCTCCAGCCAGTTCTGAAACATCCGGTGAGAGGACATCAGCCACGTGGCCAGGCGGTAAAAAATCATGATAGAGATAAATACCGCGAAGACCGGCAGCAAGGGGACGTCGTCGTAGAAGGTGACGTCCCCGGCGGCCGAGCCTAAGGTCAGAATGATCAGCACCTCAAACAGCGACATCTGCCTGACCCCACGCCGGCCGCTGACTTTGAGAAAGATAAAAACCAGCAGAAAAGTAAATAAGCTGCGTACTGCCACTTCAGCCAGAAATTCCACCGGAAACTTGTCCAGCAACATCCTCTGAATATCAAATGCTTTCATCACGTCTTCCCTTTCAGCGCAATTTTCAGTGTGTATAACAGGCGAATCAGATGATAAAAAATCCGGATTATCAAACCATAAGAATAATCAGTTTCTCCGGGCACCAAACTCCCTATCAATACATGGAGCTCAGGTTCAAAAGCCCGTATTATGACGGGTTTCGGTATGATAAAAAGTGAACTCCATGACCCAAACCTTTATTCCCGGTAAAGATGCCGCGCTGGAAGACTCCATCGCCCGCTTCCAGCAAAAACTCACCGATCTGGGCTTCCATATTGAGGAAGCGTCCTGGCTTAACCCGGTTCCCCATGTCTGGTCAGTGCACATCCGCGACCGCGACTGCCCGCTCTGCTTCACCAACGGCAAAGGCGCCAGCAAAAAAGCCGCGCTGGCCTCTGCGCTGGGTGAGTACTTTGAACGCCTGTCGACCAACTACTTCTTCGCCGACTTCTACCTGGGCAAAGAGATTGCCGAAGGCGAGTTTGTGCACTACCCGAATGAAAAGTGGTTCCCGGTGCCGGAAGATGGCAGCCTGCCTGAAGGTATCCTGGATGAGCGCCTGCACGCGTTTTACGATCCGGAACAGGAGCTGAGCGGCAGCGATCTTATCGATCTCCAGTCCGGGAATGCGGCGCGCGGCATCTGCGCCCTGCCGTTTACCCGTCAGTCCGATCTTGAGACGGTTTATATCCCGATGAACATCATCGGTAACCTCTATGTTTCTAACGGCATGTCCGCGGGTAACACCGCGAACGAAGCGCGTGTTCAGGGGTTGTCTGAAGTCTTCGAGCGCTATGTCAAAAACCGGATCATTGCCGAATCCATCAGCCTGCCGGAAATCCCGCAGGAGGTGCTGGCGCGCTATCCGGGCGTGGTGGAAGCCATTGCTAAACTGGAAGAGGAAGGTTTCCCGATCCTCTCCTATGATGCCTCTCTGGGCGGCCAGTACCCGGTGATCTGCGTGGTCCTGTTCAACCCGGCTAACGGCACCTGCTTTGCATCATTCGGCGCGCATCCCGACTTCGGCGTGGCGCTGGAGCGTACCGTCACTGAGCTGTTGCAGGGCCGCAGCCTGAAAGATCTCGACGTCTTCACCCCGCCGACCTTTGATGACGAAGAAGTCGCGGAACACGCCAACCTTGAAACCCACTTTATCGACTCCAGCGGCCTGATCTCCTGGGATATGTTCAAACAGGATGCTGATTATGCCTTTGCTGACTGGGATTTCAGCGGCACCACGGAAGAAGAGTTTGCTACCCTGATGGCGATCTTCGGCCAGGAAGAAGCTGACGTTTACATTGCCGACTATGAGCACCTGGGTGTGTATGCCTGCCGTATTCTGGTACCGGGAATGTCAGACATCTACCCGGCGGAAGATCTGCTGCTGGCCAACAACAGTATGGGCGCGCCGCTGCGTGAAAAACTGCTGTCGCTGCCGGCCAGTGACTGGCAACCGGAAGCGTATCTGGCGCTGATTCAGGAGCTGGATGATGAAGGGCTGGATGATTTCACCCGCGTACGCGAGCTGCTGGGGCTGGCAACCGGTAAAGACAACGGCTGGTATACCCTGCGCGTGGGCGAACTGAAATCGATGCTGGCGCTGGCCGGCGGCGATCTAGATCAGGCGCTGATCTGGGCCGAGTGGACGCAGGAGTTCAATGCTTCGGTCTTTACCCCGGAACGCAGCAATTACTATCGCTGCCTGCAGACCCTGCTGCTGCTGGCCCAGGAACCGGAGCGTGAACCGGCGCAATACTACTCTGCGTTTGTGAAGATGTACGGTCAGGATGCTGTGGATCAGGCATCAGCGGCAATCAGTGGCGAGAGCCGTTTCTACGGCTTGTTTGCCATTGATGAGGCACTGAAAGCACTGCCGGCGCATCAGGCACTGCTGGCGGCCTACGAAAAGCTGCAACAGGCTAAACGCCGTTACTGGGCGTAACTCTTGCCGGGTGAATACCTGTAACGCAGCTCACCCGGGCCGTTAATTATCAGCCCACTCTCCAGCCCCGGTAATGAATAATATTGCCGGGGCTATTTTCTTTTTTTAATGCCTGCATGTTTCTGCCCGATTTTACTGGGAAAATCCTTCTGGTATCATTCTGGTTAAACTAAAGTAAATGAAATGCTAAAAATATAATTCATATTATTTTATGAATTAACAATGAAACATAAATAGCAACGTCTTTAGGACCATTAAAAACTGAAATCAAAAATTAATATAAATATTAAAATATTTTTTTATATTTATAATCATACATATAGATAAAAGTTAGCCTGTTTTTCATACAGTGAAAAGCAGCTTACCCGCCGTATTATGATCTAAATCAATTTTTAACCTATACTACTTTGTTAGTATCTCTTTGCACTGTCTTAACCATCAGAGAGAGTTAGTGTGAAAGCTGAAAACCCCTTCGATCTTCTTCTTCCGCCCGCCGCAGCAAAAGTGGCTGAAGATGCAGGCGTATATAAAGCCACTAAACATCCGCTGACAACGTTTTATTTAGCCATTACAGCGGGCGTCTTTATTTCCATCGCCTTCGTTTTTTATATTACCGCAACAACCGGGACGGCCGCCGTGCCCTATGGGTTTGCCAAACTGATTGGCGGGCTCTGTTTCTCCCTGGGGCTGATACTGGTTGTGGTGGGTGGTGCCGATCTTTTTACCTCTACTGTGCTGATTGTGGTCGCAAAAGCCAGCAAGCGCATTACCTGGGGTCAGTTAGCCCGTAACTGGATTAACGTCTATCTGGGTAACCTGGTGGGTGCCCTCTTCTTTGTCGCCCTGATCTGGTATGCCGGTGAACACAAAGTCGCCAACGGCCTGTGGGGGCTGAATGTCCTTCAGACGGCTGACCATAAAATGCACCACAGCTTTATTGAGGCGGTCTGCCTCGGCACGCTGGCGAACCTGATGGTCTGCCTGGCAGTGTGGATGAGTTACTCCGGCCGCAGCCTGATGGACAAAATGTTCGCCATGTTGTTGCCGGTCGGCATGTTTGTCGCCAGTGGTTTCGAGCACAGCATTGCCAATATGTTTTTAATCCCTCTCGGCATTGTCATCAAAACGTTTGCAACACCTGAGTTCTGGCAGTCGGTAGGGGCAACGCCCGATCAATTCTCACATCTGACCGTCAGCCATTTTATTGTCGACAACCTGATTCCCGTCACCATCGGCAACATCATCGGGGGCGGCGTGCTGGTCGGGTTAACGTACTGGGCGATCTATTTGCGTGGTGATGCCCATCATTAGATGAGGCGCATCACTACATCGCTGCTACACCGGATTTACAAAGAAATTCACATCTTAAGGTAGGTGCATAATGTCCGAACTTAATCAAAAACTGGCAACCGCATGGGAAGGCTTCCACAATGGCGACTGGCAAAATGAAGTCAACGTCCGTGACTTTATCCAGAAAAACTACACCCCGTATGAAGGTGATGAGTCATTTCTGACGGGTGCCACGGATGCCACCACTACCCTGTGGGCTGAGGTCATGGAAGGGGTCAAAATCGAAAACCGCACCCATGCGCCGGTCGATTTTGATACTCATGTTGCCTCAACCATTACTTCTCACGATGCCGGGTATATCGACAAAGGGCTGGAGAAAATTGTTGGCCTGCAAACAGAAGCTCCGTTAAAACGTGCGCTGATTCCTTTCGGCGGCATCAAAATGGTAGAGGGTTCCTGCAAGGTTTACGGCCGTGAACTGGACCCGCAACTGAAAAAAGTCTTTACCGATTACCGCAAAACCCACAACCAGGGTGTGTTTGACGTCTATACCCCGGACATCCTGCGCTGCCGTAAATCCGGCGTGCTGACCGGCCTGCCGGATGCCTACGGCCGCGGACGGATCATCGGTGACTACCGTCGCGTTGCGCTGTACGGCATCGACTTCCTGATGGCAGATAAATTCGCCCAGTTCAAATCCCTGCAGGGAAAACTGGAAAACGGCGAAGATCTGGAAATGACCATTCAGCTGCGTGAGGAAATTGCTGAGCAGCATCGCGCGCTGGCCCAAATCAAAGAGATGGCGGCCAAATATGGTTATGACATCTCCGGCCCGGCTCAAAACGCGCAGGAAGCAGTACAGTGGACCTATTTCGGCTACCTGGCGGCCGTGAAGTCGCAGAACGGTGCAGCCATGTCCTTTGGCCGTGTCTCGACATTCCTGGATATTTATATTGAGCGCGACATTCAGGCCGGGAAACTGACCGAGCAACAAGCGCAGGAGCTGATCGACCACCTGGTCATGAAACTGCGGATGGTGCGCTTCCTGCGTACGCCGGAATATGATGAGCTCTTCTCCGGTGACCCGATCTGGGCAACGGAATCCCTGGCAGGGATGGGTGTGGATGGCCGTACGCTGGTCACAAAAAACAGCTTCCGCTTCCTGAATACGCTCTACACCATGGGCCCGTCTCCCGAGCCAAACATGACCATTCTGTGGTCTGAAAAACTGCCGCTTAACTTCAAGAAATTCGCCGCAAAAGTCTCCATCGACACCTCTTCGGTTCAGTATGAGAACGATGACCTGATGCGCCCGGACTTCAACAATGATGACTATGCCATCGCCTGCTGCGTCAGCCCGATGATTGTCGGCAAACAGATGCAGTTCTTCGGTGCGCGCGCCAACCTGGCAAAAACCATGCTTTATGCCATTAACGGCGGCATGGATGAAAAAATGAAGATGCAGGTCGGCCCGAAAGAAGCGCCGATGATGGATGAAGTGCTGGACTATGACAAAGTGATGGATCGTATGGATCACTTTATGGACTGGCTGGCAAAACAGTATGTTACCGCCCTGAACATCATCCACTACATGCATGACAAATACAGCTATGAAGCGGCGCTGATGGCCCTGCACGACCGGGACGTCTATCGCACTATGGCCTGCGGTATCGCCGGGTTGTCAGTGGCTGCGGACTCCCTGTCGGCGATTAAATATGCCAAAGTCTCTACCATTCGTGATGAAGATGGGCTGGCCGTCGACTTCAAAATCGAAGGCGAATACCCGCAGTTCGGTAATAACGATGCGCGTGTAGATGACATTGCCTGCGATCTGGTTGAGCGCTTCATGAAGAAAATTCAGAAGCTGCGTACCTACCGCCATGCGGTGCCGACTCAGTCTGTGCTGACCATCACCTCTAACGTTGTGTATGGTAAGAAAACCGGTAACACCCCGGATGGCCGCCGTGCTGGGGCCCCGTTTGGCCCGGGCGCCAACCCGATGCATGGCCGTGACCAGAAAGGTGCCGTTGCCTCCCTGACCTCTGTGGCTAAACTGCCGTTTGCCTATGCGAAAGATGGTATCTCCTACACCTTCTCTATCGTCCCGAACGCATTGGGTAAAGATGACGATGTCCGCAAGGCTAACCTGGCCGGTCTGATGGATGGTTACTTCCACCATGAAGCCTCTATTGAGGGTGGTCAGCATCTGAACGTGAACGTCATGAACCGTGAAATGCTGCTGGACGCCATGGAGCATCCGGAAAAATATCCGCAGCTGACGATTCGCGTTTCAGGGTATGCGGTGCGGTTTAACTCACTGACGAAAGAGCAGCAACAGGACGTTATCACCCGTACCTTTACCAAATCGCTGTAATTACTCCGGTGATGCCAAGGCCCCTGCCCAGGGGCCTTTCACCCTTCACTTCTCTTTGTACGTTACTGACCACGCTGAGTGTCGGTTTTGCCGGGCATCTATAATACAGGTGGCAGGCAAAACCGTTATTCAACGCCGGGCCGGCATCAGAACATGCCAGGTGCATCGCTGTACTTCCCGCCGTTTATTTAAAAGACTGCTTATGAACAGTCACTACTGGAGAGCCCGCAATGTCAGTAAAAGGTCGTATCCACTCTTTTGAGTCCTGTGGCACCGTTGATGGCCCAGGCATCCGTTTTATCGTTTTTTTCCAGGGTTGCCTGATGCGTTGCCTCTATTGCCATAACCGTGATACCTGGGATACCCACGGCGGCAAAGAGGTAACGGTTGAAGAACTGGTCAATGAAGCGGTGACTTATCGGCACTTTATGAATGCCTCCGGTGGGGGTGTGACGGCCTCCGGCGGCGAAGCTATATTGCAGGCGGAGTTCGTCCGCGACTGGTTCCGGGCCTGTCACAAAGAAGGCATAAACACCTGCCTTGATACCAACGGTTTCGTCCGTCGCTATGATCCGGTGATTGATGAGCTGCTGGATGTTACGGATCTGGTCATGCTCGATCTCAAGCAGCTGAATGACAGCATCCATCAAAATCTGGTGGGGGTATCTAACCACCGTACACTGGATTTTGCCCGTTATCTGGCCAAACGAAATCAACGTACCTGGATCCGTTATGTGGTGGTCCCGGGGTGGTCAGACGATGACAAATCAGCACATATGCTGGGTGAATTCACCAAGGATATGACTAACATCGAAAAAATTGAATTGCTGCCCTATCACGAACTGGGCAAACACAAATGGATTGCGATGGGTGAAGAGTACAAGCTTGATGGCGTGAAGCCACCCAGCAAAGAGATCATGGATCGGGTGAAACATATCCTTGAAGGCTATGGCCACAAGGTGATGTATTGATCTTGAAAAGATGCGCGGATCGATGCTATCCGCGCATCTCTGTCAGGCCGTCGCCAGAGGCGTCGAGGACTGGCCCGCTTTTTTGAACAGCATCACCATGTAAATAAGCGCCACGGCGGCAATCATCACAAACAGCAGCTGATCTGAATAATGCTGCATCAGGATGGCCGTCATGGTCGGGCCGGTCAGGCTGCCAATGGTGTAACTCATCAGCAAGGCCTGATTCATCGCCACCAGCTCATGTGCCGGCACCCGCTCACAGGCCCAGGCCATCGCTACCGGGTAGAGAGTAAACCCTGCGCACCCGAGGATAAACAGCGTAGGTGCCATCGCATAACCACTCAACATCGCCACGCTGCCCAGCATCACGACAAACACCTGAATGCGCAGTACCAGCAAACGCCCATACCGATCGGCCAGTCGCCCTACCGGCCACTGCCCGACAATACCAGCACTGACCAGCAACGCCATCCAGTAGCCTACATTGCCGTCACTCATTCCCTGATGGGAGAGATAAAGCGGCATCAATCCGTAAAGTGAACCCAACACAATCCCGGAGATAATGCAGCCATTGATACCTAGCCGGGCATCACGGCGTTTCAGCATCGGCCATACGGAAGTGTGCGGTTGTGACTCATCCTGATAACCGAACGCTGCAAAGAAGAGCGGTAACATGGCGAAAAGCACCAGCGCGGTTACCCAGGGCAGCACGCTCAGCAGCGCCGTGGGCATAACCCCCAGCAGCAGTTGCCCGCTGACGGTGGCCAGATAATAGGTCATCATATAGGCCGCCAGTAACTGACCGCGATTTTGCACCGTCCCACTGCGTAATAGTGCACTCTCCACCACGACCCAAATCAGCGCGCACCCTATTCCCGCCACATAACGGCAGCTCAGCCAGAGCCAGAAGTTGACGGAATAAGCTAACCCGGCGGTTGCCAGGGCAAATACCAGGCAGGAGAAATAGTAGCTGCGGTTAAACCCGTAGCGTTTTATTACAGCCCCGGCAATAAACGTCCCGACAAGGTTACCGCAAAAATAGGCCGAGCTGACCAGACCAATCTGCCAGGTAGGCAGCGCATCATGGGTCAGCCATAAAGGCACCAGCGTATTCAGAACCGCAATTGAAACGGTCAGCAATAAAAGCCCACAGAGCAGTAACAGCACTGGGCGGGAGTAGGCAGACATAGTCGTGATAATCAGGAGGTGAAGAGTGGGCGCATCATGCCACCCGCCCTTAAAAAGTCAATCCGGTAAAAAAAGCCGTTAGCACAAAGTGTTACTCGTTGATTGAAATCATTTATCAACCCGTGACCCATGCATCACCCGGCCTGAAACCCACCAGACTACTATGCCCATGATAACAAGCAAATTTACAGGCGCTGCCGCCTCAGAAGCGGGACGGCCTCATTACCTGGACATTTTCTTGATTAAAAAATATTGCCGACGCAGAACAGGCAGTTGCACATAGCCGGTAGACAATATCGGGATGGCCCAAACACCCGGCATTAATCACCGGGCGCAGACCGGTTGCTTTCTCTGCGCCGGCAGCCGGATTGCCAGGTTTATCCTGGGCGCTCATCAGCGATATAACGTCCTCGGAGGCACAGTTATTTCCCGCGACGTAGCCCAGCCGGCCAAGGTGATACGTGCCAGCGACGCCGCCGCCTGGTAAAAAGGATGCCCGGAAGCGGATGCCAACAGCGTGAGATAACGCGGTGCCCAGGGCAACAGATGCGCAGAGAGAAAATCATCCACCTCAGCCGGGCGCTGTTCAGCCAGCCAGGCGGCCATCAGCACCATTAAGCCAATATGATCCTCCGGCTCCTGCGGCGGATGGAAAGAGGTGATGCTCCGCGCAGCCAGCCAATGGCGCAGGGCCAGGGTCGAGTCACCAAACACCACACTCTCTTTATCCAGGTATACCGAGCCCCATGGAGGGGCAGCCAGGGCACCGGGGCCGATAAACAGGCGCTGGTAAGCGTCGGCTAATGGTTCACTTGCCTGCTGGGTAAACCCACCCCAAAAGGAAGAAACTTCCGCCGCGGAGCCATAGGGCCAGGCCCTGGCCCATTCCGTTGACATAAACAGTGGCTTCACCGCCTCAAATTCGGGTGCGCCGGGTGGGTAATAGAGCAGCGCACCACACAGGCGGCCGGTCAGGGCAAGGTCTTGCAACATGATGAATTCCTGAAAAAAGGAGCCGGCTCACCCTTGTGATAAGCCGGTTATGATAAGGATTAGCCGCCGTAAGTCAGGCCTGCTGTCATATGCAGCCCATAGAAGATCCCACGGCCGATTAACTCACCGGCAACCACCAGCATCCATGCGCCTGCCAGTGATAGGACGCCGGGCGTTGTTTGTTTTAACAGCGGTATGATCCAACAGCCCAACCCAACCGTGACTAACATTAGCCGCCAGCCCAGTAAGGTGCCCAGTGCCGGAACCAGCGAAGAGGCTGACTGAACTGAGCTCTGGAGGGTGCTCAACCCGGCAGCCTGGCTGAACCAGGCGGCACAGCTGATGAGCAAGGCCAGCAGGCTGACCAGCGGCAGCAGGCGCACAAGGCCGCGGTCAGCAACATTTGCCGAACGCAATAAGAGATAGCCAAGCAACGGACCGCCGATCAGGGCCGTCAGGGCAAAGCTGAGGGAGGTGTATGCCATGTTCCAGGTCGGTACAGTATTGATCTGGTAAACACGCCCCATCATCCCGATAAAACCGATGCCCACCAGGCCGGTGACCAGCAGCCAGGCTTTGCTGAGTGCCTGCGGCAGCTTATTGAGCACGGCGAGTAACCAATAGAGCCCGCCCAGGACAAAAAACAGCGATCCACCGGCAATCTCATTACTAAGAGGTGATGCGCCCAGGCGGTTAAGGGCATTAAACGCCCGCAGTGGTGAACCAAGGTGCATAACAGAGGCCAGAAAAGCCACGCCCATCAGCACCCACAGGAGGATCATCCGTATCTGAAGGGTGCGTTTTACCCCATGCTCCTGCTTCACTCCTGCCAGAACCAGTGCCACCACAATAAAAGCGCCAACCACACACTGCCCCAGCACAGTGAAGATCATCAGCGGCCATTCATGCCATCCCGTTCCCATCTCACACCTCCTTCGGGTTTGCCAGATAACCGGTGGTATCCCCCACCGGCCTGCACTTAGCGTTCGGCTTGATCACAATATTCGGCCGGGTAAAATGTGCGGCGGGCAGCGGCGCGACTTCAGCCAGCTCGCCATAGGTGGCGCGCAGCTCATCTATGGGTGCCATATCCAAGGCGCGTAACGGGCAAGACTCTACACAGATCGGTTTTTTACCTTCAGCGACGCGCGCAAAGCATCCGTCACATTTGGTCATATGCCCTTTGGCAGCATTATATTGCGGTGCCCCATAAGGGCAGGCCATATGGCAGTAGCGGCAGCCGATACAGACCTCTTCATTGACCACCACGAACCCATCTTCCCGTTTATGCATTGCGCCGCTGGGGCAGACTTTGGTGCAGGCCGGGTCTGCACAGTGGTTACAGGCGAGGGAGAGAGAGTAAGCAAAGACATTCTGCTGCCACCCCGCGCCCTCTTTTTGCCAGCTGCCGCCGGCATACTCATACACGCGGCGGAAACTGACATCCGGCGTCAGATCGTTATAATCCTTACAGGCCAGCTCACAGGTCTTACACCCGGTACAGCGGCTGGCATCGATATAAAAGCCATATTGGGTCATCGTGATGTTTCCTTAAGCCTTTACCTTTTCAACCTGCACTAAATTGCTGTGGGAGGGGTTCCCTTTTGCCAGCGGTGAGGGGCGCTGGGAAGTCAGCACGTTGATCGAACCGGCATGGTCAATTTTTTGTGCGTCGGGGGCGTACCAGGCACCCTCACCCAACGCCACCACACCCGGCAAAATACGGGGCGTGACCTTCGCGGTAATACGCACCTCGCCCCGGTCGTTGAAAATGCGGATCAGATCGCCATTGGCGATCTGCCGGTCAGCGGCATCGAGCGGGTTAATCCACATCTCCTGGCGGCAGGCTGCCTGCAGTACCTCGACATTGCCGTAAGTCGAGTGCGTGCGGGCTTTATAGTGAAAACCGGTAAGCTGCAGAGGAAAGCGCCGGTTGAGCGGATCGTCATGACTCTCCGCGCCGGCCGCGTAGATCGGTAACGGATCGATGACATCGCCTTCGGGCAGTTGCCAGATCGCGGCGATCTCCGCCAGCTGGGCGGAATAAATCTCAATCTTGCCGGAGGGTGTAGAGAGCGGGTTAGCAGCAGGGTTCTGCCGGAAATCACGATAGGCAACATGGTGCCCCTGCGGATCGCGTTGCTTGAATATGCCCTGTTGCCGGAACTGTTCGAAATCAGGCAGGCCGGGGATCGCCTCGCGGGATTGCTGGTAGAGATAACGCAGCCACTGCTCCTGATTGCGCCCCTCGGTGAAACGGGCTTCCACCCCCATCCGTTTTGCTATTTCCGTGGTCATTTCATAGATGCTTTTGCACTCAAAGCGCGGCGTGATGGCCTGATCGGCAAAAATGACGTAATCCATGTTGCCGCAGGAGGCATCAAGGCAGAAATCCATCTGTTCAGACGCTGTGCAATCGGGCAGGAGAAGATCGGCATAGTTGGCTGAGGAGGTCATGTGGTTATCAATCACCACAATCATTTCACACCGGGTGTCATCCTGAAGGATCTCATGCGTCCGGTTAATGTCTGAATGCTGGTTAATCAGGCAGTTACCGGCATAGTTCCAGATAAACTTTATCGGCACATCCAGCTTCTCTTTGCCGCGCACGCCATCACGCAGGGCGGTCATTTCCGGCCCGCGGATGATCGCGTCTGTCCACATAAACATGGAGATGCTGGCCCTGACCGGGTTCTCCAGCGTCGGCATCCGCACGAAAGGCAGGCTGTAGGCCCCTTCACGGGCACCTGAATTCCCGCCGGAAATGCCGACGTTGCCGGTCAGGATCGCCAGCATGGCGATAGCGCGGGTGGTAAGCTCGCCATTGGCATGGCGCTGCGGCCCCCAGCCCTGGGAGATAAAGGCGGGTTTACTCTGGCCAATCTCCCGCGCCAGCTGGATAATTTTTGTTTCAGGGACGCCGGTAATCGCGGCCGCCCAGGCAGGGGTTTTCGCTATGGCGTCTTTTCCCTGGCCGAGAATATAGGCTTTGTAGCTCGCTTCCGGCGGCACCCCGGGCGGCAGCGTTTTCTCATCATAGCCTACGCAGTAAGCGTCCAGAAACGCCTGATCCACCAGGTTTTCCGTGATCATGACATAGGCCAGGGCAGAGGCCAGCGCGGCGTCCGTACCCGGCCGCAGCGGTATCCACTCATCCTCACGGCCTGCGGCGGTATCGGTATAACGCGGATCAATGATGATTAGACGGGCGTTGGATTTTTGACGGGCCTGCTCAAGATAGTAGGTCACCCCGCCGCCGCTCATCCGCGTTTCACCGGGGTTGTTGCCGAACAGCACCACCAGTTTACTGTTTTCAATATCGGAAGGGCTGTTTCCGTCTGCCCAGCCGCCATAGGTGTAATTCAGGCCAGCGGCTATCTGGGCCGAGCTGTAATCCCCATAGTGGTTGAGGTAGCCGCCGCAGCAGTTCATCAGCCGGGCAATCAGGGTTTTCCCCGGTGGCCAGGAGCGGGTCATGGTGCCGCCCAGCGTCCCGGTGCCGTAGTTCAGATAGACAGCCTCGTTGCCATACTCCCGGATAACCCGCTTCAGCGTGCCGGCCAGCGTATCAAAGGCTTCATCCCAACTGATGCGCCTGAACGTCCCTTCGCCGCGCTTCCCTACCCGTTTCATCGGGTATTTCAACCGGTCAGGGTGATAAACCCTCCGCCGCATTGAGCGCCCACGCAGGCAGGCGCGCACCTGATGCAGCCCCTCATAGTTATCGTCACCGGTATTGTCGGTCTCTACGTACCGGATCATATTGTCGACAACGTGCATCCGTAACGGGCAGCGGCTGCCGCAGTTTACTGTACACGCGCTCCAGACCACCTTCTCCTGCATCCGGGCCGCGTTTTTCGGCTCCGCGTCTGCGTGGCTCTTTGCAAAAGGTAAGATGATACCGCCGGCCGCCAGCGCCAGGCTGCCGGCACCGCTTTTTACCAGGCCGCGCCGGCTGATGGGGATGTCCAGTAATGGGGTTCTTTCAGAATCGCTCATGTGATTCCCTTTTTGTGACTCACTAATGTGTCGTGACAGACACCCTGTGCGGCAGCATGTTTATTTTCTGAGTGAACGGGGTCGTGATCCTGTGAGCCCCTGGCTGCCCGACGCGTCGGAAAATACGCCGCATGGTCAACAAGCGCTTTGTTTTTTATCAATTAAATGCGAATGGCAGGATGATCGCGCCGGGGGAAAAGTAAAAAATGAGAGTTTGCGCGAAGAAATGGAGGGCGGCGCGGTGGCAGGAGAGCGGGCATAAAAAAAGCGCCCGCAGGCGCTTTTAATCAGAAACGGCATTAACCGATGTGGGTTGCGCCACGCATATAAGGGCGCAGCACGTCCGGGATCTCGATGCGGCCATCTGCCTGCTGGTAGTTTTCCAGCACGGCGACCAGCGTACGGCCCACTGCCAGGCCGGAGCCGTTCAGGGTATGGACCAGACGCGGTTTCTTCTCGGTTTTGCTGCGGCAGCGGGCCTGCATACGGCGCGCCTGGAAATCCCCCATGTTGGAGCAGGAGGAGATTTCACGGTAGGTGTTCTGCGCCGGCAGCCACACTTCCAGGTCGTAAGTTTTGGTGGAACCAAAGCCCATGTCCCCGGTGCAGAGCAGAACCTTGCGGTACGGCAGGTTCAGCAGCTGCAAGACTTTTTCCGCATGGCCGGTCAGCTCTTCCAGCGCCTGCATGGACTCTTCCGGGCGCACAATCTGGACCATTTCGACTTTATCAAACTGGTGCATACGGATCAGGCCGCGGGTATCGCGCCCGTAGGAGCCTGCTTCAGAGCGGAAGCACGGCGTATGCGCCGTCAGCTTCAGCGGCAGGGACTCCTCTTCCAGGATCTCGTCACGCACCAGGTTGGTCAGCGGGACTTCCGCCGTTGGGATCAGCGCATAGTTGCTGCTGGTGGATTCCTCTTCCAACGGTTTGGTATGGAACAGATCCTCGCCGAACTTCGGCAACTGGCCGGTGCCGTACAGCGTGTCATGGTTAACCAGGTAAGGCACATAGGCCTCCTGATAACCATGCTGCTCGGTGTGCAGGTCAATCATGAACTGCGCCAGCGCACGGTGCAGGCGGGCAATTTCACCTTTCATTACCACGAAACGTGAGCCGGTCAGCTTAACGGCAGCGGCGAAATCCAGGCCGCCGGCCATCTCGCCCAGCTCCACATGATCGCGCACCAGGAAATCGTACTGGCGTGGCTCACCCCAGCGGCTGATCTCCTGGTTTTCGCTGTCATCTTTGCCGAGCGGCACGGCATCATCCGGCAGGTTAGGAATGGACAGGGCAATATCGCGGATTTCGCTTTGCAGTGCATCCAGCTGCACTTTCGCGTTGTCCAGTTTCTCGCCCAGTACGTTTACTTCCTGGCGCAGCGGCTCGATATCTTCACCACGGCCTTTGGCGGCACCGATCGATTTCGATCGTGCATTACGCTCAGCCTGAAGATTTTCAGTTTCGACCTGCAACACTTTACGGCGCTCTTCCAGCGCACGTAATTTTTCCACGTCGAGGGTAAAGCCCCGGCGAGCCAGTTTTTCAGCGACTGCGTCCAGCTCAGTACGCAGTAAATTGGGATCGAGCATGCTAATCCTGTGCTTGTAGTTATTGAATGATATGTAACGAAAGATACCGCGAATAATCGCGGTATCCTGGGAGTAATAATGGGATAACCTTACCGCAAGCCACCAGTCAGCGGTAGCGTTTTATCGGGCTATTTTGATCCTGTTCAGACAACCACGCCAGCTTTTCACCAATTTTTCCCTCCAGCCCGCGGCTGGTCGGGAAATAGTACTGGGTAGCGGCCATCTGTGGCGGGAAATAGTTCTCCCCGGCGGCATAGGCGTGGGGTTCATCGTGCGCGTAGCGGTATTCCGCGCCGAGGCCCATCTCTTTCATTAATTTGGTCGGCGCGTTGCGCAGATGCTCCGGCACATCAAAATCGTTTTGCTCACGCGCATCGCGCAGCGCCGCTTTAAAGGCGGTGTAGACGGCATTGCTCTTGGGCGCACAAGCCAGATAGACGATCGCCTGGGCAATCGCCCGCTCCCCTTCCGCCGGGCCGACGCGGGTAAAACAGTCCCAGGCGGCAATGGCCACCTGCATGGCGCGGGGGTCCGCATTGCCGACATCCTCAGAGGCGATAGCCAGCAACCGGCGCGCCACATACAGCGGATCGCCCCCGGCGGTAATAATGCGTGCATACCAGTAGAGCGCCGCATCCGGGGCGGAGCCGCGCACGGACTTATGCAGGGCGGAGATCAGGTCATAATAGCGATCGCCTTTATTATCAAAGCGGGCGCTGCGCTCACCAGAGACCTCCTTCAGCAGTGCCGGCGTCAGGGTGCGTACCCCTTTCTTATCCGCTTCTGCCATATCCGCCATCATCTCCAGGCTGTTCAGCGCCCGGCGCGCATCGCCGTTTACCAGCTCCGCCAGCATACGGCGCGTCTCGTCCGGCACCACAATCTGGCGGCCGCCCAGCCCACGCTGACTGTCGCTCATCGCCTGATCGATCACTTTTTCGATCTCTTCCGGCGTCAGCGCTTTCAGCAGGTAGACCCGCGCACGGGACAGCAGGGCGGAGTTAAGCTCAAACGAGGGGTTCTCAGTGGTCGCGCCAATGAAGGTGATGGTGCCGTCTTCAATGTGCGGCAGAAAGGCGTCCTGCTGGCTTTTGTTGAAACGGTGCACCTCGTCCACAAACAGAATGGTACGCCGCCCGGCATTGCGGTTTTGCCGCGCCCGCTCAATGGCTTCGCGGATCTCTTTAATGCCGGACGTTACCGCCGAGATCCGTTCAACGTCAGCCTGGCCATAGCGGCCAATCAGCTCAGCCAGCGTGGTCTTGCCGGTGCCGGGTGGCCCCCACAGGATCATGGAGTGCAGGTGGCCGGCTTCGATGGCGCGCGGCAGCGGTTTGCCGGGGGCCAGTAAATGCTGCTGGCCGATGTACTCGGCCAGCGTTTCAGGCCGCATCCGGGCGGCCAGGGGTTGGAACTCGTTCTGTGAAAAATCGAGCGATAAATTACTCACGCGCACCTCACTGGCGCTGGTCGTCCAGCGTCACCCCCTTCGGTGGGGTAAATTTGAATTTACCGGCATCAACTGCGCCGTTCTGCTGGGTTTTCAGGTTATAGGCGCTGCGTTGCCCATCCTGCTCAACAGCGGTAAAGCTTTTGATGGTGCCGTCATTGGTGACAGTAATGGCAAACTGCTTCAGGTTGCCGTTGGCGGATTTCGGCGTCAGCTCAAAATCATCACCCTGTTGTTTAACGTCATATTTCGCCCAGTCGCTGCTGTTATTGCGGGTAATCAGCATAAACGGCGTATTGCCGGTGGCGTTTTTCAGCCAGGTCGCCGTGACCTGCTCAACAAAAGGATTATAGAACCACAAGGTTTCGCCGTCAGAGACCAGCACGCTTTCATCGGGTGACGTCATATGCCAGTTGAACAGGTTCGGGCGTTTTACCCACAATTCCCCTTCGCCCTGCTGAACCTCAGACCCATCATCCGCGGTCACTTTCTGGGTGAAGCTGGCGTGGAAACTGTTTACTTTGCCCAGGCGGCTTTTCAGGTCACTGCTGGCGTCCGCCAACACGGAGGCCGAGGTAAATGCCGTCAACAGGCAGCCTACTGCTAATAATTTTTTCATTCTTACCATGACCTCATACTTTCCATGATTACCGGGACACACTAATGATTTCATTAGCTAAGTGATGTCACTCTATCGGATCGTGCGTTGCCGCCGGTAGGTTATTTGTCTCAAAACGTCTGCTTTTACGCTTCTTTGCACAAGGGCCGCAAAGCGGCCCTGTGAGTGGAGAGATTATTCGTGCGGTGGGGGGGCCAGCACATCGCGGTTACCGTTATGACCCGGTTCGCTGACGATGCCCTGCGCTTCCATCTGCTCAATGATACGCGCCGCCCGGTTATAGCCGATGCGGAACTGGCGCTGCACACCGGAAATAGAGGCGCGGCGCTTATCGATCACAAAAGCGACAGCCTGGTCAAACAGCGGGTCCAGCTCCTCTTCACTGTCGAGGCCACCGCCGCCCTCGCCCTCTTCAGCGCCACTGGTGATGCTGTCGATGTAGCGCGGCCGCCCGCGGGCTTTCCAGTCCTGAACCACGGCATGCACTTCCTGATCGCGCACAAAGGCACCATGCACGCGCACCGGAATTGAGGAATTCGGCGCCATGTAGAGCATATCCCCCATACCCAGCAGCGATTCCGCGCCTCCCTGATCGAGAATGGTACGGGAGTCGATTTTACTGGAGACCGTAAACGCGATACGCGTCGGGATGTTGGCTTTAATCAAACCGGTGATCACATCCACCGAAGGCCGCTGGGTCGCCAGCACCAGGTGGATACCGGCCGCACGGGCTTTCTGCGCCAGACGGGCGATCAGCTCCTCGACCTTTTTACCAACGGTCATGATCAGGTCGGCAAACTCATCAACCATCACCACGATATAGGGTTCACGCTCCAGCACCGGCGGCGTGATGTCCATGCTATCGGTCGGCTTCCAGAACGGGTCAGGGATCGGGCGGCCCATCGCTTCAGCCTGATCCACCCGGTCGTTATACCCGGCCAGGTTACGCACGCCCAGCGCGGACATCAGCTTGTAGCGGCGTTCCATCTCGCCTACGCACCAGTTCAGCGCATTGGCTGCCTTCTTCATGTCGGTAACCACTTCTGTCAATAGATGAGGGATACCTTCATAAACCGACAGCTCCAGCATTTTCGGGTCGATCATGATAAAGCGTACATCTTCCGGCTTCGCTTTATACAACATGCTGAGGATCATGGCGTTAACGCCCACAGACTTACCGGAGCCGGTGGTACCGGCCACCAGCAGGTGAGGCATTTTGGCCAGATCGGCCACCACCGGCTGGCCGGAAATATCTTTGCCGAGCACCACTGAAAGCGGCGACGGATTGTCGCGGAAGGCCGGGCAGTCGAGCACTTCACGCAGATAGACGGTTTGCCGTTTGGTGTTCGGCAGCTCCAGCCCCACATAAGGCTTGCCGGGGATTACCTCCACCACACGAACCGCAGACGTCGAGAGCGAACGGGCCAGATCGCGTGAGAGGTTAGAGATGCGCGCCGCTTTAACGCCCGGTGCCAGATCCAGCTCAAACCGCGTAATGACCGGCCCCGGAAGAATATCGACCACATCCGCTTTTACGCGGTAGTCAGCCAGGCTGGCTTCCACCAGCCGCGCTTTCTGCTCAAGGGCAAACATATCTACCGGTGCCACTTCTGTCGGCGCGGCGGTTAACAGATCCAGCGTCGGCAGTGGCGTGGTAGGTTTCTCCAGCGGCTGATCGTGTCGCACCAGGAACGGGTGGAACAGGCTGTCCATGGCCGGCTTGGGCGTATCCTCCACCGGCGGTGAATACGTTGTTTCCGGCTCAGCAGAGACAGGCCCGGAGCGATAAGCCGGCTGCTCTGCCGGGCGCGGCGTTTCCGCACGGTAAGACGGAGCCGCAGGCTCAGACCGGTAAGCTGCTGGCTCGGCCGGGCGCGCCGTTGGCGGCATTTCCGCCCGGTAAGCCGGAGTCTCAGGCTCAGCCCGGTAGGCTGATGGCTCTACCGGACGCGCAGGTGATGGCGTTTCCGCACGGTAAGCCGGAACCACAGGCTCAGCCCGGTAAGCTGATGGCTCTGCCGGACGCGCAGGTGATGGCGTTTCCGCACGATAAGCCGGAGCCACAGGCTCAGCCCGGTAAGCTGACGGCTCTGCAGGACGCGCAGGTGATGGCGTTTCCGCACGGTAAGCCGGAGCCACAGGCTCAGCCCGGTAGGCGGGCTGTTCAGCCGGCCGCGTAGGTGGCTGCTGAACCGGTGCATAAGCCGGTGGCGGCGTGGCCGCTTCCGGTGCCGGCGGCAACGTAAATACCGGCGTATCGTCTGCTGCATCATCAACAGGCGAGAAGGAGAAAGCGCTGCTGCCGGTGACGCTGGCAGCGGCCGTTGCTGCGGCTGATACCGCAGACGCCGCGGCTATACCGCCCATCGGAATCTGGCCCGCCACAGAGGCGCTCCCTGACGGCGCAGCACCGTAACGCGCCTGTTCCCGCGCAGCAAAGGCGTTGCGCAGGCTGTCCTCGTCTTCATGCAGGGGTTCTTCCGCCGCAGATTGCGGCGCTGTATCCGGCGCAGCACTGAAAGGTGTGCTGTAACGCTGTTGCTGCTGTTCAGCGAACGCCCGGCTGAGTGCTGCCTGGTCGGCTGCCTCCTCATCCGGTTCCGCCTGTGCGGCAGCCGCGGTTGCCCCGGCCACAGATGGCGCGTCGCTCTGATACCCGGTACCGTAGCGTTGCTGTTGCTGCTCAGCAAACGCGGCACCCAGCGCTTCCTGATGCGCGGCATCTTCGCCCTCATCCGGCGTGGACGACGCCTCGCGGGCCGCCTGCTCTGCCTGACGCTGGGAAGGCAGTTTAATACCGTAGGAGGCCAGCTCCCGGCGGGTAGGAATGCGTACCGGGTTCGGCCGCGGCAGTTCCGGGCCGATGCCCTGTTTCACCTGCGGATTGGCGTCACTCACGGCACTGAAGGCAGGCATAAAGGTCGCGCCGGCCTCAGCGCTCAGATCAGACTGACGGGACGCCCCGCCCAGCACACTGCCGGACTCCGGCAATTCGTCGCTCTCCTGCTGGGCAGCAGAGAAATCAAACGGTGAGCGGGCAGTCTCCGTCTCCTGCCAGTTGCCGAGGCGCGGGCCATCATCCTCTTCTGCGGCAGGCAGTGCATGGCTGCCGGCGAGCTGCGTCGGGGCCGGGGTGACCGGCGGAGCAGTGTCGGCCTCTTCCGGCAGTTCAAAGCGATAACGCGGTGGAGCCGGCTGTGCGGCCGCGGTGGGCTCTGCCGCCGGTGTGCTGTCACTGGCAGGAGCGACCGGCGCGGTGAGCGGCGCTTGCGCAGCCGGAGCAGCCGGAGCAGCCGGAGCAGCCGGAGCAGCCGGAGCAGCCGGAGCAGCCGGAGCAGCCGGAGCAGCCGGAGCAGCCGCGACCTTAGCCGCAGACGGCGCAGAGAACAAGACATCCTCGTCGTCTGCGGTGGTCAGATGCGGAACCGGGTCGGCCGTCTCCCGGCGCGCGGCCGGGGCGTCCGGGAGGTCATCCTCCTCGTCCTCATACTCATAAGGATCGTCACGGCGCGAGCGGTTGGTCATAAAGGTTGCGGCACCCAGTACCACGCCGCCAATGCGCTCGGCGATGGTCAGCCAGGACCAGCCGGTGAACAGCGTAAACGCCACGGCCCATACGCCCAGCAACGCCAGCGTTGCGCCCATGCTGTTCACCCAGGGCGTCAGGGCATTGCTCAACAGGCTGCCGATCACCCCGCCGGAGGCGAAGTAATAGAGATCGTCAATGTTCAGCGCGGCCAGGCCACAGGAGGTAAGCACCAGAGCCAGCACGCCGATAAGACGCAGAGAGAGGGTAAAGAAATCGATGTATTCGCTGTTGCCGCGCCGGCGGTAAGAGGCCCAGCACATCATCAGCATCAGCGGGGGAATGGCATAGGCAAACACACCAAAGGTGAAGAACAGCGTATCGGCCATCCAGGCACCGACGCCACCGCCCAAATTATGAATAGGCTCATGCCACGCTGTCTGTGACCAACTGGGGTCAGAAGGATTAAAACTGAGCAGCGCTGCCATGAGATAAACCCCGAAAAGCGCGATCAGCACCAGCAAGGCTTCAAGTAACCGCCGGCTGCCACTGGCTTTTTTCAGGCCAAACTCTTTATCTTCTGTGTATTCCTGGCTCAAGAAAGGCTCTCCAGGTTCCTGTGAACTGAAATAGCAACAGCGCCGGGAACCCTTCCCGGCGCGTGGGCTGTATGGATAAACAGGAGTGTAGCGAATATATTCAGGTTTTGCACCTGCAGGTTTTACCGGGTCTTGATGACCAGACGGTTACTCTGTTTCACTTCTTCCATTACCACATAGGTGCGGGTGTCATTGACGCCCGGCAGGCGTAACAGCGTTTCGCCCAACAGCTTGCGGTAAGCGGACATATCCGGCACACGGGTTTTCAACAGGTAGTCGAAATCCCCGGACACCAGATGACACTCCTGGATATCTTCCAGCTTCTGAACTGCAGCATTGAATTGCTCAAAGACATCCGGCGCACCACGGTTGAGGGTGATCTCAACGAACACCAGCAGCGAGGCATCCAGATAATGAGGATTGAGCAATGCGGTATAACCATGAATAAAATTCTGCCGCTCAAGGCGACGGACACGCTCCAAGCACGGCGTAGGGGATAAGCCCACCCGTTTGGAAAGTTCGACGTTTGAGATGCGGCCATCCTTTTGTAATTCATTCAGGATGTTGCGATCTATGCGGTCGAGATCTTTTCCCGGTCGTTTTTTGTTGTCTGCCATTATTATTGTCTCTCTTCTGTTCTTCCCTGTCTTTACACACCCTGCCAACTTCATGTGTTAAGGGTTTGTCCCAAGCGAATACCCAATGTCTGTGCTTACCGCCAGAGATAACACCTCATCCTGTGACGGCGCTTGCCTGTCAACCGGCGTCGTTCAGTGATGAAATCTGGCTAACAGAAGAATTAATCGCTGAATGTTCTGCCAGTGAGGGCTGGCGGAACCCTTTGCGCGGGTTTAATTTCTTCTTGCAGAGATGTTTTCGCAAATGCGCAGCCGATTGTCAAAGTAAAAGAACCAAAATCAGAAGAACGTGCCAGATTAAAAAATAACCATGGGGGGATTTGCAGTGGATTCCCCTGCCCTGCTTATCCTCACATAACCCGGCTTTTCGCCCGCAGGGCTTGAAATTACAGGATTTCTCACCGGCACTTTCCGCAGATGCGTTGGTACGCAGTCGTTTGCTTTTCAAGACTTTTACACTTCTTTCTAATTAAAAATAGGTAAAAACTATCAAACAAATTGATAACAACATCGGCGTCCTCTTTTGTTAGGGCGATTATTTCCCTACAATCGCTTCCATTAGATGATTCCGCAGGCGGAGATAAGAGTTCATGGATACAGTGAAACACAGTAAGTTGTTGATTTTAGGTTCAGGCCCGGCAGGCTATACCGCAGCCGTCTATGCTGCGCGCGCCAATTTACACCCGGTACTGGTGACCGGGATGGAAAAAGGCGGCCAGCTCACCACCACGACTGATGTCGAAAACTGGCCGGGTGATCCGGAAGGGCTGACCGGCCCGCTGCTGATGGAGCGGATGCATGAACATGCGGCTAAATTCAACACTGAAATCCTGTTTGACCATATCCACAGTGTTGATCTGCAAAACCGTCCGTTCCGCCTGACCGGCGACAACGGCGTCTACACCTGTGACGCCCTGATCATCGCCACCGGTGCCTCCGCCCGTTACCTGGGCCTGCCGTCTGAAGAGGCGTTCAAAGGCCGCGGCGTTTCCGCCTGCGCCACCTGCGACGGCTTCTTCTACCGTAACCAGAAGGTCGCGGTAGTCGGCGGCGGCAATACTGCGGTGGAAGAGGCGCTCTACCTCTCCAATATCGCGGCTGAAGTCCATCTGATCCACCGCCGTGACAGCTTCCGCGCGGAGAAGATCCTGATTGACCGCCTGAACGAGAAAGTGGCCAGCGGCAACATCGTGCTGCACACCAACCGCACGCTGGAAGAGGTCGTCGGTGACCAGATGGGCGTGACCGGCGTGCATCTGCGCACTGCCCTTTCGGATGAGATTGAAAAAGTCGAGGTAGCCGGCGTCTTTATCGCCATCGGCCACAGCCCGAATACCGCCATCTTCAACGGGCAGCTGGAACTGGAAAACGGCTACATCAAAGTACAGTCCGGCCTGCACGGCAACGCCACCCAGACCAGCATCCCCGGCGTCTTCGCGGCGGGTGACGTGATGGACCACAGCTACCGCCAGGCGATCACCTCAGCGGGCACCGGCTGTATGGCGGCGCTGGATGCTGAACGTTATCTGGATGGCCTGGCTGCGGCGCAATGCAGCACTGACTAAGCAGCACTGACTGATTTCTTTCAGAAAATAATGCGAAAAAGGCGACCTCCGGGTCGCCTTGTTATTTTCAGCCCGCCATTGACGCGCTACCATGTGCGCGGTCGTGAAAATAGACCTTCAACGATCAGGGATTTGGCACCTGTGCCATCTTTTTCCATGCGCGATTCTCCTTTGGCCCTGCCCGCGGAGACGCATGCCACCGCCATGCAGCCTCTGCATGTTCAGTGCGGACAGTCAGCCTGATGAATAAAACAAGACAACGAGAATTGCTCCACTGGCTCCGGCAGCAGCGCGCGCCCGCGCGCCGCTGGTTACAGGTTTCCATGCTGCTCGGGCTGTTCAGCGGCATCCTGCTGCTGTTACAGGCCGCGCTGATGGCCACCCTGCTCGATGCGCTTATCGTGCATGCTATGCCGCGCGACGCGCTGCTGAAGCTCTTTATCCTGCTGGCCGTCTCCTTTCTGTTCCGGGGTGTGCTGGCGCTGTTGCGTGAACGCGCCGGTTTCCAGTGCGGGCTGCAGGTGCGCCGCCAGATCCGCAAAACGGTGCTTGACCGGCTGGAAGCGCTCGGCCCGGCCTGGATCAGCGGCAAACCGGCCGGCAGCTGGGCGGCGCTGATTCTGGAGCAGATTGACGATATGCAGGACTACTATGCGCGCTACCTGCCGCAGATGTTTCTTGCAGGCATCATCCCGCTGCTGATCCTGCTGGCGGTGTTCCTGGTCAACTGGGCTGCCGGGCTGATCCTGCTGGTCACGGCCCCGCTGATCCCGCTGTTTATGGCGCTGGTCGGCATGGGCGCGGCTGACGCCAACCGGCGCAACTTTGCCGCGCTGGCGCGCCTCAGCGGCAATTTCCTCGACAGCCTGCGCGGCCTGGATACCCTGCGCCTGTTCCATCGCGCGGCTGCCGAGCGCGCGGCCATCCACCACGCGTCCGAGTCCTTCCGTGCCCGCACCATGGAAGTATTGCGGCTGGCGTTTCTCTCCTCGGCGGTGCTGGAGTTTTTTGCCTCTCTTTCCATTGCGCTGGTCGCGGTCTATTTCGGTTTCTCCTATCTCGGTGAGCTGCATTTCGGTAGTTACGGCACCGGCGTAACGCTGTTTGCCGGTTTTCTGGTGCTGATCCTGGCACCGGAATTTTTCCAGCCGCTGCGCGATCTTGGCAGCTTCTACCACGCCAAGGCCCAGGCAACCGGCGCGGCAGATGCGCTGGTTACGTTCCTGACCCGGCATCCCGATCGGGCACCGGGGCAAGGTGATACCCCCTTCAGCGCGACGGCGGCCATCAGCGTGGACGCCGAGGCGCTGGAGATCCTGTCACCGGACGGCAACGTACTGGCCGGGCCGCTGACGTTCCGGGTGGCGGCCGGTCAGCACATCGCCATTGTCGGCCTGAGCGGGGCGGGCAAAAGCTCGTTGCTGAACGCCCTGCTGGGCTTCCTGCCTTACCGCGGTAGTTTGCGGGTCAACCAGCAGGAGCTGCGCACGCTGGCACCGCTGAGCTGGCGCCGGCATCTGGCGTGGGTCGGACAGAACCCGCACCTCCCGGCGGCCACGCTGCGGCAAAATATCCTGCTGGGGAACCCGGAGGCCACCGCCGGCGCGCTGGAAACGGCCATTCAGCGCGCCTATGTCGATGAGTTCCTGCCGTTGCTGCCTGAGGGGCTGGACACCGCCGTCGGCGACCACGCCGCGCGCCTCTCAGTCGGGCAGGCGCAGCGCGTGGCCGTGGCGCGGGCGCTGCTGGCCCCCGGCGGGCTGCTGCTGCTGGATGAACCGGCCGCCAGCCTGGACGCCCACAGCGAACAGCGCGTTATGGCGGCGCTGGCCGGGGCAGCCGCCGGGCAGACCACCCTGCTGGTCACGCACCGTCTGGAGGATACCCGGCAGTGTGATGAGATCTGGGTCATGCAGCAGGGCCGGATTGCCGAACGCGGCCCCTATGACCACTTACGCGCGCAGGGGGGCCTCTTCGCCCGCCTGCTGGCCCAACGCAGCGGAGACCTCTGACCATGCGCCTGCTTCTGCCCTATCTTGCCCTTTACCGCCGCCACAGCGGGCGCATGCTGCTCGGCATCCTGCTGGCGATTGTCACCCTGCTGGCCAGCATCGGTTTGCTGGCGCTCTCCGGCTGGTTCCTGGCGGCCTCTGCCGTGGCCGGGCTGGCGGGGCTTTACAGTTTCAACTACATGCTGCCGGCGGCCGGGGTGCGTGGCGCAGCCATTTTCCGCACTGCCGGGCGTTATGCTGAACGGCTGGTCAGCCATGACGCCACTTTCCGCGTGCTGTCACACCTGCGGGTCGACACCTTCACCCACCTGTTGCCGCTCTCGCCCGGCGGGCTGGCGCGCTTCCGGCAGGCGGATCTGCTTAACCGGCTGGTGGCGGACGTTGACACGCTGGATCATCTCTACCTGAGGGTCATTTCGCCGCTGGTCAGCGCGCTGGTGGTGATTCTGGTGGTCGCCGCCGGGCTGAGCTGGCTGGATGCGACGCTGGCCCTGCTGCTTTCCGGTATTTTGCTGGCGCTGCTGCTGCTTCTGCCGCTGATTTTTTACCAGGCAGGCAAACCGGTCGGCCGGGCGCTGACCGGGCTGCGCAGTGATTACCGCGTCGGCCTCACCGCCTGGCTTCAGGGGCAGGCGGAACTGGTGATCTACGGGGCTGCCGATCGTGCCCGGCAGGCGCTGGAGGCCACCGAGCAGCAGTGGCAGCGCCAGCAGCAACGGCAGGCAACACTGAGCGGCCTGGCACAGGCGATCATGTTCGCGGCCACCGGGCTGACGGCTACCCTGATGCTCTGGCTGGCCGCGGGCAACAGCGCGACCGGGGGGGCGCTGCTGGCGCTGGTGGTATTCACCACCCTGGCCGCGTTTGAGGCGCTGGGGCCGGTGGCCGGCGCTTTCCAGCATCTTGGGCAGGTGATCGCGGCGGCGGAGCGGCTGCAGGCGATCACCCGCCAACCGCCAATGGTCTCTTTCCCGGCACAGGGCACCGCCCTGGCTTCACCGGCGCTTCAGCTCGACCATGTCAGCTTTACCTACCCCGGCCAGCCTTTCCCGGTAGTGAAAGGCGTAACCCTGCGGGTGGCCGCCGGGGAGCATATTGCGCTGCTCGGCCGCACCGGTTGCGGTAAGTCGACCCTGCTGCAGTTGCTGACCCGCGCATGGGATGTGCAGACGGGGAGCCTTCAGCTGGGCGGCCGCCCGATTGCCGGCTATGATGAAGCGACCCTGCGCCGCAGCATGACGCTGGTGCCGCAGCGGGTGCATCTGTTCAATACCACATTGCGCGATAACCTGCGGCTGGCCGCACCGGAGGCGGATGACGCCCGGCTGTGTGAGGTGCTGCATCAGGTCGGGCTGAGCGCGCTGCTGGAGAGCAGCGGCCTGAACAGCTGGCTGGGCGAAGGCGGGCGGCCGCTGTCGGGCGGTGAGCAACGGCGTATCGGCATTGCGCGCGCGCTGCTGCACGATGCCCCGCTGGTGCTGCTGGATGAGCCTACCGAGGGGCTGGATGCCGAAACCGAACAGCAGATCCTCGCCCTGTTACGGCAGCACTGCCGGGGCAAGACGCTGATCATGGTGACGCACCGCCTGCAGGGTTTGCAGCATTTCGACCGGGTTTGCGTCATGGATGGCGGCGAAGTGGTCGAACAGGGGCCGCATCATGCCCTGATGGCGGCGGGTGGCCGGTATGCGCAGTTCCATGCGCGCCTGGCCTGATTGTGATGTGAGAGAGACAATGGATGCTATGCGTGTCGTGCAACTTTCCCCCCATTCGCTGCTGTTCCCTGCGCCGGAAAGCGCGTTGCGTGAGCCAAATGGGCTGCTGGCCGTGGGAGGCGACCTCTCCCCTGCCCGGCTGATGTCCGCTTACCGGTGCGGCATCTTCCCGTGGTTTAACCCCGGTGAGATGATCTTATGGTGGTCGCCCGATCCGCGCGCGGTGCTCTTCCCGCAGGATCTGCACATCAGCCGCAGTATGCGCCGCTTCCTGCGCCGCTGCCCGTTCCGCTTTACCCTGAACCAGGCGTTCGGCCAGGTGGTGGAAGCCTGCGCCGAGGCACGCAGCGACGGCACCTGGATCGGCCCGCAGGTGGCGCGGGCCTATCAGCGGCTTCATGCCCAGGGGGCGGCACACTCTATTGAAGTCTGGCTGGATGGGGCGCTTGTGGGCGGCATGTACGGCGTGGCGCAGGGCGCATTGTTCTGCGGGGAGTCGATGTTCAGCCGCTGCACCAATGCCTCCAAAGCCGCGCTGGTGATGTTCTGCCACCACTTCGTCAGCCACGGCGGCCGGTTGCTGGATTGCCAGGTGCTGAATGAGCATACCGCCTCGCTTGGGGCGACGGAGATTCCGCGCCGCGCGTTTCTGGCGGCATTACGGGAAATGCAGCCGCAGCCCCTGGCAGACGGCTGCTGGCAACCGCAGGAATTACGCCTGCCGGGCACGCTGCCTTTGCCGTAAAAACCCGGTATTCAGGCCTGAAAGGCCGCAAAAAGCCCGGCATTGACTGAAATTAATTCCATGCCGCGGGCGGAAATGTGGTATCATTCCCTTGAACCATGCCCCTGATTTATGTACATTTTTGGCTGCGTCTCCCACCATATCCGGTTTAACAACCACTTAGGGCGGAGCGAATGCCTCCTTTACATAATGTGGGTTTTTCGGCATTATCTTGCCGGTTAAAAACTAAGGTAGTAAAACCTAGAGGATTCGATGGCCAAAGAAGACAATATTGAAATGCAGGGCACCGTGCTTGATACGCTGCCGAACACCATGTTCCGCGTTGAATTGGAAAACGGACACGTGGTTACCGCGCACATCTCCGGTAAAATGCGTAAGAACTACATCCGTATCCTGACGGGCGACAAAGTCACTGTTGAGCTGACCCCGTACGACCTGAGCAAAGGCCGCATTGTCTTCCGTAGCCGTTAATCGGCGCATCTCCCGCTGATCTCTTCCGGCGAACAATCAGGGAATCACTCCCTTGCGCCCTTCCGGTTTCCGGTCAGGGCGTTTTGTTATGGATGCAATATGCGGTTTATGTTCCGGTAATGGCGATCGGCAGGTGAAAAAAAAGAGCGATCTCAGGATCGCTCTTTTTGCATTCCGGCAGCCCGGTTTTCAGGCCGCCGTAAAGATGCCTCACTGACTCAGTGAACCACCCCTTCCTCTTTGCGTTTTTGCGCGCTGTGGAATTCGTAAGTCAGCTTGTCGGCGGCTTTATCCAGTTCAACTTTCACCGAGCCCCCGTCAACCAGGCTGCCGAACAGCAGTTCGTTGGCCAGCGGTTTTTTCAGGTTCTCCTGCATGACACGCGCCATCGGGCGGGCACCCATCGCTTTGTCGTAGCCTTTCACTGACAGCCAGTCACGGGCCTCATCACTGACTTCCAGCGACACCCCTTTCGCATCCAGCTGGGCCTGCAATTCGACGATGAACTTGTCGACCACCTGCTGAATCACCTCGGTTGAGAGATGGTTGAACCAGATAATGTTGTCCAGACGGTTACGGAATTCCGGCGTAAACACTTTCTTGATCTCTTCCATCGCGTCGGTGCTGTTGTCCTGATGAATCAGGCCAATCGACTTACGTTCGGTCTCACGCACCCCGGCGTTGGTGGTCATCACCAGGATCACGTTGCGGAAATCCGCTTTGCGGCCGTTGTTATCGGTCAGCGTACCGTTGTCCATCACCTGCAACAGCAGGTTGAAGACATCCGGGTGCGCTTTCTCAATCTCATCCAGCAGCACCACCGCATGCGGGTGCTTGATCACCGCGTCCGTCAGCAAACCACCCTGGTCAAAGCCGACATAGCCCGGAGGCGCACCGATCAGGCGGCTGACAGTGTGGCGCTCCATATACTCGGACATATCAAAGCGCAGCAGTTCAATGTCCAGCGCTTTGGCGAGCTGCACCGTGACTTCGGTTTTCCCGACCCCGGTCGGCCCGGCGAACAGGAACGAGCCTACCGGCTTGTGATCCTGGCCCAGACCGGCGCGGCTCATCTTGATCGCTTCGGTCAGTGCGCCGATAGCCGGGTCCTGGCCGAACACCAGCATCTTGAGGCGGTCGCCCAGGTTACGCAGCACATCGCGGTCGCTGGCGGAGACGGTTTTCTCCGGGATACGTGCAATACGCGCCACCACCGATTCGATATCGCCGACGTTAACGGTCTTTTTGCGCTTGCTCACCGGCATTAACCGGCTGCGGGCGCCCGCTTCGTCGATGACGTCGATCGCTTTGTCCGGCAAATGGCGGTCATTAATGTATTTCACTGACAGCTCAACCGCCGCGCGCACCGCTTTCGCGGTATAGCGCACATCGTGGTGGGCTTCATATTTGGTCTTCAGCCCGTTGATGATCTGCACCGTCTCTTCCACGGAAGGTTCCGTGATGTCGATTTTCTGGAAACGGCGTGCCAGCGCACGGTCTTTTTCGAAAATGTTGCTGAATTCCTGATACGTGGTCGAGCCAATCACCCGGATCTTCCCGCTGGAGAGCAGCGGTTTGATCAGGTTGGCCGCATCGACCTGGCCGCCGGAGGCTGCCCCTGCACCGATGATGGTGTGGATCTCATCGATAAACAGGATGCTGTTCTTGTCCTGCTCCAGCTGTTTCAGCAACGCCTTAAAGCGTTTTTCGAAATCACCGCGGTATTTGGTGCCGGCCAGCAGCGAGCCGATGTCCAGCGAATAGAGGGTGCAGTCCGCCATGACTTCCGGTACGTCACCCTGCACAATGCGCCAGGCCAGGCCTTCTGCGATGGCGGTTTTCCCCACGCCGGACTCACCCACCAGCAGCGGGTTGTTTTTACGGCGGCGGCACAATACCTGAATAGCGCGCTCAAGCTCTTTGTCGCGGCCGATCAGAGGGTCAATGCCCCCGACGCGCGCCAGTTGATTCAAATTGGTGGTGAAGTTTTCCATACGGTCTTCCCCTGCCGGCTGCTCTTCGTTGACCGGGTTTTCCGCGTTGGGAGCCTGGCCCGGTTCGTCTTTGCGCGTGCCGTGGGAAATGAAGTTCACCACGTCAAGGCGGCTTACGTCATGCTTGCGCAGCAGATAAGCTGCCTGCGACTCCTGTTCGCTGAAGATAGCGACCAGCACATTCGCGCCGGACACCTCGTTCCGCCCGGAGGACTGAACATGGAACACGGCGCGCTGCAGCACGCGCTGGAAGCTGAGCGTGGGTTGCGTGTCGCGCTCCTCTTCGCTGGCGGGCAGGGTCGGCGTGGTCTGTTCGATGAACGCCTCCAGCTCCTGGCGCAACGCGACCAGATCGACGGTACAGGCCTCCAGGGCCTCCCGCGCCGCAGGGTTGCTCAGTAACGCAAGCAACAGGTGCTCCACGGTCATAAACTCATGTCGGTGCTCGCGCGCCCTGGCGAAAGCCATGTTGAGACTGAGTTCCAGTTCTTGATTGAGCATAAGCACCTCCCCAATAGATTGCCTTTTCAGGCTTTTTCCAGCGTACAAAGCAACGGATGCTCGTTCTCCCTCGCGTAGCGGTTCACGTGCGCGACCTTGGTCTCAGCTACCTCGGCGGTGAAGACGCCGCAGATGGCTTTTCCTTTATAGTGCACCGTGAGCATCAGTTGCGTTGCACGTTCAATATCATAAGAAAAGAACTTTTGAAGAACGTCAATCACAAATTCCATTGGTGTGTAATCGTCGTTGTTAAGTATAACTTTATACATAGATGGCGGTTTTACCGCATCCAACTGCTGATCCTGGATTAAGTGTTCAAAATTTAGCCAATCCTGATTATTGCCCATTGCTTGCCCGTCTTCAATTGTCTGGTCTGAATGCCCGTCCCAACGCGGGCGCTCTCTGTACAGCGTACACGCTTTAACCCCTATTTTACCATCTCCGGCCGCCGGGTGCCGCCCTGTGAAAGGGGCCGGGCCGCTGCCGGCGCGTATAAATTTTAGCCGTGCAAAGCGAATAGCGTTACCTGCTTCAAACTTTAAACAACTGGTCAGGCTGAGCAAAAGCCGTTCCCTTGACGTGCCTCGCGATTCCTCTAGAGTGTAAAATCGTGAGCTGATGGAGTTTTAATCAATCAGCCTTCACTCGCAAAAAAATCTTACCTCACCTACCTACAGAATAAACACGCGAGGGATGTAGAAGCATGGAGACGGGTACAGTCAAATGGTTCAATAATGCCAAGGGCTTCGGTTTTATCTGCCCGCAAAATGGCGGCGAAGATATCTTTGCTCACTATTCCACTATCCAGATGGAGGGTTATCGAACGCTGAAGGCGGGTCAACAGGTCAGTTTCGATGTCCATCAGGGGCCGAAAGGTAACCATGCGAGCCTCATCATACCCCAGGTCAGCGAAGCGCTTGCCTGAGCACCTGCAAGGTTTGAATCCTTCAAATGCCAGTCACCCCCGACTGGCATTTTTATAGATGGGGCCGCCCGCTCCGCTTTCAAGGTCACTTCTTAACCTTTTTATTTCCGCTTAATAACCTGTCTGTTACCGCTAATCAGCATGGCCGCGCGCCAGCCATACCACGCGGGCGAACATCTGCCGCAACAGCGGCGGCATCGCCTCCGGCCCGCGCTGCCCGGCGGCCAGCGCCACCTCGATCGCCAGATCGGGCTTGGAGCTGCGCTGAATCGCCTTATGAATGATGCGCCGCACCGGCATCGGCACCTTGTCCGGCAGCCCCGCCACCCGGTGGTAGACGTCGCTGAACCCTTCGCGGTAGAGAAAATGCTCCATGTCCGGTGCGGGCAAGGCGGTGAGCCGGTCATGCTCACGGTCACCGGCGCGCGCGGCCATGTCGCGGGCGGTGGCCGCATATTTTTTCCCCGCCTCATCGCCGTCAACCATGCCGTGCCACTCAATGCCCATCTGCCGGGCGAACTTCAGCAACGGGCGCAGGCCGCACTGGGCAAACTCAATCACCTTGATCCCTTCCGCCTCAAAATTGAACCCGCACTGGCGCGCCAGCTGGTTCAGGATCCAGACCTCGGTCTCCCCTTCCACCAGCAGCCAGCAGCGGGCGAACAGCGCCGAAGGCCGATTATAGCGGACATGGAACGCGATCTTGCGGCTGTCTGCCGGGTTCAGCCCGGCCGGGCCGAGCCGGTAAGCCGCCACACGCCCCGGCTCGCGCACCAGCCGCGTGACCTCTTCCATCGGCGTCAGTGAGATCAGCTCGCCGGAGTTGGTGGTGGTCAGGCGCTGCAATTGCAATTGGTTCAGCAACTGCCACGCTACCGACAGCATAATCGGGTGCAGCCGGGTTTCCGGGTCTTCAATCAGCAGCAGCGGCCGCGCACCCGGGGCCAGCCGCACCGCCCCGCGCGCCTGCAACAAGGCGGAGAACATGCCGAGCAGAATCAGCCGGATGCTGCGCCCGCCCGGCCCCTTGCCTGCCCGGTTCAGAATATCCAGCGCGTGCCACGCCTGTTTCGGTTCGGTCTGCGGCACGCCGCCCCGGGTCGCCAGGGCACCGGCCGCCCGGTGCTGCTCAGTAAAATAGTGCTCCAGTAATTGGCGCATCGCCGCCACGCCCTGCTCCAGCGCCTGATTGCTCAGGGTGTGCGGGCTGCGCCCCAGTTGCCGCGTCAGGGCCTCCAGCTGGCGGGCAGCCACCTGTTGCGATGCGGAAGGCGGTGCATCCGGCAGCAGCGGTTTGCCGCGCAGACGGCCGATAAAGCGCGCGTCCCGCAGGCGCAGCACCGGGTGCAGGCGTGCCAGCGTCAGGGCCAGCGCGTCGATGTCATGCAGCGCCAGCGGGTCGCCCTGTGCATCAAGGAAGGTGCGCCAGGTCAGCACCGTGCCGTCATCCGTGAGCTCCCCCTCCAGCCGGTAGGTGATGCGGCTGCGGCCCCCTTCGCCCGGCACAGCGGCAACGGCCAGCGCCCGGTAACGCGGCTGGCGTAAGTGCCCGGCCACCGGCTCTGCAAAGCGCAGCACCACCTGCAGGGTACGTTCACGGGCATCCTGCTCTCCGGCCGGGAAATGGAAATCCCCGGCGGTGAAGTGATAAAGCTGCGGCTCCGGTGACAGCAGCAGCGTCAGCGCATCCAGCAGGCTGGACTTGCCCCAGGCATTCTCCCCAATCAGCAGCGTACTGCCCGGCAACGCGCCGCCGGTCAGCGGCAGTGACAGCCGGTTAATGCCGCGGAAACCGGTGATCTCAATCTGCTCCAGAATCATGGTACGCCTCCTGTGCGTCTCCTTTGCTCTGAGCATGACCAAAAAAGCCGCAGCCGGTCAAGCGGATACCGCCCGGCGTGTGGCCGGGATTGCTGCTTTACTCCCCCGCGTTTATTGGGTAGCGTGTGGCGCCCCCGTTTCTCTCATGGACGCATTATGTACTCAGGACTGCTCATTATTCTGGTGCCGCTGATTGCCGGTTACCTGATCCCCCTGCGCGCCCGTCCGCTGCTGCACGCCGTTAACCGGCTGCTCGGCGGGATGGTCTATATCATCCTTTTCCTGATGGGCATCAGCCTGGCATTTATGGATAACCTCAGCACTAATCTGCGGCTGATTTTCCAGTATGCCGGGGTGATGTTCCTCTGCATTCTGCTGCTCAACCTGCTGGCGCTGGCCCTGCTGGAACGGCGGCTGCCCTGGGCGAGCCACCACCGGCAGGAGGCGCTGCCGTCGCGGCTGCGCATGGCGCTGGAGTCGCTGACGCTGTGCGGCGTGGTGTTGCTCGGCTTCCTGCTGGGGCTGAGCGGCTGGCCGTGGCTGACCTATGCAACGCAGGGCAGCGAATATGCGCTGATCCTGCTGCTGGCGCTGGTCGGCACCCAGCTGCGCAACAGCGGCATGACGCTGCGCCAGATTGTGCTGAACCGGCGCGGGACGCTGGTAGCGGCGCTGGTGGCCGTCAGCTCTCTGGTGGGCGGCGTGGCCGCCGCCTGGCTGCTGGGGCTGCCGCTGAATACCGGGCTGGCGATGGCCTCAGGCTACGGCTGGTACTCCCTTTCCGGCATCGTGATGACAGACGCCTTCGGGCCGGTGATCGGCAGCGCCGCGTTCTTTAACGATCTGGCGCGCGAGCTGTGCGCCATTATGCTGATCCCGACGCTGGTGCGCCGCAGCCGCTCCTCAGCACTCGGCCTCTGCGGGGCGACCTCGATGGACTTCACCCTGCCGGTGCTGCAACGCAGCGGCGGGCTGGACATGGTGCCGCCGGCAATTGTGCACGGCTTCCTGCTGAGCCTGATCGCCCCGGTGCTGATGGCTTTCTTCTCCCACTAGCGATTCCTCTGTTTTGCGGCAGGCACCCGCCTGCCGCGCGTCCCTCCCCCGGCACGTTGCTGCCCATCGACTATGCTTAGCTGTGCAGAAAAAACGTGAAAGGGATCTCATTTAGCAGATCCACGCCATCATCTTGGACATTGGGGGAAAGCGATGAAACAGACTGTGGCCGGTTTACTGGCAAAAACACTGGAAAAAGCGGGCGTAAAACGTATCTGGGGCGTGACCGGCGACTCCCTGAACGGGCTGAACGACAGCCTTAACCGCATGGAAACCATCGAGTGGATCGGCACCCGCCATGAAGAGGTGGCCGCCTTTGCTGCCGGGGCGGAGGCGCAGCTTACCGGCGAGCTGGCGGTGTGTGCCGGCTCCTGCGGGCCTGGCAACCTTCACCTGATCAACGGCTTGTATGACTGCCAGCGCAGCCACGCGCCGGTGCTGGCGATTGCCGCGCATATCCCCTCCAGCGAGATCGGCAGCGGCTATTTCCAGGAGACCCACCCCACCGAGCTGTTCCGCGAATGCAGCCATTACTGCGAGCTGGTCAGCAACCCGGAGCAGTTGCCGCAGGTGCTGGAGATCGCGATGCGCAAGGCGATCCTCAACCGCGGCGTGTCGGTGATTGTGTTGCCGGGCGACGTGGCGCTGAAACCGGCCCCGGAAGAGGCGCGCATGGCATGGAATGCCCCGCAGGTGCCGCTGATGCTGCCGAACATTACCGAGCTGGAAACGCTGGCGGAAGTGCTGAACCGCTCGAAAAATATTACCCTGATGTGCGGCAGCGGCTGTGCCGGGGCCCATGACGAGGTGGTGCAGCTGGCAGAAACCCTGAAAGCGCCGATTGTCCACGCCATGCGCGGCAAAGAGCACCTGGAGTGGGACAACCCCTACGACGTCGGCATGACCGGGCTTATCGGCTTCTCGTCCGGCTATCAGGCGATGATGAACGCCGACACCGTGGTGCTGCTCGGCACCCAGTTCCCCTACCGCGCCTTCTACCCCACCGACGCCACCATTATCCAGATCGACATCAACCCCGGCAGCATCGGGGCGCATTGCAGCGTTGACCTGGCGCTGATGGGCGACATCCACACCACCCTGACCGCGCTGCTGCCGAAGCTGACGGTGAAAGAGGATCGCCGCTTCCTCGACAAGGCGCTGGCGCACTACCGGAGCGCGCGCAAAGATCTGGATGCGCTGGCGGTGCCGACCCCCGGCAAGCCGATCCACCCGCAATACCTGACCCAGCAGCTCAGCCGCCACGCCACGGAAGACGCCATTTTCACCTGCGACGTCGGCACCCCGACGGTGTGGGCAGCGCGCTATTTGCAGATGAACGGCAAACGCCGCCTGCTCGGCTCGTTTAACCACGGCTCCATGGCCAACGCCATGCCGCAGGCGATCGGCGCGCAGGCCACCGCCCCGGAGAAGCAGGTGATCGCGCTGTGCGGTGACGGCGGTTTCGCCATGCTGATGGGCGATTTCCTGACGCTGGCGCAGAAGAAGTTGCCGGTGAAAGTGGTAGTGTTCAATAACAGCTCGCTGGGCTTTGTGGCGATGGAGATGAAGGCCGGCGGCTACCTTACGGACGGCACCGAGCTGGAGAACCCGGATTTCGCCGGCATCGCGCAGGCGTGCGGGGTGAAGGGCATCCGCGTCACGGACGCCACGAAACTCGACGCCGCCATTGAAGAGGCGCTGGCCCACCCCGGCCCGGTGCTGCTCGACGTCATCACCGCCACGCAGGAGCTGGCGATGCCGCCGGCGATCAAGTTTGAGCAGGCCAAAGGCTTCAGCCTCTACATGCTGCGGGCGATCATCAACGGCCGCGGTGATGAGGTGATGGAACTGGCGAAAGAGAACCTGCTCCGCTGAGTCTTTCCGGACAGGGCGCGCGGCCCTGTCCTTTTCTTCCCGGTTTTTTCCTCGGTGTTGCTGCGCCATTCTGGTTATGATGGGGGCTTCCGCACGCCCGTGCCTTCAGGCCGGGCGCGTCCGTTTGCCCTCCTTTAAGAAGGAAAGTGAGTGTGATTGATCTGCGCAGCGATACCGTAACCCGCCCCACTGCCGCCATGCGGCACGTCATGGCCCAGGCTGACGTCGGTGATGACGTTTATGGTGATGATCCCTCCGTCAATGCGCTGGAAGCGCAGGTGGCTGAACGCGCCGGTAAAGCGGCGGCGCTGTTCCTGCCCACCGGCACCCAGGCCAACCTGGTGGCACTGCTCAGCCACTGCCAGCGCGGCGAGGAGTACATTGTGGGCCAGAAGGCGCACAACTACCTCTATGAGGCGGGCGGCGCGGCGGTGCTCGGCAGCATCCAGCCGCAGCCGATCGACGCCGCCGATGACGGCACCCTGCCGCTCGACAAGGTGATCGCCGCAATCAAGCCGGATGACATCCACTTCGCCCCGACCCGGCTGCTGAGCCTGGAAAACACCCACAACGGCAAGGTGCTGCCGCTGGACTATCTGCAACAGGCGTGGCAACTGACGCGGGAACGCGGGCTGGCGCTGCACATCGACGGCGCACGCATCATGAACGCCGCGGTGGCGCTGGGCGTGGAGCTGGAGGCGATCACCCGCTACTGCGACAGCTTTACCCTTTGCCTGTCGAAAGGGCTGGGCGCGCCGATGGGCTCCCTGCTCTGCGGCCCGGCGGAGTACATCGCCCGCGCCCGCCGCTGGCGCAAAATGACCGGCGGCGGGATGCGCCAGGTCGGCATCATGGCGGCGGCAGGCAGCTACGCGATGGAACACCACGTGGCGCGGTTGCAGGAAGACCACGACAACGCGCGCTGGCTTGAGCAGCAGCTGCGCGATCTGGGGGTGGAGATTGTCGCACCGGGCGCGCAGACCAACATTCTGTTTATCCAGCTGAACGCCGCCCGCGCCGCCGCACTCGGCCCCTGGATGCGCGGGCGCGGGGTGCTGCTCAACGCCGGGCCGGTGACGCGGCTGATCACCCACCTGGATGTTACGCGCGAACAGCTTGCGCAGGTCGTGGCCTTCTTTAAAACCTTCCTGGCAGAACACGCCTGACCGGTTGCCGCTGCCCCCGGCGGCGGCTTTTCCCCCTTTTGCTATACTCACCTCCCATAACAGGCAGGGTCTTTCCCTTTTTTCGCTGATAACAGGGGATGGCGCGGCTTACTTTTCAGCCGGTTGCGCGCCTTTCATCACGGCGCCCCGCTATTGGGATTGCCTGCCGCACATTTTCCAGAAAGAATGGCACCCTCTTTGCTGTGAGGACAGGCGTCCCGCGCATAACGGGTTTGGTGGGATGTTTATTTATGACGTTTTTGGTAACCGGGGCGACCAGCGGTCTGGGCAGAAATGCGGTGGAGTTCCTGTTGCGGCAGGGGCTTCCGGTGCGGGCGGCGGGCAGCCATGCGGCGATTGGTGCCCTGCTGGCAAAACGCGGCGCGCAATTTATTCCGGCAGACATGAACAACCTGGTCTCTTCCCAGGCACGGGCGATGCTGACCGAGGTCGACACGCTGTGGCACTGCTCCGGCTTCTCCGCCCCCTGGGGGGCGGAAGAGGCGTTTGAGCTGGCGAATGTGCGGGCGACCCGCCGCCTGGGCGAGTGGGCCGCGGCCTATGGCGTGCGTAACTTCGTGCACATCTCCACGCCGGCGATCTATTTTGATTTCCATCACCACCGCGACATTGGGGAGGATTTCCGCCCGCAGCGCTTTGCCAATGCCTTTGCGCGCAGCAAGGCGGCCGCCGAAGAGGTGATCCAGCATCTGGCGCAGGCCAACCCGCAGACCCATTTCACCATCCTGCGGCCGCAGGGGATGTTCGGCGCGCACGACAACGTGCTGCTGCCGCGCCTGTTGCAGATGATCCGCCACGGCTCGCTGCTGCTGCCGCGCGGCGGCGATGCGCTGGTGGACATGACCTACGTGGAGAATGTGGTGCATGCGATGTGGCTGGCCACGGAAAACAGCAGCACGCTGTCCGGCCGCGCCTACAACATCACCAACCAGCAGCCGCGCCCGCTGCGTACCATCGTGCAGCACCTGATGGGCTGCCTGGGGATGCCGTGCAAAATCCGTTCGGTGCCCTACACCCTGCTGGATATGTTGGCGCGCGGCATGGAGCGGCTGAGCGCCGGTAACCATAAAGAGCCGGCGCTGACCCACTACAGCGTCGCCAAGCTCAACTTTGACCTGACGCTGGACACCCGCCGCGCCCAGGAGGAGCTGGGCTACCGCCCGCTGGTGTCGCTGGATGAGGGCATCCTGCGCACCGCCAACTGGCTGCGCGAGCACGGCAAACTCTGCGGCCTGCAGGCCTCCGGCAAATAGCGCTGATTATCGCCCGGGCGGGTACTGCGCCAGCAGCGCCCGGGCAATCGCCTCACTCTCCGCATCCGGCAGCCCGCGATAGTCAGCCGGGCGGAAATGCATCTGGAACGCGGCAATCACCCGCCGCTGCGCCTCGCTGTCCATCCCTTCCGTCACCGGGTAACCGTACGCCGCCAGCAACGCCAGCAGGCGCGCTGTGGGCACCGGCTGCTGCGGCGGCCGCCCCTGTAAAAAAGCGGCCACGCGCGCCGCTTCCGGCCAGGCACCGATGCCCTCAGCCGCCAGCGCCTGCCAGGGGAACAGGGGGCCGGGGTCCTGTTTGCGCTGCGGCGCGATGTCCGCATGGCCCACCACATTCTGCGGGGCGATCCCGTAGCGCTGCACAATCTGCCCCGCCAGCACCGACAGCGCCGCAATCTGCGCAGGCGGAAAGCGGAACCAGCGCTGCCCCAGCAGCCGCGGCTCGAAGCCGGGGTTCTCCAGCTCAATGCCGATGGAGGTGTCATTCAGGTTGGTACGGTCGCCCCAGCCACTGGCCCCGGCGTGCCAGGCACGCGCCTGTTCCGGCACCAGCTGCCAGACCACCGGCTTGCCGCCACGCTGCGGCGGCGAGGCCGGGATCAGGTAGTGGGCGCTGACGTGCTCCTCGGTCAGGGTCGCCAGCGCGGTGGGGAAATCCCCGGCGGTGTAGTGGATCACCAGAAACCGGACGCGCTGATCCGCCCCGCGCGCCGGGGCGGAGCGCTCCAGCCACAGCGCGCCGTCAGCGGCCGGGCCGGGCGGCACCGGCTGTTGGCAGGCGGCCAGCCAGAGCAGCGGCAGCAGACACAGCCAGCGCCGCATCACGCGCCGCGCGCCACCTTCACCGCCGTGCCGGTCACGCTCACCATTAACATGCTGCTGTCTTTGCCCACGGTTTCGTAGTCGATGTCGATGCCGACCACGGCATTGGCCCCCAGCTCTTTCGCCTGCTGCTCCAGCTCACGGAAGGCGATCTGGCGTGCCTTGCGCAGCTCTTTCTCGTATGCACCGGAGCGGCCGCCCACGATGTCCCGCACACCGGCAAAAAAATCCCGGAAGATATTGGCGCCCAGAATCGCCTCGCCGGTCACGACGCCGCTGTATTCAGTGATGGTAAAGCCTTCAAGCGAGGGGGTGGTTGAGAATTGCATCATGCACTCCTTAAGCAGGGGAAGCGGCAGGTGCCCGGCACGACGGCCAGAAACCATGCAGCGGTGAAAATCCTATTTATACTAAGCTAAAGAGTTCATGGCAGAAACGTTCAATAAGGTAATGAGATGAAAAATAACGTAATCGCAGCAGTGTTGCCGCTGGCCCTGTTACTGAGCGCCTGCACCACCCCGGTTGAACCCGCTTTCGCGCCGCAGGACAACGGCAGCCACGCCACCGCCTGCGTGGAAGGCGGCCCGGACACGGTGGCCCAGAAATTCTATGAAACCCGCATTCAGCAGCGCAGCAACGGCATCCCGGCGGCCTCCACGCTGGCAACTTACCGCCCCTACCTGAGCGATGCGCTCTACACCGCGCTGCGGGAGGCCGGCCAGGGCAAACGAGTGGATGTGGCCGCCACGCCGAATGAAAACACCGGCTACGCCGACGGCGATCTCTTCTCCAGCCTGTTTGACGGCCCGACCAATGCCGCTGTCGCGACCGCCTCCACCATCCCGAACCGCGATGCCCGCAACATCCCGCTGCGCGTTAACCTGATTAACCAGAAACCGGGCAGCGACACCGCGACTCAGTGGCAGGATGAGATCCTGATGGTGCGCGAGGGGCAGTGCTGGGTGGTGGATGACATCCGCTACCTGGGGCCGTGGGAATTTGCCTCCAGCGGCACCCTGCGCCAGGTGCTGGAGAACCGCTGAAGCCTGCGCCCTGCCTGCTTTGCGGGTAATTGGTTGATTTTGCGCGGCATCGCCAAATGGCGCTCACATTTCGCACAAAACAAGCAATTTCTCTATCCCGCATGGTCGCAGGGCGACAAATGCCCCCGGGTCTCAGACAAGGCCGCATCTTGTGCTGCCTCTCCCCGGCTTCCGGGGTGATAAATAAATTTTAACGCACAATGATTGCATAACTATTCTGCGGAAGTTAACATTTGCGGCATCAATTGCTATTCAGATTCAGCGCATGAGTATTCAACTTAACGGCATTAACTGCTTTTACGGCGCGCATCAGGCGCTGTTCGACATCACGCTCTCGTGCCCGGCCGGGGAGACGCTGGTGCTGCTCGGGCCGAGCGGTGCCGGGAAGAGTTCGCTGCTGCGGGTGCTTAACCTGCTGGAGATGCCGCGCAACGGCCAGCTCCAGATCGCCGGCAACCAGTTTGATTTCGCCCGTGCGCCGGGCGAAAAGGCGATCCGCGATCTGCGCCAGAACGTCGGCATGGTGTTCCAGCAATATAATCTCTGGCCGCACCTGACGGTGGTCCAGAACCTGATTGAAGCGCCCTGCCGGGTGCTGGGGCTGAGCAAAGCGGACGCCCTGGCGCGCGCGCAGAAGCTGCTCGACCGCCTGCGGCTGACGGAGTTCGCCGACCGCTTCCCGCTGCACCTCTCCGGCGGCCAGCAGCAGCGCGTGGCGATCGCCCGGGCGCTGATGATGGAGCCGCAGGTGCTGCTGTTTGACGAGCCGACCGCGGCCCTTGACCCGGCGATCACCGCGCAGGTCGTCAATATCATCCGCGAGCTGGCCGGTACCGGCATCACGCAGGTGATCGTTACCCACGAGGTGGAAGTGGCACGCAAGACCGCCAGCCGCGTGGTGTATATGGAAAATGGCCGCATCGTGGAACAGGGTGATGCCAGCCGCTTTACACAGCCGCAAACCAGCGCGTTTGCCAGTTATCTTTCCCATTAGGATTGTCCGGAGTTTGCCATGAAAAACGTCTTATTTGCCGCGGTCCTCGCGGGCCTCAGCTTCTCGGCTGCCGCCGCAGACAACATCCGCTTCGCCACGGAAGCCTCCTACCCGCCGTTTGAGTTCATGGATGCCAACAACACCATGCAGGGGTTTGATATCGATCTGGCGAAAGCGCTCTGTCAGGAGATGCAGGCAAACTGCACTTTCACCAACCAGGCGTTTGACAGCCTGATCCCAAGCCTGAAATTCCGCCGGTTTGACGCGGTGATCTCCGGCATGGACATCACGCCCGAGCGGCTGAAGCAGGTGGCATTCACCAAGCCTTACTATGACAACTCTGCATTATTCATCGCCCAGAAGGGCAAGTTTACCGACCTCGCCTCCCTGAAAGGGAAACGCGTAGGTATGCAGAACGGCTCCACCCACCAGAAATACCTGACCGAGAAACACCCGGAGATCACCCCGGTGCCGTATGACAGCTACCAGAACGCGGTGCTGGACCTGAAAAACGGCCGCCTGGACGCGGTATTCGGTGACACGGCGGTGGTGAACGAGTGGCTGAAGCAGAGCCCGGCCCTCAGCGCTGTCGGTGACAAGGTCACGGATGCGGCCTACTTCGGCACCGGGCTGGGCATCGCCGTGCGCCAGCAGAACAGCGAGTTGCTGACCAAACTGGATGCCGCCCTGGCGAAAGTGAAACAGGACGGCACCTACCAGACCCTCTACCAGAAATGGTTCAAGCAGTAATCTGCCGCGATGACTGAACTCCAACCGTTACTCAGTGCCGCCGGGATGACCGTCGGCCTGGCACTTTGCGCACTGCTGCTCGGGCTGGCGCTGGCGATGCTGTTCGCCGTGTGGGAATCGGCCCGCTGGCGTGCGGTCAGCTGGCTCGGCACCGGGCTGGTGACGCTGCTGCGCGGTCTGCCGGAGATCCTGGTGGTGCTGTTTATCTACTTCGGCTCCTCCCAGCTGCTGCTGATGCTCTCCGACGGCTTCACGCTCAATTTCCTGCTGTTCCGGCTGCCGGTACAGCTGCCGATTGAGAACTTCGAGGTCAGCCCGTTCCTGTGCGGCGTGGTGGCGCTGGCGCTGCTCTATGCCGCCTACGCCTCGCAGACGCTGCGCGGCGCGCTGAAGGCAGTGCCGCACGGCCAGCGGGAGTCGGGCCAGGCGCTCGGCATGAGCAAGTCCGCCATCTTCTTCCGGCTGGTGATGCCGCAGATGTGGCGGCACGCGCTGCCCGGCCTCGGCAACCAGTGGCTGGTGCTGCTTAAGGATACGGCGCTGGTGTCGCTGATCAGCGTCAATGACCTGATGTTGCAGACCAAAAGCATCGCCACCCGTACCCAGGAGCCGTTTAACTGGTACCTGATCGCCGCGGCGATCTATCTGATTGTGACCCTGTTCAGCCAGTTTATCCTGCGGCGCATTGAACAACGCACCACCCGTTTTGAGCAGAGGCCGCAATAATGCTGGAGTATTTACCTGAGATCCTGAAGGGCCTGCACACCAGCCTGACGCTCACGGTGGCATCCCTGATCGCCGCGCTGGTGCTCTCGTTGCTGTTTACCCTGGTGCTCTCCCTGAAAACCACGGTGCTCAGCCCGCTGGTGCGGGTCTACATCACGCTGTTCACCGGCACGCCGCTGCTGGTGCAGATTTTCCTGATCTACTACGGGCCGGGGCAGTTCCCGGCCATCCAGCACTATCCGTGGCTCTGGAACCTGCTCTCCCAGCCGTGGCTCTGCGCGGTGCTGGCGCTGTCGCTGAACAGCGCCGCCTACACCACCCAGCTGTTTTACGGCGCGGTGCGGGCGATTGGGCCGGGGCAGTGGCAATCCTGCGAGGCGCTGGGCATGTCGAAGATGCAGTCACTGCGGGTGCTGCTGCCGTTCGCCTTTAAACGCGCCCTCTCCTCCTACTCCAACGAGGTGGTGCTGGTATTCAAGAGCACCTCGCTGGCCTACACCATCACGCTGATGGAGGTGATGGGCCACAGCCAGCTGCTCTACGGCCGCACCTATGATGTGATGGTGTTCGGCGCGGCGGGGATCGTTTACCTCTGCGTCAACGGCCTGTTGACGCTGCTGATGCGGCTGATAGAACGCCGCGCGCTGCGGTTCGAACAGCGAGGCTGATGACTGAGGGGCGACGGGTTCGCCCCTTTTTCTTTTCCTTTCCCCGCTTCCCTGTGCTGGCCGCTGCACAAAACCCCGCCAGTCGATTACTTTTTTAAGCAAATTTATTGCATAAAAATTCATTTGATGTCAGCGTAAGTGCTCTCCCGGCAGGGGTGGCCCGGCGCGTTCCGCCTCTCCCCAGGTGCAGGGACCCCAATACACAACAATAAGGAGTGCCACCATGAAAAAACTGCTGCTTGCTGCTCTGCTCTCCGGCGTGGCGTTTACCGCCGGCGCGGCGGACACCATCCGTTTTGCTGCCTCTGCGACCTACCCGCCTTTCGAATCCATGGATGCCAACAACCAGATTGTCGGCTTTGACATCGACCTGGCGAATGCGCTGTGCAAACAGCTTCAGGCCACCTGTACCTTCACCAACCAGGCGTTTGACAGCCTGATCCCGGCGCTGAAATTCAAGCGTTTTGACGCGGTGATCTCCGGCATGGACATCACCCCCGAGCGCCAGAAGCAGGTGGCGTTCACCCAGCCTTACTACGCCAACTCCGCGGTGGTGATTGCGCCGAAGGGCAAATATGCGTCAATGGCCGATCTCAAAGGCAAACGCATCGGCATGGAGAACGGCACCACGCACCAGAAATACCTGCAGGAGAAGCACCCGGAGATCACCACCGTGGCCTATGACAGCTACCAGAATGCGATCCTTGACCTGAAAAACGGCCGCCTGGACGGGGTCTTCGGTGACACGGCAGTGGTGAATGAGTGGCTGAAGAGCAACCCGAACCTGGCGGCAGTGGGTGAGCACGTCACTGACCCGCAATACTTCGGCATCGGCCTCGGCATTGCGGTGCGCCCGGACAACACCGCCCTGCTGGAAAAACTGAACGGCGCGCTGGCCGCCATCAAAGCAGACGGCACCTACAAAACCATCAACGACAAGTGGTTCCCGCAGTGATGCCCGCTCCCCCGCCCCGGCGGGGGAACATCCTTCTGACTCCCCTCCTCCTGATGCCGCCCCCTTGTACGGGCTGAAGTTGCGTCACATCTCTCATTTTCATGTTTTGATTACATGAATTTCACCAACAATGTGACATTCATCACATTGCAATCCTTTGCGGCTCCCTATATTGGTCAACCGAACTTTGTCATGAGATGGACTGACTATGCACGCACGATTTCATACCGCCTTTTCTGCGCTCTCCATAGAGCTTGCCACGGCCCTTGAGCCGCTGCTGCGCCATGATGATTTCCCGGCGTTCCTGACCGCCGCCGAGGTGGCCAAACTGGAACAGGAGAGCGGTATGGAGGCGGACGCGCTGGCCTTTGCGCTGTTGCCGCTGGCCGCTGCCTGCGCGCTGACGCCGGTGTCCCACTTTCTGGTCGGGGCGATTGCCCGCGGCATCAGCGGCAACTGGTACTTCGGGGCCAATATGGAGTTCGCCGGGGTGCCGTTACAGCAGACGGTGCACGCCGAGCAGTCGGCGGTTTCCCATGCCTGGCTGCGCGGTGAGCGGCGGCTGACCGCCATCACCGTGAACTACACGCCGTGCGGCCACTGCCGCCAGTTTATGAACGAGCTGAACAGCGGCACCGATCTGACCATCCATCTGCCCGGCCGTGCCGCGGCCCGGCTCGGCCACTACCTGCCGGATGCCTTCGGCCCGCAGGATCTGGAGATCACCACCCTGCTGATGGATCAGGTGGACCACGGTTACGAAGCGGACGGCGACGTGCTGGTGAAATATGCGCTGACGGCCATCAACCAGAGCCACGCGCCTTACAGCCAGTCCCACAGCGGCATTGCGCTGGAGGGCAGCGACGGGCGCATCTTCCCCGGCCGCTATGCGGAGAATGCCGCCTTCAACCCGAGCCTGCCGCCGTTGCAGGCTGCGCTGAACCTGATGAACCTGTCCGGCGGTGACTGCAACGCCATCAGCCGCGCGGTGCTGATTGAGCGCCGCGACGCGCTGCTGACCCAGGCAGACGCCACCCGCGCCACCCTGGCCGCACTCGGCTGCACCGATCTCACCGTGCTCACGGTGTGAGGCCCTGCCCGGCCGTTTGCGGCCGGGCGTGTCCCTTTTTCTGCCTGCCCTTTCCTGCCTGCCCGTTTCCCGCCCGCCCCGGTTTTTCCCCTGCCCGGCTGCATTTTTTCGTTAAGATCTCTTTCGTTATGTAAGTTAGCGCGCGCTTTACCGGCTTTTTGTCATAGGCCGATAACAATTGCTGTACATATCAGCATTATCTTTTAGGATCAGCGCTGAAAATTCCTTACCTCAGACCGTGAAGAGTAGATCAATGGAACTTGAATACGAGAGCAAACGCCCCCTTTACATCCCTTATGCCGGCCCGATTCTGCTTGAATTCCCGCTGCTGAACAAAGGCAGTGCCTTTACCGAGGACGAGCGCACCCATTTCAACCTGCATGGTCTGTTGCCGGAAGCGGTAGAAACCATTGAGGAGCAGGCGGAGCGCGCCTGGCGTCAGTTCCAGGATTTCAAGACCGATATTGATAAGCACATCTACCTGCGCAATATCCAGGACACCAACGAAACCCTGTTCTACCGCCTGCTGGATGCCCACCTCAGCGAGATGATGCCGATCATCTACACCCCGACCGTGGGCCAGGCCTGTGAGCACTTCTCCGACATCTACCGCCGGGCGCGCGGGATCTTCCTCTCCTACCCGAACCGCGACCACATCGACGACATGCTGCAAAACGCCACCAAGCAGAATGTGAAGGTGATCGTGGTCACCGACGGCGAACGCATCCTCGGCCTGGGCGACCAGGGCATCGGCGGCATGGGCATCCCGATCGGTAAGCTCTCCCTCTACACCGCCTGCGGCGGCATCAGCCCGGCCTACACCCTGCCGGTGGTGCTGGATGTCGGCACCAACAACCCGCAGCGCCTGAATGACCCGCTCTACATGGGCTGGCGTCACCCGCGCATCACTGGTGAAGAGTACAGCGAGTTTGTGGACATGTTCATCCAGGCGGTGAAACGCCGCTGGCCGAATGTGCTGTTGCAGTTTGAGGACTTCGCGCAGGCCAACGCCACCCCGCTGCTCAACCGCTACCGCGATGAGATCTGCTGCTTCAATGATGACATCCAGGGCACCGCCGCCGTGACCCTCGGCTCCCTGATCGCCGCCAGCCGCGCCGCCGGTTGCCGCCTGCGTGACCAGACCGTGGCCTTCCTCGGTGCCGGGTCGGCCGGGTGCGGCATCGCCGAGCAGATCATCGCCCAGATGAAATCGGAAGGGCTGAGTGAAGAGGAGGCGCGCGCCAAAGTCTTTATGATCGACCGCTTCGGCCTGTTGACCGACAAGCTGCCGAACCTGCTGGAGTTCCAGGCCAGACTGATCCAGAAGAGCGACGACCTGGCCGCGTGGGACGTTAACAGCGATGCCATCTCCCTGCTGGATGTAGTGCGCAACGCCAAACCGACCATCCTGATTGGCGTCTCCGGCCAGCCGGGGCTGTTCACGGAAGAGATCATCCGCGAGATGCACCGCCACTGCGCGCGCCCGATCGTGATGCCGCTCTCCAACCCGACCTCCCGCGTGGAAGCGCGCCCGGAAGATATCCTGAAATGGACGGACGGCGCGGCGCTGGTTGCCACCGGCAGCCCGTTTGCGCCGGTGCACTACAAAGATCAGGTCTACCCGATCGCCCAGTGCAACAACTCCTACATCTTCCCCGGCATCGGGCTGGGCGTGCTCGCCTCCGGTGCCACCCGCGTCACGGACAGCATGCTGATGGCCGCCAGCCGGGCGCTGGCAGACTGCTCGCCGCTGGCGACAGAAGGGGAAGGCTCGCTGCTGCCGGACGTCAATGACATCCAGGGCGTCTCCAAAGTGATCGCGATGGAAGTGGGCAAGGCGGCGCAGCTGCACGGCGTGGCGATTGTCACCTCCGAGGATGCGCTGTCGAAAGCGATTGAGCACAACTTCTGGCAACCGCAGTACCGCAGCTACAAACGCACCTCGTTCTAAGCGCATTTCCGGAAAGTACAGCACACCGGGCAAGGGTTTCCCCCTTGCCTTTTTTATGCCCGTTCCCTGCCCAAGCTGATGAAAAACCCAGCGAAACATGCCCGGAAACGGGACATGCCTTGCGTCAGGCAAACAGGTAAAGTAGCCTTGGAACCCCTACCCTTCCTCATCCCTGAAAGGCAAAACCATGTGGAAACGCCTGATAGCCAGCTTTTTACTCATCGTGACGGCGATGGGCGCGGCGGCTATTGCGCTGGATCGCTGGGTGAGCTGGAAAACCGCAGACTTCATCTATGAAGATGTGCAGGCGCTGCCGCACCGGCAGGTCGGCGTGGTGCTGGGTACTGCCAAGTACTACCGCACCGGCGTGATTAACCAGTACTACCTCTACCGCATCCAGGGCGCAATCAACGCCTATAACAGCGGCAAAGTGAAATACCTGCTGCTGAGCGGTGACAATGCCCTGCAAAGCTACAACGAACCGATGACCATGCGCCGCGACCTGATGGCCGCCGGCATCCCCGCCAGCGACATCGTGCTCGACTACGCCGGGTTCCGCACGCTGGACTCGATTGTCCGCACCCGCAAGGTGTTCGACACCAACGACTTTATTGTGATTACCCAGCGCTTCCACTGTGAGCGCGCACTGTTTATCGCGCTGCATATGGGGATTCAGGCGCAGTGCTACGCGGTGCCGTCGCCGAAAAACATGCTCACGGTGCGGGTGCGCGAGATTTTCGCCCGCCTCGGCGCCCTTAGCGATCTCTACCTGCTCAAGCGCGAGCCGCGTTTCCTTGGCCCGCTGATCCCGATCCCGGCGGTGCACGCCATCCCGGACGATGCACAGGGCTACCCGGCCGTCACGCCGGAACAGTTGCTGGCGCTGCAACAGCGGCTGGCGCGGGAGCGCCAACAGGAGCAGGAGAAGCAGCAGGCGCTGGAACAGGCGAAACAGCAGCGTGAGGCGGAGCAGAAGCAGGCTGAGGAGAAAGCGGCGCAAGAGAAAGCCGCCCAGGAGAAAGCGGAACAGGAGAAGGCCGCCCAGGCCGCTGACGCCCCGCCGCCGCACCCCGGCCACCTGTTGCCGCCGCCGGATGTCGTGCCGCCGGGGCCATGACGCGCGGGCGGTGCCGGGCAGCCATAAAAAAGGGCGACATCTCTGTCGCCCTTTTTGCATGTGTGTGTCTTTGCCGGTTGGCTATTTTTTCTTGGCGTATTTCAGCGAGTCCAGGGCCACGGCGAAGATGATGATGCCGCCCTTGATAATGTACTGCCAGTAGGGGTTCACGCCGATGTAAGTCAGGCCGTAGTTGATGACGGTGAAGATGATCACCCCGGTCACCACCCCGGCCACTGTGCCCACACCCCCGGCGAACGACACGCCGCCCACCACGCAGGCTGCAATCGCATCCAGCTCATACATAAAGCCGAGGTTGTTGGTGGCGCTGCCGATACGGCCCGCTTCCAGCAGCCCGCCGAAGGCGTAGAACACGCCGGAGAGGGCGTAGATCATGATCAGGTTAAGCGGCACGTTCACGCCGGAGACTTTGGCCGCTTCCGGGTTACCGCCGATGGCGAAGATGTTTTTGCCGAAGCGGGTTTTGTTCCACAGCACCCAGACAAAGGCGATGGCGATCACCGCATAGAAGGTGATGTAGGAGAGCTTGAAGCCGCCGAGGCGGATAAAGCCCTGCGCAAAGGTCGAGAACCCGGCATCGAAACCGGCAATCGGCGAGGCCCCCACGAAGTCGTAATAGAGGGAGTTGATGCCGTAAACGATGATCATGGTGCCGAGGGTGGTAATAAACGGCGTCACGTTGAGGTAGGCGATGATGATGCCGTTAAGCAGGCCAATCAGCGCGCCCACCACACACACCGTCAGGATCACCAGCGGAATTGGGATGGTGTCGATGTTCGGGAACACCTTGTTGACGTTGTCCATCGCCTGCAACATGGTGGCGGCCACCACCGCCGCCAGACCCACCTGGCGACCGGCCGAGAGGTCGGTGCCCTGGGTCACAATCAGCCCCGCGACGCCCAGCGCGATAATAATACGCACTGACGACTGGGTCAGGATGTTACTCAGGTTCATCAGGCTTAAAAAGGTCGGGTCCTGGAAGATAATAATTGCCAGCAGCACCAGCAATACCACATAAATCCCGCCCTCTTTAAGATAAGTGAGCATACTTTTCTTATTTAACGCATTCATAATAAGAACCTTCAAAAAGATTAGAGGTGCAAGGAGGCAAGACGTAATATTTCGTTCTGCGAGGTTTCTTTGGTATTCACAATGCCCGCCACCTGGCCATTGCTCATGACCAGAATCCGGTCGGTGATGCCCAGCAATTCCGGCATTTCAGAAGAGATAATAATGATGCCCTTCTCTTTTTTCGCCAGTTCGGTAATTAGCTGGTAAATTTCAAATTTCGCCCCGACGTCAATACCGCGCGTCGGTTCGTCCAGCATCAATATTTCCGGCTGGGTCAATAACCAGCGGCCGATAATCACTTTCTGCTGGTTACCGCCGGAGAGCGAACCAATACTGGTGTGGTGGCCGGGGGTTTTTACCCGCATGGAATCAATGACCCATTGGGTATCACTCTTCATCCGGCTGTTATCCAGCAGCCCGAACTTATTTTTATAATTACGGATATTGGAGATCAGCGAGTTAAAGCCGATATCCAGATAGGCGTAAATCCCGGTGGAGCGGCGCTCTTCGGTCACCAGCGCAAAGCCGTGGTTAATCGCTTCGTTGGCGGTGTGGTTATTGATCGCTTTGCCGTGCAGCTTGATGGTGCCGCTTACCTTCTCGCGGATGCCGAACAGCGTCTCCACGATGTCGGTGCGCTTGGCCCCCACCAGCCCGGCAATGCCGAGGATCTCCCCTTTGTGCAGGTCAAACGAGACATCCCGGATCGACGGCTGGCGCAGGGAAGTCAGGTTTTTGACCTCAAGAATCACCTCGCCCGGTGTATTCATGCGGTCAGGGAAACGCTGGCTCAGGGAGCGCCCTACCATCATCGAGATGATCTGGTCCATATTCATGCCTTCCAGCGGCTGGGTCGCAATCCACTGGCCGTCACGCAGAATGGTGATCTCATCGCAAAGCTGGAAAATCTCTTCCATTTTATGGGAGATATAGACGATGCCGCAGCCGCGCTCTTTCAGCTTGCGGATGATGGTGAACAGGTGGTTCACCTCTTTTTCCGTCAGCGAGGAGGTCGGCTCATCCATAATCACGATTTTGGCATCGTAGGAGAAGGCCTTGGCAATTTCGATCATCTGCATCTGGGACACCGAAAGCCGGGCGACTTTATCGCGCGGGTCGATATCAATATCCAGTTCATCGAAAATCGCTTTGGTATCTTTGTACATTTTGTCCTGGTCGACAAACATGCCTTTGGTGGGATAGCGGCCGAGCCACATGTTATCCATCACCGTGCGTTGCAGAACCAGGTTTAATTCCTGATGCACCATCGACACGCCCTGTTCCAGCGCCTCTTTGGAGCTTTTAAAGTCGACCTCTTTTCCCTGAAAAAGAATACTGCCGGCATCTTTGCTGTATATGCCAAACAGGCATTTTAATAACGTCGATTTGCCTGCGCCATTCTCGCCCATTAATGCATGAATGGAGTGGGGGCGGACTTTTAAATTCACGTTATCCAATGCTTTTACGCCTGGAAATGACTTCGAGATATTGGTCATCTCCAACAACCACTCGCGCGGTTGTCCCATCGTATTATCGGCCATAATTACACCTGGCTAGAATAAGGAGTCTGCTGTTCGGGGCACCGGCCGCCCGGCCGCCGGAGAAGTCCGGCCGCCCGGCCTGCGGGTATCCTGATAGGACGGACGCTGCCGGCCATCCTGACCGGCAACGGGTATTACCTGTTGGTTACCGTTACACTAAACGGGCACTGCGTATTACTTACCGATAAATTGCGCCAGGTTATCCTGGTCTACGCCGACGTAAGGAATACGCACGACTTTATTATCGATCTTCCAGTTGGTGCCCTCGGCTGCCGGTTTCCCTTCAGCCAGATTCTTCGCAAGTTGGAAGGTTGCTTTCGCCTGGTTGTTGGCATCGTTCAATACTGTCCCGGCCATTGCACCGGATTTCACCATCGCCAGCGCTTCCGGCAGGGCGTCAACGCCGAATACCGGGAGCTTGGACTTGTTATGCGCCTTCAGCGCTTCCACGGCACCCATCGCCATGGCGTCGTTGTTGGCAATCACCACTTCGATCTTGTCGGCGTTCGGGCCGGAGAGCCAGGCGTCCATCTTGTCTTTCGCCTGGGCGGTGTCCCACATGGCGGTATCAAGCTGCAGCTGCTGGGTCTTGATGCCGTCTTTGCCGTTCAGGGTGTCGACCACATATTTGGTACGCGCTTCGGCGTCCGGGTGGCCCGGCTCCCCTTTCAGCAGCACAAACTGGATGGTGCCGTCTTTGTTCAGGTCCCATTCCGGATGCGCTTTCCAGTGTTTGGCGATCAGCTCGCCCTGGATAATGCCGGACTCTTTGGAGTCAGTGCCGACGTAATACACCTTGTCGTAGCTGTCGAGCGCTTTGCGGCTCGGCTCTTTGTTGTAGAACACCACCGGCACATCGTTGCCGCGCGCCTTGTCGATGACCACCGGCGCAGCAGCCGGGTCAACCAGGTTGATCGCCAGGGCTTTCACGCCTTTGGCCAGCAGCACGTCGATCTGGTCATTCTGTTTGGACTGGTCGTTCTGCGAGTCATTCATCAGCAGTTCGATATCCGAGGAGGATTTGGCTTCTTTCTCAATCGCCTTACGCACCACGGACATGAAGTTGTCATCGTATTTGTAAATGGTCACGCCGATACGGGTATCCGCGTGGGCCGCAGTACCGAACAACATGGCAGCAGCCAGTGTGGCCAGGGTAAACACCTTCTTATTCATTGTTAGTCTCTCCGGTTTATGTAGGGTACTACCAGATATTGCCGTCCTGCCGGTATGCGGCGGGGGAATCACCACCCTCCCTGGCCCTGCGCGCTCCTGCGTATGCTGTGCGGTCTTTGCGCCCGGCAGACGCGGCAGGAAAGCTGTCAGGCGTTGCAGAACATCACGTCTTGACACATCCTGACAGAAAACGCTCGCATCATAATCGCTGGCTTGTTAATAATCTGTGAAAGCGTTCACAGTTTGAAAACGGTTACACAACTGAAACATCACAGTCCGTGACCACCCCCGCATTTCAGCCGGCGGCGACCGAGTGGCGGCGCACCAGCGTCGGCATAAAACAGTGGCTTACACCACTTTCCAGCGTGTTGGCCGCGCCTTTCAGCGCCAGTTCCGTGGCCAGCGTCGCCATCGAAATAATCGGGTAACGCACCGTGGTCAGCTTGGGGCTGGTGTAACGGGCGATCGGAATATCATCAAACCCCACCAGCGAACAGTGCTGCGGCACGGTGATACCGTTTTCTTTCAGCACCGCCAGCGCCCCGGCGGCCATCGCATCGTTGTAGGCAAAAATTGCCGTCAGGTGCTGGTTACGCCCGAGCAGCTCCACCATTGCCGACTCCCCGCCCTGCAGATCCGGCGAGGCGGCCGCGTACCAGGCCTCCGGCACCGGCAGCCCCGCTTCGGTCATCGCCTGGCGGTAGCCCTGGCGGCGCTGCAACTCATCCTCAATCGGGTGGCTGGAGCCGACGTAGCCGATGCGCTGGTGGCCGTTGCTCAGCAGCAGCCGGGTCGCCATGTGCGCCCCGCTGACGTTATCCAGCCCCACGCAGCGGTGTTCAAACCCGGCAATTATGCGGTTAATCAGAACCATACCGGGGATCTGGTTGAGAAAGTCAATCAGCTCCGCGTCACTCAGCGCTTTGGCGTGCACAATCAGCGCGTTACAGCGCTGGCGGATCAACACCTCAATGGCGTGGCGCTCTTTTTCCGCCTGATGGTAGCTGTTGCCGATCAGCACATATTTGTGGTTCTGCTGCGCCACCGTGTCTACCGCTTTCACCAGCGCGCCGAAAAAGGGGTCGGAGACGTCCATCACCACCACGCCGATGGTGTCACTGGTCTGGGTGGCGAGCGCCTGGGCGTTGGCATTGGGCCGGTAGCCCAGTTCCGCCACGGCAGTCAGCACCAGTTCGCGCGTCTCTTTGCTGGCGATGGCGGAGTTATTCAGCACACGGGAGACGGTCGCCACCGAGACCCCGGCGCGCTTCGCCACATCACGGATGGTGATCATAGGCGGCTCCAGGCAGAGGGGCGCGGCAGGCGCAGGCACATCCTGGTCTGGTTAAAAACAGAGGTAAAAAGGCAAAAGGAGCAACCATGTGAAGTCCTGTTATCAGGGTTATTAAGCGGCATTCACTGCACGCCGCTATCCTAACGGGTTTGCTCCAGGGCCTGCGTGAAATACGTCACAGGAAAGAAAACGTTTTCACACAAAAGCCCTGTTTTTTTACACCATTGTAACGTTTATAGGGAAAAATGCGGCCGGATGGCCGGAAGAGGCAGGAATCTGCTGCGGTGCGCGCCGGGCGGCGCGCTTCCTCAGGGGTGGGTAACGTCGGCCGGGCGGCCGGCGGCCAGCGCTGTCAGGCGCCGCCAGAGCCACTCCATCGGCCCCTGCGCAAAGTAACGCAGCCAGAGCAGGGAAAACAGCAGGTTAACCAGCCACACTGCGGGCACGAACGCCAGCAGTTGCAGGCGGCTGAACTGGTCATAAAGGCCAATGACGTAAAACAGCGTGGTACAGATCAGGGTTTGCAGCAGGTAGTTGCTCAGGGCCATGCGGCCAATCTGCGCCAGCCAGCCGGTGATGCGCCAGCGTGACAGCACCGGCCAGAAGCCGTATAGCAGCGCCAGGTAGCCGACCGATTGCAGCGCCGCGCCCACTTCACGCGGTGCCTGGAGCAGGAAGCCGCTCCAGCGGTAGTCCCAACCAAGGTGCCATTGCATGGCGACAGAGGGGATCTGAATCAGCCATGAAAGCGTTATCAGCCACAGCGCAAGCCGGCGGTAGTGGCCCGGGCTGAACTCACCGCGCAGCCAGCCGCTGCGCATCAGCCCGGCACCGAACAGCATCGCGCCTGCCAGCTCCCAGCCATACTGCGCGCCCACCGAGAGCAGCGTCGAAGAGAGCATATCCAGCCGGTTCTGCCACGCCTCCTGCCCGCCCTGCAACTTCCAGAACGCCTCATACTGCAACGACGCCGCGCCGGGCTGCCAGAAATCACCAGGGTTCGGGTTGGTCATAAACGCAAACATCACCAGAATCCCCACCCCTAAGAAAAATAGTAGCGCCCCGGTCAGCAGCAGCGTACGGCTGCCGGTCGCCTCGCGGATCAGCCGCCAGCAGACCAGCCCGATCAGCCCATAGGAGAGCAGGATGTCGCCGTCCCAGAGGAAAATGGCGTGCAGCAGCCCGAACAGCAGCAGCCAGGAGAGCCGCGCCTGGATCCAGCGTTTGCCGCGCGGCAGCAGCAGTTGCAGCCCCGCGCCGAACAGCAGCGCAAACATGGTGAGGAATTTGGCCTGCGCCAGCACATCCATCACTGCCCAGGTCCAGGCGTCGGCCGTGGTGGGCAGGCCGTGGTAGGCCGGGTTGAGGTAGGCGGCTTTCGGCAGGCCGAACGCGTTAATGTTAAGCAGCAGAATGCCGAGGATGGCTATCCCGCGGGCGCAATCCAGCGTAGCAATGCGTTGGCGCATAAATCACAACATCCTGCGAGTCGGGCAGCACCGGGCGGTGCTGCCAATAACGGGAGCGGATCAGACGTGGCGGACGGCGCGCAGGAACTCCTGGCGGGTGTTCTGGCTGGACTTGAACAGACCGCCCAGCGAGGTGGTGGTGGTGGCGCTGGTCGCATCACGGATGCCGCGTGCTTTCACGCAATAATGTACTGCATCAATGGATACCGCAACATTATTGGTGCCGAGCAGGGTTTGCAGCGCCACCAGGATCTGCTGGGTCAGCCGCTCCTGTACCTGCGGCCGCTGGGCAAAGAACTGCACAATGCGGTTGATTTTCGACAGGCCGATCACCCCATCTTTTGGGATATAGGCCACGGTCGCTTTGCCGTCGATGGTGACGAAGTGGTGCTCACAGGTGCTGGTCAGGGTGATGTCACGTACCGTGACCATCTCATCAACCTTCATCTTGTTCTCGATGATGGTGATCTTGGGGAAATTGTTGTAATCCAGCCCGGAGAAGATCTCATCAACGTACATCTTCGCGATGCGCAGCGGCGTTTCCGCCAGGCTGTCGTCGGTGAGGTCGAGGTTCAGCAACTGCATGATGCTGGTCATATGATCCTGGATGTGACGGGTCCGCGTCTCTTTATCGAGCATCGGTTCCGGTCGTAACGGGGTTTCCAGGCCGCGCGCCACCAGCGCTTCATGAACCAGTGCGGCTTCTTTACTTAGCGTTGCCATTTCTCTTCTCCTGCGGGTATTGCCATCTCGTGCCATTCTGACGCCGATTCACGCCAAAATTGGGTGCCTCACTGTAGTGGAGAGCGCCGCGATTATCCAGCATTTACGCTTTGTGATTGATGAAATAGCTGCAAGTTATTGACTGCGGCAATACCTCCCGCCCCGCCCTGCTCACGGCCGCACCGCCTCAGGCTGGGCGCGGCCCGGCAGCACCAGCCCACCGGCGACCAGCAGCGCCAGCACGGCGACATAGAGCGCCGGTTCCAGCCGGTGGGTCAGCGCGGTGGAGAGCGCCGAGAGCACCGGCCCCACCAGTTGGCCGACGGCGTACCCGGTGGTCAGCAGCCCGGCCAGGTAGCGCGCATGGTGCGGGGCCAGCTCCCGGCCATACTGCAGCGAGAGCTGCACCACACAGAGGAAGCCGCCGCCGGTGAGCAGCGCGCCCACCGCCAGCCCGGCCAGCCCCGGCAGAAATTCCGCCCCCAGCACCCCCAGCGCCTGCACCCAGAGCACGATCGCCAGCCGGGTGCGGGTCGTCAGCCAGCCGCGCGTCAGGATGCCGATCGCAATTCCCACCACCGCCGCGCCGCCGAACACCGGCCAGAGCCACTGCGCCGCCAGGCTGTCAGGGAAGCGGCTGTGCGCCATCTGGGAGAAGAAGGTGGCGGGCAGAATATAGCCAAACCCCGCCAGGCTGTAACTCCACACCAGCCGTTTCAGCGCCGGGGTCAGCGGCAACGGGGCCGGGGCGGTCGCCGGGCGGTGCAGATCGCCCTTGCGCGGCAGGTTCACGCTGATGGCCGCCGTCAGCAGCAGCGCAAGCCCGCCGTACAGCAGCCAGCCCTGGGCGGAAGAGAGATGGTACGCATCGATCAGCAGCGCCAGCAGCCCGCTTATCAGAATCCCCATGCCCGGCCCGGCAAACACCGCCGCACTCAGCCCGGGGCGGCCGTGGTGCGCCAGCTGCTCATTGCACCAGGCGGCCACCAGCACCAGCGCCCAGCCGCTCGCCATGCCGATCAAAAAGCGCACCATGCAGTGCAGCACTTCGCCGCCCACCGCCGCTGAGAGCAGCGTCAGCAGCACCGCGCCCCAGATGCCCGCCCACAGCCGCCGCTCCACGTGGCGGGTGGCGCGCATCGCGTCGAACGCCCCGGCGAGGTAGCCGAGGTAGTTAAAGGCTGCCACCAGCCCCGCGCCGGTCAGGCTGAACTGATGTTCAGCGATCATCAGCGGCACCTGCGGGGTAAAGGCGAAACGCCCGATCCCCATCGCCACCACCAGCGCCAGAAATCCACTCACTGCAATGCGTACAGCCATCGGCATACTCCTTCAGATCGCCCCGGTCCAGCGCAGACGTTATCAAACGGTTAAAGGTTACCCAAGCGTTAACTGTTTGTGCCTGCGGATTGCCCTGTGGGTTAATTAACGGTTGCCACCAGTCTGCCTGAGGCCTACACTCACGGAAACTGAATAATTCAGATGAAGTTACTCACAAAAAGAGAACAGTTATGGATCTCACCCAGCTCAGGATGTTCTGTTGTGTGGCAGAAACCGGTTCGCTTGCCAAGGCGGCTGAACAGCTGCACCGCGTGCCTTCCAACCTCACCACCCGCCTGCGCCAGCTGGAACAGGAGCTGGGCACCGATCTGTTTATTCGTGAGAAGCAGCGGCTGCGGCTCTCTGCAATGGGCCATAACTTTCTCGGCTACGCGGAGCGCATCCTGGCGTTGAGCGACGAGGCGATGAGCCTTACCCACGCCGGAGAACCCGCCGGGCAGTTTGCCCTCGGCTCGATGGAGAGCACCGCCGCTACCCGGCTGCCTGCGCTGCTGGCGGCTTATCACCAGCAGCACCCGGCGGTGGCGCTCTCCCTGGTGACCGGCACCTCCGGCCACCTGATTGACGGCGTGCGCGGCGGCCGGCTTGCGGCGGCGCTGGTGGACGGCCCGATAAACCACGACGACCTCAACGCCTGCATCGCCTTCCGCGAGCGGCTGGTGGTGATCTCCCCGGCTGACCGCCCGCTGGCGGCACACCCCGTAGAGACGCCGCTCACGGTATTCGCCTTCGGCACCACCTGCTCTTACCGCCACAAGCTGCACGCCTGGCTGGGCCAGGCCGGCTGGGTCACCGGCACTACGCTGGAGATCCACTCCTACCACGCGATGCTGGCCTGCGTCGCCAGCGGCGCGGGCATCGCGGTGCTGCCGCAGTCGGTGCTGGCGCAGCTGCCCGGCCATGAGCGCGTCACCGCCAACCCGCTGCCGGATGAGGTGGCCGACACCGCCACCTGGCTCATCTGGCGGCGCGAGGCGTTCAGCCCCAATGTGCGCGCGCTGAAAGAGATCATTATCGAGCATAACCACGGCGTCATTCCGGTACTGAAACACCCGATTCCCGGTGAGTGAGATACACTTAACCAACGATTAATTATTAATCACCCATCCCGCATTAACCCGTAAAGGAGCAACACCATGGAGATGATCAAAACCCGCGCTGCGGTCGCCTGGGGGCCAGGCCAGCCACTGAAAATTGAAGAAGTGGACCTGATGCCGCCGCAGAAAGGCGAAGTGCTGGTGCGCATCGTCGCGACCGGCGTCTGCCACACTGACGCCTACACCCTGTCGGGCAAAGACCCGGAGGGCGTGTTCCCGGCGATCCTCGGCCACGAGGGCGGCGGCGTGGTGGAAGCGGTGGGCGAAGGCGTTACCAGCGTGGCGGTGGGCGACCACGTGATCCCGCTCTACACCCCGGAGTGCGGCGAGTGCAAATTCTGCCGCTCCGGCAAAACCAACCTCTGCCAGGCGATCCGCGCCACCCAGGGCAAAGGGCTGATGCCGGACGGCACCACCCGCTTCTTCAAAGACGGCAAGCCGATCTTCCACTACATGGGCACCTCCACCTTCTCGGAGTACACCGTGGTGCCGGAGATCTCGCTGGCAAAAATCAATAAAGAGGCCCCGCTGGAAGAGGTTTGCCTGCTGGGTTGCGGCGTGACCACCGGCATGGGCGCAGTGATGAACACCGCCAAAGTGCAGAAAGGCGACACCGTGGCGATCTTCGGCCTCGGCGGCATCGGCCTGTCGGCCATCATCGGCGCGCAGATGGCCGGGGCCGGGCGCATCATCGGCATCGACATCAACACCAGCAAGTTCGATCTGGCGCGCAAACTGGGTGCCACCGACCTGATCAACCCGAAAGATTACGACAAGCCGATCCAGGAAGTGATTGTGGAAATGACCGACGGCGGCGTCGACTTCTCCTTCGAGTGCATCGGCAACGTGAACGTGATGCGTTCCGCGCTGGAGTGCTGCCATAAAGGCTGGGGCGAGTCCGTGATCATCGGCGTGGCCGGGGCCGGGGAAGAGATCTCCACCCGCCCGTTCCAGCTGGTCACCGGCCGCGTCTGGCGCGGTTCTGCCTTCGGCGGTGTGAAGGGGCGCAGCCAGCTGCCGGGCATCGTGCAGGATTACCTCGACGGCAAATTCCAGCTGAACGATTTCATCACCCATACCATGGGGCTGGAGGCGATTAACGAGGCGTTTGACCTGATGCACGAAGGCAAGTCGATCCGCTCCGTGATCCATTTCAATAAATAAACGAGGCGCCGCGCTGCGATGAGCATTGAACTTCTTGAAGAACACCGGATGTTTGGCGGCTGGCAACAGCGTTACCGCCACTACAGCCGCAGCCTGAACTGCACCATGACCTTCAGCCTCTACCTGCCGCCGCCGCGTGACGACACGCCGCCGCCGGTGCTGTACTGGCTGTCCGGGCTGACCTGCAATGATGAAAACTTCACGCAGAAGGCCGGTGCGCAACGGGTGGCGGCTGAACTCGGGCTGGTGCTGGTGATGCCGGACACCAGCCCGCGCGGTGAGGGCGTGGCCGACGATCCGGGCTACGATCTCGGCCAGGGCGCGGGCTTCTACCTCAACGCCACACAGGCCCCGTGGGACGCCCACTACCGCATGTATGACTACCTCAATGACGAGCTGCCCGCGCTGGTGCGCCAGCAGGTCAGCGTCAGCGACCGGCAGTCGATCTGCGGGCATTCGATGGGCGGCCACGGCGCGCTGATGCTGGCGTTGCGTAACCCGCAGCGTTACTGCTCGGTGTCGGCGTTCGCGCCGATCGTCAACCCAAGCCAGGTGCCGTGGGGCCGCAAGGCGTTCGCGGCGTACCTTGGCAGTGATGAGAGCCAATGGCTGGCCTATGACAGCTGCCACCTGCTGACCGCCACCCCGGCCACCGCGCTGCCGATGCTGGTGGATCAGGGCGACAGCGACCAGTTCCTGCCGGACCAGTTGCAGCCGTCAAAACTTGAGGAGCTGGCTGAGCAGTATGGCTGGTCGCTGACCCTGCGCACCCAGCCGGGGTATGACCACAGCTACTTCTTCATCGCCAGCTTTATTGAGGATCACCTGCGGTTCCACGCCGCGCATCTGTTTGCCTGATACCCGGCGGCCCCCCGCCGCCCCACCGCGGGCGGGCCGCCGTTCCCTGTCTGCTGGCTGGCAGATTCAGCCGATCCAACTACACTTTATGGTTCGTACAGATTTTTGCGTGCGCAAAGCGAACGCTTTACGCGCCTCCTGTTGTTTCATGTGAATGGAGAAAAACAATGTCGAAACCAGACCAATATACCCGCCAGAATCCACTCACCCAGTACAAGCATGACCGTTATCCAAAGCAGACTCAGCCCGCTCCCGGGCTGGCGATGAATATGCAGCCTGCTCCGGATCACGGTGAAGAGAGCTACCGCGGCAGTGAACGCCTGAAAGGGCGCAAGGCGCTGGTCACCGGCGGTGACTCCGGCATCGGGCGCGCGGCGGCGATCGCCTATGCCCGCGAAGGGGCGGACGTCGCCCTCTCCTACCTGCCTTCTGAACAGCGCGATGCCGAAGAGGTGGCGGAGCTGATCCGTGAAGCCGGGCGTGAAGTGGTGCTGCTGCCGGGCGACATCAGTGATGAAACCTTCTGCCAGAAACTGGTGGCCGATGCCCACGCCAAACTGGGCGGGCTGGATATCCTGGCGCTGGTAGCCGGGAAACAGGTGGCGATTCAGAACGTCAGCGACCTGACCACCGAGCAGTTCCGCAAGACCTTTGAAACCAACGTCTTCTCCCTGTTCTGGATCACCAAGGCGGCGCTGCCGCACCTGCCGGAGGGGAGTTCAATCATTACCACCTCGTCGATCCAGGCTTACCAGCCGAGCGAGTTCCTGCTGGATTACGCCTCTACCAAGAGCGCGATCATCGCCTACAGCCGTGCGCTGGCAAAACAGGTGGCAAGCAAAGGGATCCGCGTCAACATCGTGGCCCCCGGCCCGATCTGGACGCCGTTGCAAGTCAGCGGCGGCCAGTTGCAGGAGAACATCCCGGACTTTGGTGCCGCCACGCCGCTGAAACGTGCCGGTCAACCGGCCGAGCTGGCCCCGATCTACGTCTTCCTCGCCTCGCAGGAGTCGAGCTACGTCACTGCCGAAGTGTTCGGCGTGACCGGCGGGAACCACACGGCCTGACCGTTTCCCCATAAAAAAAGCCGGGCAGATGCCCGGCTTTTTCTTGCCTGCCGATCTCTCAGCGGTCTTTGCGGTGCTCCACGGTTTCGCGGTATTCGTCCAGGAACGGCTGCTCTGCCGGGTCGATGCGGTCCATGCCTGAGGTGAAGCGGTGCCAGTAGGGGTAGCGCGGTGCCGGGCGGGTAACCCGCTCGATCTGCTGCAACTCCTCTTCCGTCAAGGCCAGCTCTGCCGAGGCCAGGCTGTCTTTCAGCTGCGCCTCGTTGCGCGCGCCCACAATCAGGCTGCTGATGCCGGGGCGGCTGTTGAGCCAGGCCAGGCAGACACGCGCCGGGGAGGCGTCATGCTTCTCACCGACTTCCGCCAGCACATCAATCACGTTGTAGGCGTGTTCCATGTCATGCACATAGGGTTCCGGCCAGCCGTTGCCCTGGCGCGAGCTTTCCGGCGTTTTCTTGCCGCGGCGTACGGTGCCGGTCAGCAGCCCTTCGCCCATCGGCCCCCAGATCAGCGTGCCGATGCTCTGGTCTAGCGCCAGCGGCAACAGCTCAAACTCCGCCTCGCGGGACTCCGGCGTGTAGTTAATCTGCTGGCTCACCGGTTTATGCACGCCCAGCAGCTCAGCTTTGCCCAGGGTCTTCATCATCTGCCAGCCGGTGTAGTTGGAGGTGCCGAAGTAGCGGATTTTGCCGCTCTGCACCAGGGATTCCAGCGCATAGAGCGTCTCTTCTACCGGGGTGACGCCGTCCCAGTTGTGGATCTGGTAGAGGTCGATATGGTCGGTTTTCAGGCGACGCAGGCTGTTTTCACAGGATTTGATCAGGTGGTAGCGCGTGGCCCCGCTGTCGTTCGGGTCATCACTCATCGGGCTGCGGGCTTTGGTGGCGAGGATAATCCGCTGGCGGTCACGGCCGAGCGCCTCACCCACCACGCTCTCCGCACCGCCTTTGGAGTAGAGGTCAGCGGTGTCGACGGTGTTGACGCCCTGCTCAAAGGCGATGTCCATAAAGCGGCGGGCAGTTCTGGCATCCACATTGCCGGTTTTTTCGAATCCGTCGCTGCCGGAAAAAGTGAGCGTCCCCAGGGTCAGTTCCGAGACAAACAGGCCGGAGTGGCCAAGCTGGCGGTATTTCATGATCGACTCCTTGTAGGTTGAATAGCGCGGAGGAACTTATAGGTATAGCCAAAAATTCCTCACGCATCATTCAATTAGGATTCGTCCTGCTCTCTGCCCTGCCGCCCGGCCCGTTGCCCGGTTCAGCATTACCGTCTGGCGCGCACCACCTGATAACGGCGGGTCAGGTACTCCACCGGCGCACTCCAGACGTGCACCAGCCGGGTGAAGGGGAAGACCAGAAAAATGGTCATGCCCAGGATCAGGTGCACGCGATAGATCCACTCCACGCCATCCAGCCACTGGGAGGCGTTGCCCTGGAGCGTCACCACCGCCTGCGCCCAGCCCACCAGCTTCATCATGCCGAGGCCGTCCAGGTGTTGCAGCGAGAACCAGATCGAGGTCAGCCCCAGCGTCACCTGCACAATCAGAATCCCCAGGATCACGATGTCTGCCCGGGTGGAGGTGGCGCGTATCCGCGGGTTGAATAACCGGCGCTTCAGCAGCAACAGCCCGCCCGCCAGCGTCATCAGCCCGAACACCCCACCGGCTACCATCGCCAGTTTCTGTTTGGTGGCGATGGCGAGGAACGGCTCATAGACCCAGTGCGGCGTCAGCAACCCGAACAGGTGCCCGAATAAAATGCCGAGAATACCGATGTGGAACAGGTTGGAGCCGAGCCGCATCCCCTTTTTATCCAGCATCTGGCTGGAGGCGGCCCGCCAGGTGTACTGCCCGTAGTCGTAACGCAGCCAGCTGCCGATCAGGAACACGGTGCCGCAAATATAGGGGTAAATATCAAAAAACAGGATATTGAGATAATGCATTAGTTCGCTCCTCCGGCAGAGAGATCCAGATACTGCGGCAGCACGTTCTGGCTGCCCCGGCGCGGGTGCGGTGCCGGGGCATCACAGCCTTGCCCACCGATAAACTTCACCTGCTCCTCTTCCCAGACCGCGTCCATCGCGGCCGGGGTGTCGTCGCGCGCTTCCCCGGCAACCTGCGCGGCCAGCGTGTCACTGCGCAGCGGGCTTTGCGCCACGTCCAGCAGCGCATCAAACAGCGCGCTGAACGCGCTGCCGCGCTCTTTCAGCCGCCCGCCCAGCAGCGCGAGGATCGGGGCGACATCCTGCAACCCCTGTCGGGCGGCGGCCGCATCCTGCCTGCTCAGGTACTCGAGGTAGAGCGGCAGGTAGTCCGGCAGTTCGCGGCAGTTGAGCGCCAGCCCTGCCGCCTCATACTGGTTCAGCAGATCCACCATCGCCTGGCCGCGCTCGCGGGATTCCGCATGCACATGCTCAAACAGCAGCAGCGAGGTGGCGCGCCCGCGCTCAAACAGGGCGCACCATTCGGCCTGCTTATCCAGCACCGGGGCGGCGAGGTAATCCTGCACAAAGGGCAGTAGGCCGGGCTGTGTTTGCCCGGTCGCCGCCAGCAGCTCTTCCCGGTGCTGCCAGAGCGCCTCATCCGGGTACTCCAGCAGCAGTGAGATCACGTTTAACAGCGGCATTATTCACCCCCCGCGTTGTCGCCGATATTGATGGCATCAATCCGGCGGCTGTTGAACAGGTTGAATTTGGTGTCACTGCCGTGGCAGCCGTCACCAAAGCTGAAGCCGCAACCGTTGCGTTCCGGGAAGGCGTCACGCGCCAGCTCGCGGTGGCTGGTCGGGATGACAAAGCGATCCTCATAGTTGGCGATGGCGAGATAGCGGTACATCTCCTCGACCTGCGCCACGCTCAGCCCCATCTCCTCGATCGCCCGGGTATCCGTGACGCCCTCGACGCTCTGCGCCCGCTTATAGTGGCGCATCGCCATCATCCGCTTCAGCGCCCGCAGCACCGGGGCGGTGTCCCCGGCGCTTAACAGGTTCGCCAGGTACTGCACCGGGATGCGCAGCCGCTCCACCTCCGGCAACACGCTGCCCGCCTGCGCCAGTGCGCCCGACTCCGCCACCGCCTGCACCGGTGACAGCGGCGGCACATACCAGACCATCGGCAGCGTGCGGTATTCCGGGTGCAGCGGCAGCGCCAGTTTCCAGTCCATCGCCAGTTTCCACACCGGCGAGGCCTGCGCGGCGTCGATCACGTTCTGGGTGATACCCTGTTTCAGCGCCTCGGCGACCACCGCCGGATCGTGCGGATCGAGGAAGATGCCGCACTGGCGTTCATACAGGTCGTGTTGGTTTTCGGTGCCGGCGGCGTCAGCGATGCGGTCAGCATCGTAGAGCAGCACGCCGAGGTAACGGATGCGCCCGACGCAGGTTTCCGAGCAGACCGTCGGCATCCCGGACTCAATGCGCGGGTAGCAGAAAATGCACTTCTCCGATTTCCCGCTCTTCCAGTTGAAGTAGATCTTTTTGTAGGGGCAGCCGCTGATGCAGAGCCGCCAGCCGCGGCATTTGTCCTGATCGATCAGCACAATGCCGTCTTCCTCACGCTTGTAGATCGCGCCGCTTGGGCAGGTCGCCACACAGCTCGGGTTCAGGCAGTGCTCACACAGGCGCGGCAGGTACATCATGAAGGTGTGTTCGAACTGGCCGTACATCTCTTTCTGGATGGCGTCGAAGTTCTTATCGGCGGCACGTTTGCTGAACTCGCCGCCCAGCAGCTCCTCCCAGTTGGGGCCGCCCTCGATCTTGTCCAGCCGCTCGCCGCTGATCAGCGAGCGCGGCCGCGCCGTGGGCTGGCTTTTGCCCTGTTGGGCGGTGTGCAGGTGCTGGTAGTCATAGGTGAACGGCTCGTAGTAGTCGTCGATGCCGGGGATCTGCGGGTTGGCGAAGATTTTGGACAATACCCCTGCCCGGCTGCCGAGGCGCGGCTCGAGCTTGCCGTTGATTTTACGGATCCAACCGCCGCGCCACTTGCTCTGGTCTTCCCACGCCTGCGGGTAGCCCACGCCCGGCTTGGTCTCCACGTTATTGAACCAGGCATACTCCATGCCTTCGCGCCCGGTCCAGACGTTTTTGCAGGTCACGGAACAGGTATGGCAGCCGATGCACTTATCAAGGTTCAGCACCATGCCGACCTGAGAACGGATTTTCATTTTGACGCCTCCTGAACCTGATCGCGGCCTTCGTCGTCCAGCCAGTTAATGTGTTTCATTTTGCGCACCATGATGAATTCATCGCGGTTTGAACCCACGGTGCCGTAGTAGTTGAAGCCATAGGCCAGCTGGGCGTAGCCGCCGATCATATGGGTCGGTTTCGGGCTGACGCGGGTCACGGAGTTGTGGATGCCGCCGCGCATCCCGGTGATCTCCGAGCCGGGGATATTCAGCAGCCGCTCCTGCGCGTGGTACATCATCGTCATCCCGGCCGGGACGCGCTGGCTGACCACCGCGCGGGCGGTCAGGGTGCCGTGGGCGTTGAACACCTCGATCCAGTCGTTGTCGGCGATGCCCAGCTCCGCGGCATCCGCCTCACTCATCCAGACAATCGGGCCGCCGCGTGACAGCGTCAGCATCAGCAGGTTGTCGCTGTAGGTGGAGTGGATGCCCCATTTCTGGTGCGGCGTCAGGAAGTTCAGCGCTTTCTCCGGGAAGCCGTTGGACGGAATATGCGACAGCGCCTCCAGGCTGCGGGTGTCCACCGGCGGGCGGTAGACCACCAGGCTTTCGCCGAAGGCGCGCATCCACGGGTGGTCCTGATAGATCTGCTGGCGGCCCGACAGGGTGCGCCACGGGATCAGCTCATGGACGTTGGTGTAGTTGGCGTTATAGGAGACGTGTTCATCCTCCAGCCCCGACCAGGTCGGGCTGGAGATGATTTTGCGCGGCTGCGCCTGAATATCCCGGAAGCGGATCTTCTCCTCCTGCTTGGGCCGCGCCAGGTGGGTATGGTCGCGGCCGGTGGCGGCGCTCAATGCCTCCCACGCTTTCACCGCCACCTGGCCGTTGGTTTCCGGCGCGAGGGTCAGGATCACTTCGGCGGCGTCGATCGCGCTGTTGATCTGCGGCTGGCCGGCAGCCGGGCCGCCGGCTTTGGTGTAGTTGAGTTTACGCAGCAGTTCGATTTCGCTGTCGGTGTTCCAGCTGATGCCCTTGCCGCCGTTGCCGAGTTTCTCCATCAGCGGGCCGACGGAGGTGAAGCGCTCATAGGTGGCCGGGTAATCGCGCGTCACGGTGACAATGTGCGGCGCGGTTTTGCCGGGGATCAGGTCACATTCGCCCTTTTTCCACTCCTGAATGTCATAGGGCTGCGCCAGCTCCGCCGGGGAGTCGTGCTGGATCGGTTGCAGCACCACATCGGTTTCCTGGCCGAGGTGGCCGGGGCAGAGTTCAGAGAAGGTCTTCGCAATGCCTTTGTAGATCTCCCAGTCGCTTTTCGACTCCCACGCCGGGTCCACCGCCGCCGACAGCGGGTGGATGAAGGGGTGCATGTCCGAAGTGTTCATGTCATCTTTTTCGTACCAGGTGGCGGTCGGCAGCACGATGTCGGAGAAGAGACAGGTGCTGGACATGCGGAAATCGAGCGTCACCACCAGGTCGAGCTTGCCTTCGATCGCCTGTTTGCGCCACTCCACCTCTTCCGGCATCACGCGTTCATCGCTCAGCGCATCGCCCTGGATGCCGCTCTCGGTGCCCAGCAGGTAACGCAGCATGTACTCATGGCCTTTGCCCGATGAGCCGAGCAGGTTAGAGCGCCAGATAAACATATTGCGCGGGTGGTTGTTGCCGCCGTCAGGCTGTTCGCTGGCAAAGCGCAGCGCGCCCGACTTCAGCGCCTGCACGGTGTATTCCTGCGGCGAGAGGCCCGACTGCGCGGCGCTGGCGGCAATCTCCAACGGGTTGGTGTTGAACTGCGGCGACGACGGCAACCAGCCCATACGTTCGGCCCGCACGTTGAAATCGATCAGCTGGCCGGGGAAGGCGTCCGGGTCCGCCAGCGGCGAGAGCAGCGACGCGACGCTGAGTTTTTCATAGCGCCACTGGCTGGAGTGGTTATAGAAGAACGAGGTGCTGTTCATCTGGCGCGGCGGGCGGTTCCAGTCCAGCGCAAAGGCCAGCGGCGTCCAGCCGGTCTGCGGGCGCAGTTTCTCCTGCCCGACATAGTGCGCCCAGCCGCCGCCGCTCTGGCCCACGCAACCGCAGAAGATCAGCATATTGATCAGGCCGCGGTAGTTCATGTCCATGTGGTACCAGTGGTTCATCCCCGCCCCGACAATGATCATCGACCGGCCGTGGGTTTTGTGGGCGGTGTCGGCGAATTCACGGGCGATCGTGATGATGGCGGCGCGCGGCACCCCGCAGATCTGCTCCGCCCAGGCCGGGGAGTAGGCGCGGACGTCGTCGTAATTGACCGGGCAGGCGGCGTCACCCAGGCCGCGGTCCAGGCCGTAGTTCGCCAGCGTCAGGTCATACACCGTGACCACGCGCGCTTCCCGGCCGTCGGCCAGCGTCAGCCGTTTCACCGGCAGTGTGTGCCGCAGGATCGGATCCTGTTTCACATGGCGGAAGTGCGCATTCTCGATGCCGCCGAAATAGGGGAAGCCGACCTCAGCCACCTCGTCGCGGTTTTCCAGCAGGCTGAGGCTGAGCTGTGTGGGTTGCCCGGCGGCTACCGGCTCCAGGTTCCACTTGCCCTTCTCGCCCCAGCGGAACCCGATGGAGCCATTCGGTACCACCAGCTCCCCGGCCTCGTTCAGCGCCACGGTTTTCCAGTCCGGGTTGTTCGCTTCACCCAGGTTGTCGACCAGATCGGCGGCGCGCAGCATCCGGCCGGGGGCAAAAGTGCCGTCCTCACGCGGCTCCAGCAGCACCAGCATCGGCATGTCAGTGTAACGGCGGGCATAGTTCAGGAAGTAGTCACTGGGCTTGTCGAGGTGGAACTCTTTGAGGATCACATGCCCCATCGCCAGTGCCAGCGCGCTGTCGGTGCCCTGCTTCGGCGCCAGCCACTGGTCGCTGAGCTTGGCGACTTCCGAGTAGTCTGGGGTGATCGCCACGGTTTTGGTGCCTTTGTAGCGTACTTCGGTGAAGAAGTGGGCGTCCGGCGTGCGGGTCTGCGGCACGTTCGAGCCCCAGGCGATGATGTAACCGGCGTTGTACCAGTCGGCGGATTCCGGCACGTCGGTCTGTTCGCCCCAGGTCATGGGCGAGGCGGGCGGCAGGTCGCAGTACCAGTCGTAGAAGCTGAGGCAGGTGCCGCCAATCAGCGAAAGGTAACGGGTGCCGGCGGCGTAGGAGACCATCGACATCGCCGGGATCGGGGAGAAACCGGCGATGCGGTCCGGCCCGCAGTGTTTGACTGTCCAGACGTTGGCGGCGGCGACAAGCTGGTTCAGCTCCTGCCAGGTGGAACGCACAAAGCCGCCGCGGCCGCGCGCCTGTTTGTAGCTCTGCGCTTTTTCGCTGTCGGTGACGATGGCATTCCACGCCGCCACCGGGTCAGGGTGTTGCGCCAGCGCCGCGCGCCAGAGTTCGATCAGCCGTTGGCGCACCAGCGGGTATTTCAGCCGGTTGGCGCTGTAGAGGTACCAGGAGTAGCTGGCCCCGCGCGGGCAGCCGCGCGGCTCGTGGTTGGGCAGGTCCGGCCGGGTACGCGGGTAGTCGGTCTGCTGGGTTTCCCAGGTCACCAGGCCGTTTTTCACATAAATTTTCCAGCTGCAGGAGCCGGTGCAGTTCACGCCGTGGGTGGAGCGCACCACCTTGTCGAACTGCCAGCGCTGGCGGTAGCTGTCTTCCCAGTCGCGGTTGGTGGCGTAGGTCTGCCCATGCCCGGCGGCGAAGCTGTCACCCTTCTGTTTAAAATAACGAAAACGATCCAATAACTTGCTCATGATTGTTCTCCTGTCAGGGCGGTTGCCCTGACGTTTTTTTTAATCATTGCTCAGTGCCCCGGGGGGCAACATAAAGGCCGGTGGGTGTCAGGCTGACGGTGACGTGCGGCGGCGGCCATAGACCAGCCAGGTCACCAGGAAACAGACCGCGTAGAAAATCAGGAAAATTTTCATCGCCCCGACCGGTGACCCGGTAAGGCTCAGTGACGTCCCGAAGGCTTTGGGGATAAAGAAGCCGCCAATCGCGCCGATGGCGGAGATAAAGCCCAGCGCGGCGGCGGTATCGGTCACGGCGGTGTGGTGCGCCTGCTCCTGGGTGCCGCCCTTTTTCAGCACTGCGGTCATCGCCAGCTGGCGGAAAATCACGGCGATCATCTGGAAGGTGGAGCCGCTGCCCAGCCCGGCGGTGAGGAACAGCCCCATAAACACCAGATAGAAAGCGATAAAGCTGCCGTCGCTGCGGCTGCCCGGCAGGGTGAAGAACAGCGCCAAGGTGAACAGGGTCATCATCAGGTAGTTGATAATGGTGACGCGGATGCCGCCGAATTTGTCAGAGAGCATCCCGCCGCCGGATCGGGCGAGCGCGCCCAGCAGCGGCCCGAAGAAGGCGAGTTTAATGATGTCGACCTCCGGGAACTGCGTTTTTGCCAGCATGGCAAACCCGGCGGAAAAGCCGATAAAGGAGCCGAAGGTCGCGAGGTAGAGCATCCCGAGCAGCCAGAGGTGGCCGCTTTTCAGCACCGGCAGTTGCTGCCTGAACGAGGCTTTCAGCCCGGCCAGATCGTTCATGCCGAACCAGGCCGCCAGCGTGGTGACCGCCAGCAGCGGCACCCAGACCCACGCCGCATTGGCCAGCCAGAGGGTGTTGCCGGCGGGCTGCGCCACCCCCTCCACGCCCAGCGCGGCAAAGAGCGGCACTGCCACGATAAACGGCGACACCAGCTGCATCACGCTGACGCCCATGTTGCCCAGCCCGCCGTTAATGCCGAGTGCGCTGCCCTGCTGCTTTTTGGGGTAGAACAGGCTGATGTTGCCCATGCTGGAGGCGAAGTTGGCCCCGGCGAAGCCGCACAGCAGCGCAATGATCACAAAGACCCAGAACGGCGTCTGCGTATCCTGGATGGCATATCCCAGCCAGACGCAGGGCACGATCATGATGGCGGTGCTGATCACCGTCCATAAGCGCCCGCCGAGGATCGGCACCGCAAAGGAGTAAGGCACGCGCAGCAGCGCGCCGGAGAGGGAGGGTAACGCCGTCAGCCAGAAGAGCTGGTCGGTGGTGAAGGCGAAGCCCACCCGGTTGAGGTAGACCGCCACGGTGCTGAACAGCATCCAGACGCAAAAAGCCAGGAGCAGGGCCGCGACGGAGATCACCAGATTGCGGCGGGCAATAAATTTCCCGGTAGTTTCCCAGAATTGGGGGTTTTCAGGCGCCCAACCGGAAATAAGGTGCCCTTTGTTATGTTCGCCTGCTGCGGCCCGGTTATTTTCTGTGGCCCGGCGGTTGGCTATGACTCGGTTATCATCCACGGATACGCCCTCTTAAAGAGATCGGTTGCCTGTTATCGGTATGCCGGGGTTATTTTAGGGAGGCCGGTTATCCGGTTACTGAGGCATATCAAAGAAAGGTGGAATAAGGGCAGCACGGCCATAAATAAAACCGGCAATAAACGCCGCATGGGGTGTCCGGCGGCGGGAAACCTGCCGTGGGAAACGGGCGAAATGCGCACTGCCCGCGCCGGAACACCAGAACAAAACGTTATTAATCAATGAGTTTTAATTTATTGAGAACATTCCTAGGTGATATAAATAACCGCCCCGCTGCACAATTACCTATTTATGGGTAGAAAGAAAAACGGCGCACGCCTGTTTATTAAGCAGAATGGCTTTTCTTGCATAAATATGAACACCCGGCCAGCGATTAAAAATCCGCGCCTGATCAGGCAGGCCGCCGTGATAAAGAAAATAAAATTAACCCGAAAGGGGTAATTGGCTTCCCCTGCCGGGGAAATAAAAGCGTGCTAACACCGTGTGGGGCGGGAAATAAAACGGATAAAGGCGACAGCAAGGCCATACGGCGGGGAAATAACCTGCCATCTGCCCGTTATGACAATGAAAAACGCCGCGGAGCCGGGTATTACGGCTGCGCGGCGCATGCGATGTGGCGTTACGATTTCAGTTTCGGGTCGAGGGCATCCCGCAGGCCGTCGCCCAGCAGGTTAAACGCCAGCACCGTGAGGAAAATCGCCAGGCTGGGGAAGATCGCCACGTGCGGGGCCATCACCATATCGGCGCGCGCTTCGTTGAGCATCGCGCCCCACTCCGGCGTCGGCGGCTGTGCGCCCAGCCCGAGGAACGAGAGGCTGGCGGCGGTGATGATGGAGGTGCCGATGCGCATGGTGAAGTAGACCACAATTGACGAAAGCGTCCCCGGCAGCACATGGCGCAGCAGGATGGTGCGGTCCGGCGCGCCGATGCTGCGCGCGGACTCAATAAACGTCTGGTGCTTCAGCACCAGCGTGTTGCCGCGCACCAGGCGGGCAAACGCCGGGATGCTGAAGATCGCCACCGCCACAATCACGTTGGCCATGCCGCTGCCCATGATCGCCACCACCCCGATCGCCAGCAGGATGCCGGGGAAAGCAAACAGCACATCGCAGATGCGCATGGTGATGCGGTCCCACCAGCCTTCGTAATAGCCGGCCAGCAGGCCGAAAAAGGTGCCGACCGCCGCGCCGAGCGCCACAGAGCCGACCCCGGCCGCCAGTGAAATGCGGGTGCCCATCAGAATGCGGCTGAAAATGTCCCGCCCGAGGGAGTCCACCCCCAGCCAGTGCACCGCGGACGGCCCTTCATTCAGCCGGTCATAGTCGAAGTAGTTTTCGGCATCATAGGGCACCAGCCAGGGGGCCAGCAGCGCCACGGCGATCAGCAGCAGCACAAACAGCCCCGCCACCAGCGCCACCGGCTGGCGGGTGAAACGTTGCCGGAAGGCGCGCCACGGCGTGCGCGTCGCGCCCAGCCCCGCCACCCGGATTACCGGCATCCCCGCCAGCGTGGCGTCACGTCTCCAGAATTTCATGCGGCCTCACTTATAGCGGATGGAAGGGTTAATGGCGGCGTAGAGGATGTCTACCACCAGGTTAATCAGGATGAACTCCAGGGAGAACAGCAGCACCTCGGCCTGGATCACCGGGTAGTCGCGCATCTCCACCGAATCCACCAGCAGCCGCCCCAGCCCCGGCCAGTTGAAGACTTTCTCCACCACAATCGAGCCGCCGAGCAGGAAACCAAACTGCAGGCCCATCATGGTCACCACCGGGATCATCGCATTGCGCAGGCCATGCTTGACCACCACCAGGCTTTCGCGCACCCCTTTGGCGCGCGCGGTGCGCATGTAGTCCTCCTGCATCACCTCCACAAAGGAGGCGCGGGTAAAGCGCGCCATCACCGCGGCCACCGCCGCGCCCAGGGTGATCGAGGGCAGAATATAGTGCTGCCAGCTGTCCGCCCCCACGGTGGGCAGCCAGCCGAGGTTCACGGAGAAGACCTGCATCAGCAGCATCCCCAGCGCAAAGGCCGGGAACGAGATGCCGGAGACCGCCAGCGTCATGCCGAGGCGGTCCGGCCAGCGGTTGCGCCACACGGCGGAGACTACGCCTATCACCATGCCGAACAGCACCGCCCAGGCCATGCTGGCGAGGGTCAGCCACAGCGTCGGCATAAAGCGCTGGGCGATCTCTTCTGCCACCGGCCGTTTGGAGACGATCGAGGTGCCGAAATTGCCCTGCACCACGTTGGTAAAGAAGTGGAAAAACTGCACCGGCAGCGGTTTGTCGAGACCGAGGTCCTGGCGCACCAGCGCCACCACGCTCTCATCCGCGTCCTGCCCGGCGGCCAGCCGCGCCGGGTCACCCGGCAACAGGTGGACAAACAAAAACACCAGCACCGCCACAATCAGCAGTGTCGGGATCAACCCTAAAACACGTTTCAGAAAATAGTTCAGCATCGGTCCAAAAGCCCCTGGCTGCCGGTAGCCGGCGGGCACCCGTGGTGGCTGCCCGCCGCCGCCTTATTGGATGTCGGCGTCATCAAAGCTGAACAGGGTATCCGGCATCATATAGAACCCTGTCAGGCGTTTGTTATGCGCGGAGACCAGCCGTTCCGTGGCCAGGAAGGCCCACGGCGCATCGGCCCAGATCGTATCCTGCGCATCTTTGTAGAGCCGCGCTTTTTCGGCGCGATCGGTGGTGGCCAGCGCATCGCTCAGGTCTTTATCCACTTTCGGGTTGCTGTAGAAGGCGGTATTGAACTGTTTCGGCGGCGCGGACTGGCTGGCAAACAGCGGCGTCAGCGCCCAGTCTGCCTCACCGGTCGAGGCGGACCAGCCGGTGTAGAACATCCGCACCCCGGCCTCTTTCTGGCCCACCGCCTCCACCTGCGCGGCACGCTGGCCGGCATCCATCGCCGTCACCGTGACCTTGATGCCGACCTGCGCCAGCTGCTGCTGGGTGAACTGCAACACCTTCTGCGCGGTGCTGTGGTTATGGGAAGACCAGAGCGTGGTGGTAAAGCCGTTCGGGTAGCCCGCCTCTTTCAGCAGCTCGCGCGCTTTGGCCGGGTCGTAGGGCCACGGCTTATACTGCGCGGCGTAGTCGATGCCCGGCGGCACCGGCCCTTCAGCCGGGACGGCATAGCCGGAGAAGGCGACCTTGATCAGCGCCTCTTTATTGATGGCGTAGTTGATCGCCTGGCGCACTTTCAGGTTGTCGAACGGCTTCTGCGTGACGTTGAAGCTGATGTAGCGCTGCAGAATCGACGGCGTGGTGACCAGGTCGAGTTTGGCATTTTTCTTCAGGATCGCCGCCTGCTCGTAAGGGATCGGGTAGGCGAAATCGGCCTCACCGGTCTGGAGCATCGCCGCGCGGGTGTTGTTGTCCACCACCGGCCGCCAGGTGATGCTGTCGAGCTTCGGCAGGCCCGGCTTCCAGTAGCCGTCAAATTTCTTCACTTTGACGTAGTCGGTCTGGTTCCAGGCAACAAACTGGTACGGCCCGGTGCCGACCGGGTGGAAGCCGATCTCCTTGCCATATTTCGCCAGCGCCGCCGGGGAGATCATCACCGCCGACGGGTGCGCCAGGTTGTTGATGAAGGCGGAGAACGGCGCTTTCAGGGTGATCTTCACCGTCGCCGGGTCCACCACCTCGGTGGAGGCGATCATCTTGAACAGGTTATAGCGCTTGAGGTGGCTCTCCGGGTTGCTGGCGCGGTCGAGGTTAACCTTCACCGCCTGCGCGTTAAAGTCTGTGCCGTCCTGGAACTTCACCCCCGGGTGCAGCTTCAGGGTATAGGTCAGGCCGTCATTGCTGACCTGGTAGCTGTCGGCCAGCACGTTGACCAGTTTCATATCCTTATCAAAGCCGAACAGCCCCTGATAGAAGGATTTCGCCACCGCCTGCGACAGCGAGTCATTGGCGTCATACGGGTCGAGCGAGGTGAAATTGGAGCCTACGGCAATGGTGGCCTCTTTCGCGGCCCAGGCGGGCGCGGCAGCCAGCACGGCCAGTACGGCACCGGCTACCCGCACACGGCGGGACGTCTTCTGCTGAGTCATCTCTTTTCTCCTGGGGTTATTCCCTGTCAGTAAGCACCTGCAATCGGATGTCGAGCCACAAAGTGCCCCTCCCCTACCTGCACCAGCGGCGCAACCAGGGGTTCGTCACCTACTGCCCGGATCGGGCTTGGGATCTCATCCACCAAAAGGGCCTGCTCCGGCCGGCGGTGCGCCGGATCGGCCACGGGTACGGCAGCCATCAGTTTGCGCGTATAGGGGTGTTGCGGATTTTCAAACACGGCGCGGCGCGGGCCGATCTCCACAATCTGGCCGAGGAACATCACCGCCACCCGGTGACTGATGCGTTCAACAACCGCCATATCGTGGGAAATAAACAGAAAGGCGATGCCGAATTCGCGCTGGAGGTCCATCAGCAGGTTCACAATCTGCGCCTGGATGGAGACGTCGAGCGCCGAGACGGACTCGTCGGCGATCACCACTTTCGGGTTCAGCGCCAGCGCGCGCGCAATGCAGATGCGCTGGCGCTGGCCGCCGGAAAATTCGTGCGGGTAGCGGGCGGCGTGTTCCGGTTGCAGCCCGACCCGCTCCAGCAGCCAGGCGACGCGCGCCTGCGCCGCTTTGCCGCGCGCCACGCCATGCACCAGCAGCGGCTCCATAATGGAGTAGCCGACGGTGAGGCGCGGGTCGAGGGAGGCGTACGGGTCCTGGAAGATGAACTGGATGTCGCGCCGCAGGTGTTGCAGCGCCGCGCCCGACAGGTGGGTAATCGGTTGGCCGTTAAAGGTCAGGCTGCCGCCCTGGCTCTCCACCAGCCGCAGCAGCGACCGCCCGGTAGTGGATTTGCCGCAGCCGGACTCCCCCACCAGCGCCAGCGTCTCGCCGGGGTAGAGATCGAAACTGACCTTCTCCACCGCGTGCACCTGGCGGGTCACGCGGTTGAACAACCCGCTGCGGATGTCAAAGCGCGTCACCAGATCGCGCACCTCGAGGATCGGGGCCGCGCCGGGCGGGATGGTGTCCTGCGGCGGCGGTTCGCCCGGTTCCCCGGCATGCACCAGGTCAAAACGCGCCGGGAAGGTTTTTCCGCGCATGGCGCCCAGCTTCGGCACCGCCGCCAGCAGGGCGCGGGTATAAGGGTGTTGGGGCGCGGCAAACACCTCTTTCACGCCGCCGACCTCCACGCTCTCGCCGCGGTACATCACCAGCACCCGGTCGGCCACTTCTGCCACCACGCCCATATCATGGGTGATGAAAATCACCCCCATGTGCATCTCCTGTTGCAGCACACGGATCAGTTGCAGGATCTGCGCCTGGATGGTGACATCCAGCGCGGTGGTGGGTTCGTCGGCGATCAGCAGCGCCGGTTTGCAGGAGAGCGCCATCGCGATCATCACCCGCTGGCGCATCCCGCCGGAGAGCTGGTGCGGGTAGCGGTCGAGGATGTTGCGCGCCTCAGGGATGCGCACCAGATCGAGCATCCTTAAGGCTTCCTGCCGGGCGCTGCGGTGGTCCATGCCCTGATGCAGGCGGATTGACTCAGCGATCTGCTCGCCGACCGGGAACACCGGGTTCAGGGAGGTCATCGGCTCTTGGAAGATCATCGCCATATCCGCGCCGCGCAGGGTACGCAGGGTGGATTGCCGGGCGGTCGCCAGATCGAGCACCGCGCCGCGCCGCCGCCGGAACAGCATCTGCCCCTGTTCGATCACGCCGCCGCCCTGCTCCACCAGCCGCATCAGCGCCAGGGAGGTCACCGATTTGCCGGAGCCGGACTCGCCGACAATCGCCAGGGTTTCGCCGCGCCGCACCTCAAAGCTGAGCTGCTTCACCGCCTGGATGTGCTGCTTTTCTGAGGTGAACCCGACGCTGAGGCCGCTGACCGCCAGCACCTGATCGTCCGGCAGCAGGCCGGTTGCCGCCGCAGGCAATACCGGCGGGGAGAGCGCCCGCACCTTTGCGCCCCCGCTCACCGCGCCCGCCCGGCATGGCGGCACAGCGCAGCCCACCCGCGCGCGCGAAAGGCGGTAACGGCCACGGCAAGGCCGGACGCTGCTTGCGCACCGCCGTGAACGGTTATCATTGATTTACTCATGAGGCACTGCACCCTGTCTGGTCAACTGTCCGTAAAAACGCGCGCGTCCCGGCGCGTTGTGGCGTCACGCTGTGGTGGTTTCCCGGCAAACCAATGACCGGATGAATAAACCACCGTTTTTTAGTGTGGCACTGAATGGCCGGACGCGCTTTTTTTTGACTATATTTAGCCGCCGCCTGTAAGTAAAGCGGAAACTGCGCCCGGCTTAGACGGTAATTTACTGAGTATATTCAAAGTAATATAAAGCAGTGGGCTAACAGGGGCAGGAACAGCGGCGGCCGGGGGTGACCGGTTTACCCTCCCACCGCTGTGTGATTAAACCAGAATAAATAATCACTTCAGGAAATGCATTACGCCGGCCACAGTGTCAGGGGGCCGGGTCAGGCGCAGCTCACCGCCTGCGGCAGGTTCAGCTCACGGTTGCTGATGATGATGTCCACCTCCTGTAACAGGCAGATGCGCGCCACGCCCTGCCGCCACAGTTTGCTTTTGTCCATCAGCAGCAGGGACTGAGCGGAGCGCTTCACCAGAATCGCTTTGTACTCCGCATTATGGTCGTTGGAGTCCCAGAGCAGGCCCTGTTTGTCCAGCCCTTCGCAGGAAAACATAAAGAGATCGATATCATAATGTTTGATCAGCGAGAAGAAGGCCGGGTTACGGTAGACCTCCTCTTTGCGCAGCAGCTCGCCGCCGGTTGAGATGACGCGGATATGCTGGCGGCGCTCCAGCTCACGCACGATGCGGGCGCTGTTGGTCAGCACCGTCAGCGGCAGGTCCGGCAATTTGCGCGCCAGATACCAGCAGGTAGAGCTGGCATCCAGCGCCAGCAACATGCCCGGTTCGATATAGGCCAGTGCCTGGCGGGTGATGTCATCCTTATCACTGAAATGGCTTTTGGCGCGGTGGGTAAAAGGCTCGCCGATATCATCCTGCTGGATAATCCGTTTCGCCTTGCCGTGCCGCCGCAGGATCAGCCCCTGCTCCTGAAGTTCGCTCAGGTCACGGCGGATGGTCTCCCGGCAGACATTCAGCTGCTGGGACAACTGGTTAACGCTCATCACATCCTGTTCAGCAATAAGCTTCAGTAACGCTTCATGGCGGCTGTTTTTCATACTGCGGTTACGCTCCCTCTGCCCATCAACGGTGCCAGCATACCGTGCGGGGCGTGACACTTTTGGGATCGGCCGCTATTTATTGCAAAGGGTATCACGGTTTTTTGTTTTTAAATTTTTCAGGGGGGATCACATGGGCATGTGGGGGCGTTTTCTTAGATCGGCGGCGGTTGCGTTGGCAAACGCCCGGTGTCTTTCTGCGGCTCCGCTGCCGCCACCGCGCAAGGGGCGCGTAGGCGCCCACCCCTTGCATCCCCGCGCCTTGGGTGATCCGGCAGAATTATTGGCCGCTCCCGCGGCTCCCCTCCAGCGTCCTCCGGGCTTTTCGGGCCGGTACAGACACGCTCCCAGCGTGGCTGTCCCTCTCGCACACATCCCTGTGTGCTCGCCCGGCCCTGCGTCCTCGTCGGCAATAATTTAATGCCCCCACCACTTCTGCAAATCCTTGGCTATGTAAGGAAAGAGTCGATAAGGTCTTTTTAGGTTTTAAAGCAGGCACGAAAATCGCTGCCACATGAAAATGCAGAGCGGAAAAAGCACACATCACGCTTAAAAACCTCCCCCTACTATTTCCTCACATACTTGCTGGTTTGCAGAGGTGGTGGGGGCGTAAAAATCATTGCCGAATGGAGCCGTAGGGCCGGGCGAACGGGCAGGGATGCCCGTGAGAGTCGCAGCCACGCCGGGAGCGTGTCTGCGACGGCGCGGAAAGCCCGGAGGCGAAATGAGGGGACACGCGAGAGCGTGCAATGATTCAGCCGGATCACCGAAAGTGCGCGGGTGCAGGGCGAGCGCACTGGCGCGCCCTGCTCGGTTGAGGCTTGGTGGCTCAGGTAGACAACGACACATGAGCAACCGAAACATGCCACCTACCCCATGATATCGGTAGCGTATCCGCTTTAAAAGGGCGGCTTATCTGCCGCCCACAGATTACTCACGCCTCTGGATGCGCCTTCAGCGCCCTCCCCGCAAACTCCCGCAGGTTAAACAGCGTCTCGGCGCTGCGCTGGTCGCGGTTATCCGGCATCCCCAGCTTTTTACGCAGGGCGATGAAATCATTCATCGACGCGGCGTTGACCTGCTGGATCGGGATATTGAGCTGCGTGGCCAGCAGCAGGATGCGGCAGTAGGAGTCGACGTTCTCCAGCTTCCAGTAGGCATCCTCCACATGGTTGCCCCAGACAATCACGCCGTGGTTCTCCATGAAAATACACTGGTGGTCCGGCGAGACGGAGCCGACGTTCTCGGCATTCTCCGGCGTGCCGGGGGTGGCGTATTTCGCCTGCACCACTTCCCCGAAGAAAATGTCCGGCTCCGGCATAATCCCGGTCGGCGGCACGGTGCCGGTGATCACAAAGGCGTTGGCATGCACCGGGTGGGCGTGCACGCAGGATTTGGCCGCCGGCACGCGGCTCATGATGCCGAGGTGCGTTTTGATCTCGCTGGTCGATGGCCGTTTCCCCGCCTTCTGGCGGCCCTGCATATCCACCAGGCACATATCATCCGGTGTCATAAACCCTTTGCTGATCAGCGTCGGCGTGCAGAGCACCAGGTTGTCACCCACCCGCACCGAGATGTTGCCGCCGTTGCCGTCGACGTAGTCCTTCTGCCACATCCGCTGGCCGATGGCGACGATCCGCTGCTTGATGACCTGCAACGCATCACTGTAGAAAAACTGATTCACCTCCTGCGGGGTCTGCGGGTCTTTGCCCTCTTCCCAGTGGAATTCCAGTTTCGGTAACGGCGGGGAAATTGACCAATCAGATTGACTCATCGCTCTGCTCTCTATGCTGTGTGGCGGGGGGCCGCGGCCTGCGCGGCTGTTAACACCATGCTAAGCAGAACGCGCAGCCGGGCCACCTTCCCCGTGGAAAACCCACGGTTTCACCGCCATGATGTGAGCTGAATCACAGTAAATTGTCCGTTTTCGGCATGCTGCCCGGCCGCCGCCCTGCCCGCTTTTTCTGCCGCCCCGGCAAAACGGGGAAGCACCGCACGGCCGGGCCGATTGGTCAGCCCGGCGTTCTCTGCCATAATGGGCAGGTCCCCGATTTTGCCCCGGCCTGCCGATGGCGGGCCGCGCTGCCGTACAACGGAGTAATTCATGGCCTCAGAACACCCGCAACACCCCCCTGTTTCCGACCTGCTCTCACTGGACGATGCCCTGGAGAAGATGCTCTCCCAGGTGGCAACCCAGTGCATCGCCACCCGCGTGCCGCTGACCGCCGCCGCCGGACGCATCACCGCCGTGGATGTCACCTCGCCGGTGCAGGTGCCGCCGTTTGATAACTCCGCCATGGACGGCTACGCCGTGCGCCTGGCTGACCTGGCTGCGGGTGAGCCGCTGCCGGTGGCCGGCAAGGCGTTTGCCGGTAACCCCTTCACCGGCGAGTGGCCGGCCAACAGCTGCCTGCGCATCATGACCGGCGCGCCGGTGCCGCCGGGCACCGAGGCGGTGGTGATGCAGGAGCAGGCTGAGGTGTCAGAACAGGGCGTGCGCTTTACCGCCCCGGTGAAAGCCGGGCAGAACATCCGCCGTGCGGGCGAAGACGTTGAACAGGGTGGCGTGGTGCTGCGCGCCGGGGTGCGGCTGGGCGCGGCAGAGCTGCCGCTGCTGGCCTCGCTGGGCGTCACCGATGTGGCGGTCTATGCGCCGCTGACGGTGGCGGTGTTCTCCACCGGCGATGAGCTGCAACCGGTGGGCACCCCGCTGCAACCGGGCCAGATCTACGACACCAACCGCTTCGGTGTGCGGCTGATGCTGGAACAGCTCGGCTGCACGGTGGTGGATCTGGGCATCATCCCGGATGACCCGCAGGCGCTGCGCAAGGCCTTCCGGCAGGCGGACGCGGCGGCCGATCTGGTGATCAGCAGCGGCGGCGTCTCGGTGGGCGAGGCGGACTACACCAAAACCATGCTGGAGGAGCTGGGGCAGATCGGCTTCTGGAAGCTGGCGATCAAACCGGGCAAACCCTTTGCCTTCGGCCGCCTGGCGAATGCCTGGTTCTGCGGCCTGCCGGGCAACCCGGTCTCCGCCGCCCTGACTTTCTACCAGCTGGTGCAGCCGCTGATCGCCCGCCTCACCGGCCACACCGACTGGAAACTGCCGCCGAGCCTGAAGGCGCGCGCCGCCACCCCGCTGAAAAAGCAGCCGGGTCGGCTCGACTTCCAGCGCGGCATCGCCTTCACTGACGAGCAGGGCAACCTGGCGGTGCGCACCACCGGCCACCAGGGGTCGCACATCTTCAGCTCCTTCGCCCAGGCCAACTGCTTTATCGTGCTGGAGCGCGAACGCGGGTCGGTGGCGGAAGGGGAAGCGGTGACGATCCAGCCGTTTAACCACCTGCTGGGGGCGTAACGATGCTGCCGGAACTGAGTGACGAAGAGACGCTGCGCTATAACCGCCAGATTGTGCTGCGCGGTTTCGATTTTGACGGCCAGGAGAGGCTGAAAGCTAGCCATGCGCTGGTGATCGGCCTCGGCGGGCTGGGCTGTGCCGCGGCGCAATATCTGGCGGCGGCCGGCACCGGCACGCTGACGCTGGTGGATTTCGACAGCGTGGCGCTCTCCAACCTGCAACGCCAGACGCTGCACAGCGACGCGCGCATCGGCATGGCGAAGGTGGACTCCGCCGCGCAGGCGCTGGCGGCGATCAACCCGCACGTCCGGCTGCACCCGCTTAACCAGCAGCCGGATGACGCCGCGCTGGCGGCCCTGGTGGCACAGGCGGATGTGGTGCTGGATTGCAGCGACAACGTCGCCACCCGCGACCAGCTCAACCGCGTCTGTTTCGCGGCGCGCACCCCGCTGGTCTCCGGCGCGGCGATCCGCATGGAGGGGCAGTTAAGCGTCTTCACCTACCAGCCGGATGAGCCGTGCTACCGCTGCCTGAGCCGCCTGTTCGGGGAGAACGCCCTGACCTGCGTCGAGGCGGGCGTGATGGCACCGCTGGTCGGTACAATCGGCAGTTTACAGGCGATGGAAGCGATCAAACTGCTGACCGCCTACGGCACCCCGGCCACCCACCGGGTGGTGATGTTCGACGCCATGACCTGCCAGTTCCGACCCCTGAAACTGCCGAAAAACCCACAGTGCGAGGTGTGCGGCCGCAAAAACTGAGATCTTTTTCAGCTAAAAAAGTACAAAAATCAGCCTCATCAGTTCATTTTTCATCCCACCTCCTCTATGCTGGAGCGCAATGAATATTTCGCAGCACAAATATTGGTGCTGCGAATATATCGTGACATAACCAAGTAAAACGTCCGATTTCTTGTGCACTTACTTCAGGCCAGAGGAATTCCGTTGAAACTGATTATCCAGATCCCCTGTTATAACGAGGCAGGCACGCTTGCATTAGCGCTTTCCCATCTGCCCCGGCAGGTACCCGGTTTTGATAGCGTGGAGTGGCTGATTATTGATGACGGCAGCGAGGATGAAACCTGCCGCGTCGCGCAGGAAAATGGGGTGGACCATATCATCCGCCATACCGGCAATCAGGGGCTGGCCCGCGCCTTTATGACCGGCCTGGACGCCTGCCTGGCACGGGGAGCGGATGTGATTGTCAACACGGATGCCGATAACCAGTACGAAGCACAGGATATCCCGTTGTTGACCGCCCCGGTTCTGGCGCATCAGGCTGAGATGGTGATCGGCGCGCGCCCCATCGCCACCATTGAGCACTTCTCACTGTGTAAAAAATGGCTGCAAAAACTCGGCAGCTGGGTGGTGCGGCTCGCCAGCAAAACCGACATCCCGGATGCGCCCAGCGGTTTTCGCGCCATCAGCCGTGCGGCAGCGCAACGTCTGATTGTGTTCAATGATTACACCTACACGCTGGAAACCATTATCCAGGCCGGGCAGAAGAACATGGCCATTATGTCAGTGCCGATCCGGGTAAATGAAGATTTGCGTCCCTCCCGGCTGGTAAAAAGCATGGCCTCCTACATTAAGCGCAGCATCATTACCATTGTCCGTATTTTCATTATCTATCGCCCCTTCCGGTTTTTCAGCGTCATCGGCATGGTGCTGTTTGGTATCGGCTTTTTAATCGGCCTGCGTTTTTTGTGGCACTTCGTACAAGGGGAGGGCCAGGGTTATGTCCAATCGCTGATTCTGGCCGCCACCCTGCTTGGCATGGGCTTCCAGACGCTGTTGATCGCCTTCGTGGCTGACTTACTGGCGGCTAACCGCAAGCTGCTGGAAGATATCCGCTACAAAACCCAGTTACATCTTCAGGATGACGCCCCCTCAGCGCACCCGGCGAAGGTGCAGGAGGAGGCGCTGGATACGCCTTTTCCGGTCACTCCGGCAACAGGCCATGACAACAGGAACCACTATGGGCATTAAAATCGCCGGCGGCAGCCAGGAAAACGGCATCATTATTGGCAATACCTTTGATAAATATGGATCGTCCAACCCGGTGGTGAAGTGGATGATGGCCGGCTTTGAGCGCTCACTGACTGAACTGGTGCACCGCGCCGCGCCGCACTCCATCCATGAAGTTGGCTGTGGTGAAGGTTATTGGGTGTTGCGCTGGCAGCATCAGGGCATTGATGCCCGGGGATGCGATTTTTCCACTCAGGTGATTACTCTGGCGCAACAGAATGCCGCTGAGCAGGGGCACGCAGCTTCTTTGTTCACAGCACGCAGCATTTATGATGTGCAGGCCCCGCAGGACAGCGCAGATTTGATTGTCTGTTGCGAAGTTCTGGAGCACCTGGAAGATCCGGAAGCCGGGTTGCAGGCATTGCAACGTATTGTGACCCGCCACCTGATTATCAGTGTGCCGCGCGAACCTTTATGGCGCGTCCTGAATATGGCCCGCGGCAAATACCTTGGGCAGTTCGGTAATACGCCCGGCCATCTGCAAAACTGGTCACAGCGGGATTTTATCCGCTTAGTCTCGCGCTATTTTGACGTCGAAGACGTCAAACGCCCGCTGCCCTGGACCATGTTGCTCTGTACACCACGCCGATGAACGCCGCCGTAAAACGTACCCTGAACTGGGCAGGTACGCTGCTCGCGCTGCTTGGTATCCTGTTTGTCGCCCAGCGCTTGTGGCACTACGGCAGCCACCTGGATCTGGCACGGTTCGGCCCGGCGGCCTGGCTGGGTATGGCCGCCGCCGCCCTGGCCTATGGCGCTGCCAACCTGCTACTGGCCTTCGGCTGGGCGCAGCTGTTGGCCTGTTTTCATCAGCCCTGCCGCCTACGCTGGGTAGTGGGCATCTATGGCGTGACGCAACTCGCCAAATACCTGCCGGGCAATATCTTCCATTTTGCCGGTCGGCAGGCGCTGGGCATGGCCGCCGGGCTGCCCGGCGGGGCGCTGGCTAAATCGACAGTGTGGGAACTGGCTCTGCTCTGTGCAGGAGGCGGGCTGTGCGGGTTGTTGGCACTGCCGCTGCTGTTGCCGTGGCTGCCCCCTGTTGCGGCCGCCCTGCTGGCCCTGGCTGTCTGGCTTGTGGCCTCTTTGTTGCTGCGGCGTATCAGCCCCCCTGAGCGCGCCCCGTTCCTGCGCACCGCCCTGCTCTGCTACAGCCTGTTTTTGCTGATCGCCGGGTTGCTGTTTTGCGCCGTTCTGGTGGGCATCATTGTGCCTGCGTCCGCGCCGTTACTGCCTGTCATACCGGCATTGTGCGGGGCTTATGTGCTCGCCTGGCTGGCTGGCCTGGTCACGCCCGGCGCCCCGGCTGGGGTGGGGATCCGTGAAATGGTGCTGATGTTCCTGTTAAAAGGCATTGTCGCCGACCCGGATGTGGTGATGGCCGTGCTGGCCGGACGCCTGATTACCGTGGCCGGCGATGTGCTGTTTTTCGTGGTTACTGGTCTCTGTTGCTCACCTCAAAGGATACGCCCCGCATGACCCACGCTGTTACATTGCGCCCTGCCCTGTTGCCCGAGCGTTGGATGGCGTTCGGTGTCACCTTTATTACGTTGCCTTTTATCCTCTGGACCGTGGCGCTGCATGCCGCCACCTTCGGCGGGCTGCCCTGGCAATCACTGAGCCGGGGTTTTCTCTATGCGCTGCCCCTGACGCTGGCGCTGTCAGCCTGGGCCGCCTGCGTGTTCAGCGCCTTTTACCTGCGTGCGCGCCCGGCACTGCCGGCCCGGCAGGCACCCGGTCTGGCCGGGATCGTTATTCTTCTGATGACCGCGCTGGTGCTGTTCTGGGTACCTGACTATCGCTGGCGCTTTTGCACCGTGGTCATCGGCCTGCTGTTGATCGCGGTGACCAAACGGCGTTCGCCTGCGGCTGTCCTGACGGACGATCCCTTACTGCCGGCCCGTGCCTGGCAGAATAGCGCGCTGGCCGGCATTATGCTGATCGCAGTCATTCTGACCCTCATGGCTTACCGCTCTGACTACGATGATTCCCATTTCATCCAGCTGGCCGATCAGACACTGCGCCACCCGCTGTTGGTGCCGCTCACCTTTGATACCACGCTGGGGCCGGTCTACCCCCATTTCCGTTTTGCGCCCTACCGTATTGCCTCGTATGAGACGTTTATTGCCTGGCTCGCGACCTGGGGCCACCTGCCGCTGTTCACCGTTTACTACCTGCTGGTGCCGGGCATCAGCGCGGCGCTGACCGTGGCCGTCGCCTTTTTATTCAGCCGGTTATTCCTGCCGCGTAATGGCGCCATTGTCGCCACGGCCCTGTGTGTGCTGCTGCTGTTCGCCTGGGGGGAGTCGCACATCGCGTATGGCAACCGGGTCTTTGTGCGGTTATTTCAGGGCAAGGCACTGCTGATTGCCCTGACCACGCCCTTAACCGCCATTACCGGCCTGCTGCTGCTGAACCGGCCGACGCTGTTGCGCACCCTGCCGCTGGCCGCGGTACATATTATGACGCTGGGCGTCTCGTCATCAGGGCTGGTCCTGACGGTATTTACCACGGTGCTGGTGGCGGCCTGCGCCCTGGACAAGCCGTTAAAGCAGGTCGTCCGTTTCTGGTTCTTCCTCGGTATCGCGCTGATTTACCCGGCACTCTTTGTTTTCTGGCTGAAGTTTATCAATACCTCTGGTATTTCACTGGCAGAGGTCGGGACTTACCTGCCGATTAACGCCTCATTGGGGCTGGCACGACGTGATGCGCTCGCATTACTGGCGTTGCTGCTTGGGTGCAGCGTGCTGGCCTGGCGGCGCGGTACGCTCAGCTACCTGTTGTTTACCGTCACCACCCTGCTGATGATTTTAAATCCGTGGTTTGCGGATCTGCTGGCTCAGGTCTCTGCACGGAATATGAGCTGGCGGCTCGCCTGGGCCGCGCCGGTGCCGCTGCTCATCAGTACCGGTCTGGCAGCCGCCATGACCGGCAAAGGCCGCTTTCTGCCCGGTGCATTGCTGGGCTGTGCGGTATTACTGGCTTTCCTGCTGGGCGGGCGCTGGACACTGTCAGCCGATAACAGCACACAACTCGGCTGGCCCTCCGCTAAGCTGCCGCCGCAATATCAAACGGCGGTGCACCTGATGGCGCAGCTCGACAAACTGAACCTGCGGGGTAACCTGTTGACCGACAGCCCTGTGGCCGCGTTTGTTCCACTGCTGAAACCTGATTTTGGGCTGGTGATGCCGGGCCACACCTACCCGGTGATGCTGCAAACTATCCTGCCGCCTGAAGAGTTCGCCGCGCGGATGCGCCTGTTTAACGCCATCAACTCACCGCAACCACACCTTGCCGCACTGGAGCAGGAGATGCGGCGTTTTCAGGTACAGGTCATTATCGTTAACGCAGCCTTACCCCCTGCTGAGTTGTTGTCCCCGGCAGGCAATGCGGCCGGTTTCAGCCTGAACCGGCTGGTGGAGAGTGATGGCTATGCCATTTACCGCGTTGTTTATCATGGAAAATAAGCGCTATAGGCTGACCGGCGGGTTTTTCACAAGAAACCTCCTCACTCGTCATACAGCCCTTCGTTGCGCACGGCGGTGTGGGCTTTGTGCGGGCGGATGCGGCGCACCGAGTCCCGCACCACCAGCGTGCCGTTGAGCAGCAGGTTACCCACCGGGGCCTGCGGGCGGATCAGCCGCTGTTGCAGGATGTGCACCGCCTCGCTGCCCAGCGCATCCCGCGGGACATGCAGCGAGGTGAGCGGCACATCGTGAATCGCCGCCAGGTTGAAGCCGTCGATGCTCATCACGGAGATGTCCTGCGGCACCCGCAGCCCCGCTTTCTGCAGGGCGCTCACCGCCCCTGCGGCCATATAGTCCCCGCCCACCAGCAGCGCGCTCGGCAGGTAGGCGCGCGGCGTCACGGCCAGAAAGTCACTGATTAACTGTTCACTCTCGCGGGCGCTGAAACTCTGGGCGCTGATCAGGTGTTTTGCCTCATCAAACAGCAGGTTTTGCGCCTCCCAGGCGTCACGGATGCCCGCCAGCCGCAGCTCCATGGTGTAGCGCCGCAGGCAGAGCAGGTTCACCACCGCCTTGTGCCCCTGCTCGAACAGGTAGGCCGCCGCATATTCGCCGATCAGCTGATGATCCGGTGCCACGCCCGGCAGGCGCATTTTCCGGTCACGGCAGTTGATCAGCACACAGGGCTTGCCGATGTCGGCGGCCAGATCGTGGATGTGCGGCTCATCAATGCCGATCAGGATGGCGGCCTCGGTCTCTGCGTCATGCATTTTACTGAGGAAGAGGTTGGCGTCGCTGCCCAGCTCCTCGAGCGGGCAGTAGCGCAGCCGCACCTCATGCGCCGCCAGCGCCTGGCTGATGCCCTGCATCACCCGGTAGTAGAAAACGTCTGACCGTTCATCAAATGCCCGCTGCGGCGCAAACACCACCAGGCTGTTCAGCAACAACCGCCCCGCCGCCATGCCCTGCAATACCCCTTTGGCCTGCGCACAGGCCAGCACGCGCTGCCGCGCCGCTTCGCTGGTGTTGGCTTTGCCCGCCAGGACCCGTGACACCGTGCTGATAGAGAGGCCAGTCTGTGCCGCGATCTCGCTGATTTTAAGCTTTTTATCCATTTTGTGATCTGTGCCTGATTTGCCGATGAAAAAATTTTCATCGCAGGAGAGTCGGGTAATGTTGCCATTTTGCCTCTGTTCCCGGCCCGCTTTTCGCAGGCTGATGAAAATCTTTGCATAAAATCCGCTGTTGGTCAGTTTATAACTCGATTAGGCTCAATTTGTCGAACATCTTTCGTCCGTTTTACCGGGCGAATGGCATTAAAATAGATAATATTCAAATACTTAAAATTATTAAGCCCTTTTGAAAGGGTGTTATACCAATTCCGGTTATTCCCTGTACCTACGTGGAGAACAGACAGAATGAGTCACATAAACCAGGATGTGGCCGCCGTTACGGCGAAGCGCACTTTCCGTCACCTGCGTTGGTGGGTGCTGGTGCTGTTTCTGCTCGGCGTCACCATCAACTACATTACCCGCAACTCGTTGGGCATCCTCGCGCCGGAGCTGAAAACCAGCCTCGGCATCACCACTGAGCAGTACTCCTGGATTGTCGGCGCATTCCAGCTCGCCTACACCCTGTTCCAGCCGATCTGCGGCTGGCTGATTGACGTCATCGGCCTGAAGCTCGGCTTTTTGATCTGCGCCACTATCTGGGCGGTGGTCTGTATGCTGCATGCCGGGGCGGGCAGCTGGCTGCATCTGGCGATCCTGCGCTTCTTTATGGGCGGTGCCGAAGCGGCCGCCACCCCGGCCAACGCCAAAACCATCGGCGAATGGTTCCCGAAAAAAGAGCGGCCGATTGCGGCGGGCTGGGCAGGCGTGGGCTTCTCCGTCGGCGCGATGCTGGCCCCGCCGATCGTCTACTTTGCCCATGTCTCTTTTGGCTGGCAGGGGGCGTTTATGTTTACCGGCGCGCTGGCGCTGGCCTGGGTGCTGCTCTGGTGGCTGTTCTACCACAACCCGGAGCAGCACCCGCGTCTGAGCAAAGATGAGCTGACCTTCATCAAGCAGGATAACGAGCCGCCGGCGGTGAAACTGCCGTTCCTGACCGCGCTGAAAACCGTGGCGAAGAACAAACGCTTCTACGGCATCGCCATCCCGGCGTTTATGGCGGAACCGGCCTGGGCGGTGCTGAGCTTCTGGGTGCCGCTCTACCTCGCCAACGAGCGCGGCATGGACCTGAAACAGATCGCCATGTTCGCCTGGCTGCCGTTCCTGGCCGCCGACCTCGGCAGCGTGGCGAGCGGCTACCTGACCAAACTCTACGTCCGCGTGTTTGGCTGCACCCGCACCAACTCGGTGGTCGCCAGCTCCGTCACCGGCGCGTTCCTGATGCTCTCCCTGGCGCTGGTCGCCACCACCCAGGACCCTTACATCGCCATCGCGCTGATCTCGGTGGGCGGCTTCGGCCATCAGATCATCTCCTGCATGCTGAGCGCGCTGGTGGTGGACTCCTTTGACCGCGGGCAGATGGCCACCGTCAACGGGATGCGCGGCTCGGCCGCCTGGATCGCCAGCTTCCTCTTCTCACTGCTGATTGGCGTCACCGCCGACCAGATTGGCTTCAACCCGCTGTTTATTGCCATGGGGTTCTTTGACCTGATTGGCGCGGTCTTCCTGATCGCCTTTATTGCTGAACGCCGCACTGCGCGCGCCTGAAAGGGAATGTAACGATGAAAACGCTGAAAAACTGGTCGCTGCTGACCGCTGACGATCACCACGTGGAGTTAACCGTCGACGGCAGCCACCGCCTCTGCCTCTATGTGCTGGACGCGGGCCTGTTCCGCGTGCTGATCAAACGCCGTAACCAGCTGGCACTCGACCGCACCTGGAGCATCGCGCCGGACGGCGACGTGCCGTGGGAAGGCCGCGCGCGGGAGAGCGTGGCGGGCTTTGCCCTGCCCGGCTTCACCCTGGAAGAACAGGGGGAGACGCTCTGCATCAGCAGCGAAAAACTGCGCGTGACGGTGCACCAGCCGCTGTGGCTGGAGTGGCACTACCGCGACCAGGCCGGCGCGTGGCAGCCCTTGGTGAGTGACCGCCCGACCAGCGCCTACCAGCTCAACGCCCACGGCGACGGCGTGGCGCACTACCAGCGCCGCGACAAAGAGGACACCTACTACGGGCTGGGCGAGAAAGCCGGGCCGTTGCAGCGCACCGGCAAACGCTATGAGATGCGCAACCTGGACGCGATGGGCTACAACGCCGCCTCCACCGACCCGCTCTACAAACATATCCCGTTCACCATCACCCGCCGGGCGGGGGTCAGCTTCGGGCTGTTTTATGACAACCTCAGCAGCTGCTGGCTCGACCTGGGCAACGAGATCGACAACTACCACCCGGCCTACCGCCGCTGGCAGGCGGAAGCGGGCGACATCGACTACTACCTGTTCCTCGGCCCGCAGGTGCTGGATGTCACCAAGGCCTTCGTGCGGCTCACCGGCAAAACGCTGTTCGGCCCGAAATGGAGCCTGGGCTACAGCGGCTCTACCATGCACTACACCGACGCACCGGACGCCCAGCAGCAATTGATGCACTTTATCCGGCTCTGCCGCGAGCAGGCGATCCCCTGCGACTCGTTCCAGCTCTCCTCCGGCTACACCTCGATCAACAACAAGCGCTATGTCTTCAACTGGAACTACGACAAGGTGCCGCAGCCGGAGGTGATGACCCGGGCATTCCACGACGCCGGGCTGAAGCTGGCGGCCAACATCAAGCCCTGCCTGTTGCAGGACCACCCGCGCTACCACGAAGTGGCGGAGCGCGGGCTGTTTATCCGGGATTCAGAGCAGGCGTGCCCGGAGCGCTCCAGCTTCTGGGATGATGAAGGCTCGCACCTCGACTTCACCAACCCGGCCACCGTGGCCTGGTGGCAACAGGGCGTCACCGGGCAACTGCTGGAGAAAGGCATCGACTCGACCTGGAATGACAACAACGAATATGAAGTGTGGGACGGCGAGGCGCGCTGCCACGGCTTCGGCCGCGAAATCGCCATCAAACATATCCGCCCGGTGATGCCGCTGTTGATGATGCGCGCCTCGATGGAAGCGCAACAGGCGTTCGCGCCGGAAAAACGCCCTTACCTGATCTCCCGTTCCGGCTGCGCCGGGATGCAGCGCTACGTGCAGACCTGGAGCGGTGACAACCGCACCAACTGGGAGACGCTGCGCTACAACACCCGCATGGGCGTCGGCATGAGCCTGTCGGGGCTGTACAACGTCGGCCACGACGTCGGCGGCTTCTCCGGCGACAAGCCCGAGGCGGAGCTGTTTGTGCGCTGGGTGCAGAACGGCGTGATGCACCCGCGCTTTACCATCCACTCCTGGAATGACGATCACACCGTCAACGAGCCGTGGATGTACCCAGCGGTGACCCCGGCGATTCGCGAGGCGATTGAGCTGCGCTACCGCCTGCTGCCCTACTTCTACACCCTGCTGTGGCAGGCCCATGCGGATGACGAGCCGATGCTGCGGCCGACTTTCCTTGACCATGAGCATGACGCGCAGACCTTTGCCGAATGCGACGAGTTCCTGCTGGGGCGTGACCTGCTGGTGGCGAGCGTGGTGGAGCCGGGCGAGCGGCAGCGCAGCCTGTGGCTGCCGGACAACGGCAGCGGCTGGTATGACTACCACAGCGGGCAATGGTTCAGCGGCGGCCAGCAGGTGACGCTGGACGCCCCGCTGGAGCGGCTGCCGCTGCTGGTGCGCGCCGGGGCTGCCCTGCCGCACAGCGCGCGCATCACCCATGTGGATGCGCAGGCCGATACCGTGCGCGAGCTGAAACTCTATCCGCTGCGCGGCGAAGGTACCTCCCACGGCATGCTGTTTGAGGATGACGGCGAAACCTGGGGTTACCGGCAGGATAAGGCGCTGTGGCTGACGTGGGAGATGGCCTGCACCGCCACCGACATCCGCCTCACTTTCCATCGCAAAGGCACCTACCAGCCCGCCTGGCAGGACATCACCCTGACGCTGCCGCCGGGCGAAACCCGCCGCCTGTGGGTGGACGGCGTGGAGAGCAAGGCGTGGCGGCTGTAAGGCGAAGGCCTGGGTCGCGGCCATAAAAAAAGCCGGGCAGCTGCCCGGCTTTTTTGTGCGCGAATAAAATCAGGCGTAGATGCCCTGGCTGCGCAGGTAGTCTTCGTAGGTGCCGCCGAAGTCGATCACCTTGTTCGGGGTGATCTCCAGCACGCGGGTCGCCAGCGAGCTGACGAACTCACGGTCGTGGGAGACGAAGATCAGCGTGCCTTCGTACATCTCCAGCGCCATGTTCAGGGACTCGATCGACTCCATGTCGAGGTGGTTGGTCGGTTCGTCCATGATCAGCACGTTCGGTTTGCGCATCATCAGCTTGCCGAACAGCATGCGGCCCTTCTCGCCCCCGGAGAGCACTTTGACCTTTTTCTTGATGTCGTCCTGGCCGAACAGCAAACGGCCGAGGATACCGCGCACCGCTTGTTCGTCATCTTTTTCCTGCTTCCACTGGCTCATCCAGTCGAAGACGGTCATGTCCACGTCGAAATCTTCCGCGTGGTCCTGGGCGTAGTAGCCGATGTTGGCGTTCTCAGACCACTTCACGGTGCCTGCGTTGGCCTCGACGTCGCCCACCAGCGTTTTCAGCAGGGTGGTTTTACCGATGCCGTTGGCACCCAGTACCGCGACTTTCTCGCCCACTTCCACCATCAGGTTGAGGTTTTTGAACAGCAGGCCCTCGTCATAGCCCTTGGCCAGCTCCTGCACTTCCAGCGCGTTACGGAACAGTTTTTTGTCCTGATCGAAGCGGATGTACGGGTTCTGGCGGCTGGAGGCTTTGACCTCATCGAGCTGGATCTTGTCAATCTGGCGGGCGCGGGAGGTCGCCTGCTTGGATTTGGAGGCGTTGGCGCTGAAGCGGCTGACGAAGGATTGCAGCTCAGCAATCTGCGCCTTTTTCTTGGCGTTGTCAGAGAGCAGGCGCTCACGCGCCTGGGTGGCGGCGGTCATGTATTCGTCATAGTTGCCCGGGTAAACGCGCAGCTCGCCGTAGTCCAGGTCAGCCATGTGGGTGCAGACCATGTTCAGGAAGTGACGGTCGTGCGAGATGATGATCATGGTGCTGTTACGTTCGTTCAGCACCTGCTCCAGCCAACGGATGGTGTCGATGTCCAGGTTGTTGGTCGGTTCGTCGAGCAGCAGGATCTCCGGGTTGGAGAACAGCGCCTGCGCCAGCAGCACACGCAGCTTGAAGCCGGGGGCGATTTCGCTCATCGGGCCGTAGTGCTGTTCCACCGGGATACCGACGCCCAGCAGCAGTTCACCGGCGCGCGCTTCGGCGGTGTAGCCGTCCATTTCGCCGTAGGCCACTTCCAGGTCAGCCACTTTGTAGCCGTCCTCTTCGCTCATCTCAGCCAGGGCGTAGATGCGGTCGCGCTCTTCTTTCACCTGCCACAGTTCGTCGTGGCCCATGATCACGGTGTCCAGCACGGTGAAGGACTCATAGGCGAACTGGTCCTGGCGCAATTTACCCAGGCGTTCGTTCGGGTCAAGGAACACGTTGCCGCTGCTCGGCACCAGATCCCCGCCGAGAATTTTCATAAAGGTGGATTTACCGCAGCCGTTGGCACCGATCAGGCCGTAACGGTTGCCGCCGCCAAATTTGACGGAAATATTTTCGAACAGCGGCTTGCTGCCGAATTGCATGGTGATGTTGTTAGTGCTTAACACAACGCTCGCTCTTGTCTGGGAATGTGATGAGGCGCGCATTATGCCATAACCGGCGGGCGGGGTCGCGCATCGTTTTGGTTGTTTTTCGCGCAATAAACAGAAAACCCGGCCGGAGCCGGGTTGGGTGTGCAGGGGAGCGCGGGATCAGAAGCTGTAGCCGATCACCGCATAGTAGCCCCAGCCGGTAGACTTGACGTCAAAGTTGCCCTTGCCGAAGTTCAGCTCGGTGCCGTCCTGCCATTGGCCGCCGTTATGGAAGTAACGCGCCACCACGGAGTAGTGCCAGTGGGCGTAGTTCAGCGCCAGGATGTGGCTGGAGGCGATGGAGTTGCTGGTACGGGACTTGTTGCCGTTTTCGTTGAGGTCAGAGCCCCAGTCGAAGTTGGTGAAGCCGATGTAGCTGAAGTGGCCGCCCCACAGGTCGCCCAGCGGCAGGAAGTATTTGACTTTGAAGCGGTAGCCGTCCCAGCTGTTTTCGTTGGCGGCGCTGTAGTTTTCCCACTGGTATTTGGCGTAGACGTTCAGGGAGAGGTTCAGCGGGGTATGGGTGTCGACGTCAGTGCCGAGGCCCATGTACCAGGTGTTCTGGCGATTGTCGCTGTCCGGGCCCATATCATAGATATAGTTGTTGGCGAAGTACCACTCTTTGAACGGCCCGAAGCTCAGGTCAGTGCCGGTGAGTTTGTCGATGGAGAAGCGCGGTTCGATCTCCATAAACAGCGGCGAGCCGTTTTTGTTCCAGATGCCGACGTCATTGCTGTTGCCTGCGCCGAAGAATTTCGGCACATCCACATAGCCGTAGAAGTCGAACCAGTCTTTATGGGCAAAGGCTTCATATTCGAGGTAGAGATCGTTGTTCAGCTGCGGCCCAAAGCGGGTATGGTAGCTGCCCACCACGTTCACGCTCTGTTTCCACCAGTCAGAGAGGTATTCCCCCTGATCGCTGGACCCGACATTGGATTCAGCCAGGGCGCTGGCGCTATAAGAGAGGGCGATCAACGCGCCCGCGGCGAAAAGACGATTTTTCATTGTGGTTCCAGTGCGTAAAAGGGGGGCGTGTCCCTGCCGGACGGCGGAGGTCATTCACACCCCCGCGGCGGCAGCGTCATTAACGATCATTGCTTCAAATTCCTGAAGACCGGTTTACCCCTGATCCTCAGAAGATTCTTAGTTGTCATGATTTCGTAACTTAATACGCGATTGTGTCAACAAATGTCAATTTGAGTTGCATTGTTATGCATTTGTTTCGTGATCCTGCTCACATATCGCTGGCGGCGGTAAAGATACCGTTTTTTATCGGTTGCGCAAACGGTTACTTAGCAAAAGTTGAATTTCCGGTAACAAGCGGAGATTTTTTGGGCAAAGGGGGAAATAAAGGGGATTTCAGATCACGGGTGAATGAGATTACGAAAGACAAAAGAGAGGCAGATGTCACACCAAGATTCCCCCTACTCTTTCCTTACATACCCAAAGATTTGCAGAGGTGGCGAGGGCATAAAAACCGTTGCCAATACCCAAAGATTTGCAGAGGTGGCGAGGGCATAAAAACCGTTGCCAAACAGAAATGCGAGGCCGGATAAGCACACAACACATACAAATACCCCCACCTACTCTTTCCTTACATACTCAAGGATTTGCAGAGGAGGTGGGGGCGTAAAAATCATTGCCGAATGGAGACGCAGGGCCGGGTGAGCGGGCATGGATGCCCGCGAGAGGTACAGCCACGCCGGGAGCGTGTCTGTACCGGCCCGAGCAGCCCGGAGGCGTAATGAGGGGACACGCGGGAGCGTGCAATGATTCAGCCGGGGCACCGAAAGCGCGCGGGTGCAGGGCCGGCGCGCCGGCAGGCCCTGCTCGGTTGAGGCTGGGGAAGCTGGGTGGACAACGGCTCATGAACAACCGAAACCTTCCACTTCACCATTAAATTCAGCGGAACGTCTCATATACGAACAACCGAAACCTTCCACAACACTTTTCAACCTTCCGGCAGGAAAGCCTACTCCCCCTTCTTATTACTCCGGTAAATCAGCCCCAGCGCGACCGCCAGGCAGACCACCGCCGCCAGCCGGTTCCCGCTGAGCGGAATCTCCGGGTTATCCAGCCAGCCGAAGCTGTCGATCAGGATGCTCATCGCCAGCTGGCCGAGGATCACCGCCACCGTCGCCACCGCGGTACCCACACGCGGCACCGCCGTCACCATGATGATGATGTAAGGCACACCGAACAGCGCCCCGGCCAGTTGCCACTTCGGCACGGTCATCAGCGTCTGCGGGTGGGCACTTTCAAAGAACAGGATCAGCAGCATCGTCACCAGCGCACCCAGGCTGAAGGTGAGGAAGGCGCTTTTCAGCACCCCGACGCGTGCGCCGAGCTGCCCGTTAATCGCCGCCTGAACGCTCAGCGCGGCCCCGGCGATGATCGCCAGTACAACCATAATTACTTCTGTCATCACTTATCCCCGCGCAATCAGCCACAGTGCCGCAATAATAAACAGCAGCGCCAGCAGGCGTTCCCGCCCAATCTTCTTCTTCGCGCCGCCGAACCAGCCGTAGTGGTCGATCAGCACGCTCTTGGCCACCTGGCCGGAGAGAATGGCGATCATGGTCATCGCCAGGCCGATCACCGGCGTGGTCAGGGTCAGCACCACCACATAGACCGGCCCAAGGATGCCGCCAAGCAGCTGCCAGCCGGGCTGGGCGGTAAAGGAAGGGGCGTTGCGCGGGCCGAAGAACAGCACCAGCAGCAGTGTCAGGGCGCTGCCAACGCCAAAGATGCTCAGGGTGGCCCAGAGATGGCCCACTTCGCCGCCCAGCGGGCCGAGTAACCCGGCCTCCACCGACAGCCCCATGCCGCCGAGGATCACCAGCGGGATCAGTAACAGGTTCATGTGTCGCCTTTTTATTGTCAGAGAGCGTGTTGTTATGCTCAGAAAGTGTGTTGTCAGCAGGTCAATGCAAAAACAAGCCGCCCCTCATGGGCGGAGGCGGACTATACCCTGGCGCGTTATTGCGAAAAACCGGATAATCATGAAAAGAGTTTTGCGGATGATGCACAGATGAACGATGTGGATGCAGTTTCCCTGCGCGCCTTGCGGCTGTTTGTGGCGGTGCTGGATGAAGGGAGTTTCTCCGAGGTGGCGCGGCGTACCGGGGTCGCGCCCTCGTCCGTGTCACGGGTGATCCAGCAGCTGGAGCAGCAGTTGCATACCCAGTTGCTTTATCGCAACACCCGCGCGCTGGCCCCCACCGAGGCGGGGCTGGCGTTCAGCCACTATGCGCGGCGGATGCTGGAACAGGCGGATGAGGCGGCGCGCACGTTGCAGGAGCGGGAGCAGTTGCCGGGCGGGCTGGTGCGCATCAATGCGCCGGTGGTGTTCGGCCAGCGGCACCTCGCCCCGTGGCTGGCGTCGCTGGCGGAGCGTTACCCGAAGCTGACGGTAGAGCTGACCCAGACCGATGACTACGTTGACCCGCTGCACACCGCCGCCGATCTGCTGATCCGCATCGGGGTTTTGAATGACTCCAGCATGCACGCCCGGCCGCTGGCGCGGCTGCGCTACCGGCTGGCGGCCAGCCCGGCCTACCTGGCGCAGTTCGGCACGCCGCGCACCCCGGAGGATCTGCACGCCCACCGCTGCCTGGTGTTTAAAGGCTCCTCCGGGCCGCAGCGCTGGTTCTTCCGCCCGCGCCACAGTGAACAGCCGTGGCAGGCCTACAGCCTGCGCGGGCCGCTGACCGGCAACAACGCCGAAACCCTGACGCAGGCGGCGCTGGACGGCCTGGGCCTGGTGCTGTTCCCGAGCTGGCTGATTGGCGAGGCGCTGCACCAGGGGCGGCTGGTGCGGCTGCTGCCGGAGTATCAGGCGTCGATCACGCTGGAGCCGTCAACGCTGGCGGCGCTTTACCCGCGCAGCCGGCTGCCGTCCCGCAATGTGCGGGCGGTGGTCGATTTCCTGGTAGAGAAACTGGGCACTCCACCCTACTGGGACCGCTGAGGTCAGCGCACCAGCCGCATGTCGATATGCGGGATGCCGTCCTCGTCATACACCGCGGAGCAGGGCTGGAACCCCAGCGAAGCGTAAAACGGCTGGAGGTGCGCCTGGGCGGAGAGCATCACGCCTGCCTGCGGCCAGTGGCGCGCACAGGCGGCCAGCGCCTGCTCCATCAGCGCCATGCCAAGCCGCCGGCCGCGCGACTCAGGGGCCACGATCACCCGGCCTATCGCCACCGTCTCATTTTTCAGCAGCCGCGCATAGGCCGCCGGTCTGCCCGCCTGCCAGCCGATCAGGTGGCGCGTTTCGCCACTCAGATCCCGGCCATCCACGTCCAGATAAGCGCATTGCTGCTCCACCACAAACACCTCGCAGCGCAGCGCCAGCACCGCATAGAGCTGCGCGGCGGTGAGTTCACTGTGGTGCAGGTCTTGCCACACGATATTCGCCATAATGCTTCCCTAAATAATAATTCACACTGTCTATATTACCGCCGGCACACCCACGGCGGGCAGGTTTCCGGCACGGTGCCGCGGCACATTTTTTACCGTTTTTCAGCAGGTTGAACAAGGAGTTAACAGTGTAGCCGGCGTGAATTTATCTTTCATTCGCCTATTGTCATGGCCTGTGTATATTTCGCCGGCTACTTTACCTTAGGAATTTATACCATGACTCCGTTGATGAAATACTCCCTGGTGGCGCTGATGCTGGCCGGGTTAACTGCTTGTGATAATGCTGCGACCAAACCCGCCGAGACCAAACCGGCGGAAGCCAGCACGGCCGCCGCCCAACCGGCGGAAGCCGCCCCAGCCGCCGACGCAGAAGCGAAAGCCGCCCCGGCCGCGGAAGCCAATACCCCTGCACCGGCTGCGCAGGCAGCGGCACCGTCGTTCGCGATGAAAATCCCGAAAGGCTTTGCTGACAAATCCCCGGCAGCGAATGAGAAATCCTCTTCACGTGCCCGCGTTTTCGTGAATGCCGACACCCGCCAGATGATCACCGTGACCACGGTGATGGGCGTGGAGCCGGTGGCCGACGACAAGATGAAAGCGTCGCTGGAACAGGCGATCCCAAGCCTGCTGAGTGCCTATAAAAAGCAGTACTCCACGGTGAACGTGTCGAAAAAAGAGGTGATGACGCTGGCTGACCATGCGTTCCTGCATCTGGATGCGGCGCTGAAACAGAACGAGAAAAGCGCGCTCAACACCACGCTGCTGACCCAGCAGGGTGTGCAGTTGATCAACGTGCAGCTGATGACGATGTCTGATGACAACAAAGCGCATGAGGCGCTGGTTAAACAGGTCACCAGCCAGATTACCTTCAGGTAACCGCCCTGTTTTCTGCCAAAACCGCCTGCGGGCGGTTTTTTTATGCCTGAGGAATGACAAATATTGACCCGGCTGATTGGTAAAATTTTTTGAATATACCGGTCAAATATATTAGCTGGCGGGATCGGGGGGAGTACCGCAGACTGCGGGAAGACGTAAACGAACGTTATTCAACAAAAAGGACGTAAACCATGTCAGTCATGAAAAAAGTATGGCTCCCGGTGATCATGAGCATCGGGTTGTATTCTCAGGTCTCTGCCGCCGCCACCCAACACTACGCGATGGACCCGGGCCATACCTCCGTGGTGGTCTCCTGGACCCACTTCGGTTTTTCACACCCGACCGCTGACCTGTCCAACGTCACCGGCAACATCGCCTTTGACGCCGAAAACCTGGCGCAGTCCAAAGTGGATGTCAGCATCCCGGTCACCAGCATTGATACCCATGTGGCCGCGCTGACCAGCGAATTCAAAGGCGCAGATTACTTCGACGTCGCCAAATACCCGGCTGCTACTTTCCACAGCACCAAAGTCACTGCTACCGGCGACAACAAGTATGACGTTGAAGGTAACCTGACCCTGAAAGGGATCACCAAGCCGGTGGTGCTGCACGCCGTGCTGAACAAACAGGGTGAGCACCCGATGATGAAGAAGCAGGCGATCGGCTTTGACGCCACCACCACCATCAAACGCTCTGACTTCAAGGTGGACAAATATGTCCCGGCCGTGAGCGACGACGTGCAGATTACGATCTCCACCGAAGCCTACGCCAAGTAAGTTTCCGGCCCCTGGCCGTGCGCTTCAGGCCTGTCTAAAGACAGGCCTTTTTTTTGCGGTCAGCTCGGTGCCGGGTCAGATCGGCGCATAGTCACCGTAGCCGTCCGGCCACGGGGTCAGCAGGTCAAAACCGGTTTCGGTCACCGCCACGGTGTGCTCCCACTGCGCCGACAGCGAGCGGTCGCGCGTCACTACCGTCCAGCCGTCGCCCAGGGTGCTGGTCGGCGCTTTCCCGGCGTTGATCATCGGTTCGATGGTGAAGATCATCCCCGCTTTCAGCGGCATCCCCTCGCCCGGCCGCCCGTAGTGCAGCACCTGCGGGTCGGTGTGGTACTCGGTGCCGACACCGTGGCCGCAATATTCGCGTACCACGGAGAAGCCTTTCTCATGGGCCACATTCTGGATGGCGTAGCCGATGTCGCCCAGCGTTGCGCCCGGTTTCACCACGCGGATGCCCGCCACCATGGCGTTATAGGTGGTTTCCACCAGCAGCCTGGCGCGGATTGACGGCTCGCCGACGTAGTACATGCGGCTGGTGTCGCCGTACCAGCCATCCTTGATCAGCGCCACGTCGATATTGACGATATCCCCCTCTTTCAGCGCCTTTTTATCGGTGGGGATGCCGTGGCACACCACATGGTTCACCGAGGTACAGATGGTTTTCGGGTAGCCGTGGTAGCCGATGTTGGCCGGGGTGCAGTGCAGTTTGTCGACGATGTAGCGGTAGCAGATCGCGTCCAGTTCGTCGGTGGTGACGCCCGGTTTGACATACTCGCCAATCATCGCCAGCACTTCGGCCGCCAGGTGGCCGGCGGTGCGCGCCTGCTCAATATCCGCGGCGGAGTGCAGCATAATGTTGTTCATGAATGCTCCTTGGTGGTCAGTGTGTCCTTGGCCTGGTCAGGCGTGTGCAATAAGTTGACGATCTCGCTGTAGCTCAGGGCCGGGTTGCGTTCCGCCAGCCGGCCGATGCGCAGCCAGTACTCCGCCTGGGCGTTGATGGAGCGGCAGTAGATATCGCTCGCCGCGCGCAGTTCGTCGTGCATAAGGTCAGAAATTTTAATAATGCCCATCACGTTCACCTGCTATAAATCATATATGAAGTGTATATAAAACAGATATACGAAGTATATACACCCTGTCCGCGAAGTCTATAACACGGCGCGCCCGGCCATAAAAAAAGCTGCCCGGAGGCAGCTTTTTGTTATTACCTGAAAAATCAGGCGGTTTTCTTCAGCGGCGCGGTGCGCACCGGCGCATCCCCTGCGACGTAGTAGTCTGCGGTGCTGCGCGGCAGCGGCCGGCGGCCGCGGATGGCGTCGGCCATCTTCTCGGCGATCATGATGGTGGTGGCGTTCAGGTTACCGGTGATGATCTGCGGCATGATGGAGGCATCCACCACACGCAGGCCCTTCATGCCGTGTACCCGGCCTTCGCCGTCCACTACCGCCATCTCGTCGTTGCCCATTTTGCAGGAGCCGCACGGGTGGAAGGCGGTCTCCGCATGTTCACGGACAAAGGCGTCCAGCTCTTCGTCGCTCTGCACATGCGCGCCGGGGCTGATTTCACGGCCGCGGTACGGGTCGAGCGCCGGTTGCGCCATGATCTCACGGGTGATGCGGATCGCGTCACGGAACTCCTGCCAGTCCTGCTCGCTGGACATGTAGTTGAACAGGATGCTCGGGTGCTGGCGCGGATCTTTCGATTTCACCTGCACGCGGCCGCGGCTTGGCGAGCGCATTGAACCGACGTGCGCCTGGAAGCCGTGCTCTTTCACCGCGTTGCTGCCGTTGTAGTTAATCGCCACCGGCAGGAAGTGGTACTGGATGTTCGGCCATTCGAACTCGTCGCGGCTGCGGATAAAGCCGCCCGCCTCGAACTGGTTGCTGGCACCGACGCCGGTGCCTTTGAACAGCCACTCCGCGCCGATTTTCGGCTGGTTATGCATCTGCAACGCCGGGTAGAGCGACACCGGCTGGGTGCAGCTGTACTGGAGGTACATCTCCAGGTGGTCCTGCAGGTTTTCGCCCACGCCCGGCAGGTCATGCACCACCGGGATGTCGAGGCTGTTCAGCAGCGCGGCCGGGCCGACGCCGGAACGTTGCAGGATCTGCGGCGAGGCGATTGCGCCGCTGCAGAGCAGCACTTCGCGGCTGGCGCGCGCGGTTTTGGCGTTGTACTCATCCTGGTGGTAGTAGCTGACACCCACCGCGCGTTTGCCGTCAAACAGGATGCGGTCAGTGGTGGCGTGGGTCAGGATGGTCAGGTTGCTGCGCGTTTTCGCCTGATCGAGGTAACCGCGCGCGGTGCTGGCGCGGCGGCCGTTCGGCGTCACGGTGCGGTCCATCGGGCCGAAGCCCTCCTGCTGGTAGCCGTTCAGGTCGTCGGTGCGCGGGTAGCCCGCCTGCACGCCCGCTTCCACCATCGCGTGGAACAGCGGGTTATTGCCGGCTTTCGGCGTCGCCACACTCACCGGGCCGTCACCGCCGTGGTAGTCATCCGGGCCGATGTCGCGGGTTTCCGCTTTGCGGAAGTACGGCAGGCAGTCGAGGTAGCTCCAGTTTTCCAGCCCCGGCGCTTTCGCCCAGTTGTCGAAATCCATCGCGTTGCCGCGGATGTAGCACATGCCGTTGATCAGCGACGAGCCGCCCAGTCCTTTGCCGCGCCCGCACTCCATGCGGCGGTTGTTCATGTACGGCTCCGGGTCGGTCTCGTAGGCCCAGTTGTAGCGCTTGCCCTGTAACGGGAAGGCCAGCGCGGCGGGCATCTGGGTACGGAAATCGAGGCGGTGGTCCGGGCCACCGGCTTCCAGCAGCAGTACGGTGACACCCGGGTCTTCGGTCAGGCGGGTGGCGAGGACGTTACCCGCGGAGCCGGCCCCGATGATGATGTAATCGTATTCCATTGAATGTCTCCTCAATGTTGTTGCTGTGGGTCGGGGCATCGGGCCGCCGGAAGGCGGCGGCCGGCGGGGTAAGGTTGCCCCCGCATAAACACGGCAGGCCTCAGGCCTGCTGCCCCTGACAAAATGTCGTGGGTCGGTCAGAACACGGAGCTGAAGTCGCCCAGCTCAATCTCAACCGATTTGATCTGCGTGTAGTGTTCCAGCGTGCCGAGGCCGTTCTCACGGCCGACGCCGGAGTGCTTGTAGCCGCCGACCGGCATCTCCGCCGGGGATTCACCCCAGGTGTTGATCCAGCAGATACCGGCTTCCAGCTGGTGGATGACGCGGTGCGCGCGGTTCAGGTCACGGGTGACCAGCCCGGCCGCCAGGCCGAAGGTGGTGTTGTTGGCGCGGGCGATCACCTCCTCTTCCGTCTGGTAAGTGAGGATGCTCATCACCGGCCCGAAGATCTCCTCCTGCACAATCTCCATGTCGTCGGTGCAGTCGCTGAACACCGTCGGGGCGACCCAGGCGCCCTGCGCCAGCACGCCGTCGGTGAGGCGCTCGCCACCGGCCAGCAGGCGCGCGCCCGCTTTTTTGCCGCTCTCAATAAAGCGCAGCACGTTTTCCATGTGGGCGAAGCTCACCAGCGGGCCGAAGTTGACGTCCGGCTGGGTCGGCTGGCCGATGCGGATGCGCTGCACGCGCGCCAGGATTTTCTCCTCAAATGCGGCTTTCAGGCTTTCCGGCACAAACACGCGGGTGCCGTTGGTGCAGACCTGGCCGGAACTGTAGAAGTTGGCCATCATGGCGATGTCCGCCGCGCGGTCGAGGTCGGCGTCATCAAACACGATCAGCGGGGACTTGCCGCCCAGCTCCATGGTCACCTCTTTCAGGGTGGAACCGGCCGCGTTCGCCATCACTTTCTTGCCGCTCACCACGCCGCCGGTAAAGGAGACTTTGGCGATGCCGGGGTGTTCGGTCAGCGCCTGGCCGACCTGCTTGCCGCTGCCCGGCAGCACGTTGAACACGCCGTCCGGCAGGCCCGCCTCGGTGTAGATCTCCGCCAGCTTCAGCGCCGTCAGCGAGGTGACTTCGCTCGGTTTGAAGATCATGGCGTTACCGGCGGCCAGCGCCGGGGCAGATTTCCACAGCGCGATCTGGATCGGGTAGTTCCAGGCACCGATCCCGGCCACCACGCCCAGCGGCTCGCGGCGGGTGTAGACAAAGGCGCTGTCGCGCAGCGGGATCTGCTGCCCTTCAATGGCCGGCACCAGCCCGGCGTAGTACTCCAGCACATCCGCGCCGGTCACGATGTCTACCGTGGTGGTTTCGGAGAGCGGTTTGCCGGTGTCGGCGGTTTCGATCGCCGCCAGCTCGTCATTGCGCTCACGCAGAATATCCACCGCCCGGCGCAGGATGCGCGAGCGCTGCATGGCGGTCATCGCCGCCCAGACCTTCTGCCCTTTCGCTGCGGCCGCAACCGCCCGATCGACGTCAGCCGCCGTGGCCGCCTGGACCTGGGCGATCACCTCGCCGTTGGCGGGGTTGATGGCGTCAAAGGTCTGGCCGTCGGCGCAGTCGGTGTAGGTGCCGTTGATGTAGAGTTTTTGCAAGCCATAGCGGGACATGTGTCTCTCCTGTCTGTTGTGTAGTGCCGGTCGCCTGTCGGGTGGCGATCAGTCGTGCCGCGCCTCGCGGGCCGGGGCGGTCAGCAGCTGGTCGATGTAATCGAACGTGATCTCCAGCGCTTCCCGGCGGTCAAAGGTGTCGCCGCTCAGGGCGCTGCGTAACCAGAGGCCGTCAATCATCCCGGCCAGCCCGTTGGCGGCACGGCGCGCCTGCACTTTCGGCAGGCTGCGGCGGAACTCGGCAGATAAATTGGAAAACAGCCGCCGGCTGTTAACCCGTTGTAAACGTTTCAATTGCGGGCTGTGCATACTGCTGACCCAGAAGGCCAGCCAGGTTTTCATCGCCGCGCTGTTGGTCTGGCTTTCGTCAAAGTTGCCTTCGGCAATCGCCCGCAGGCGGAGCCGGGCATCCGCGCCCCGGAGCGGCCTCAGCCGCTGGCGCACCGCCTCGCCGAGGTGGCTTATCAGGTAGCGCATGGTGGCTTCCAGCAGCCCGTTCTTGTCACGGAAGTAGTGGCTGATAATGCCGTTCGACACCCCGGCACGCCGGGCAATCTGCGAAATGGAGGCGTCATGCATCCCCACTTCATTCACTGCGGCCAGCGTGGCCTCAATCAATTGCTGCCGCCTGATCGGCTGCATTCCTACCTTCGGCATGGTTCCCTCTCCGGGTAAAAAGCCAGTACGACTCGCGTCAGAACCGGGCAATGCTTCCGGCTGCGGCGCGCTATCCGGACCCTATTAAACTTTTTTTTGATTGAACGTTCAATTAAAAATGCATATATTTTATTACCGCAACGTTATGGGATTGTGTAAATTAAGGATGAATATCGTTGATTTGTGGCGTGTTTTTTGATCTGGCGCAAACAACAAGTTTTTTGATCTGACAGGTTGCAACGGCAAGTGGTCTCAGCGGATGCCCTGTAACAGGCGTTTTTTTAAGCAGTCAATTCGCCCTTTGATATGCGCTAAGCGCGCTTCTGTTGCCCATCAGATCCCATTTGAAACCACCATGGGGAAAGCATGAGTACACCCGAAGACGTTAAACCGCAGGCCGACCGGTTAAACCCTGTCGTGTTCTTCACGTCAGCCGGCCTGATCCTGGCCTTTTCGCTGATGACGATTTTCTTTACGGCGGAGTCCGGCCGCTGGATCATCGCCACCCTGAACTGGGTGTCGGCCACCTTCGGCTGGTATTACCTGCTGGCCGCCACCCTCTACATCGTGTTTGTGATCTTTATCGCCTGTTCGCGCTACGGCGACATCAAGCTCGGGCCGGAGCAGTCCAAACCGGAGTTCAGCATGATGAGCTGGGCGGCGATGCTGTTCGCCGCCGGGATCGGCATCGACCTGATGTTCTTCTCCGTGGCGGAGCCGGTGACGCAGTACATGATGCCGCCTGAGGGCCAGGGGCAGACGCTGGAAGCGGCGCGGCAGGCGATGGTCTGGACGCTGTTCCATTACGGGCTGACCGGCTGGTCGATGTATGCGCTGATGGGCATCGCCCTCGCCTACTTCAGCTACCGCTATAACCTGCCGCTGACCATCCGTTCCGCGCTCTACCCGATTTTCGGCAAGCGCATCAACGGCCCGATCGGCCACACGGTGGACATCGCGGCGGTGGTCGGCACCATTTTCGGCATCGCCACCACCCTTGGGATCGGCGTAGTGCAGCTTAACTACGGGCTGAAAGTGCTGTTCCATATCCCGGAAGACCTGCGGGTGCAGGCGGCGCTGATCCTGCTGTCGGTGATCATGGCCACGGTCTCGGTGACCTCCGGCGTGAACAAGGGCATCCGTTTTCTGTCGGAGCTGAACGTGCTGCTGGCGCTGGGCATGATCCTGTTCCTGCTGTTTGCCGGTGACACTGAGTTCCTGCTGAATGCGCTGGTGCTGAACGTCGGCGACTATATCAACCGCTTTATGGGCATGACGCTCAACAGCTTCGCCTTCGACCGCCCGACGCAGTGGATGAACAGCTGGACGCTGTTCTTCTGGGCCTGGTGGGTGGCGTGGTCGCCGTTTGTCGGGCTGTTCCTGGCGCGGATTTCGCGCGGGCGCACCATCCGCCAGTTTGTCTGCGGTACGCTGATTATCCCGTTTGTGTTTACCCTGCTGTGGCTCTCGATCTTCGGCAACAGTGCGCTTTACCAGATCCTGCACGGCAACCTGGCCTTCGCCCATGAGGTGATGGAATACCCGGAGCGCGGCTTCTACAGCCTGCTGGCGCAGTACCCGGCGTTTAAACTCAGCGCCTCGGTGGCGACCATCACCGGCCTGCTGTTCTACGTCACCTCCGCGGACTCCGGCTCGCTGGTGCTGGGCAACTTTACCTCCCGGCTGGCGGACATCAACAACGACGCGCCGAACTGGCTGCGGGTCTTCTGGTCGGTGGCGATCGGGCTGCTGACGCTGGGGATGCTGCTGACCGGCGGGGTGTCGGCATTGCAGAACACCACGGTGATCATGGGCCTGCCGTTCAGTTTCGTGATCTTCTTTGTGATGGCGGGGCTGTATAAGTCGCTGAAAGTCGAGGATTACCGCAAGGCGAGCGCCCTGCAGCAGAACGCCCCGGCACCGGTGTCACGCGATGGCGTGCTGAACTGGAAACAGCGGCTGACGCGGGTGATGAACCACCCCGGCGCGACCTATACCCAGAAGATGCTGGACAACGTCTGCCGCCCGGCGATGGAAGAGGTGGCGCGCGAGCTGGCGGTGCGCGGCGCGAAAGTGGAGTTCAGCGAGCTGCCGCCGCAGGGCGAGGAGCGCCTGAGCCACCTGGAGCTGCTGGTGCGCCTGGGCGAGGAGCAGAACTTCGTCTACCAGATCTGGCCGCAGCGCTACTCCGTCCCGGCGTTTACCTACCGCGCCCGCGCCGGCAAGTCGCACTACTACCGGCTGGAGACCTACCTGCTGGAGGGCACCCAGGGCAACGACCTGATGGACTACAGCAAAGAGCAGGTAATCAACGACATCCTCGACCAGTACGAGCGTCACCTGCACTTCCTGCACCTCCACCGCGAGGCCCCCGGGGCGGTACTCACCTTCCCGACCTGACCCTGAAAACCGGCGCAAGCCGGTTTTTTTATGGGCGGAGCGCATTATCTCAACCTGTTACGGCACCGGTAACTGTATATACAAATCTAAAAATAATTATTTTCATTAAATTAATAGACTGTTTTTATTGATTTTAATATTTTTTGCCCGGAAGAGATTTTGTATATACAATAACAACAGTAATGGCATGGGCAAGGAGGCATCAGTCACGTATGCATATTAAGATCTGTGCAACTATTTTAGAGAAACTGATTCAAAAACACGGTGTTACTGAAAAGGAAGTGCAGGAGTGTTTTTTGAACCGTGATGGCTGTTACCTGAAAGATACGCGGGAGAAAAACCAGACCATTCCTGCCACGCTGTGGTTTATCGCTGAAACCAACCGTGGCAGGAGACTGAAAATCTGTTTTGTCCCTGGAGGGCCGGGCAACCCTGACGGACCCGTGCTGAAAACCGCCTATGAGCCGAACAGTATTGAAGACGCTATTTATCAAAAATATGGCTACTGAATAATCACCTGACGTCATAAATAAAAAAGAAAAGGAAAAACCATGAGCGATGAATTCAACCCATTGTCAGCAGACAGCGACAAGTGGGATAACCGTGAGCTGGGTGCGTCTGAAGAGCATGTCAGCGTCGTCTCTGACCAGGCCGCTGCTGAGGCTGACGATCAGCTGGGGCTTCAGGCTATTTCAATCCGCCTGCCTAAAGCGCTCATCCGTGAACTTAAAGAGATTGCCCAGCGCTATGACGTGGGCTATCAGCCGATGGTGCGGGATCTGCTCAATCGTTTTGCACAGGCTGAACAGAAGAAATACCTGCTGGAGCAACTGCAGATCATTAAGGCCGCCGAAAGCGAGCAAGAAGACACGGCCCCCGTGTCAGACTTTATAGAAACCCTTAAAAAACAAGGGTAGCTGGTACCCCCTGCGGTACTCGCCATCGCCTAAGACGATTCACCGCGCTGATACGCCGCCACGCTCTCCATCAGTGCCGCCTGCTGCGGGGTGGCGGCCAGCTTGACGAAGGCGGGGAAAAACAGCGCCGGTGACGGGCAGATCTCTACCACGTAGCAGCTCTCCCTGACCGGCTCCGGCACCTCGGAGGCGGGCATCAGCGAGGCGGCCTCAATGCCCTGCGCCAGCATGTCGAACAGGATGCGCGGCTCATTGCCGGAGATCAGGATGTTGGGCTGTACCCCCAGCTTGCGCAGCTGGTCAGTGATGAACTCAAAGGTGCCCTCGCCATGGATGCGCCGCAGCAGCACCAGCGGCAGGCGGCCCAGCGCCGCCAGCGGCATCGGCCCCGCTGGCGGCGCGGCCAGCAGCGTGCGCGGGATCACCGCCACCCCGGCGATCGGCCGCAGGCTCACGCACTCATAGCCCGCCAGCTGCTGCGGCTGCTGGATCAGCGCCACATCGATGCGCCGCTCGTTGAGCATCGCCTCCAGCGTGCCGGAATCGGCGATCACGGTCTCAATGTTTACCCCTTTCAGCGTCCGGCAGAAGGTCGCCACCAGCGGGCTGAAATAGCGCTGGTAGAGATAAGAGATGCCGACCCGCAGCACCTGCGCCCGGCCGCCGGCGGCCTGGATCGCCGCCTGCCGCGCCTCTTCCACGCTGCGCAGGATGTCGCAGCCGCGCAGGTAGAGCACCCGGCCCGCCTCGGTGGTGGTAATGCCGCTGCCGCTGCGCACCACCAGCGCGGTGCCGATCTCCTGCTCCAGCTCCTGCAGCCGCTTGCTCAGGGGCGGCTGGGAGATGTTCAGCAGCCGTGACGCCCGGCTGATCGACCCCTGCTCCACAATCACACAAAAATAACGCAACCGTTTAAGATCCATCCCGCTCCCTCTCCTCTGCTGCGCCGTGCGGCGCACATCCATGCAGATCACCATGAACCCGCCACGGTTACAACCTTTCTGGTATGGGGCGGCCCCCTGAAACGGTATTACACCCTGCGGAACGGGCTGCTTATGCTTAAGCCTATGTGACAGACATTCTGAAACGAGGTGAACATCATGATGAAATCAACGCTGGAACCGGGCACCGTGTACGACCTGCGCTCCGCCCTTGACCTGCTGGCGCGCTACCCCGATGAACTGATCAGCACCGACGTAGAGGCAGACCCGAATGCGGAGATCAGCGGCGTCTACCGCTACGTGGGCGCGGGCGGCACGGTACAACGCCCGACGAAAACCGGCCCGGCGATGATGTTTAACAAGGTCAAAGGCTATGACGACGTGCGGGTGCTGATCGGCCTGCTGGCCTCCCGCCGCCGCGTCGGCCGGTTGCTGGGGGCCGCGCCGGAGGATCTCGGCTTCCTGCTCAAAGACTCGGTGAACAACCCGATCCCGCCAGTGGTGATCGCCAATGACAAGGCGCCCTGCCAGGAAGTGGTCTACCGCGCCGGTGAGCCGGGCTTTGATGTGCGCAAGCTGCTGCCCGCCCCGACCAACACCGAAGAGGATGCCGGGCCGTACTTCACCATGGGCATGTGCTACGCCTCTGACCCGGAGACCGGCGAGTCAGACGTCACCATCCACCGCCTCTGCATCCAGGGGCCGGATGAGATTTCGATGTATTTCGTGCCGGGCCGCCACCTCGACACCTTCCGCCAGAAAGCAGAGGCGGCGGGCAAGGCGCTGCCGATCTCCGTCAGCATCGGCGTTGACCCGGCGATTGAGATCGGGGCCTGCTTTGAGCCGCCGACCACCCCGCTGGGCTTTGATGAGCTGTCAGTGGCCGGGAGCCTGCGCAACCGGGCGGTGGAGCTGGTGAACTGCCTCTCGGTGGAGGCCCGCGCCATCGCCAACGCCGAGATTGTGATTGAGGGTGAACTGGTGCCCGGCTACCGCGTGCGGGAAGACCAGAACACCCATACCGGCAAAGCGATGCCGGAATTCCCCGGCTATACCGGCGAGGCGAAAGCGGCGGTGCCGGTGATCAGGGTCAAGGCGATTACCCACCGCAAACACCCGATCCTGCAAACGGTGATCGGCCCCAGCGAGGAGCACGTCAACATGGCCGGCATCCCGACGGAGGCGAGCATCCTGGAGATGGTGGAGCGCGCCATGCCGGGCCGTTTGCTCAATGTCTACGCCCACGCCTCCGGCGGCGGCAAATACCTGGCGGTGATGCAGTTCAAAAAAGCTGCGCTCTCCGATGAGGGGCGGCAGCGGCAGGCGGCGTTGCTGGCGTTCGCCGCCTTTGGCGAGCTGAAGCATGTGATCCTGGTGGATGAGGATGTCGATATTTTCGACACCAACGACGTGCTCTGGGCGATGCAGACCCGCTACCAGGGTGACGTCAGCACGGTGTTTATCCCCGGCGTGCGCTGCCACCCGCTCGACCCGTCGCAGTCCCCGGCGTTCAACCCGCTGATCCAGGATACCGGCATCACCTGCAAAACCATTTTTGACTGCACCGTGCCGTTCAAACTCAAAGATCAGTTCCAGCGCTCCCGCTTCAAAGAGGTGGACGTCTCGCGCTTTATCCCCGGCTTCAACAGCTGACCACGCATCCCCAGGGGGCCATTGCGCCCCTTTTTCCTATTCTGCTTATACACTTAAGGATGTGCCTACTTTTTTGACAAGGAAACAGGAGACGAGACGATGAAACGCCGGGAGTTTATGGTATCCGGGGCGGCGCTGGTCGCCGGGACGCTGGTAGCGCGATCCGCAGCGGCCGCGCCCGGCCCCGTTGAGGAGAAAGGCAGCGCCCTGATGCCGCCTGCCAACCAGCGCATCAAAACGCTGACCATCAAAAACATCGTGATTGGCGAAGGCCAGCCGAAACTGATTGTGCCCACCACCGCCAAAAACAGCGCGGACGCGCTGGCCGCCGTGAAGAACTATGCCGGTAACCCGGCGATTCAGCTGGTGGAGCTGCGCCTCGACACCCTGGCTGATGAACCGGACAACGCCGCCCTCGCTGCCCTGACCCGGCAGGCGTATGCGCTGCTGCCCGCTCAGGCGCTGCTGGTGACCTTCCGCACCCGGGCCGAGGGCGGCAACCGCGCCCTCAGTGACGAGGCGTACGCCGCGCTCTGTGAGGACATTATCACCCACGGCAAAGCTGATTTGCTGGACATCGAGATGTTCCGCGGTGAGGCGCGGGTCAAAGCGCTGGTAGAGAAGGCGCACCGGGCCGGCATTGCGGTGGTGATGTCGAGCCACGACTTCCACCAGACGCCGCCGAATGAGGAGATCATCAACCGGCTGCGGCACCAGCAGGCGCTGGGGGCGGATGTGCTGAAACTGGCTGCCATGCCGCAGGATTCCGGCGATGTGCTGCGGCTGATGAGCGCCACCTGGGAAGTCTACAGCCGCTATGCCGAACGCCCGCTGCTCACCATGGCGATGAGCGGCACCGGCGTGGTGTCGCGGCTGGCGGGCGAGCTGACCGGCTCAGCGCTGACCTTCGGCATGGTGGGCCAGGCCTCCGCCCCGGGCCAGATCGAGGCGGAAGACCTCAACGCCGTGCTGAAGATTATCCATCAGGCCAACCAGGGCTGACGCGCGGATCAGTTCTCCGCGCTGTGTACCCGGCGGCTGACAATCCCGGCGGACGCCATCTTCTCGCGCGCTTCCAGCCGGTCGCCCGCCGCCAGTTCAAGCGGCTGCTGCAGCCGGCCGACGCGCGGGTTGAGCGCCAGCTCCGCCAGGATCGGGAAGTGGTCAGAGCCGATGTGCGGCAACCGCTGCATCCGCACCAGCGTGAAATCCCGGCTGTGGAACACGTGGTCCAGCGGCCAGCGCAGGAACGGGATACCGGCATGGAAGGTGTTGAACATGCCGCGGCCGCGGCGCGGGTCGAGCAGGCCGCTGACCTTCATAAACAGCCGCGTGGTGCGTGACCACGCCACGTCATTCAGGTCACCGGTGACAATCGTCGGGTAGCGGGCGCGGGCGGCGCAGTGGCCCACCGCCACCAGTTCGCCGTCCCGGTTGGTGGACTCATCATCCTCGGTCGGGCTGGGCGGCATCGGGTGCAGGCAGTGCATCACCACCTCATCCCCGGAGGCCAGCGCCACGCGGAAATGCATCGACGGGATGCCCTCCGCCACCAGGTACTGGATCATCGCGTCTTTGAGCGGCAGGCGGGAGTAAACGTGCATGCCGTAGAGGTTGTCCTGCGGGCATTTCAGCTGCCAGGCGTAGGGTGTGCCGTGGCGGTCGCTTTCCAGCACGTCAAGCTGCGCCTGCCACCAGGCGTCGGTTTCCAGCGCCACCAGCACATCGGGCTGGTACTTCTCCACCAGCGCAAGCAGGGCATCGGCGTCGCGGTTGGTCATCAGCACGTTGGCGGTGAGGATTTTCAGCGCCGGCCGGTTATGCAGCCTGGAGCGCTTGACCTGCACCGGCCAGAGCCGGGTATAGGGGATGATCCAGTGCGCCTGGTAGAGCGCGCACGCCAGTGACAGCAGCACCGTGAGATCGCCGGTGGTCAGCAGGCCGCCCGGCAACGGCCAGCCCCCGCCCGGCAACAGGAACAGCTCCGCCACCAGCAGCACGATGGCGATGGCCGCCATCTGCAACCGCGGGAAATCCCACACCCGCACCCACCACGCCTGGCAACGGCAAAACGGCAGCAGCGTCAGCACGGTCATGATCGCCGTCAGCACGCTGAACAGCATCCGTATTTTCTCCATACTCAATTCTGTTCCCTTGCTGTGAAAAGCCCGGAGAGCGGCCGCGGCGGCACACATCCAGGCTAAAAATACTCACGTTTCTGGTTATTCAGCCATGTTATCGGTTTCCCCGGGGCTTTGCCGGTAAATTTTTCTCACTGTGTGGGGGTGTGGCACCAGTTGCGCCCGTCCAGGATGCCGCCGTCCGGCGAGGTAAACCCGATGCAGCCGAGCACGCTGTCAAACAGCTTGCCGTGGAACGCCGGTTTCTTCTCAGCGGCCATGCGTTGCAGCCGGGTAAACGCCGCGCGGTGGGCCGGGTCAGCCAGGAAGGCGTCCGAGGCCCAGACCATGATCGGGATGGTGCGCTGCTCCGGCGGCGCGCGGTCACGCGGGGTGCTGTGGAAGTGGATGTTGTCGGAGATCGACTCGCCGTGGTCAGAGGCGTAGAACACGATCGCCTTGCGGTCACGCACCTGATCGATCACCTGTTTCAGGAAGGCGTCGGTGTAGAGCACGCTGTTGTCGTAGGCGTTGATCATGCTCTGGGTCGAGCAGGCTTCGTCGATGCCCATGCACTCCGGCTGCCAGCGGGCAAAGCTGCGCGGGTAGCGCTCCGAGTAGAGGTAATGCGACCCCTTGGTGTGCAGGATAATCAGGTGGCGGCCGTGCGGGTGGCGCTGCAACGAGCCCTGCATCTGCCCCACCAGCAGCATGTCGCCAATCGGTTTACCGGCGTTGCGCGCCTGGGTTTCGATGTCATCGCGCAGCACGTAGCGGTCGGCCAGGGTTTTGCTGTAGAACCAGTCCTCGGTCTGCATGGCGAACAGCTCCGAACTGAAGCCCTGCTGTTTCAGCACGGAGAAGACGTTCATCTCTTTCAGCGTGCGCGACGGGTCGTCGGTGGTGCCGCCGATGCGCACAAACATGCAGCGCAGCGAGAGTTTGGTGGAGGTGTCGCAGGAGGTGCCCTGCAACGCCACCAAGTTCTTCTCGCGTGACAGGTTCGGCGTGGTGTCACGTTCATAACCGTAGAGGCCGAAGTGGTCGCGCCGGGCGCTCTCCCCAATCACAAACACCACGTCGATGTCATCGGCGTCTTTGGGCGGCAGGTAGGTAAAGTGCCTGGCCGGGTCGAACAGGTTGTTCAGCTCCTCCGGCTGGGTGTAGGCGCTGTAGGCGAACAGCCCCAATGCCGAGAGCCAGTTGGAGGGGAGATAGGTGCCGGCCACGGTGTCATCATACTGGGCGGCCATCGCCGGGTTGCCGTCCACCTCCAGCACTTCGCCCATCAGCTTCAGCGGCAGCCAGCAGAACAGCGCCGCCGTGAGCAGCACGCCGGTTTTACGCAGCAGCACCCGGCGGCTCGCCGGGCGCAGGTCGCCGCCCGGCAGGCGGCTGAGCCACAGCACCGCCAGCGGCGGCAGCCCGGCCACCGCGATCCAGAGCAGGAAGTGGTAGCCGATCGAGGCTTTCGACAGATCGAGGTCGGTGGTCATCACCGCCGCCAGGATGCCGTAGCCGATGTCGACATTAAACACCGCCATATAGTAGCTGGCGGCGGCCGACGCGAGGATAACAATGGTGGTGAGCAGCCGGAACAGCCAGCGCCCGCTAAAGGAGAAGAGCAGGCAGAGGAAATAGACCAGCGAAAACGCGGCCAGCATCTCGGCGGCCAGCGCCAGCGGCGTATCCTGCGGCACCTGGGTAAGGCGCCGCCAGAACACCGGGGCATTGAGGATGATCCCGACATAAAAGGCGATAAACAGCATGACCTGCTGCTGGGAAAGGCGTCTGAAATGTTGCATGGTGACCTGTGACCGGAGGGTGGTGGTTGTTCTGTACCCCGCACGCGCGCGCAGTAATGTTTAAGATATATGACACTGCGCGCGCTTTTGCCAACCCGGGCGGCCACCTGCCTGAAAATTCAGTGCATTCTTAGGGTTAAGTGGGAAACCAGAGCGTGAACCTGACCCGGCCCGGCAGGGTGCAGTCGGGGGTGACGCGGCCCTGGTGCAGGTCCATGATGGCGCGGACAATTGCCAGCCCCAGCCCGTTGGCGGCCCCGTCGCTGCGGGCCGCATCGGCGCGGTAGAAGCGGTCAAACAGCTTCGCCTGCTGCGCCTCCGGGATCGGCGCGCCGCGGTTGTCCACATGCAGCGCCACACCGCCCGCCTGCGGTTCGATGGACAGGGTCACCTCACTCGCCGGCTCGCCGTAGCGGATGGCGTTCGCCACCAGGTTGCTCAGGGCGCGCTGCACCATCAGCGCGTCGGCGGTGATCTGCGCCGCGCCGCGGCAGCTCAGCGTCATGTCACGTTCGGCGGCCACCCCTTCGAAATAGTCACAGATGCGTTGCGCCTCCTGCGACAGAGACAGCGGCACCGGCTTGACGCCCGCCTGCGCGTCGCTGGCGCGCGCCAGGAACAGGATGTTCTCCACCATGCGCGAGATGCGCTCCAGCTCCTCCATGTTGTTCGCCAGCAGCGTCTCATACTCCGCCGCGCTGCGCGTCTGGTAGAGCGCCACCTGGCAGTGGCCCATCAGCGCGTTGACCGGCGTGCGGATCTCATGCGCCAGGTCGGCGGAGAACTGCGTCAGCCGCTGGTAGCCCTCGGCCAGCCGGTCGAGCATCGCGTTGAAGGCGTGCGTCATCTGCCGCAGCTCCGGCGGCGCGTCCTGTTCGCTCAGCCGGTGGCTGAGGCTGGCGGGGTGGATCGCCGCCATCTCGCGCGCCATGCGCCGCAGCGGCCGCAGCCCGCGCCGCAGCACCAGGTAGCCCAGCAGCGCAATCAGCGCGAACGCGCCCAGCACCGCCGCTACCAGCCGCCAGCGGAAGGCCGCCAGCAGGTGCTGCTCGTTCACCATCAGGTGCGCGGCGGTGATCTCCACCACCTGCCCGTCGGCCAGCCGGACGTCTGCCGTCAGGTAGCGCACCGGCACGCCGTCGGGCGTCACCGTGGCGCGCACCGCCGAGAGCGCCAGCGGCCGGTCAGCCGGCAGTGCCTCCACCGGCGGCAGCACCAGGTGCGACGGGTTGACGTTGATCAGCGTCGCGCCCTGATGCAGCCGGAAGCGGATGACATCCCGCTCGTTGCCCATCATGTTCTCAAACAGCCCCGGGTTCTGGCTGAGCTTCGGCAGCGGGAAGTTGTCTGCCAGCAGGTGGCGGAAATATTGCGCGCGGCCGATCACCTGGTACTCACTGCGCCGCGCCAGCTGCTGCGCCATCTCGCCATAGAGCCAGACGCCCACCGCGCTGAGCACCAGCGAGGCCACCAGCGCAAACAGCAGTGTGCTGCGCAGCGTCAGGGAGACCGGCCTCATGGCCGCACCTCGCATACGTAGCCGATGCCGCGCACCGTGTGAATAAGCTTCGGCTCCCAGTCGCGGTCGATCTTGGCGCGCAGCCGCTTCACCGCCACATCCACCACGTTGGTATCGCTGTCAAAATTCATGTCCCAGACCTGCGAGGCGATAAGCGTGCGTGACAGCACCTCCCCCTCGCGGCGCAGCAACAGGTGCAGCAGCATAAATTCTTTGTTGGTGAGGGTGATCAGCTGGTCCTGCCGCGTGACGCGGCGGCGCAGCACATCCACTTCGAGGTCGGCCAGGGTGTAGAAATCGGCCTCGCGCACCGTGCCGCGGCGCAGCAGGGTGCGCAGCCGCAGCAGCAGTTCGGTAAAGGAGAACGGCTTGACCAGGTAGTCATCCGCCCCCAGCTCCAGCCCGCGGATGCGGTCCTGCACCGCGTCACGCGCGGTCAGAAACAGCACCGGCACCTCGTGCTTTTTACGCAGCACCTCCATCACCTGCCAGCCGTTCAGCCCCGGCAGCATCACGTCCAGCACGATGGCATCAAAACTCTGCTCCAGGGCCAGGAACAGGCCGTCGGTGCCGTTGCGCGCCAGATCCACGCAGTAGCCCGCCTCGGTCAGCCCTTTTTTCAGATAGTCACCGGTGCTGGTGTCATCTTCTATAACCAATATGCGCATTGTATGTATACCTACTGTTTAATCACTAAAGTCTATCAGTTTGCCGCCGGGCATTTGATGACAATATTGTCATGCAGCGGTCATCTGCGGGTGCGGGTTGCCGGGGCAGGATGGGTTACCGGACGGCCGCCAACCGGCTGCCGCCATGTTCAAGGAGAAGACCGCCATGTTTACCCTGCCCCGTTTCAAAACCGCTCTGCTCGCCTCGCTGCTGATCGGCAGCGCCGCCCATGCTGCCCCGGCCGCGGATAACGTCATCAAGCCGGTGCGCGGCACGCTGACGCAGGTCACCGACCATGACCTGACCCTGACCGACCGCCGCGGCGCGGCGCTCAACGTCGGGCTGACCGACCAGACCAAAATCAACAGCGTCGCTACCGGCAAGCTCAGCGACATCCAGCCCAACAGCTTTATCGGCACCGCCGCCGTGCCGCAGCCGGACGGCAGCCTGAAAGCGCTGGAAGTGCATGTGTTTGCCCCGAGCCTGCGCGGCACCGGCGAAGGCTTTAACCCGTTTGAGTCACCGGACGGCAAGGTCAACACCATGACCAACGGCACCGTGGGCAAACTGGTGGAAGCCAACGGCCGTACCCTGACGGTGACCTACCACGGCCAGCAGAAAACCGTGCAGGTGCCGGATGATGTGCCGGTGGTGACCATTGCGCCGGGCGACCGCAGCCTGCTGAAACCGGGCACCCACATCGTGCTGTTCGCGATGAAAGATGCCGGGGGCAAGCTGGTGGCGCGCGGCATCTCCGCCGGGAAAGACGGCACCGTACCGCCGATGTAACCCGGCTGAGGAGAACGCGATGGCTGTTTCCGCTTCGCGCCCCGCCCACCCGTGGCCGGTGCGCCTCTGCCACTGGATCAACGTTTTTGCGATGGTCTGTATGGTGATGAGCGGCTGGGGCATTTATAACGCCTCACCGCTGTTTGGGTTTACCTTCCCGCCCGCCGCCACGCTGGGCGGCTGGCTGGGCGGCGCCATCGCCTGGCACCTGGCGGTGATGTGGCTGCTGGTCGCCAATGCGCTGGTTTACCTGGCGTGGGGTACCGGGCGCGGCCACTTCCGCCGCCGCTTCTTCCCGCTCTCCCCCCGGGCGGTATGGCAGGACACCCGGCAGGCGCTGGCGTTCCGCCTGCCGCACCGGCTGGGGCAGTACAACGCGGTGCAGAAGGCGATGTACCTCGGCGTGCTGCTGCTCGGGCTGCTGCTGGTGCTCTCGGGGCTGGCGATCTGGAAGCCGGTGCAGCTCAGCGGGCTGGTGGCGCTGTTCGGCGGCTTCGGCTGGGCGCGCTACGTCCACTTTTACGCCATGAGCGGCATCGTGCTGTTTGTGGTGATCCATGTCCTGATGGTGCTGCTGGTGCCGAAAACCCTGCCCGCGATGATCACCGGCGGCAAGGAGCCGAACGATGAGTAGAAAAGAGCGTAAACTGGTGCTGGAGCCGGACCAGCGCAAACAGCTGGTGAACCTGCAACGCCGGATGCTGCTGCGCGGCGGGCTGACGCTGGGGGCGGTGTCGCTGCTGACCGGCTGCAACCTGCAGGACGGCGACAGCGTGGACAAGGTGCTGTGGTCGATGTCGCGCTGGAATGACCGCGTTCAGGCGTGGCTGTTCCACGGCCAGAAGCTGGCGCAGACCTACACCCCGGCGGAGATCACCCGGCCGTTCCCGTTCAACGCCTACTACCCGGAGTACAACGTGCCGGCGGTGGATCTCGCCACCTGGCAGCTGGAGGTCAGCGGGCGGGTGCAGGATAAAACCCCCTGGACGCTGGGCCGCCTGCAGGCGCTGCCGCAGGCGAGCCAGATCACCCGGCTGATCTGCATCGAGGGGTGGAGCGCCATCGGCCAGTGGGGCGGCGTGCCGCTGCGCACTTTCCTGCAACGCATCGGCGCGGACACACGGGCGAAATTTGTCGGCTTCCACTGTGCTGACCGCTACTACACCAGCATCGACATGGCCACCGCCCTGCACCCGCAGACGCTGCTGGCGCTCGACTTCGACGGCGAAGCGCTGGCGGACGATTACGGCTTCCCGCTGCGCTTACGGATGCCGACCAAGCTCGGCTTCAAAAACGCCAAGCACATCGCGGCCATCAGCGTCACCAATGCGTACCCCGGCGGCTACTGGGAAGATCAGGGCTACAACTGGTTCAGCGGCATCTGAGGCGCGGGAACTAAACCGCAGAAACAAAAAATCCGCCCGGGGGCGGATTTTTCTTAGACACAGCGGATAACGCGCTGAGGTGCTCCGGCAAGGGTGCCTTAGAAGCGGTAACCTACACCGGCGATCCAGGTGCCGACGTCAACGTTACGGATGCGGCTCTGCTCGTAGGAAACGTCCAGTGCAACGTTTTCGATCGGGTTGAACTGCAGACCTGCGCCGTAGGAGAAGCCGTAATCGCTGGAGGATTGCTTGTCACGGTTGTCAGCAGTCGCGGCGTTAACCACGTTGTTGTCGAATTTGCCGTAGCCCACACCGATCACGCCGTAGATGCTGGCCCAGTCGTTCAGACGGTAAACCGGACCTGCGGTGATGCCATAGTACTGGCCTTTGCGGTACACGTCGGATACGGTGTCATCGTGCTCGATGTAAGTGAAAGACCCGATCACGCCCAGTGGGTTGGTGTTGTCGAAGTCATAGCGGTATTTCAGGTTGAAGCCGTTAGCTTTGTTCGCTACGCCTTGTGCGTCGCCCTGTGCGTAACCTGCGGTTACGGTGCTGTCGCCAGCGAATGCGTTAGTTGCGCCAACAGCCAGTACACAAGCCAGAGCGGAAAGACATGCAATTTTTTTCATAACCACCTCAAATGAGAAAATTAATTACCTTCACGACAAAAATATAACAAAGAACTGGCGGAAACTCTGCCCGGATTACAGTGTCTAAGCCGTGTTATGGTGTAACAGGAAATTTCCAACCACCCCTATCTTTTTCATTTGCCGCGCTTTTTTTCGACTCAGATTATAAGACAATCTTATTGAACTTTTTCTCCAATACAGATAATTCCTAAAAATTTGGTCACCATTCATGCGTTTTTTCCCAAAGTGTAAACGGCTGTTTAACATTAAATTGACCTGTTTTTACACTTCCCGCTGCGCCTGCCCTCCCTTACACTGATTTGGTTCCGCCCAGTGATCGGGCATCCTGTGGATCTTAAAAGGAAGACGATGAAATCCCCTGCTTCTGTTACGCCTGCCGCCGGGGCAGCGTCGATGCTGCTGCCGGTCTGCCTGCTGCTGGTGTCGATGGTCTCTATCCAGGGCGGTGCGGCGCTGGCCAAATCGCTGTTCCCGCTGGTGGGCGCATCGGGCATCACTGCCCTGCGCCTGGGGCTGGGCACACTTATCCTGTTTGTGATTTTCAAACCCTGGCGGATGCGGCTGCACCGCGGCAACCTGCTGCCGCTGCTGCTCTATGGGCTGGCGCTCGGCACCATGAACTTCCTGTTCTATCAGTCGATCCGCACCGTGCCGCTGGGCATCGCGGTGGCGCTGGAGTTTACCGGGCCGCTGGCGCTGGCGATCGCCGGCTCGCGGCGGGCGGTGGATTTCCTCTGGGTGGTGCTGGCGGTGCTCGGGCTGTGGTTCCTGCTGCCGCTCGGCCATTCGCTGGGCAGCGTTGACCTCCGGGGCGCGCTGCTGGCGCTGGGTGCCGGGGGCTGCTGGGCCATCTATATTCTGGCCGGGCAGCGCGCCGGCAGCCAGAACGGCCCGGCCACGGTGGCGGCCGGTTCCCTGGTTGGCGCGCTGATCTACTGCCCAATCGGCCTCATTCAGACCGGCAGCGCGCTGTTCGCCCCGGCCTTGTTGCCGCTGGCGCTGGCGCTGGCGGTGCTCTCCAGCGCCCTGCCTTATTCCCTGGAGATCGTGGCGCTGACCAGAATGCCCGCGCGCACCTTCGGCACCCTGATGAGCCTGGAACCGGCGCTGGCGGCGCTCTCCGGCATGCTGTTCCTGCATGAGCACCTGAGCCTGGTGCAGTGGCTGGCATTAAGCGCCATTATCATCGCCTCGGCCGGGGCGACGCTGACCAGCAAACGCGCATGATCTACGCTTGTTAACGCCATGCTTATTTATTCTCTGTCTGTTTACGCTGCGTTAATCAACCTGCCCCTTTTACCAGGAGATCACTATGCCGGATTGGAACCCTGAGCTTTACCGCCAGTTTGAAGCGGAACGCACCCGCCCCGCCCAGGAGCTGCTGGCCCGCGTCCCGCGCCAGACCGCCCGGTTTGTTACCGATCTCGGCTGCGGCCCGGCCAACTCCACCGAGCTGCTGAAACAGCGCTTTCCGCAGGCCGCGCTGACCGGCATCGATAACTCGGGCACCATGCTGGAGAGCGCCCGTACCCGCCTGCCCGGCTGCACCTTTGAACAGGCGGACATCAGCCAGTGGCAGCCGGCGCAGCCGCAGGATCTGATCTACGCGAATGCGTCACTGCAATGGGTGCCCGACCACCGCACGCTGCTGCCGCGCCTGATGGCGCAGCTCGCCCCCGGCGGCACGCTGGCGGTGCAGATGCCGGACAACCGCGATGAGCCGAGCCACCGCCTGATGCGTGAGGTGGCCGCGCGTGCGCCGTGGAAAGCGCAGATTGGCGAGGCCGCCGCCGGGCGGGTCAGCATCCTGTCGCCCGGCGAGTATTACGACCTGCTGGCACCGCTGGCAGAGAGCGTCGACATCTGGCGCACCACCTATTTCCACCTGCTGCCCTCCTCCAACGCCGTGGTGGACTGGGTGCGCGCCACCGGCCTGCGCCCGTTCCTGGCACCGCTGGACGCCGTGGGGCAGCAGACTTTCCTTCAGCACTACCAGTCAGAGATCGACCTCGCCTACCCCAAACGCCGTGACGGCAATGTGATGCTGGCCTTCCCGCGGCTATTCCTGGTCGCCCGCCGCAAAATATAATGCGTCGCCGGGCCGGCTTATTTTCCTGCCCGGCGTCACGCTATTTTTCAGCGCCCTGCCGTTATTTTTTGTTACACAGAAGTGAATTTATTCTGACAGCCTGCCCAGGGCGCTTTCCTTTTTCAGTAAAATCCTAAAAAACAGCCGGCGCGTTTATTTTCCACCTGGGTGATATTATTTCCCGCCCTGTGGCATATAAATAAATTCCATTCTTAATCATCAGGTTATAACTTTCTTTAGCCCCAGAGGTTGAATTATGCCGGCAGCGGCCTTAGGTTTATTAACAGCAGATTGATTACACAGACAAAATCAAGACGCTGGAAAAGGAAAAGATGCCAATGCCTATTAGTATGATAGGCGCGGTCACGAGCAAGATTTCCGGCAGATGTTAAAAAGGTTGCTATACTTAACCAGTATTGAATCCGCAACTGATAATCAAGAGGATAACTATTATGAGTACCGCTAAACTGGTAAAAACGAATTCTTCTGAACTCCTCTATACGCGTAACGACGTGGACGAAAACGTCAAGATCGAAACCATCAAGATCCTGAACCGTCTGGTCGCGCAATTTATTGATCTCTCTTTGATCACCAAACAGGCGCACTGGAACATGCGCGGCGGCAACTTCATCGGTGTGCATGAAATGCTGGACGGTTTCCGTACCACCATCACTGACCACCAGGACACCCTGGCAGAGCGTGTGGTGCAGCTGGGCGGCGTGGCGCTGGGTACCGTGCAGATCGTCAACGATCAGACCCCGCTGAAAAGCTACCCGACCAACATCCACAGCGTGCAGGAGCATGTCAAAGCGCTGGCGGACCGTTACGCCGTGACCGCGAACGAGACCCGCAAAGCGATTACGCAGGTACAAGACGAAGATACCGCTGACATCCTGACGGCGGCCTCCCGCGACCTGGACAAATTCCTGTGGTTCATTGAATCCAACATCGAATAATGAACAACTACAGCGCCGCGCCACGGCGCTGTGACCCTGTTCTTTGATCGTGATGGCCCAGCAGGCCAGCCAGAGAGGCAACCCAAGGGGTTGCCTTTTTATTTCCCTTCATTTTATAAGCTATTGATAAATAATCACTTATCATGAAACCCTAAGAATTATCTTAAATTGATAGGGCTAATGAATGGATTTATGATTATTGATAGCGCAAAGCATCTTTACTCCCTTCCGTTATTCCCTGTAACGTGCGCCACACTTTGTTTACGTGTATTGATGGAAACCCACCGGATATTGGCCGCGCTTTTTCCTGAACCCGTCGCGTAAATAACCATGATTTCGGTGCCTTTATCTGCGCATTACACCACCTTAAATCAAATTATTATCTCCTGACCGGCGTGGCTGCGCATTATCCGGCCCTGCCATGACGGTGTATGCCGTCATGCGCCTTGCCCCGGTTACCGGGTTGCCGCGGGGCGCAGCAGCGCATGGACACTCTTATTACCTGATGGATTTCTCATGGCCCGTAGTGGACTGGAAGTACAAAAAGCAGCGGTTAAAGCCCTGTTTTTACGAGAGATAAAAACCCGCTTCGGCAAGTACCGCCTGGGTTACCTCTGGGCCGCGCTGGAGCCGGCGGCCCATATTGTGATTCTGCTGGCGATATTCGGCTATATCATGCACCGCACCATGCCCGATATTTCCTTCCCGGTATTTCTGATTAACGGCATTATTCCGTTCTTTATTTTCAGCAACATCAGCAACCGCTCCATCGGCGCGATAGAGGCCAACCAGGGGCTGTTTAATTACCGCCCGGTAAAACCCATTGACACCATTATTGCGCGTGCCGGGCTGGAGCTGGTGATTTATGGCGTGGTCTATCTGGTGTTGATGCTGGGCGTCGGGTTATTGGGCGAGCAGTTTGCCATTACGCAGCTGATTACGCTGATTTGCGTCTGGCTGCTGCTGGTGCTGTTCGCCAGCGGCATCGGGCTGATCTTTATGGTGGTGGGAAAAAGCTTCCCTGAGACGGAGAAGTTCCTGCCGATCCTGATCAAGCCGCTCTACTTCATCTCCTGTGTGATGTTCCCGCTGCACAGCATCCCCAAAGAGTACTGGCCTTACCTGCTCTGGAACCCGCTGGTGCATGTGGTGGAGCTGTGCCGCCAGGCGGTGATGCCCGGCTACGTCAGTGACGGCGTCAGCCTCGGCTACCTGGCGCTCTGCACGTTAGGGGTACTGTTTACCGGGCTTGCGCTCTACCGGGTACGCGAAGAGGCGATGCTGACATCATGATTACCATTGAGAACCTGACCAAATCCTACCGCACCCCGGCCGGCCGTCATTACGTTTATAAAGACCTGAGCGTGGTGCTGCCCGAAGGCAAAAGCGTGGCGCTGGTAGGCCGCAACGGTGCCGGGAAATCGACGCTGTTGCGGATGATTGGCGGCATTGACCGGCCGGACAGCGGCCGGGTCGTGACCCGCAAAAGCATCTCCTGGCCGGTGGGGCTGGCGGGTGGTTTTCAGGGCAGCCTGACCGGCCGGGAAAACGTGAAATTTGTGGCACGGCTTTACGCCCCGGCCGCGGAGCTGAAAGAGAAAGTGGCCTTTGTGGAGGCGTTTGCTGAACTGGGCAAATATTTCGACATGCCGATCAAGACCTACTCCTCCGGCATGAAATCCCGCCTTGGGTTCGGCCTGAGCATGGCCTTCCGCTTCGACTACTACCTGGTCGACGAAGTCACGGCGGTGGGCGATGCGCGTTTCAAACAGAAATGTGCGGAGCTTTTCAAAGCGCGCCACGCCGAATCGAGTTTTCTGATGGTCTCCCACAGCCTCAACAGCCTGCGCGAATACTGCGACGCCGCCCTGTTTATCGGCCGTGATAACCAGGTGACCTACTACGACACCGTGGATGAGGCTATTGCGGTGTACCAGAAGGAAGAGGGGCTGTAAGCCCCCCTCTTCCCTTACTTTTTCTGCCCGATACAAATACAAATTTATTTATTAAATGCACGTTGCCTTATGCAGCTAATAACGTTAACTACTTTGGTATTTTGACATGAATATTCTTTTTTACCTTGAGCCGTCTATTGAGTTCGGTAACCCACTTTTTCGTTATGCCACGTTGCGCAACTCTTTTCTGCCGCAGATTAAATCATTGCAACAATCAGGCATGAACGTTGTCGCGTTAATGGGCACACCGATCGCCAGTCAATGTCTGGAAGACCGGCACACACGCAATATTGATACGCTGGCCGTTATCGATCCGGTTGAGTGGATGAAAGGTGAAAGTTATCTCACCCGTGCTCAACGTCACCATGTTAATGATTACCATGAAGGTGAAGTAGAAAGGCTAGGAGAATTACTGACCCATGCACTCCCGGAAGCATTTACACCTGACGTAATTATTGTATGGGAAAGCCCTGCCAATTTTCTTGCTACACTTTACCCGCAAGCAAAAATGCTCTACCAGATGCCGGGCTTCTTTTCTCGCCCGCCTTTTAGCCAGCTCGTCTCTCTGGATACCGGTCTATTACAGCATGCTGCAGCTAAAAAGTATGAAGGCAATGTGGTTTCCGATAAAGAAATGGAAGCATTACATAAGTTACGGCTGACAGAGAATCAATTTTTGCAGGCGGTATCACCTGTTAAAAGCATTGTCGATGATATTTATCAGCGTTTTTCAAAAGTCGTACTGTTGCCGCTGCAAATTGACAACTATTTCATGATAAGCAGTGTTATAGGTAATAATAAAAGCCAATTTGATATTTTGGTTGATATATTAACCCGCTTACCTGCTGACTATGCTCTGTTGGTCACTAATTATAAATCCCGTGATGCACAAAGCGCTGTATTAACTGAGCAAGGGATTAACTATTTGCGAAGCCGTTTCCCTAATTTTATCTATCGTAAAGAGACAGATAACATTGCATGGGTTTCGCAATTCCTGGTTCCTTTGGTAGATGGTGTCATCACTATCTCCTCCTCTATTGGGTTTCAGGCAGCTTTTTGGCAAAAACCGTTGCTGGCTTTGGGCGAAAGCCATCTGACACCGTTCACTACCGCCGCTACGCTGGAAACGCTTTTAACCCAGGCAGCCAGTCCCGCACCGCAAAACCGCGATGCCCTGATGGTAGAAACACTTCGCCATCAGCACTGTCCGATGAGTTTCTTAGCAGACAGCCGTTATGCAGAGTGGTTAAAACATTTTGCGGCCACCGGAGAGTTTTCCCCGTGGTGCAACCGCCCCGTTGGCCAGATCCTGCTTGAAGAACGTCGTGAAAGCCAGTTACTGGAGGCATTAGGGTACTTCAATAAAGTACGCGGGGAATCCTCTATGGATCATTGTCATGAGCTTTCCCAGCAAATTATGAAACACGATATTGTCTCATTCGATATTTTCGATACGTTACTTTATCGTCCTTTTAAATCGCCTACCGATCTTTATACCTTCATTAATAATGAAGCACGTGATATCACCGGTATTGCTACCCTGGATTTCAAAACGTCCCGCCGTGCCGCAGAAAAAGCTGCGTTTCTTGCTGCCATTGAACGTGGCGAAGGCGAAGTAACCTTTGAAGAGATTTATCAGGTGCTGGCAGCAGACCTTGGGTTGAATGAGAGTGTAATGCGCCGTCTGATGCAGGCTGAAATGTCAGCCGAGCGTGAATTACTTTACCCACGCGCATCTGGTTATAAAGCCTTTTTAGAAGCCAAGAGCCTGAATAAACGTATTATTATTATCTCTGATATGTACCTGCCGGAATCTTTCCTGGCAGAGATATTAGAGAAGAATGGCTATACCGGTTATGAACGTTTGTTCGTTTCCTCTACCTACCGAGCGAAAAAACACAGTGGCGTGTTATTTGACCGGGTATTGGAACAAATGCAGGTCGACCCCAGCCGTATCCTGCATATTGGTGATAATCTTGATGCCGATGTAAAACGCGCGAAATCACGGGGTTTAAAACCGTTCCATCTGGTAAAAGCGTCTGACGTTTTTGAAGCGAATAGTAATTATACGCTGCCCTGGTCACGTGATGAAGCCCGCCATTCACTTGACTGGCGTATGCTGCTTTCCATTGCCGGCAACCGCCTGCATGACAACCCCTACCTGCCCCATCGTAAAGGTACCGTATTTGGAGGATCGCCCTGGAAACTGGGCTATTACGGTTTTGGCGCATTACTCCTGGGCTATACTAAGTGGCTGCTGGAAAATGCTATCCGCGACGGTGTCGAAGATCTCTATTTCCTGTCACGCGATGGCAAAATTATGAAGGCAGCTTATGATGCGGTAGCGCCTCTTTATCCCAACGCCCCTCGCTCACACTACCTACTTTGTTCACGCCGGGCCGTTAACCTGGCGAAGGTACAGAATATGAGTGATATTCTGGATCTTCTGCATGTAGACTTTGCCCACCGGGTCAAACTCTCCCATCTGTTAAAACATCGCTTTGGGATCAATATTGATCTGGTTCCTCTGGAGATACTTAAAAAGCACGAGTATATGCCGGAAAGCCCACTGACAGCGGGGGATGTACCACGTCTGGAAGCGTTATTTGGCGATCTGCAGCCTATCCTGCTTGCTGCGGCAGCGGAAGAACGTGCTCATTATCTTGATTATCTGCAACAAAGCGGTATTTATGGCGTGACCAAAAATGCCATTGTTGATATTGGGTATGCAGGTACGATGCAGGAATCTCTGCATCAGTTATCGGGTGGAGAGAAAGAGATTGGCGGGTACTATCTGATGACCTTCCGCCAGGCTCTGAAGCGGGTAGCACAGCGTAACTTGCCTATTCGCGGCTACCTGGCTGAATTTATTGACCGGCATGATACTTATCATCCTTTCTGTCGTCATGTGCCTCTTTATGAAACCTTATTCAGCAGTGAAGATACCTCTTTTGTCTGCATGACACGGGATTGGCAAAAAAACCTTTATCCCGTATTTATGGCACGTTCACCGGTTGAAGCACGCCGTGAAGAGGTAGTTCATAACGTACAACAAGGCGCAATAGCGTTTATTTCAGAGGTAGCCCGTATCCTTGGCCGGCGTTTTTATGCACTGGACATTGAGCCTAATAAAACCCTGCGTCTCATGGATAACTACTTCAATAACCCACACCCACGTGATGCGGCTATCCTGGCGGGTGTGATGTTTGAAGATGCATACGGTGGCACAGCATATAAAACAATTTTGCCTGACCTTAAAACATTAGATATGCCCTGTGTCTGGCAAAAAGGCCGGGAGGTTCTGTTAAAAGATCAATCGGCTAAACAGGCCTCAGAACCTGCGCCTAAACGCGCACCAAGACCTGCAGCGAAACCTGCAACGAAACCTGCAGCAGCGAAGACCTTGGCGGCTACTCCTGCACCGGCTGACATCCTCAGCCATAATTATGCGCCCCCTGCACAGCGCAGCGTGACACACCATGTAATTCGTTGGGTCATGTTAAATACGCTCTCTGAGAAGAAAAAATATAAATTTGAACATAAACCGCATCTTTTCTTTAACGATGCCAAGAACCCATTATTACGTAAGCTGGGAAAACGTTATTTAAAAGGATATAACAATTTATGACCACGCCTTTTCTGGAATTGGCCCGGCGTCATATTGATATTGTCTCGCCAGAAGAGACAAAACTGATTCGTCCGGCAGACATGACGTTTGAATCACCGATCTGGCTGGCCCGCGGACATTATGATGTCCGCTCTTTTGGCGCGTACAGTTATATAGGGGAAGATGCCTTAATTATGGCAACCGATCGTATCGGGCGCTATTGTTCTATTGCACGGCGTCTTACCGTAGGTGAGAGTGAACATCCGACAGGTTATTTGTCTACCTCGCCTATGTTCTATACCACGCGGTATTGGAAACGGCACCCGGAGACGGCGTCATTCTATCGCCACCAGGCCGGTACGATTAAGAAAGCGACAGACGCATTCCGTCTGGAAGGCAGTAATGAAGGCCGTAATACCATTGGTAATGATGTCTGGATAGGCGAAGGTGTATTTATCCGTCGTGGTTGTAAGATTGGTGATGGGGCAATTATCGCCTCACGCGCAGTTATTACCCGTGATGTTCCACCTTTTGCCGTGGTCGGCGGAACCCCTGCACGTATTATAAAATATCGTTTTGCGCCTGATATTATTGCCCGGCTGCTGGCTTTATGTTGGTGGGACTATGATATCCGTAACGTTGAGGGGTTGGATTGGACAAAGGTAGAAACTACGCTTAGCCATCTGGAGATGTTGAAAGCCGCAGGGAAACTTGTGCCCTTTACGCCAGATGTCGTTACCTGGAACGACGTCATTTAAAATTGGCCGGGCAGCGTTATACGGCTGCCCGGTATTTATTCCTTCAGGGTCTAAGTGTTTTGCCCATTTCCTGTGTGCTGCCTGCACCTGCCCAGCTTGTATCCTGCCTGGATACCTCTTCCTCATCAGATTGAAAGTGATAATTTTCCCCATAATACACGGCGTTAATCTGAGTGGTATTCAGCAGATAGGTGCGGAACTGCTGGAACAGTTTCATATCCGGCTTGAAATCCGATCCCCAGAACTGATGCAGGTGCCCCTGAAATGTCAGCCCGCGCATATCATAGAGCGCCCGGCCCATCACTTTAAGCGGCTTGTTATGGACCAGCGCTGAAATTCCGGCGGTGCTGTTGATGGTTACCACTCCGCGGGCATGGTTCAGTAATTCCGGCATCGGCAGGTCATGGACGTAAAATACCCGCTGGCTGACCTTGTGCTGTTCACTCAGGCGGCGAATCAGCGGGCCATAAAGCCGGTGACCGCGATCCATCGGATGGTGTTTAATCACCAGGGATTGATCTGCCGGGGCTTTTTTGGCGAAGGAGTAGATCACATCGTTAATATAATCACGGACGTCCTGATAAGGGCTGTGGTGGCGGATCTGGCTGTCATTATAAACCTGTAAAATAACCAGGTAATAACGCTGGTCAAGTGCCGTTCGCAACCGGGGCATCATATTCCGCTGGCGGAACCCATACCAATATTTACGGCAGGCCGCCCTGATCCAGCAGCGCGCCTCATACACCGGGGAAAAAGATTTGTGGTGCCGGTATTGGGCAAATTGCCGGCGGTACCAGCTTCCCATTAAATAATAGGTGATGGCATGCCCTACCCTCAGTGAAAATGAGGGGGAAAGCGGGGTAATAGCCATCGGCTCCTGCGCCGGTAATTGCCGGTAAAACTCACTTTCACGCGGTAAGCCGGAAAAGGCATTGACGCCCCCTTGCTCCACGGTAATGAAATGGGGCCGGAGATACCCCTCTTCAAAGGCCAGGAAACGTATCCCTTTTGCCTGCGCCCAGCGTTTGGCTTCACGGTGCAGCGGGCGGCAATCCCCAAAGCAGAGGATGGTGTCGAAGGTATAGTGGCGGCAGACCTCTTTCAGCCAGCCGGGGAATTCTTTTGGCGTGGCGCGATAAGGCAATACAGTGCGATGGCGGCAATAAAACTGGTCACCCCCATTAAAGACGACATTCACGGTTTCGCGTCCGTGGGTTTCCAGCCACTGCGCGACATCACTGAAAAAAGGCCCCATCGGCCCTTGCAGCAACAGATATTTCTTCCCAGAAAGTAATAACCTGAGGGCGCTATTTTCCATATACACCAACGTGAAAAAGCCTGGCCCGGTTTACGGGCCTTAATTATTATTCATGCCTTTAACACGCGTGTATCGCCGGCATGGCCAGATTAATTAAAGGTGTTGGGCGGCGTTATAATTTAATTTGACTTTAATCAGCATTTTTATCTTTTTATACGCGTTAATCGCGCTGCTGAATTTCCGTTTTGCAATAAACATCTCTCCACGCGGGAGTGTTTCCAGATAACTCACGGCAGCTTCGGCGGTAATAGGTTTACCGGACGCGGGGTGAATATAACTGGGGTAACGGATCAGCGCCTGATACACCAGCTCATCCAGCGTAATTTCACGCGTCCGCCGCGGACAGGGATACTCATCCTGCGTTAACCCCCAACCGGCATAGAAGGGAACGCCATAGCAGGTTACCGGCTTGCCGTGCATCAGGGCCTCGAACCCGGCCAGCGAGGTCAGGGTATGGATCTCATCCGCTGCCCGGATACAGTGGATAATATCGGCATCCAGCACGGTTTCATTAGCCCAGCGCGCCACATCCTGCGCCGCCACCGCCCCTTTGCGGTTACCGGCCAGCACATCCGGGTGCGGTTTATAAAGGATGTAGGCGTCCGGGTGGCGTTCCCGCACTGTCCGCAGTAACGCGCTGTTGCTGCGGATCCCCAGCGTGCCGGTGAGAATGGAGGCGTCATCCTCTACCTGCCCCGGCACCAGCAGCAGCCGTTTCCCGGCGGCGGCGGCCGGGCGTGAGAACGCCGCCCCGAGGTTGTATTTGCTCAGGCGGGCTGCCAGCAGGCGCTGGCGGAGCGCGGCCGCCCGCGCACGCTGATGGTCAGTCAGCGCACCGTGGTTCAGCAACGTCTCCAAATCACTGGGCCGGGTCGCGTCGTAATAGATGCCGCTTTTGTCCAGCACCAGTGACAACGGCGGGTGCAGATGGGAGCCCAGCCCGGCAGATCGCAGGAAGCCATCCTCCATCCGCCAGACCGGCAACGCCGGGTCATGACCCGCCTGCTGCCACTGCCGCTCCCCTTTGATGCCCCACACCACCCCGGCAGCGGCATCGTTGATTGAGGTGCCGAAGCGCACCCGGTTATCCGGCGTCTTTAAGAACGGGGTCAAAATGGCCCGTTTCCACACCGACAACCCCGGCGCAGTCAGCGTCCCTTGCCGTTCACGGCAATGATCCCGGGCCATGTCCAGCCACGTCAGTAAGTCATCCAGCGTGCCTGCTTTGCCGCTTTGCGGGTCGAGATAGCGGCTATAGCGCAGATAGGCGGCTGCAAAAAGATCGGGCAGGGAGGCCCGGCCACGGCGGGCAGCCAGAGAGGGGGCATCCGCATGGCGATCGTCCGTCAGGCCCCAGCCGGCATACCAGGGCAAGCCGAAACAGGTCACCGCCTTGCCGGCCATCAACGCCTCAAATCCATACTGGGAGGTCACCGCATAAACCCGGCTGACGTGCTGAAGCAGCGAATAGGGGCTGGCGTTGCAGGTCAGCAGCATGACACGCGGGTGCCGTGCCGCCGCCTCACGGGCAGCATCAGCCAGATAACCCGCTTTTTTGCCGTGCAGCACATCGGGATGTACTTTGACCCACACCGTCGCCTGGGGGTTCTCCTCCAGCGCCGTCTCCAGCATCCGGACAAAATCGCCCGGCCCGGCCCCGCCGTGGCAGACCGCCTTATCGCCAAAGGTCTGATCCACCACCAGCACCGTTTCACCGGCCGGTACCGGGCCGCGGTAAGGGGGAGCCTGGTTGTATTTGGAGAGGTCAAGCCGGGTAATGGTATCAATGGCCCGGCTGGCCTGCGGGTAGAGCGGCGCATTGCCTGCCCGGTCCTGAATCAGGTATTCCAGCGTGCTGGGCTGGGCGGCATCGTAATAGATGCCTGCCTGATCCACCACGATGGCACAGGGCGGGCTGCCGGCCACGCCCAGCCCGAGTGAGCGGATAAACCCATCCTCAAGCCGCCAGACCGGCAATCCGCGGCGGCGAGCCACGGCCACCGCCCTGTTCCCGCTGGGGCGGTGGCCCCAGACCGCAATCGCGCTGACACGGGCCGGGACCCGCCGGTAAGATGCCAGCCTGGCGACCCCTTCCGGCAGGAGTTGTTCAAGATGGGGAATACGCGCAATGCCTGCCGAAAAGATGCCGATCATCCCCTCTCCTTACAGCGTCAAAATAACTTTGGCGGCGACGGCGATCTGGTAAATGATGGTCGAGATGCCGCGGGTGACCTCAATGCTCTTCGATTCAAACTTCGGCAGCACCATCAGCTCATCGCCCGGTTGCAGGGTGTCGACGTTGTCGGCGTCATCCGCTTCGCCGTTCTGGTGGATAACGATGACCTTCGCGTTGCCCTTCTTCTGGGTGAAGCCCCCGACCTTGGCGATGTAATCCTCCGGCGACAGCCCTTTCTGCCAGGCCACCGCGTTCGGGAACAGCACTTCGCCGTGCACCATCACCAGAGAAGTACGCTCCGGGATGTTAATGATGTCGCCATCTTCCAGGATCACCTGGTCAAGGTTGCTCTCATTGAGCACCACCGCCCCTTTGGGCACCACGTTGCGCGCCTTGGCGACAAAGCGGCTGATCAGCTGCGCCTCCTGCATCCGCAGGTTGGCCTCTTCCGAGGTGGCGGACTGGGCCGAGAGCGACGCCTCTTCCAGCTTCTGCAAGGAGAGGTTCAGCATCTCTTTCTGGCGCTCCGCCACCGAGCGGCGGAACAGCTGGATGGCATTAAGCTGCGACATGCTGTTGGTGCGGATCTGCGCCAGCACCTGGCGCATGGTGGCACCGTAAGGCAGCACCACCGCGTGTTCGCCGGAGTGCGCGCCTTCAATGCGCACCTGGATGGTACCGGCGTAGCGGTCAGCGCTGACGATCAGCTGGTCACCGTCCTGCAGGAAGCGGCCGCCCGCCTGGCTGAGCGGGTAGTACTCGCTGCGTTTGACGGTGCCCTGCTGGCGGATAATGGTCATGTGGGTAGCCCCCGGTTTCGGGCGCGCCCAGCTCAGCGCCTCGCTGACCGGCAGCGTGCCGTCGCGGAACTCAAAGTCATAGCTGTTGAAGACTTCGCCCTGCACGCTGACGGTGTGCTGGCGCGGGCCGACCACAATCACGTCGCCGTCGGCAAACTGCGACAGGCTCAGGTTGCCGTTCAGCAGGAAGTCATACAGGTTGATGTGGCTGCGCACGCGGTTGCCGCGCTTGACTTCGATGTCCACATAGCTGCCGCGCTCGGTGTCCACCCCGCCCGCTTTGCTCAGGTAGGAGAGCAGCGAGTCGGAGGCGACGCCGCCGTAGAGGCCGGGGTTGTTGACATACCCGGTGACGAATACCTTGACCGGCTGCGCCTGTACCAGCGAGGCGTAGACGTTGACGTTGGCCTGATAGACCTCTTTCACCTTGCTGGTGACCAGGCTGTTGAGCTGGCCGTTCGGCGTGCCGGCGACTTTCATCGGGCCGACGTTAGGCAGGAAGATGTTGCCTTTCGGGTCTACCGCCAGGCTGCCTTCAAAGTTGAAGGCCCCCCAGAGCCGCACCTGGATCTGGTCGCCCAGCCCGATGACGTAGCCGGGGTTGAAGCCGATGCTGCTGGCGCTGTTGCCGCCGGTGCCGCTGAAGATCTGCGCGCCGAACATACGGCTGGCCGGGGCCGGAACCACCGGTGCCGGGGTGTCGTCAAACTGGCTGTTGCTTTTGGGCTGGGCCGTCTGGCCGCTGATGACCTGCGGCAGCGGGGCTGCGCCGGTCAGGGACGGGTCAGCGGTCAGGGAGATCGCCTGCGCCTGGGCCAGCGGCAGCGTCAGGGCAAGAACAAAGGTGTTAAACAGTTTCATGGCGTGCTCGCGGTAGTCGTTATTAGTCCCGGTGGTCATCAATCACTGCCAGCAGCAGTTTGATGGTGCCGAAGAGTAAGCAGCAGATCAGCAGCAGGCTGATGATCAAATAGGGGCTGTTGGGGTACGTTGACTCTTCCGGCATCTGCGGTGAGCTGATCACCGACAGCACCTTGAGCTTGCGCGCGCTTTCGACCCGGGTCTTCTCGATAGAGGTGAGCGCCAGCTTGTAGAGATCCGTATCAAAGGCGACCCGGGCCTTGATCGCCTCGAAGTCCACCGCCATGGTGTTGAGCTGGCGGCCGTCCGGGGCGGTGATTTTGCTCTGCTCCGCCTCAATCTGGGCGGAGAGCGAGGCCAGCGCATTGCGGGCGCTCACCACCTGCGGCGTATCCTCACGCAGGTAGGTCAGCAGGTTGCGCAGCTCCGCTTCCATCTGGATTTTCTGGCCGGTCAGGGTGTTGACCAGCGCGCTGGCCGCCTGCGCCTGTGCGCCGGGGTCCAGCATGCTGTTGCTGTTCTGGTAGGCGAGCAGCGCCGCACGGCTGGCGTCGAGGCGGCTGCTGGCCTCGTGCATCTCTTTCTCAGCAAAGGCGAGCTGGTCACGGGCAATCCGGTGGGAGAGCTCATTGATAAAGCGCTCAGACTCCTTCAGCACCGCCTGGTTAAAGCGCTGGGCGAACTCCGGGGTAAAGCCCTGGGTGGCGATGGTCAGCAAGCCGGTTTTATCGTCGTAAATGACGCTGATGCGGTTGCGGTAGTACTCAAGGAAACGCTCGCGCGGCAGGTCCGCCCGCAGGTGGTAGAAAATATCCCAGCCGCTGGCCCCAAAGGCCTGGTGGAAATCAAGTTGCTTGTCGAGGATCGCCAGCATATCCGGCGAATTGATATAGGCTTTTAAATAGAGCGCGTCCTCGGCCGAACTGGTATTACTCGCCCCCAGCAATAAGCCGACATTTAAACTGCTGCCGTTAATATCATCGGAACGTTTAATCGCCACCGTGGATTCACTTTGAAAACGCGGCTGGCTAAATAACACCAGATAAATAATCAACAGCGCCAGCGGCGCAATAATGATGATTTTTGCCAGGTGGCGATGCAGGAAGGCCAGATTCACGGCCTGCCGCAGCCGCCGGGCGAGCTGCCTGCCCGGCAGCGCAGCTTTTACGTTATTCATTAACATGAGGGGTCATCATTTTATTAAGGGGGCGTGGCGTGGTGCCATTATCAGGCGCACTAATCCCCTGTAACGCAGAGGTTATGGCGCAAAAAAGGGCGCTATTCGCCCAATTGGCTGACTTTTTAATCAAATATACGGATCAGGCCGACCACATCCTGCCCGCTGCCGGTGACCAGCAGCGCAGAGATGCGCTCCTGCTGCATCAGGCGTTCCGCGTCGGCGATCATCGTCTCCTGCGGCAGGGTAATCGGGTCGCGGGTCATGATGTCGCGGGCGGTGCAGGTGTCGAGGCCGCTGCACTTCGCCAGCGCCCGGCGCAGGTCGCCGTCGGTGATGATGCCCACCAGCCGCCCGGCGTCGTCATTCACCGCCACCATCCCCTGGCAGCCGCCGGTGATCTCCTGGATCACCTCACGGAAGGTGGCGTGCTCGTGCACCTGCGGCACCGTGGTCTGCATCAGGTCCGCCACGCGGGTCAGCAGGCGGCGGCCCAGCGAGCCGCCGGGGTGGTAGCGGGCGAAATCCGTGGGCAGGAACTGGCGCTGCTGCATCAGCGCAATCGCCAGCGCGTCGCCAATCGCCATCGTCAGGGTGGTGGAGGTGGTCGGGGCGAGGTTATTCGGGCAGCTCTCGCTCTCCATCATCAGCTCCAGCACGGCGTCAGCGTGGTGCGCCAGGGTCGAGGCCCCGGCATTGGTCAGGGCGATGATGCGGTTGCCGAACGCCTTCAGGGACGGAATGAGCTTCAGGATCTCATCCGTCTCGCCGCTGGCGGAGATCAGGATCAGCAGGTCATAAGGGGTAATCATCCCCAGATCGCCGTGGAAGGCTTCCGCCGGGTGGATGAAGAAACTGGGGGTGCCGGTTGAGGCGAGCGTGGCCGATATTTTGCGCCCCACGTGGCCCGATTTTCCCATGCCGGAGAGAATCACATGCCCTTTGCACTGGCTGATGAATGCCAGCGCCTGCTGGTATTGCGCAGGGTCAATATGGTCTGCCAGGGTGCGCAGGGCATCAGCCTGCTCATTCAGGGTGCGTTTAATCGACGCAATATTATCAGGCGACGCAGAATAGCCGGGGAGCGTGGAAAACAGCGTATCAGACACGGGAATAACCTTAACCGGTAATAAAAATAACGCCGGGCAGAGCGGCTGCCCAAATAGCGTGGCCAGAAAATAACACCTTTAAAAAGAGGGTCTGTTTAAAGCGCTGCCTGTTTATCACAGGACATAATTGAACACAATAAATTTAAGATTATTCTTACTTTACGTTCATAATTTAAGCAAACGTAACCTGATATTACCTGCTGTAACATGACCTCCCCGCCTTTACCTTTCTTTAACGCAAATTGGCTGGTGGAAAAGCGCCCGCCTCCGGCAGAAACCCGGTTTAACGACTATAATTTCTTTAACCGGCGGGATATTTCACCGGCAAGGTGGCACCGGTTTTTTTAATCTCTTCACAGCGTCACGGAGGCATAATGGCCAGTGGTTGGGCACAAGATGGGGCCGTCCAGGATCAGATCGATTCCACGGTAGAAGATGCGGTGCAGCGCGCCCGGCAGGCGCTGGGGCATGGCGAGAGTGAGAAGTTTTGCCAGGAGTGCGGTGAGCCGATCCCGGAGGCGCGGCGGCAGGCACTGAAAGGGGTGCGTTATTGTGTGCAGTGCCAGGCCGCGCTGGACAAAGAAGCGCAGGACCACGCCGGGTATAACCGCCGCGGCAGTAAAGACAGCCAGTTGCGTTAAGCGGGCCGGGCGACCGGCCCCGTTCTGGGGTTCATCACTTTTTCTTATCGGTATCGCGTTCCCTCTCCCCCTTCGCTTCCCCTTTTTCTTCCCTGCTTTCCGGCTATGCCGGCCAAAAGTTAGCATTTTGTAGTCAGCTAACAGCGTTATTGTTAATAACAGCACGTTAATCACACATCACAGCGCTTATCCTAGAGATATGCACCATGAATGAACGGCCGCACCTTTTTGGTGCACCTCAGTGGTGCAATTTTGCTGGTCATGCGCTGTTTTAGCGCTGAGTGCGAAAAATCTTATTGCTTTTCAATAACTCGAAAAGTTGGCACGATTTTTTCATAGCAGGGCGTGAAACATAAGAAATGGCTATCATCCCCGGCCTTATATAAGGAACTCTCCATGAAGTCACTGTTACGTTCATACGCAAAAGGTTCGCTGGTTGCTTTGTCACTGGCGTTCGCGTTTTCCGCACACGCAGCCGATAAACTGATTGTGGCCACCGACACCGCATTCGTCCCGTTTGAGTTTAAACAGGGCGACAAATATGTCGGCTTTGATATTGACCTGTGGGATGCCATCGCCAGGGAGCTGAAGCTCGACTACAGCCTGAAGCCGATGGATTTCAGCGGCATCATCCCGGCGCTGCAGACCCATAACGTTGACCTGGCGCTGGCCGGCATCACCATCACCCCGGAGCGCAAAAACGCCATCGACTTCTCTGACGGCTACTACAACAGCGGCCTGCTGGTGATGGTGAAAAACGACAACACCGCGATCACCGGCGAGAAAGACCTTGCCGGCAAAGTGGTGGCGGTGAAGAGCGGCACCGGTTCGGTGGATTACGCGAAAGCCAATATCAAAACCAAAGACCTGCGCCAGTTCCCGAACATCGACAACGCCTACATGGAGCTGGCCACCGGCCGGGCGGATGCGGTGCTGCATGACACGCCGAACATCCTCTACTTCATCAAAACCGCCGGTAACGGCCAGTTCAAAGCGGTGGGTGAGTCGATCAAAGCCCAGCAGTACGGCATCGCGTTCCCGAAAAACAGCGATCTGCGCGAGAAGGTCAACGGCGCGCTGAAAACCCTGCGTGACAACGGCACGTACAACGAGATCTACAAAAAATGGTTCGGCACCGAGCCTAAATAAGCCCGGCGCAGTAAAGCCGGTGTAGTCAACCCGGCGCAGTAAAGCAGTTACCCGGCAGCAGCCGCTGCCGGTTTTTCCAGGAGATGAGTCATGCAGTTTGAATGGAGCGCCATCTGGCCCGCTCTCCCCCTTTTGCTCGAAGGCGCAAAGATGACCCTGTGGATTTCAGTCCTCGGGTTGCTGGGCGGCCTGCTTATCGGCGTGGTGGCGGGCTTTGCCCGTGCCTATGGCGGCTGGCTCTCCAGCCACATCGCGCTGGTGTTTATCGAGCTTATCCGCGGCACGCCGATTGTGGTGCAGGTGATGTTTATCTACTTCGCCCTGCCGATGATGATCCCGGTGCGCATCGACCCGTTCAGCGCGGCGGTGGTGACCATCATCATCAACTCCGGGGCCTACATCGCCGAGATCACCCGCGGCGCGGTGCTGTCGATCCATAACGGCTTCCGTGAGGCCGGGCTGGCGCTGGGCCTCTCCCGGCGTGACACCCTGCGTTACGTGATCGCCCCGCTGGCGTTGCGCCGCATGTTGCCGCCGCTCGGCAACCAGTGGATTGTCAGCATCAAAGATACCTCCCTGTTTATCGTGATCGGTGTGGCTGAGCTGACCCGCCAGGGCCAGGAGATCATCGCCGGGAACTTCCGCGCCATGGAGATCTGGACGGCAGTGGCGGTGATCTACCTGATCATCACCCTGGCCCTGAGTTTCATCCTGCGCCGGCTTGAAAGAAAACTGAAAATCATATGATCGAATTCAAAAACGTCTCCAAGCACTTCGGCAAAACCCAGGTGCTGCATGACATTGACCTGAAGATTAACCAGGGCGAAGTGGTGGTGATTATCGGGCCGTCCGGCTCCGGCAAATCGACGCTGCTGCGCTGCATCAACAAACTGGAGGAGATCACCTCCGGCGATCTGGTGGTGGATGGCCTGAAAGTCAACGACCCGAAAGTGGACGAGCGCCTGATCCGCCAGGAAGCGGGCATGGTGTTCCAGCAGTTTTACCTGTTCCCGCATCTCACGGCGCTGGAGAACGTGGCGTTCGGGCCGATCCGCGTGCGCGGGGCCAACAAAGCGGACGCCGAGAAGCTGGCGAAAGAGCTGCTGGGCAAAGTGGGGCTGTCGGAGCGCGCCCATCACTACCCGTCTGAGCTGTCGGGCGGCCAGCAGCAGCGCGTGGCGATTGCCCGTGCGCTGGCGGTGAAGCCGAAGCTGATGCTGTTTGATGAGCCGACCTCGGCGCTCGACCCGGAGCTGCGCCATGAGGTGCTGACGGTGATGAAGGATCTGGCTGAAGAGGGGATGACGATGGTGATCGTCACCCACGAAGTCGGGTTTGCCGAGAAAGTGGCCTCACGCCTGATCTTTATCGACAAGGGCCGTATCGCCGAGGATGGCGAGCCGCACGCCCTGATCAGCAACCCGCCAAGCGACCGCCTGCGCGAGTTCCTGCAACACGTCTCCTGACGTTTCCGGCGGGCGTCCTGCCCGCCGTTTTCCTGCCCTGCCCTGCGTTCTTCTGCCTGACGGGCTTAGCCCCGCCAGCGGCTCTCTGCCCAGGCGGCCTGCTGCCGTTCGTTCAGGAACGTCCAGGCGATGACGCGGCTCACCTTCTGCCCCTGCGCCATTTCCAGCGTCCGCACGGCCACCGCGCCGGCATCTTCCAGCGCCTGGTAGATCAGCGGCAGCGTCTCTTTTTTCGACACCAGCGAGGTGAACCAGAAGCAGTTCTGCGCCAGTTTGCGGCTTTCGCTGACCATGCGGCTGATGAACAGCGCTTCGCCGCCCTCGCACCAGAGTTCGTTGCTCTGGCCGCCGAAGTTCAGCAGCGGTGCGCCGTCCGGGTTGCCCTGGCCGAGGTTCTGGCGCTTGCGGCGGGTGCCGGAGGCGGCCTCTTCCGCCGAAGCGTGGAACGGCGGGTTGCAGAGGGTGGCGTCGTAGCGCTCGTTGGGTTTGATGATGTTATTGAAGATATGCTGCGGCTGTTTTTGCAGGCGCAGCCGCACGTTGTGGGTCAGCAGCGGGTTCTGCGCGATGATCTTTTTGGCCGACGCGAGCGCCGTTTCATCGGTGTCACTGCCGGTGAAGCGCCAGCCGTAGTCATGCAGGCCGATGATCGGGTAGATGCAGTTCGCGCCGATGCCGACATCCAGCATGGTGATGTTTTTGCCGCGCGGCACTTCGCCGCGGTTGCAGGAGGCGAGCAGGTCAGCCAGGTGGTGCAGGTAGTCGGCACGGCCCGGGATTGGCGGGCAGAGGTAGCCTTCCGGGATGTCCCACTCGGCGATCTGGTAGAAGTGGCGCAGCAGCGCGCGGTTCAGCGCCTTCACGGCCGCCGGGTCGGCGAAGTCCACTGACAGGTCACCCCAGGCGTTCTCCGCCACAAAGGCGGCCAGTTCCGGGCTGGAGGCGATGAGCGCCGGGAAATCGTAACGGCTGCGGTGGCGGTTGCGCGCATGGAGTCCGCTTTTTTCCTGCGGGAAGGTTTTCTTTTTTTGCACCTGAAGGCTCTCTCACAACATTTTCTGCGGCATACGATAGCACAGTCTGCCACCCGGCAGTGGCCCCATCGGCGCGCGCAGCGCACATTCTCCCCCTGGACGAACCGCCCTGCGGCCAGCTAACGTTAAGGATTACGCCATTAAACAAGCAGGTATGCCATGACTGAAGAGAAGCGCCACCCTGATGACCGTTACTATTATGAACCCGCGGCCGGGCACGGTTTGCCGCACGACCCGCTGAATGCGATTGTCGGCCCGCGGCCGATTGGCTGGATTTCGTCTCTGAACGCCGGGGGGCAGCGCAACCTGGCGCCGTACAGTTTCTTTAACTGTTTTAACTACCGGCCGCCGATTATCGGTTTTTCGAGCACCGGCTGGAAAGACAGTGTGGCGAATATCCGCGCCACCGGGGAGTTTGTGTGGAATCTGGCGACCCGTTCGCTGGCGGTGCCGATGAACGAGACCTCCGCCACGTTGCCGAACGGTGAGGATGAGTTTACCCACGCCGGGCTGACGCCGGTGCCCGGCCGCCGGGTCGCCGCCTGCCGGGTGCTGGAAAGCCCGGTGAATTTCGAGTGTAAGCTGACGCAGCTGATCCAGCTTGAGGGCGCAGACGGCGGGAAGCTCGACACCTGGCTGGTGCTGGGGGAAGTGGTGGCGGTGCATATTGACCGCGCCCTGCTGGACGAGGGGATCTACCAGACCGCGCGCGCAGAGCCGATTTTGCGGGCAGGCGGCCCAAGCGCCTATTACGGGATTTCAGAGGATCAGCGGTTTGATCTTGTCCGACCGGATGCCAGGTAGATCGGGCGTTCGCCCCTGTCCGGGGGGCTTTTGGCGGCTTCGCTGCCGCCACCGGGGGTAACGTGGCATGTATCGGTGGCTTATGCAGCCGGGCAGCCAGTCAGCCAGTCAGCCAGTCAGCCGAAGTTAAAGGGGGATCGAGGTGGTTGCGTTGGCATACGCCTCGTGTCTTTCTGCGGCCCCGCTGCCGCCACCGCGCAAGGGGCGCGTAGGCGCGCGCCCCTTGCATCCCCGCGCCTTGGTGCCCCGGCTGAATCATTGGCCGCTCCCGCGGCTCCCCTCATTTCGCCTCCGGGCTGATCGGGCCGCCGCAGACACGCTCCCAGCGTGGCTGCGACTCTCGCACACATCCCTGTGTGCTCGCCCGGCCCTGCGTCTCCACTCGGCAATGATTTTTACGCCCCCACC